>CAZSSM010000013.1:78573-110067 GCA_964609385.1 uncultured Planctomycetia bacterium
TAGTAGTCGAACACGACCTCGCAGCGCGACGGGCCCTTCGGCACGACGAGGTTCAACCGCTGGAGCGGGTCATCGCCCTCCGGACCCTCATGATAGGGCAGGTCGTTGAACTCGACCCAGGCCTCGTCGACGTCCCCTTGAGGTGTTTGCGAATGCGGTCCAGGAATCAATGGGACCAGGGTCCAAGCGAACGCGATCGTCCAGACGAACATCGTGCCATCCTTTTTCCGAAGGGGAAACGCATCGCTGAGCGGGGGGACACCATTGTGGGACAACACCGCGCAGTGGATCCTCACCTTAGAGCGTTTTCCTGACGGTTGGATGGCAAGGAATTATCAGAACGCGGCCGAATCGATGACTTCCTTGCCAGCGCGGGTTCCGAGGGCCTGCCAGACCGGCGTGGCGATCGTGTCGAAGACGAAGTCGACGTGGCCGTCGAGGTAGAGGAGATGGACGCCGCCGGGGTGGAAGCTCCGCGCGGCCGAGTCGAGCGAGAGGCGGTCCCATTCCTCGTTAGTCCGGTCACCGAAGGCGACGCCGCCCCGGCAGTCGGGCCGAAGATCGTTCGGTGGCCGTCGATGGGAGTACATCGTGTGGCTCGGAGCGCCATAGATCCAGCGATTGCCACGGGCTCGGGGACGGGGCTCGACTGACTCGCCTCGACAGTCGGTCTCATAGTTGGTCAGGGCGATCTCGGGTCGGTCGATGACCCAGTTGGCTTGGATCGTGTCGCTGCGGATCAGTTCGCTGAGGGCGGCGGTTTGCGAGGACCCATCGCGGAGCATGGCGAAACCAATCCGCGAGTTCTCGAAAAAGATGCCGTTGTTCGCTTGGACGTGATAACCGGTGCCGACCGACATCTGATAGTTGATCGGCGCCTGATCGATCTTGTCGGAATGTGAGCCCGTGTCGCTCGGACACGTGAACAGCTCGATTCGAGTGGCACGGACGGTGGCGTTCTCGGGTCCCCCACGTCCACGGTCGGCGTTGAGGTCGAAGTTGATCGCGTGGTAGGTCGGGACCTGATCGAGTTGGGCGAGCATCAATGCGAAACTGGAATAGACCTGACCGAGCCCGTCGACCCGACTGCGGATCCGACCGGTGGGCAAGGTCGCATGCTGCGATTCGTAGTGGGTTAGAGCCAAGCCGATCTGCTTGAGGTTATTGATGCATCGTGTCCGACGTGCCGCCTCGCGCGCCATCTGGACGGCGGGCAGGAGCAGGGCGACCAGGATCGCCAGAATCGCGATGACGACGAGCAGTTCGATAAGGGTGAATCCATGCCGATCCGATGGCGGACGATGTCGTGGTTTCATGGCTGACCAAGTCCTTGGTATCCAGCGTTCGGGGACAATCTCGTCGCGTGCCGGCCGCCCTCCTCGTTGTGGGCGGCCGACGCGGGATGAATGACCGAGACCGGTTGGGTCTCGGTCGATCGGACAACGGGTCAGTCGATCTCGATCTCCTCGTCGTTTTCTTCGAGGAGTTCGAACGACTCGGTGATGAGATCGGACTCGGGGTAGGCCGGGTCACCGAGGACGCGGAGCGTCTGGGTGGCGACCTGTTCGCCATCGATCTCCAGGACGATCAAGTACTCGCCGACGGGCGCGGGACGTCCTCGGCGCCTGGATCGGGAATTGCCTTGGTTGTCTCCTCCAGGCGGGAGCAGATTGAGATCCCAGATGGCCCGGTGTAGGCCAGCATCGTCGGAGGTGCGGAGTCGCCGGACGGTCTCGCCGGCGACGTTGCGGACGGTCAGGCGAAGTTCCTCGACGTCCTCGGGCAGCATGTAGTAGATCAAGGCGGCCTGCGGCCGGTTGTCGCCGACGAACTCGCGGTTGGTCCCACCCCGTGAGGGCATCCGGCGCCAACGGATCGCCGGGCCGGTCGGGAGGATGGTCGCCTCCTCGGCGGCGAGGATCTCAGCGGTCATGCCGCGGAGCGGCGTCGAGTCGAGCACCCAGATGCTCCGGCCGTGAGTGGCCAGGACGATGTCGTTGAGCTTGGGATGCTGGGCGATCTCGTGGATCGCGACGGTCGGCAGGTCCTCGCCGTTGATCCGGTTCCAGTACTGGCCGCGATCGAGCGAGGCGTAGAGGCCGAACTCGGTCCCACACCAGAGCAAGTCGGGGTTGGTCCGGTCCTCGCGGAGGCAACGGGTCGAGCCGCGCGGCAGGTTGGCCGAAAGGCTGGCCCAGGTCTGGCCGTAGTCCTCGCTGACGAACAGCAACGGCCGGTCATCGTCGGATCGGTGACCGTCGAAGCAGGCGTAGACGCGGCCGTCCTCGTAGCGCGAGGCTTCCAGAGTGGAGACCCAGCGCGGGCCTTCGAGGCCGACGTTCTCGCGGATGTCGGTCCAGTTCTGGCCGCCATCGCGGGTCATCCAGAAGGCTCCGTCGTCAGTACCGACGTAGATGACATCCGGATCGAGGGGCGACTCGCTCAAGGCCGTGGCGCTCCCGCGCTCGGTCAGGGTGATCGACTCGGAGATCGGGACCAGGTCGTTGCCGCGATCCAATGAGCGGAAGACGTAGTTGCCCGCCGCGTAGAAGATCTTCGGGTTGTGGCTGGAGAGCAGGAACGGCGTGTTCCAGTTGAAGTTGACGCGCGTCCCGCGTTCGACGTCGGGTCGGATCCGCGCTCCTTCGCCGGTCCGGAAGTTGCGCCGGGCCATCCCGCCGTTCTGGCTGGTGTAGTAGACCAGGTCGGGGTCCTCGGGGTCGACGAAGCAACGGAAGCCGTCGCCGCCACCGACGCGGAACCAGTCCTGGTTGACGATCCCGCCGCTCCGAAGGAAGGCCGGACCGCCCCAGCTTCCGTTGTCCTGGAGGCCGCCGTAGACCTTGTAGTCGAGCGTGCTGTCGGTCGTCACGTGATAGAACTGGCCGATCGCGTACGTGTTCAAGTGATCCCAGTTGGAGGTCCGGTCATAGCTGACGTAGACGCCACCGTCGCATCCCAAGATGAGGTGGCGACCGTCGTTGGGATCGATCCAGAGGGCGTGATTGTCGGCGTGGACGCCGCGGCCGGCATCGCCGGTGAAGGTCTTGCCGCCGTCCTTGGAGCGATAGAAGCTGATCCCCAAGACGTAGACGTAGTTGGGATCACTGGGGTCGACGCGGACCTGGCTGAAGTACATCGGCCGGGGGTTGAGGCTGTTGACGCGGGTCCAGGAGATCCCGGCGTCGTCGGATCGGTAGACGCCGCCATACTCGAACCCGTCCTCACCCTGCTTGTCCTGAACATTCTCGCGCTGACCGCCGAGGTAGCTGCCGAAGGGTCGTGAGGAACTGCCGCCTTGAGAGGGCCGTTCGCCCCAGGTCAGTTCGGCAGTCTTTTCTTCGGTGCCGCGTCGGAACTTGATGGTGACCGTTTCGCCGGCACCGGCGTCGCGGATTTGTTGGACGAGTCCTTGGTAGGAATCGATGGCCACGTCTCCAACGGCCGTGACGACGTCACCCTCTTGAAGGCCCGCCTTGGCAGCCGGTCCGTCCTCGACGACGCGTGTCAGGGCCGCGCCCTCACCGCCACCGGTGACGCCCATGTAGGCCGGCTTGGGCGCGTTGGGGTCGCCCGAACCGATCATCTCGGACTCGAGGATCATGAAGACGATGTTGGGGTCGGCCACGTGCCAGTCCAGACCGATCCGGCCGAGGTCGCAGGTCGGCAGACCGTCGGTGATCTCGGTCCAGGTGGCGCCGGCGTCGGTGGAGCGGTAGAGCCCGCTGCCCGGGGCGATCTTGACGGCCGGGTCGTTGGTGTCGAACCCGTCACGCTTCCGCTCGTAGGTGGCCGCCAGCAGGATCGACGGATCGCTGGGGTGCATCTCGATGTCGAGCACGCCGGTCTTCTCGTCGACATAGAGGACCTTCGTCCACGTCTCGCCGCCGTCGACGGTCTTGAACAGACCGCGCTCTTCGTTCGGGCCGTAAAGGCGTCCCAGCGCGGCGACGTAGACGATGTTTGGATCGTTGGGGTCGATGATGATGTCGCCGATCTGGAACGACTCGGCCAGGCCCATGTTGGTCCAGGTCTCGCCGCCGTCGGTCGACTTGTAGACGCCGTCGCCGTACGAGACCGAGTTCCGGGGGTTCTCCTCGCCGGTGCCGATCCAGACGAGGTCCGGGTCGGTCGCGGCGACAGCCACCGCGCCGATGGAGACGGTCGTCTCGAAGTCGAACTGGTGGGTAAAGCCGACCCCGTTGTTGGTCGTCTTGAGCAAGCCGCCGCTGGCGGTCGCCACATAGAAGATGCAGGGGTCAGCCTCGTAGATGGCGATGTCGGTGATCCGACCGCCCATGGTGGCCGGACCCAACTCGCGATACTGGAGGGCCTCGAGCGCCTCGGTGCCGAGCACAACGGTCGTCGAGTCACCCTCGGACTCGGTTGGGGCGGCTTGCTCTTGCTTGATCGCTTCGAGTTGGGCGGCCAGCTCCGCGATCTGTGCTTCAAGCTTCTGGATCCGCTCGTCCGCCGGGGGAGTCGATTCCTCGGACTCGGGGAACTGGGCGTCGGCCGGGCCGACCAGGAACATGCACGCGAACGCGGCTAGGCCCGCGACGCGCCACCAGGAAAGGACGTTCATCGTGTTGTCAAACCTCGGTTGCGTTTCGGAAGGAGTCCATCTCGGGGTGTCGAACGACGGGATCGTCAACGACGTCCGGTTGGTCAGTCGTCGGGGACGGCCGTCTTCGGGGCGGATCGCGGAGAGGTGGGCGGCAAGCCGTTCGCTTAACGTCAGCCTAACCACCCAGTCGAAGGGGAAACCACACCCTAAGTGAGCGATAGATCTCCGAAACCAGTTCTCTGGTCCGGATATCTTCCCTATCTTGACTGATTCGTGCCGCGGATCCAGAAGGAGTTCCCGGTTTCTCGACCTGAACGGTCCGATGTTACGGGTCTGACCCGTCGATCGAGCCCGAGGCCTGGCGCATCGTCCCTGGCGTCGGCGGTCCTGGGGCTTCATAATGCAACCCGGTGATGCGGAGCGACTTCGGACCAACCAGCGCGGGCTTTGCGATCCTAAGACCGGGACTCCCTATGTCGATGAGCCACTTGATGCTGTGGGCGGCGGCCTCGCCGGGCGCAGCGGCCGCCTGGGATGCGGTGCTGAACATCCTGATTCTCCTGACCGCCGCCCTGGCCTTGGGGACCTTGGCCGAGCGGTTGGGGCAGAGCGCGATCGTCGGCTACCTGCTGGCCGGGATGCTGGTCGGCCCCAACTCTTTCGGCTGGATCGGCGACAGCCAGGAGCTTTTCCACATCGCTGAGATCGGTGTGGCGCTCTTGCTCTTCACGATCGGCCTGGAGTTCTCGCCGTCGCGCCTGATGCGGCTGGGTCGAGTGGTGGTGGTGGCCGGTCCGGTCCAAGTGACCGCCACGATGGCCTTGGCGGCGCTCTTCGCCTTCGGGATCGGCTCGTCGCCGTTGGAGGCGACCTGCATCGGCGCGATGGTCGCTTTGAGCAGCACCGCCTGTGTGCTCCGATTGCTCCGCGACCGGGCCGAGATCGACACGCCCTACGGCAAGTCGTCCTTGGGAATCCTGATCGTCCAGGACATCGCGGTGGTCCCGTTGGTTCTGTTGGTCACGGCCTTGAGCAGCGGTGGGACGGCGCTGGACGTGCTCTGGCTGCTGGGCCGTTCGATCGTGTTGGGTGGTCTGCTGGTCCTCAGCCTCTGGGTGGCCTTCAACCTGATCGCGCCTCGGGTCTTGAAGCTGAAGAGCCTGCGGGTCGACCGCGACTTGCCGGTCCTGCTGGCTGCCGTGATGGCCGGCCTGTCGGCTTGGGTCTCGAACTATCTCGGCCTGAGCCCCGCCCTGGGCGCGTTCCTGGCCGGCGTCCTGTTGGCCGTCTCGCCCTTCGCCGCGCAGGTCAACGCCGACATCCAACCGTTGAAGACCTTGATGGTGACCCTCTTCTTCGCCTCGATCGGCCTGTTCGGCGACCCGTTCTGGCTGGTCGGTCACCTCCATCTGGTCCTGGGCGTGGTGGCCTTGATCGTGCTGGGCAAGGCGACGGTGACCTACCTGGCGACGCGGCTGGCCGGCTTCGCGCACACCTTCGGCGTGACCACCGGGCTCTGCTTGGCGCAGGTGGGCGAGTTCTCGTTCGTGCTGGCCGGGATCGCCTACCAGCCGGGCGTGGAGGACTCGTTGATGAGCGAGTCGGCGTTCCGCCTGATGGTCTCGGCGACGATCGCCACGATGATGCTGACGCCGTATCTGATCGCGATCGGTCCACGGGCCGGTGCGTTGTTCTCTCGGCTGATCACCGGCCGCTCGGGACGCGTCCGCGACGTCCAGGCCGAGACGACCGGCGGTTCGTCGGGCTCTGAGACCGAATCGAAGACCGATACGGATGTTGCGGTGACCTCCGAAGGCGCACCACATCGTCGCTTGTTGGTTATCGGGTTCGGACCGGCGGCGCAACGGATGGTCGAGGAGTTGTTGAGCGACTCGAGCATCCACATCGAGGTGCTCGACCTGAACCAGGACAACCTCGAGGTGGCCACCCGGTACGGCCTAACCGGGCACCTAGGCGATGCGACGCGGAGCGAGATCCTAGAGCATTTGGGCCTCTCCAGTTTCGACGTCATCGCCATCACTTTGCCGACGGCGCGGGTGGTCCGCGAACTGATCCAGTTGGCCCGCGCACTGGCTCCCGATGCTCGAATTGCGGTCCGTTGTCGCTATCACATCTACTACTTCGACCTGGTCCAGGCCGGTGCCGACGTGGTGGTCAACGAGGAGGACCAGGTCGGTCGCAGCCTGGCTCGACGGACCCGCGCGATCTTCCGGGCCGACGAGGCGGTTGCCAACACCAACGATGCGGCCCCGCTGCAAAACGGTGCTGGGACCGATCCCAAGAACGGCGACGGTCAGGGTGGCCCAGTTGAGCCGATTGCAATGGGCAAACAGCCGAGTTCAGATGCTTGACCGATACATCGGCTTCGAGCTGAGCCTCACCAGGCTGAATTCGGTCCCGTTCTCCATCACGACTCCCTGCCTTTGAGCCCCATGAGCCGACGATGACCGCGACCGCCGAGACGACGCCCGAGCCGGCCGACGCCCCGATGATCCGGCTCCTTGACGTCCGCAAGAACTTCGATGGTGGGAGGACCTTCGCCGTCGAGGCGTTGGACCTCGACGTCAAGCGCGGCGAGCTGATCACGCTTTTGGGCGAATCGGGCTGCGGCAAGACGACCACCTTGAAGATGATCAACCGGCTCATCGAGCCGACCTCCGGTCAAATCCAGATCGACGGCGAGGACGTCCGGGCCGGCGACCCGGTCCAACTCCGTCGACGGATCGGCTACGTCTTCCAGGCCATCGGCCTGTTCCCGCACATGAGCGTTGCCGAGAACATCGGGACCGTCCCCCGCCTGCTCGACTGGGATCCTGAGGCGATCGCCGAGCGGGTCGACGAACTCCTGAAGTTGGTCCGCTTGGAGCCTCCAGAGTACCGCGACCGGATGCCTGCCGAACTCTCTGGCGGCCAGCGACAGCGGATCGGTCTGGCCCGCGCCTTGGCCGCTCGTCCCAAAATCATGCTCATGGACGAACCCTTCGGTGCGCTCGATCCGATCACCCGCGACCAACTCCAGGACGAGTTTCGCAAGATCCATGACGAACTCGGTTTGACCACCGTGATGGTCACCCACGATATGGCCGAGTCGCTCTTGATGGCCGATCGGATCGCCACCATGGCCGGCGGGCGGATCGTCCGGATCGGGTCGCCGACGGAACTCCTGGCCCAGCCCGACCATCCCTATGTCGAGCAACTCCTCGAGATGCCTCGCAAGAACGCCGAGCGCATTGAGTCCATGATCCACGCCGCCCAAGCCTGAGCCGACTCCGAATGGCCCTTGGCCGAAGATCACTCGAAGCTTCAAAGGACCGATATGCGTGGATTTTGGAACGCCTTGTCCGCCTGGTTCGTCTCCTTTCGCGACGAGGCCCTGCCGGACCTGACCGCCGATCTGGCCGATAACCTGACCAGTCACCTGACGATCACGGTGGTCCCCTTGACCGTCGGCTTGGCGATCAGCCTCCCATTGGCGATCCTGTTGGTCCGCCTGCCTAAGCTCCGCTACCCGCTCTTGGCCACCGCCAGCGTGATTCAGACGGTGCCCAGCCTCGCCCTGCTCGCCCTGATGGTCCCGATCCTGGTCCTGATCGGGTCGCGGCTCAACCCGGCCCTGGAGCCGATGGGCCTATCGATCTCGGCCTTGGGGTTCTGGCCCTCGGTCATCGCGTTGACGCTCTATAGCATCCTGCCGATGCTCCGGAACACCGTCATCGGGATCCTCGGGGTCGATCCCGGGCTGACCGAGGCGGCCCGGGGCGTGGGGATGACGCCTCGACAGGTGCTCACTCGAGTGGAGTTGCCCCTGGCCGCGCCGGTGATCATCGCCGGGATCCGGACGGCCACCGTCTGGGTCGTCGGGACCGCCACGCTGGCCACGCCGGTCGGTCAGCGCTGCTTGGGCAACTACATCTTTAGCGGCCTACAGACGCAGAACTGGAACGCGGTCCTCTTCGGTTGCGTCCTCGCGGCGGCCCTAGCCGTTGTACTCGACGGCTTGATCGGCCAGCTCCAATCTGCGCTCGATCAGCGCAACGGAACGAAAGGGGCTGTGGCCGTCTCCCTGCTGGTCTTGATCCTCTACGGGGGCGGCGTCCTCGTGCCTTTAGGACCGAAGCTCTGGAACGCCATGTCGGACGCGCCGACGGTCGAGACGATCACGGTCGGATCGAAAACCTTCACCGAGCAGTACATCCTCGCCGAAGCCGTCTCCCGACGCTTGGATGCGGCCGGGATCACGCACCAGCAGGTTTCGGGGCTCGGCTCGGCGGTCGTCTTCGAGGCGCTGGCCAACGACGAGATCCAGGTCTACATCGATTATTCGGGCACGATTTGGGCCAATTACATGAAACGTGACGAAACGGCCGACGCCCAGACGGTCCTTGAGGAAGTGACCAACTGGCTGGCTCGCGAGCGTGACGTAACGTGTTTGGGTACGATCGGGTTCGAGAACGCCTACTGCCTGGCGATGCGGCGCGACGAGGCGGAACGATTGAGGATCCGGACCATCGCCGACCTCCGGGCGCGGGCCGGTCGGATGCGGATCGGCGGGGCGATCGAGTTCTTCGAGCGGCCCGAATGGGACGCGATCCAGAGCGCCTACTCGCTCTCCTTCGCTGAGGAGGTCGATTTCGATCCCACGCTCATGTATGAGGCGATCAAGGCCGAAGAGGTCGATGTGATCGCCGCGTTCACCTCCGACGGCCGGATCGCCGCCTACGACCTCGCGGTCCTGGACGACCCGGCCTCGGCGATCCCGCCCTACGACGCCATCCTCCTGCTCTCGCCGGGCGCATCGAGGAGGCCCGACGTCATCGAGGCCCTCCGTCCGATGCTCGGGTCGATCGACGTTGAGGCGATGCGGCAGGCCAACCTCATGGTCGACCGCCTTGAGGACAAGCGGACTGTCTCCGAAGCAGCTCAAATGTTGCTCGATAACCGAGCCGCAACATCATCGGAAGCCACGACCAAATGAACTGCATGTCATTGTTCGAGAGGGACGCTTTGAACGGGTTGAGATTCTGATTCGACGGGCCGGCCGCGCCAAAAGGTCGCGAGGACCGATCCGGAGACGTTCATCCAGGGACCGAAGATGGCCGGGGCGATGGCCGCCTGCACGCTCTGGAGTGTTGAGGTGGCCAGGCCGGTAGCCATCCCACCGTTCTGCATCCCCACTTCGAAGGCGACTGTCCGGCAATCGCGCTCGTCCAGTTTGGCCAGACGTGCTGCTCCGTAGCCGAAGAGGTAACCGGCCAGGTTGTGCGTCACCGAGGCCAACAGCAACAAGGGACCGATCTGAAGCAGGTCCGACGCCGAGCGCGCTGTGATGATCGCGATAATCAAGCAGATCCCGCCCATCGAGACCAGGGGCAAGGCCCGGTCCATCCAGTTGACCGGACCATGTGCGACCTGCTCGACGACCAGCTTGGTCGCGCTCACCAAGCCGACCAACCCCAACCCGAGAATGACCCCGGTCGTCACTGAACCCAAATATGGTTCGCCGAACAGATATGTGACCTCGGCAAGCCCGATCCCGACCACCGCGATCGCCGAGAGGCTGAGTCGCGACCGGGCCAGGGGGGACGATCCGTAGAGGATCCGGTTGGCCAAGAGGCCGGCCAAGACCGGCACCAGGACCATGTTGCAGATGCTCAACATCATCGGGATCACCTCGATCGCGACATACTGTGAGGCCAACAACAGCATCAGATACGGCGTGACCAGTGGCGAGACCAAGGTCGAGCAGGCGGTCATCGTCACCGAGAGGGCGACGTTGCCCCGCGCCAGGAAGGCCATCAGGTTCGATGCGACACCTCCCGGGCATGAACCGATCAGAACGATCCCGGCGGCCACCTCGGGCGCGAAACCGAACCCCGAGGCCAACGCGAAGCCCAGGCTCGGCATGACTGAGAACTGCAAGAGGATCCCGACCAGAACCGGCTTGGGCATCGCCAAGACGCGAGCGAAGTCGCCGACGCTCAGGGTCGTCCCCATCCCAAACATGATGATCTGGATCAGCGGGACGATCAGGACCTTCAAGTCGATCTCGAACCAGGTCCCGAACGCGGCGGGGTAGGCCAAGGAACCGGCGACGAAGGCCAGAACCCACGCCGTGAAGGCGAATCCGCGGAGCGCGGGCCGGATCGTAAAGGCGATGGCCAATGCGGCGAACGCCCCGACCAACGATGGGCCGACCCACTCGGTTCGGCCCATGACCCAGGCCACTCCGGCGACCAGCGCGCCGAGGGCAGCCAAGGCCCAGGCCGTGCGCTCGGAGATCGTGGATACCAAGGGGGTCGTCATCGCGGGGTCCTCGCGGGATCGATCGGAGGCGACGCAACATCCGATCCGGGTCGAGCAGGGGAGAAGGGGACAATGACGATCAAGGGGTCGGACGACCCCTAGGGCCGGACGCTGGTGCCGTCGGGTCGGCGGAGCGGGAGCCAGATCCCCTCTCCGGACCCTCGCGCTTCGATTCGTGCGGCGCGCTCTTCATCGATCGTGACGCCGAGCCCAGGCGCTTCGTTGATGATTAGGTAGCCGTTCTCGATCGTCGGGCAACCGGGAAAGGCCTCGCGGACCTCCTCTGGGATTGTGACCGCCTCTTGGATCCCGAAGTTGTGGATGGCCAGGTCGAGGTGGATGTTGACCGCGTGTCCGGGTGGCGAGACGTCGCCGGGACCGTGCCAGGCGGTTCGAACCCCGAACCACTCGGCCAGGGCCGCGATCTTTCGAGCGACCGAGAGGCCGCCGATCTGAGAAATGTGCACGCGAATGAAGTCGATCAGTCGATGCGTGATCAGGTCGATCCACTCGTGCGGGTTGTTGAACAGTTCACCCATGGCGATCGGGACCGTGGTCTGGGCGCGGAGCCGCTCGAAGAACCCGTTCATCTCAGGCGGGAACGGATCTTCAATGAAGTAGGGCCGATACGGCTCGAGGTCTTTGACCAGTCGGATCGCGTCGACCGGTGGGACTCGGCTGTGGATGTCGTGGAGGATCTCAACCTCTTCGCCACAGGTCTCGCGGAGATGTTCGAAGAGCTTCGGGATGGCCCGGAGGTAGGGCTTCGACTCCAAGAGCGTATCTCCAGGGTGGCCGAAGCCGGCCTCCTGGAAGTCGGGGTTGGTCGCCAGATGCGGCGAGCCATAGCGCCCGAGCTGGATCCGGACGTGGCGGAAGCCCCGCTCCATCGCCTCGTGGACCTCATCCTCGACGCTTTTGAAGTCGAGGCCTCGGCAATGGACATACGTGTCGACGGCGAACCGACACTTACCTCCCAAGAGTTGGTAGACGGGCATCCCGGCCCGCTTGCCCATGATGTCCCAAAGCGCTTGGTCGAGTCCGCTCAGGGCATTGTTCAGGACCGGTCCGTTCCGCCAGTACGATGAGGTGTAGGCGGTTTGCCAGAGGTCCTCGATCCGCTCCGGGTCGCGTCCCACGGCGAACGGCTTGAGGTAGTCCTTGACGGCCGTCTCGACGACCAAGGGCCGCTGCTGGAACGTCGCGCAACCGAGCCCGTAGAGCCCCGGCTCGCTGGTCTCGACCTTGACGACATTCAGGTTGCGGACGCGGATGCTTCGGACGTCGGTGATCGTCAACGGCGGCAGGCCGCGCGTCGCGTCAGCCACACGCCCCTCAACTGCCTCGTCGACTGCAAGGGCCGGCCTTGAGGATCCCAGGGCCCCGAAGACCCCGAACGCACCCAGGCCCGTCAGCATCCCACGCCGATTCATCGGTTCGATCTCCGCACGATGGAGGGAGGTTCGGGCCGATCATCCCCCGAGCGACAACACGCCGGCACGATCGACCCGCAGTCCCCAGCTTTTCCAGCCGATTCGACTCGGTCAACCCCCCACCGCAACGACTGGGATAACTTCAGATGTCTATTTAATAGTTCACTAAAAGAAAAGGATAATATTTGGTAAAAGCTCTATTGGTTTTGAAATGGGTTGCGTCCTTGCCCGGGATCCTCCGGGTTTTCGGTGGAGAGGTGAACCAGGATCAGGCATCCGTTCCGGGTGCTGACGGGACCATGGGTCCCGTACGGGAGGCGCTGGAAGTCGCCGGTCTTCATGGCGAAGCCGGCCGAGAACGCATCGCCTTCGACCAGGTAGCACTCCTCGCCGTGGGTGCCATGGGGGTGAGGCTTGAGGATGGCGCCCGGTTCCATGCGGAGCAGGAAGGTCTCAGAGCCGGGGTCGGACCAGAGGGGTCGGATCGTCACACCGCGCGAGGTGGTCGGTCGCCAGCCCATCTCGGCATCGGTGATCACCTCGACCTCTTCGGAGCGCACCGAGGTTCGACCGCGTCCCCGGGTCGTCCATCGGACCAATTTGAGCAGCGTCTCGCGGACCGGTGCGGGGGGGCTCGGATCCGGCTCAATCGCCTCGACCAATGCGTCCAGGGCCGGGGCGAGGTCGCGGACCGCGGCGAGATAATCCGGGTCGCCCGACTCGAGCCGTCGTTCGAAGTCGGCGCGCTGATCGGGCTCCAGGGCGCCGCTGAGGTACAGCGCGGCCAGATCCTCCAGCGGTTCGTCGGCCGGGGGTCGGGGATTCACGTCACGGGGTCCGATCCGGAGTTCAGGAGGCCACGGAGCTTGGCTAGCCCGGCACGGATCCGCGTCTTGACCGTGCCCAGAGGAAGATTCAACCGTTCGGAGATTTGATGATGGGTCAGGCCGTCGAAGAACGCTAATTTTACGACCTGGGACTGGTCCGCTGACAAGGCTTTTAGCGCGACACTCAGATGATTATGCGCCTCTTGATCGACGAGCTGATGGGACGGGTCCACTTCGATGGTTCGCGGATCGTTCGAATCAGGATGGCTGGGGACCGGGTTCCGACGTCGATAGTCGATCGCGCGCGAACGGGTCAGCAAAGCGAGCCACCCCCGGACTGAGGACCGCGACGGGTCGTAGCGGTCGGCGCATTCCCAGACCTGCCAGAAGACCTCCTGGAGCACGTCGTCGGCCTCGATCGCCCCAGGGATCTGCCGACGGATCAGGCCGAGCACCAGCGGCGCGTGTCGATCGTAGAACGCGGCGAAGGCCTCCGCGTCGCGATCGGCGATCCGTTGGAGCAGTTCGAGGTCGGTAGGTTCCATCCGGATAGGTCCCCGTCTCCTCGGAGGCAGGACATCGCGACGGGTTGCTGACGGTGGGCGACTCGGGTTTGTTCGGACGGTAGGGCCCGATAGCGGGCTCCTTTGGAGACGACCGAACCCTTCCATCATAGACGTTCGATTGGGCCCACGTGACCCGAAAACGTCGCGATGCGCGACGCGTTCGCTTGGGCTCGGGTGAATTCCCAGAATTCTCCAAGCCCCTGACATCCAATTCGCTCGGGGGTGCGTACCCTCTTCAGTCGCTCGGGATCGGTCCCCAACCGGATCGGTCACAGTCGACCTTCAATCCGTCATCCGAGCCCATCTCATGACGGCTCAACGGTCCATAACACCCATGCGGTGTCGGAACCCGGTGCGTTCCCAAGGTTTTCGTCGACGGTCGTGATCGTCCTGAATGTAGCGCCCTCCACGCGCCGAGGTGTCCGAACACGACCCGGAAGTCGTTCCCCAACACCTTCCCCCACCTGGGCGGTCCCGAAGGACTCGGGCGAACCCGCGAGGCAACCCGCCGACTCGACAACCCTCCGTGACGGCGGGTTTCGTCGATCTCTTCCGACAAGCACCGAAGGTGTTTGGATTCTCGATCGAGTAATCACCATCCGATTTAGGAGTTTTCATCGATGACTGTTCGATATGTTACCTCCCTGTCCTTGTTGGTCGGTTTGCTGTTGCTGTGGTGCGTTGGTGCGGAACGGGCCAACGCGATCCCGTTCGGCTTCGTGCTCGGCAACGGCGGGACGACCCTGCACCAGTTCGACGTCGATGATCCCGGCAATGCGAGCGTCGTCTCCATCACCTTGAACGGCACGACGGCGAGCCTCGACGCGATCGACTTCCGCCCCCTCGACGGCGTCCTCTATGGCTATGACGACGTTACCGACACCTACTACACCGTCGACAAGAACACCGGCGCGTTGACGACCGCCAGCATCGACGCTGTCCCGACAGCGACCGATCAGCTCGACATCGACTTCAATCCGACCATCGATCGGATGCGGACCGTCACCGCGCTGGACACCAACATCGTCTACAACCCCAACGACGGGTCGACGACCCTGGTCACCCCGCTTTTCTATGATGTCGGCGATCTCTTCGAGGGTACCAACCCGTTCGTTGTCGGGAACGCCTACACCAACAACTTCGACGGGGCGACCGAGACGACCCAATTCGTCCTCGATGCTACTCTGAACAGTTTGGCCACCCTGGCCAACAACGCCGGCACGCTCTCGACCGTCGGCGTGGTGACCCTCAACGGTGAGGAACTCGACTTCGACCCGGAAGGCGGTTTCGACATTTTCACCGACGGGATGGGTAACAATACCGCCTTCGCCGCGTTGAACGTCGACGGGCTCGCGGGGCTTTACTCGATCGACCTGATGACCGCCGAGGCCAGCTTCCTTGGCGACCTCCCCTCCGAATTCGGGACCATCAACGGCCTCGCGCTCACAATTCCCGAACCCTCGACGATCGCCCTCTCGGGAATCGGCTTGATCGCAGCCTTCGGCATCCTCCGACGTCGAACGGTCAGCGAAACCAGAGCCAGAGTCTGAGAGGCCCGGTCGAGCTGATATAAAGTCGATGGAATTCGGAAGTCAAATGACTTGGTCGAGTTATCAGTAGACCCCATGCAGAGGTCCGCCGGGTGCGCCTAGAGCGTCGACCCGGCGCTCAATGTCGGGGTCGTCGACCAGCGGCGGTGCGTGGTGCGGCTTGATCCGCGCGTCGATCAAAAGCGGTCCCCGGCAACCCCAGTGCTTGTGGATCGTGAACGGGTCGACGCCGGAGATATCGACTGCCGGGTTTGATCGGGTAAAGGTGACCCAGAGCAGGTTGTTAAGCTGACGCGCGACGAACTCGGCATCGTCGACCAAGATGATCATTGGGAAGGGGCGGAGCGGGTGGTCGGGGCCGATCGCGTTGGCGAGCCGTTCCAGGTCGGGATGGGGTCGTTCGACAGCCCCGGGCCGGAAGGTTGGTCCCCGGACGGCCAGGATCCCAGGCAACGCGACGCGGGCGTCAGGGAACTCCTCAGGCAACGTCATGTCCCTCGGCAGCTCGGTGGGCAGTTCGCGACGGGGCGGGCCGGCGGCGGCAATGACGACCTTCGAGCCCTGATTGAACCCGTGGCCGGAGTAGTCGAGCGTGTCGATCGTGGTTCTGGTCTGGAAGTGGAGGTCCTCGGCCCAGTCGACCCTCTGGAGCAGGTGCGCGAGGACCGCCGGGATGTCTCGGACGTCGAGGTCCGGATCATCTTCGTGCGCGACGATCAGGAGGTACTTGGCCAGCGACATCTGACCCTGACCGAGGATCGCATTGGCGGCAGTCAACAGCTCCTGGGGTCGTCTGGTTTGGGCATAGGGCACGTATCGTTCGCTGCCAATGGCCAGCAAGAGCGGGTGGACGCCGGCGGCATCGACGGCGTTGACAGCCCGGACGCCTGGCACGACGGTCGGGATCAAGGGGCCGGTCAGCTCATGGATCAGGTCGCCGAAGGTGGTGTCCTCCTGCGGGGGGCGGCCCACTGAAGTGAACGGCCAGATCGCGCCGGGCCGGTGATAGACCCGTTCGACTTGCAGGACGGGGAAGTCGTGGACGAGGCTGTAATAGCCCAAGTGGTCGCCGAACGGACCCTCGGGGCGCAGGGTCTCCGGGTCGATGGTCCCGCAGATCGCGAAGTCGATCTCCGCTGGGATCGGCAAGCGGTTGGGTCCCTCCTCATCGCGAGGCGTGACCAGGGCGACGCGACGTCCACCGAGGACGCCGGCGAAGCTCAATTCCGAGAGGCCCTCGGGCAACGGCATGACGGCCGAAAAGATCAAGGACGGCGGCCCACCCACGAGCACGTTAACCGGCAGGCGTTCCCCGCGCTCCAAGGCACGCGCGTGATGCACGCCGATCCCGCGATGGATCTGGTAATGGAGGCCGACCTCCTGGTTGGGTCGATACGATCCGCCGGAGAGCTGAACCCGATACATGCCGAGGTTTGAGTGCGTTGGTCCGGGCCGATGCGGGTCCTCCGAGTAGACCAAGGGCAAAGTCACGAACGCGCCGCCGTCGTCGGGCCAGGACTTGAGTTGCGGGAGCCGATCGATCTGAGTCTGGTGCGCCAGGATCGGTCCCGAGCCGACTCGTCGGGGCAACATCTTCCAGGCCGTCGCCGGGACACCCACATACCGGAGCGGTTGGCGTTTGGCGGCTTCGGGATCGGCTTTCAGTTCGACGAGGCGACGGACCGAGTCCCAGGTCTTTCGGAACAGGAACCGGCCGCGCTCCCTCGTGCCGAAGAGGTTGCCAACCATCGGGAACGGGGTGTTCCGGACGCGACGGAAGAGGATCGCCGGCCCCTCGGCCTGGTAAACCCGGCGCTGGATGGCCGCGGCCTCGAGATGTGGGTCGATCTCAACATCGATCTCGACCAGTTGGCCGGTCGCCTTCAGGTCCTCAACACAGTCCGCCAAGCTCCGATAGCTCATCGATCCGACATCCGATCCGTTTTCCATCATGGCCCACGATTCGTCCGGGGTCATCAATTCCCCACGTTGAGGCGATGGCAATCCCGATCCTTGCGTGGCGTTGGTCCTCACATAGCGCACTGTGAAGCGCCGACGTCACGAACGATTGTATGTCAACGAGGCGGATCGCGGGGACAGGCTTGGCCTTCAGGCCGGCTTCGGACCGTCCTCGGCAACTTGTCAAGGTAGGATCGGTCTTTTATGCTCAGAGTGTGATTTGAAGATGATGGAGTCGATGCTCGGCTCTGATCAAGAGCGGATCACTCGAGAAATATTCCCATCACCGCGATGAGAGTCTGCGATGTCGATTTTCCTGCTTGCCGCCTTGTCATTGTCTTCGGGGGGACCGATCGAGTCGGGCCCGGCTCTGACCCTTGACGCTCAAGAGCAGACCGGTGCTGAGCGGGTCCGCGATTTCCTGCTGGACGAGGGGTTCCGCCCGGAGATCGACGAGGCCGGAGACGTCACGTTCCGATTCGAAGGTCGCTTTTATTATGTGTCGATTTATGAGGACGATCCGGGGTTCTTCCACCTGGTCTTCCCCAACTTCTGGGAGATCGAGGACAAGGAGGAGCGGATCCGGGCTCTCGAGGCGGCCAACCAAGTCAACCGGGACACCAAGACGATCAAGATCTATATCAATGCATTTGATAATGTAAGCTGCTCGGTCGAATGTTTTATGGCCAAGCCCGACGACTTCGAGGCCTACTTCTTCCGATCGTTGCAAGTCATGCAGGATTCGGTTCGCAATTTCGTCGAGCGCATGAACGAGTGAGGCCGGTTCGGCATCCCGGGTAACTCGTTTGCTTGAGACGGCGTCGACAACACCGTTTGGCTGGCTCGCCCGTGGTTGACGGGTTAGGATCGAGTGATTCGATCGAGGATCGCGACCGGCATATTCACCGGAGGCGACCGGTTGCCGACCCGATCCTCGTCCCCGCCGCCCGCAGCGAGGCCCGTGATGTCCGGCCATGCCCGCCGACGCGACGCGCTCCGACGCGCCCTGCACGACGATGACGACCTGGTCCTCGAGACCCTCTTGGTCAGCTCCGAACCGAACGTCCGGTACCTCAGCGGGTTCACCGGCGACAGCTCGATGATGCTCGTCGGCCCGGGCGATCGGGAGTTGATCATCTCCGACGGTCGCTACACCGAGCAGTTGGAGCGCGAGTGTCCCGACTTGCCGAAACATATCCGGCCAATCGGCCAAAAGCTGTCCGAGGCGATCGGTGAGATCGTCTCGAAGCTCGGGATCTCAAGGCTCGGGATCGAATCGGCACACCTGACCCTGGCCGCCTTCGAGGCGATCGATGTGCCCTTGACGACGACCCAACTGGTGCCGACCGCCGGCAAGGTCGAGCAACTCCGAGCGGTCAAGGACGACGAGGAACAAGGGGTGATCCGCCGGGCCGTCGCGGTGGCCGAGCGCGCCCTGCAACACCTGCTCAGTGGGCTCCGACCCGATGAGAGCGAGAAGGACGTCGCCGATGCCTTGGAGGCGTCGCTTCGGCGTTGCGGCGCCGAGGCAGCCAGCTTCGACCCGATCGTCGCCGTCGGGGCCAACGCGGCCTTACCGCATTATCGTCCTGACGCGGCGGCCCGGATCGGCGACGGGACGTTCCTGCTGATCGACTGGGGCGCGTCGGTCTCGGGGTATAAAAGCGACTTGACCCGTGTGGTGCCCGTGAGTAGGGTGACGTCCCCATTCGCCGAGGTCTATGAGGCGGTCCGTACGGCCCAGGATCGGGCCATCGCCGCGATCCGACCGGGCGTGGAGGCCGCCGCGATCGATCAGGTCGCGCGGCAGAGCCTGGAACAAGCGGGATACGGACCGCAGTTCCTCCACAGCCTCGGTCATGGGATCGGGCTCCAAGTGCACGAGGCGCCCAGTCTCCGCCAGCCCTCCGAGGATCGGTTGGAGGCGGGTATGGTCGTGACCGTCGAGCCCGGCGTGTACCTGCCCGGCTGGGGAGGCGTCCGACTCGAACTGGACGTGCTCGTCACCGACGAGGGGGCCGAGGTGCTCGGCCAGCTCAGCCGCGACCCGGACGCGTTGGCGCCGTTTCCTTGAAGGCAACCCCGCGCCGGATCGGGTCCTCGCCCAGGACCAGGAATCCCCTCGCTCGGCCGTGGCCCCGTCGCCTCGTCGAGGCCGACCGCCCCCATCCCCGAACGCGAGCCCACCATGTCGGATGAGTCTGCCAACGCCGTCTCGTCGGAACCGAACGACCTCTCCCCACGCTCTGAACGGACCGACGTTGAGACGATCCGCCATCTGGTCCGGCTGATGCACCGGTTCGACCTCACGGCGATCGATCTGGTCGACGGCCCGATGCAGATCCGGTTGCGTCGACGGTCGCACGAGTCGGCCTCGGCACCGGTGGCCACCCCCGCCCCGATGCCGTTGTCCGCGCCGACGGTGGTTGCCAACGCGGTCGAAGCCCAGGCGACTTCGACGACCGAGCCCGAGGTCGAACAGATCCATATCACGAGCCCGATGGTCGGCACATTCTACTCATCCAGCGATCCACAGTCCGAGCCGTTCGTCCGGGTCGGCTCGATGGTCCGGCACGACACGGTTGTCTGCATCATCGAGGCGATGAAGGTCTTCACCGAGATCCCGGCCGGCGGTGGCGTCTCGGCCCACGCCATCCCACCTGGACAGAGTTTTCGGATCGCTGAGGTCCTCGTCACCAACGGGCAGGCCGTTGAGTTCGGCCAACCGCTCTTCCGCGTCGAGCCGAGCTAAACCAAGTTCCCAAGACCTCGATCGGAAAAGCGAACGCCCACCGTCGCCTGGAGCGACAGACTTCGTTGAGGCCGGCCGATCGGTCGCGAGCCGATGCTTTGGGTCCTTGGACGATCCGATCCCATCGTCGTCGACAGGTCCCTGGTACACCGGGGTCTCGGTCGCGAGCCCCCGTTCCCGCGGTCCCGAGTTGATCACCCCATCCTTTTGGGGAGGAGTCCGAGCACACCGATGTTCCAACGGATCTTGGTGGCCAATCGTGGCGAGATCGCCTTGCGGATCCTCCGTGCCTGCAAGGACTTGGGAATCGAAGGGGTGGCCGTCTACAGTGAGGCCGACCGCGACGCCCCGTACCTCGAGATGGCCGATCGCGCCATCTGTATCGGTCGCGCGCCCGGTCGCGAGAGCTACCTCTGCATTGAGCGGATCATCGCCGCGGCCGAGGTGGCCGACGTCCAGGCGATCCATCCCGGCTACGGATTTTTAAGTGAGAACCCGGAATTCGCCGAGATCTGCCGGACCTCGAACTTCGAGTTCATCGGCCCACCGCATGAGGTGATCCGCCGGATGGGTCTCAAGACCGAGGCCAAGTCGGTGGCCCATCAAGCGAAGGTGCCGGTGGTCCCCGGTTCCGAGGGCGCAGTCAGCAACGATCAACAGGCCTTGGAGGTGGCCCGGACGATCGGTTATCCGCTCCTGATTAAGGCGGCGGCGGGCGGCGGTGGTCGCGGGATGCGGATTTGCCGTGAGGAATCGGAGCTGACCAAAAGCATTCAGCAAGCGCGGGCCGAGGCTGACGCGGCTTTCGGTGATGCCAGCATCTACCTGGAGAAGTTCCTCGACCGTCCACGCCATGTCGAGGTTCAGATCCTGGCCGACACCCAAGGCCACGTGGTCCATTGCTGGGAACGTGACTGCTCGCTCCAGAGACGACACCAGAAGCTCGTGGAGGAGTCGCCGGCCCCCACGCTGTCCTTGAAGACTCGGCGCAAGATCTGCGAGTCGGCCGTCCGGTTGGCGCGGACGGCCGGCTACGTCAACGCGGGAACAGTCGAGTTTCTCGTCGACGCCGAAGAGAACTTCTACTTCATCGAGGTCAACGCGCGGATCCAGGTCGAGCATCCGGTCACCGAGCTGATCACCGGCCTGGACCTGGTCAAGCAGCAGATCCGGATCGCCTCGGGCGAGCCACTGAGCGTGACCCAGGCCGAGATCGAGCCGCGCGGACACGCCTTCGAGTGCCGGATCAATGCCGAAGATCCCGAACACGGGTTCCGTCCGTGTGCCGGTCGGATCCAGGACATCCGCATCCCCGGGGGCTTCGGGGTCCGCTGGGACTCGCACGTGCGGCCGGGGTACCAGGTGCCGCCCCACTACGATTCGATGATCGGCAAGCTCTTGGTCCACGCGCCGACGCGCGAAGACGCTGCCGAAGTCATGCGACGCGCCCTGGATGAGCTGCGGATCGACGGCCTGATCACAACGCAGTCGTTGCACCGTCGGATCTTCCGTAACCCGGATTTCCTGGAGGGTCGGACCGACACGACCTGGATCGAGCGGGTGTTCCTTCCCAGCCTCTCGGTCTAGAATCGCATCGGCGTCTCGGGTCCGATCACGAGCGAGCATCGGGGTCCCGATCGAGCCAAAAGCCGCCCCGTCATCGGTCGACGAACGTTCCACGCGTGCCTTGCCGCGTGCCGCCTCGGTCTGGGACCGCGCTCACGACCGTCGCGTTAGCCAGGAAGCTCGGCGCCCGCCGTCGTGTCTTGAGGACCGTCCATGAAGATCGGGGTACTGACCGGGGGCGGCGACTGTCCGGGCCTCAACGCAGTGATTCGTGCGATCGTCCAGCGGATCAGTCTCGCCGACGGGCAGTGTGTCGGGATCCTCGATGGCTGGCGAGGACTGGTCAACTTCCAGTTCCAACCCCTGGATCCATCAGAGACCGACGCCATCATCGGTCTGGGCGGCACGATCCTCGGCTCCAGCCGCTACAACCCGTTCAAGAACCCCGATGACGACCTGCCGAAGATGCAACGCACCTTCGACGAGTTGGAGCTGACCGGCCTGGTGGCCATCGGGGGCGACGACACGCTCGGCGTCGCTTACAAGATGTACAGCCAGTACAAGATTCCGATCGTCGGTGTGCCCAAGACGATCGACAACGACCTGATGGTCACCGACGTCACCTTCGGCTTCGACACGGCCATCAATGTGGTTGTCGAGGCGGTCGACCGGCTCCGGACCACCGCCGAGAGCCATCGACGGATCATGGTGATCGAGACGATGGGCCGTCATGCTGGCTGGATCGCCTGCTTTGCTGGGATGGCCGTGGGGGCCGACTACATCATGGTCCCGGAGGTGCCGGTCAACCTGGAGCATTGCATCGAAGTTCTCAGGCGTCGACGCGCCGACGGCAAGACGCACGGGATCGTCCTCGTTTCCGAGGGGGCGACGTTCCCCAATCGCGGGGTGGTCATCGCCGCCGAGGGGGTCGACGCCTTCGGGCATGTCCGGCTCGGTGGGATCGGACACCACGTGGCTCGGGAGATCGAAGACCAGATCGGCGTCGAGACGCGCTGTGTGGTCCTGGGTCACCTTCAACGCGGAGGGCCGCCCAGCGCCTCCGACCGTGTCCTGGCCACTCGGCTCGGCCTGGCCGCTGGCGATCTGGTCACCAAGCGACGCTTCGGCACCATGGTCGCCCTCTCGGGCAGTCGGATCATCGAGACAACCCTCAATGAGGGAGTGGCCGCGACGAAGACCCTGGACCTCCGCTACTATGATGAGGCGTCTGTCTTCTTCGGGCCGGGACCGCACGGGCCGAACTGACGCGCTCGATCTGAACGTGCCGGCCGATTCGACAGCAACCGATGACACAACGCCCTCCGAGGCAACCGGACTTACCACGATGGCGTCTCCGACCGATGCGCGACCCAGCCTGATCGGGCTCGGCGCCGAGCCCCTAACCGCCTGGTTCCGCGAGCGCGGCCTGCCGACCTACCGGGCCGCTCAAGTCGGCCGTTGGATCTATCGACGTCGGGCCACCGACTTCGATCAGATGACCGACCTGCCACGGAGCCTTCGCGACGAGTTGGCCAAGCACTTCCAGCTCTTCACCACGGAGGTGGCTCAGCACAACGTCGCACCCGACGGCACGCACAAGCTTTTGCTGGCCTGCCACGACGCGCGTCGGATCGAGTGCGTCTTGATGTTCGGGCCGTCTCGGCGGACCGTCTGCTTCAGCACTCAGGTCGGCTGCGCGATGGGCTGCGTCTTCTGCGCGAGCGGGCTCCGAGGCGTCGAGCGCAACCTGACCAGCGGCGAGATGATCGAGCAGGTCCTCCGTGCCGAGCATGCCCTGCCCATCGAAGAGCGGGTCAGCCACCTGGTCGTCATGGGTATGGGCGAGAGCCTGGCCAACTTCGACCCGCTGATCGCCGCCCTCGACCGAATCTGTTCGCCCGACGGCCTGGGCTTGAGCCCGCGACGGGTGACCATCTCGACGGTCGGCCTGCCCGAGAAGATCCGACGCCTGGCCGCCTTGGATCGCCCCTACCACCTGGCCGTCTCGCTACACGCGCCGACCGAGGCGTTGCGCGACGAGTTGGTACCGGTCAACGCCAAGGTCGGATTACACGCGGTCCTGGAGGCCTCCGACGAGTACTTCGCCCGGACCGGCCGTCAGATCACGTTCGAATATGTCCTGCTGCACGGGGTCAATGATCGGCCCGAGCACGCCCGCGCTTTGACCGACCTCTTGAACCGTCGCAAGGCACATGTCAACCTGATCCCCTACAACCCGGTCGAGGGCCTGCCATATCAGCGTCCCAGCCCGCGCGCTATCGACGCGTTCGTTGCGACGCTCCGTCGAGGTCGGGTCAGCGTGACGGTCCGCAAGACCAAGGGGCGTCCGATCGACGCGGCTTGCGGCCAGCTCCGACGACGCGCCGAGGACGGCAGTTGGGCGGCCGCTCGGGCTCGGCCTGGCCGCACCCCGCGGCCTCGAGACGCGACGGAGAGCGCGATCCCCCCCAACGTCGCGACATCCCCAACCACGTCGACGGCACCACCCTCAACACCGTCGCGGCCGAGCTGAGGGAGCCCGCCGTTGTCGACGCCCGAGACCTCGCAATCTGGACGCCCCTCGCCGTCGGACTCCGACGACGCGAAGGCCGCGCTGTTGATGGCGCGCGATCCGGACGTCCGCCTGATGCTAGAAGTCCGACAGGACGTTGAGGGCGCCTTCGCATACTTGGTCAGTCGCTATCAGAGTCGGCTCCTGGGAATCATGACCCATCTGGTCGGGGGCTCCGAGGAGGCTGAGGACCTCTGTCAGGAGGTTTTTCTCCGCGTCTATCGAGCACGCAAAGGGTACCGGCCGCGAGCCAAATTCTCGACCTGGCTGTTCACCATCGCCAACCACGTTGCCTCGAACCACCTCCGCTCGCGCCGGCGACACCCGACTGTGCAGGCCGGCGTCGGCTCTGGGCTTTCGTCCGGTCTCCAGATTGCGAGGCCGGGCCTCGATCAGGTCGCCGCTGAGGGTGCCACCCCTTCGGCCCAGCTCCGGCACTTGGAACTCTCCGAGGTCGTCCGCGAAGCCGTCTCGACCTTGGCCGATGATCAGCGATTAGCCGTCCTGCTCAATAAGTTTGAGGGGATGAGCTATCACGAGATCGCCGAGGTGATGAACCGCTCGGAGGCGGCCATCAAATCGCTCCTGGCCCGCGCCCGTAACAACCTCCGCGAGTCCCTACACGGCTACTTGGCCGAGGGTCAGCGGTTCGTCGGGGGTGACGGCGATGGGCGTCGTTGAGGCGACGCGATGGCTCTTCCATGCCCTCGACGAATTGCTCTACCCCGAGCCACACGCCATCGCCCAGCATCGACGACCAGCCCAGCCCGGAGGCATCGAGCGGCTCGACCTGGAACGCCTGGCCGCCTCCTGGCAGATCGACACCCAACGCCCGCGTTGCCAACGTTGCGCGATGCCGGTCGGCCCCTTCGCCGCCCAATCTCCGACCTGCTACGCCTGTGCCCGCCAACCCTTGTCTTTCGAGAGAGTGCTCTGCCTCGGTGGGTATGACGGTTCGCTCCGACAAGCCTGCCTCCTCTTGAAGTCGGCCACCCACGCCTGGCTGGCCCGTGTCCTGGCCGACCTCTGGGTCGAGCGTCACGGGTCCGATTTGTGTAATGAGGTGGGTGGTCGACCCCCGTTGGTGATCCCGGTCCCGCTCCATTGGCGTCGACGCTGGCAGCGCGGATACAACCAAGCCGAGGCGCTGGCCCGTCGGATCGCTCAACGGCTTGGCTGGCCACATCGACCAGGCTGTCTCCGAAGGGTCCGTCACACCCGGCATGCCGCCGGCCTGGCTCGAGCCCAACGACTGGATCTGCTGCGGAACGCCTACCGCGCGGAGCGAACCGACATGCTCCAAGGCGCCACCGTCCTACTGGTCGACGACGTGATGACGACCGGCTCGACCGCCCACGAGGCGGCCCGACCGCTCAAACGCGCCGGCGCCGACCGGATCATCGTGGCCGTCCTGGCCCGAACCGAGGATTGATCGGCCCGGGTGCCCGGTTGTTCGATCGAGAAATCGGAAACGGTTTTTCTGCTGACGCGTAAATACATCAGATTACAGCCACTTGAATCCTTGTTCTCAAAGAACGTTTGTTTTTAAATTCTACGCGAGAGACGTCATGGACCAATATCGGCCAGAAGCGTTCGGTGAAATGATGGCTGATGTTTATGATGAGTGGTACGGGACACGGATTGCCGATGAATCGACGAAGCAGGCGGTCGAGGTGCTCGCGGACCTCGCTGCGGGGGGAACGGTGCTCGAGTTGGCGATCGGAACGGGGAGAGTGGCGCTGCCATTGGCGGAGCGTGGACTCTCGGTGTCGGGCATCGAGGCTTCGGAGAAGATGATCGCCAAGCTCCGTGATAAGCCGGGCGGAACCGCGATTCCGGTGACCCTCGGCGATTTCGCCGACGTCGCCGTCGAAGGGTCGTTCGATCTGATCTATCTCGTCTTCAACACGCTTTTCAACCTGACTTCGCAGGACGACCAAGTCCGCTGCTTCCAGAATGTGGCTGGCCGCTTATCGGAGCGCGGGGTGTTCGTCATCGAGGCGTTCGTCCCAGACATCGCCGAGCTGAACCGCCAAGCAACGCGGACGGTGCACGTCACGAATGACTCCGCGACCCTTGAAGCGGCAGTGCATGATCCGGTTTCGCAGGTCGTGCGATATCAATACATCGTCCTCACCAACGATGGTGCGAAGCTTTACCCGGTCCCCCAGCGCTACGCTTGGCCGAGCGAACTCGACTTGATGGCGCGGTTGGCGGGTCTCGAGCGACGGGAGCGCTGGTCGGGCTGGGATCGGTTGCCGTTCAATGAGGCGAGCGCGAATCATATAACAATCTATTACAAATAATAAACACTTATCCGATAGAAATTAAATTGACCTGTCGGTTCTGAGGCCATCGCCGACTCGCCTTACGGTCGTACTTTCGCGGCTTGAACAACTCATCAGGCGAGCCAAACGGATCCAGGACCGCTTGGAAGGCGACCGCTTTTCTCTCTGAGGGTAAGGCATGAGTCTCGCCGACTCGCAGGGCTGGTTCCGAATCGACGGTACACTCCCTATTTTAGACTCCCGCGTTGTTGACTCGGTCAACAGATTTGTCAAAGACTTGCGAGGCAGGTCGTATCGGGACTGTTTTCCGAGTAGACTTAAGTGGAGGTCTGAAAGCCGGGTATTCCGGGGAAGTGGGGGTACAAAAGCAGATGACCGAGGCAAGACGATCGGAGGGTCCGCTTGGAACGAGCATCGGCCATCAGGTTTATCGTCTGCATCGCGGCCTGCGCTCGGAGTTCGAGCGTCGGCTGATCCCGTTCGATCTGACGCCGTTGGAGTGGAGCATCCTGGCCCTTTGCGAGCCAGGGCCGATCGCGCCGGCTCATCTCGCCGCACGGTTGGAGATCGATCGCGCGGCCGTGACTCGGACCATCGACCCGTTGGTCCGCAAGGGGCATCTGGAGCGTCACCCTCACCCGACCGACCGGCGGTCCATCGTGATCGACCTGACCGACTCGGGTCGCGACCTTTTACCCCGGCTCGTCGCGCAGTCCCAGGCGGCTCAGGATGTCTTGCTCGGTCACCTCGACGACCGCGACCGCGACGACCTCCTCAGGATTCTCCTCCGCGCCAATAATCTGAGGGTCTCATCAGATCACAATATTTGATTGAAATATATATGTATTGTTGTAAAATAAAATCAAGTAATTTTTTCGTAGCTGAACCCAAAAGAGGCATCTCGAAAAACACGCCATCTCTCGTCTCGGACGTTGGAACACCCCGGTAGAACCGTTGAATTCTCGTCATTCAGGAATTCGCAAAGGTGTACCCATTGCAAGTTTGGATTGTATTGCAACGAAACCAAAGCCGAGGCTCCCGACGGGCCGATCGGGATGTTGGCGAGTCCAATCCATCGGAGGTTGGGAAACTGCTGCGATGTGACTAACGCAGCGGCGCCTGTCGCACCGATCGGGTTTTCATTCAGAGACAGCTTCTCGAGTTGGAAATAATTCTTCGAGTTGGCCAAGTCGAGGACGCCTTGATTGCCGATCGAGTTTCGATCGAGGCTGAGGCTCCGTAGTTCGATGAGATAGGGAGAATTTGCCAGAGCAGTCGCGCCGTCATCACTCATTTCTGGCATGTCCAGCACGAGCGTGCAGAGCCTGGTTAGACGGTGCGAGTTGGCCAGAGCAGCCGCCCCTTGATCACCGATCCAGTTTTTTCGGAGGTCGATTTTTCTGAGTCTATTCGCGATGCTCGATTTGGCCAAATGCTCCACGCCATCTGCGCTGATCTCGTTGAGATCAAGGTTGAGGTTTCTGAGGTTCTTCAAGCTCTCGGATCTTGCCAGGGTCGACATCGCTTCATCGTCGATGCCGTTGTGTTCGAGGCAGAGCGTGTGGAGTTGGCTCAGGTGCGGGGAGTCGAACAAGGCTGATGCGCCAGCCGATCCAATCCGGTTCTTGTTGAGGTGAAGGACGCGGAGGTTCCGTACGTGGTGCGAACCGGCAAGAGCCGATACTCCGGCGTCACCCAAGTTGGTGCGATCGAGGTTGAGAAACCGGAGGTTCTCGAAGAGTCTCGAACCGGCCAAGGCCAACACACCGGCAGGATTGATCCGATGCCCGCTGAGGTCCAACGATCGAAGACCTCGGAGGTGCTTGGCACCGGCTAGTACGAACGCTCCCACTTCACCGATGCCGAGATTCTGTGTCCTATGAGTTGGAGGGTTCGGAGGTTACGCAGATTGGGGGTTGCGATCAGGTCCAGCACGGCTGAGTCGCCGGTCTGGCATCTCCGGAAAATTGAGGCGCCCGGATCGCTCCATATTTTTTTTTTGCCCTCGGAGGAACGAGAACGACTCGGCGCGCAGGTAAAGGGGTGTCGGCGGTCGCAATCGTCCCACGCGCTCGAGTCAAAGTCGGTCTCAAGTCGGAATGACCATACGGGACCGAACCACAACTCTCGATGCGATCACGAGGGCGGGAGACGACCCAGAACTCAAACCCGGTCCATGTTTCGATTCCTGGAGACCTACCGATGCCCTTACCAGTCGATCAAGCGATGGACCATGTCAACAGACGCATACCAGACAACCTCAGACGCAAGTATCGGAACTATGCGATTTCGGACTTCTTGCCCTACAGATCTTGGCTGAGTACCGCGCCGTTGGCTGAGTGCCAAAAATCGTGGGCGCTTTTCCTCAAGTGGAACCTATTGTGTAATGCGAATCGTTCGAAGTGGGGCGCAGGGCAAGCGGGGAAGGATTTCGGGAGTGGCGATCCCAGTACTCGATTTTGCTACGATCATGGAGCAAACCACACGCAAGCTCCGACTATCGCAGCAAACGGGGCTCATCAAGCTACCCTCCAGGGGGTCGGGCAATGCGGCTACTTCGCCGTGGATGCGTTCAAGAGACTCAAATTAGGTGGTCGAAGACACCCAGTTCCACGTGTGGATCGAGTCGCAACGCCCGGCCACAACTGGGTCCTCGTCAACTACAATCCGAACAGACCCAACGACACGTCGAGCTGGATCATCGTCGATGTCTGGTTAATGGCCCTCGGACTTCCGGTCGATGAAACGATCTGTGAGCACGCCGATGTGGTCAGCTCGAATGCGAATCTACAACCAATCTACACGCCCGCTAACATCACAATCAAAGAAACATACGATCCCAACAACCTCAATAACCTTAACAATCCCGTCAACGCGCCCGCACCAGGAAGCATCGCAGCGAGAAGGGCTATGTTCGAGAGAACTTGAGCACGACCCATCAAGATCTTGGTCCACACCCAAAGGTATCGTGCCAAAAACATGATCTTAGGACCGGGGACCAATCTGTTGCATGGTCCCTGGAGACACAGCGAACGAGCCTAATCGGTTCGAGTCAGGATAGGGGGACCGTTGCTGAATGGACACCCGATCTCGATCGTAGGGTTCGCGATGATTGCGTCGAATCGGCTCTTCATAGGGACCGAGATCCCGGTCTCCCCAGGTCGAACCGGGGAAGGACCGGGTTACCGATCTCATAGGTTCGGACGGCTGTCCGCGATCAACTGACCGTCGAGGGGGTTTGCTCGGGGGGGACGACGTCGAAGCGATAGTCGCGGTCGTCGGGCAGCCACTCAACGCGGATGACGGAGCTTTCGGGAGGCTGTTCGCGGAGCAGCATGCTGGCGATCGGGTTGGAGAGCCGCTGCTGGATGACCCGCTTGAGCGGCCGGGCGCCGAAGGCCGGGTCGTAGCCTTCTTCAGCTAAGGCCTCCTTGGCATCTGGCGTGACGATCAGCTTGAGTCCGACCTCGCGGAGCCTGGTGTGGAGGTGGCGGAGTTGGATGTCGACGATCGGGACGAGATCTTCACGTGAGAGTGGCTGGAACGTGACGACATCATCGATCCGGTTGAGGAATTCGGGGAGCAGCTCGCTCTTGAGCAGTTCCAGCACGCGTTCCTGGATCTGGTCGGTCTGTCCCGCATCGGCCAACTCGGCGATGACCTGGCTGCCCAGGTTGCTGGTCATGATGATGACGGTGTTCCGGAAGTCGACGGTCCGCCCTTGACCGTCGGTCAACCGCCCGTCGTCGAGGACCTGGAGCAGGACGTTGAAGACGTCGCGGTGCGCCTTCTCGATCTCGTCGAGCAGGACGACGCAGTAAGGCCGGCGTCGGACCGCCTCGGTGAGCCGACCGCCCTCCTCATAGCCGACGTAGCCTGGAGGAGCGCCAATGAGACGGGCGACATTGTGACGCTCGCCGTACTCGCTCATGTCGATTCGAACGATGTGGTTTTCGTCGTCGAAGAGGACTTCGGCGAGGGCCTTGGCCAGCTCGGTCTTGCCGACACCGGTCGGCCCGAGGAACAGGAACGAGCCGATGGGCCGCTTCTCGTCCTGGAGCCCAGCGCGGCTCCGACGGACCGCTTCGGACACGGCGTGTACCGCATCGTCCTGGCCGACGACGCGGAGGTGGATCTGATCCTCCAAGTCGAGCAGCTTCTCACGCTCCTCGGTGAGCATCCGTGAGACCGGGATTCCGGTCCACTGGCTGACCACCTCGGCGATCTCCTCGCTGTCGACCTCCTCCTTGAGCAGGCGGTTCTCCGGCTCGGGCTGTGCGGGCTGCTTTTGGGCCGACTCGACGCGGGCGATGAGGCGTTCGACCTCCTGACGACGTTTGTCGATCCGAGCCAGCTCTTGAAACATCGACTCGTCGGGCAGTTCACCACGCTTCTGCATCTGGCTCATGGCGTCGTGCGCCCGACTGAATTGACGCGTCAGATCGTCGCGCTCCTGGAGCATCTCCTGAAGATCGCCCATCCCGGACTTCTCAAGCTCCCATTGGGAGCGGAGGTCTTGCAGTTGCTTCTCGTGCTGAGCGATCTGCTCTTCGGTCTCGGCCAGCCGCAACTGGGCATCGGGGTCGTCCTCGTCCTCCAACATCCGCTTGGCCAGTTGGAGTTGGAGCAGTTGACGTTGGACAACGTCGATTTCGGTGGGGACCGACTGCAACTCGACGGCCAATCGGCTGGATGCCTCGTCGACCAAGTCGATGGCCTTGTCTGGCAAGAAGCGATCGGTCAGGTAGCGGTCGGCCAGCTTGGCGGCGGAGACCAGGGCCGAATCGCGGATCTTGACCTTGTGGTGGGACTCGTAGCGCTGCTTGAGACCGCGGAGGATCGCCACGGTGTCCTCGACGGAGGGTTCGCCGACGAAGACGGGCTGGAAGCGACGTTCGAGGGCGGCGTCCTGTTCGACGTTCTCGCGATACTCGTCGAGGGTGGTGGCGCCGATGCATCGGAGTTCGCCGCGGGCCAGGGCCGGCTTGAGTAGGTTGGCCGCGTCGACGGCCCCTTCGGCCGTGCCGGCGCCGACGATCGTGTGCAGCTCATCGATGAACAGGACGATCCGCCCCTGCGCACCGACGACC
>CAZSSM010000014.1:0-110024 GCA_964609385.1 uncultured Planctomycetia bacterium
CCACTTCGTCAAGATGGTCCACAACGGGATCGAGTACGGCGACATGCAGCTCATCTGCGAGTCGTACCTGCTGATCCGTGAGCTGCTCGGCTACGAACCGCCGAAGCTCCACGAGGTCTTCGCCTCCTGGTACGAGGGGCCGCTGAACAGCTATTTGATCGAGATCACCCGCGACATCTTCGGCTATCGCGATCCGGAGACCGGTCAATACATGGTCGACCTGATCCTGGACACCGCCGGCCAGAAGGGGACCGGGAAGTGGACCGGGATCACGGCGCTGGACCTGGGCGTCCCCTTGACGTTGATCGCCGAGGCCGTCTTCGCACGTTGCCTGTCGGCGCAGAAGGACCAGCGCGTGGCCGCCAGTCGGATCCTCCCGGCGCCTGAGGTCACCTTCGACGTCGACAAAGACGCCTTCGTGGCCGACCTGGAGCAAGCCCTCTACGCCAGCAAGATCGTCTCCTACGCCCAAGGCTATGCCTTGATGGACGCGATGACCGCCGAGACTGGCTGGTCGATCAACAAAGGGGGCGTGGCCATGATGTGGCGCGGCGGGTGCATCATCCGGAGCGTCTTCCTGGGCGACATCAAGTCGGCGTACGAGCGCGACCCGAACCTGACGAACCTGCTGCTCGACCCGTTCTTCACCGAAGCGATCACCAAGGCCCTACCTGGCTGGCGTCGGGTCTGCGCCGCGGCGGTCACGCACGGGATCCCCGCGCCGGCCCTGACCTCGGCCCTCGCCTACTTCGACGGCTATCGGACCGAGCGACTGCCGGCCAACCTACTCCAAGCACAGCGCGACTACTTCGGCGCCCACACCTACGAACGGATCGACAAGCCGCGCGGCGAGTTCTTCCACACCAACTGGACCGGACGCGGCGGGACGACCGCCAGCACCTCGTACAACGCCTGAGCACCCTCAGATCGATCTGGCAGGCGACCTCGCATCGATTTGCGAGGTCACCACGATCTCAGGTTTCGGCACGGATCTCGGAACTGGTCCGACGATCTCAGCGATCGGCCAACTCTTCGGCGCAGCGTCGGAGGGCCTGCATGAGGATCGGCGCAACCTCGGGGCCAACGCTGTTGATCTCGCCGTATTGAGGCTTGGTCCGGCCGTAAGCGTAGGGTGGGTCGTCGTCCCACTGCCGCTTGGGGATGATGTAGCCGATCTCATCGTTGGCCAGGCCGAGGATCAGCCGCTTCGAACTCGGGACGATCTGATCCACGGTCGGCTCGAGCGGGGCGTTGGGGTAGTCAACATCGGCCACGGGGGGTTCTTCGAATCGCCCATGGACCAGCTCGGGATAGAGTTCACCGGGGATGCAGGCGACGTCCAAGTCACCGCAACGGATCAGGGCCACCTCGGTCTCCAAGGCGATCGGGCCGATCGGAAGCCGCGAGTTGACCGCCGGTGCATCGCCGTCTGAATCGCCGTCCCAGGTGTAGGCGGTTCGCTCGATCACCCCGAGGCTGAAGGCCAGGCGATAGTAGGGGTTCTCCAAGGGGAGGCGAACGGTCTTCGAGACGCTCCGGATCGGCGTCAAGTCGATCGGCTCGGCGTCCTCAATCGCCGACTCGGCCAGATCCGCCACAGCACGGCCGTAGACCTCGGCGAACTCGAAGTCGCCGTCGTCGCTGAGCAGTTGGCCCCGCGATCCCCTCAAGGTCCGCTCCGGTGCGCTCATCAAGCCGCCGATGGCCCCAGTCAGGTAGAGCACTGGGCAGTCGTAGGTGGCCTCCAACTGGTCGATGGTCGCGTACGGGAAGTCGGCGGTGATCAACGTGTTCCGACTGCCGAGGTTCTCGGGGTGGCAGTTCCACTGGACGACGACGACCCGCGAACGTTCGGGGGCGCCGGGTTCGTAGAATCGTAGAGCCCGCAGCACGGGATCCTTGACGATCGGGCGTCGGCTGTCGGCGAGCAGTTCCTCTGAGATCGCGGTCCCGTAAATCGCCTCGGCCGGCGCGAGTTGGTCGATGGCCACGCCAACCGCCTCGATCACCCGACGCTCGACGAGCTCGATGTAATCCGGGTCGACCCCGGACCGCTGGGGTGCCGGTCCCCAGAGCCCGATCGTGTCGGGACCTTCGTGATTATGCGTGCTTGCAAGCACGACGTCGTCGCAAGATGGCAGCGATGCCCGTACCGTTCGTGTGTTGGCGATCGACAGGCCGATCAGGTCGACCGAGACCAGGGCGATCCGGCCCATCCCATCGTCCAAAACCAACGCCCGCGCGAAGAGCGGGTCATGAACCCCGGTCGCTCGACGATCCGGACCATATCCGGCGATGTAGACCGGTCGATCGACCTTGAGTTCCGGCGTGATCTCGGCGCGACCGAACCCGACACGCAACTCGGCACGACCCGGACCGCCGATCAACAACGACGCGACCACGACGATGAGTCCAATCCGTTTCATAAGAACCTCAACTGCCCTTGAAGAGTTGTTTTCTCGGAAAAACGTTCAAGATTACAGGGAGAACACGAAGATCCTTGGAGTGCACGCTCGGACAAACTGCCAACTCGTAGGGATTTCGCGAATCCGCTCAGCGATCCGCACACGAACTTCTCGAGACCGCATCCTTGCCCATCACGGACATGTCCCATCATGCCCTTGTTTGATCCTCGATGTCCGATCCCGAGACGAACCTCCCACGGGGTTCCGCTGTCGAGGGGGATGTTTCCGGTTCGACAGGCTCACCCGTTGTCAACCTCCTCGACCTGACCTCCGCTTTTTCCCAACGGGGCGGCCAGGGCGGTGATGCTCCAACGCCCATCACGCATTCCCGATTTCCCGATTTGCTGGTAAGGACTGAATCATGGGTCCCGGCGGAGGTGATCTCGAGACTCCGCTCAAGCGTCTCGACGTCTCGCGATCTCAACCACCCCTCGCCGGACAGCCGGCTATGAGCGATCCCCACGCGAACCAACCCACCGCAACCGAACCTGTGATGACCGTCGAACACGAAACCGTCGAATGGGATGGTCCTTTGAGCTTGAGCTTATCCACCTCGCCCGGGGGGATCGAGCCGGTCGAGAGCTTGGAGAATCAGAAGCTCGGTCCCTACACGATCGGTCGACTCTTAGGCCAAGGAACGATGGGGCGGGTTTACTTCGCCACCCATCGCGCGTTGCATCGCGAATGCGCGATCAAGGTGATCCATCCGGAACTGATCGGTCGGCAACCGCGCGTCCGCGCCCGATTCTTGGCCGAGGCGCGAGCGTCGGCGGCATTGCGGCACCCGAACATCGTGCTCGTCCACAACTTGGGCTCGGAGCGTGGCTACGACTACCTGGAGATGGAGTACATCCCGGGCAGTCGGACCCTCCGCGACCAACTGGTCCAGGAAGGCCCGTTGCCAGTGGCCGAGGCGATCCGGGTCGCCCGCCAGGTTGCCCGCGCGCTGGGGGAAGCTCATCGCGGTGGGCTGATCCATCGCGACGTCAAGCCCACCAACGTCCTGATGACCCCACAAGGCCATGCCAAGCTCGCCGACTTCGGTCTCGTCTGTCGACGAGACGCTCAGGGTTGCCCGACCGAGGAGGCCTGCTCAACGGTGGCCGGCACGCCGAGCTTCATGGCCCCCGAACTGTTCCAAGGCACCATGTCCAGCCCGCAGTCGGACTTTTACGCCCTCGGTGTGACGCTCTACTACCTGCTCCTAGCCCGGCTGCCCTTCACCGGCGATCAGATCGCCAACCTGGTTAATCAGCATGAGACGGCCGTACCGCCGTTGGGACCCGGCACGCTCGCTGAGTCGCTGCCGGACCCACTGGTCGCGGTGCTCAAGTGCTGCCTGGCCAAGCGTCCCGAGGAGCGGTTCGCCACCGCCGAGGAACTGGACGATGCGCTCCGGGCTTCGCTCCGTGAACCCCGCGACATCGACGGCCTGGTCCTCGACGCGCTCCGGGGAATCGACGGTCTGGTCTTGGGCGGCTCCGAGCAGTTCCGCGTGCTCGCCTCGCTGCCCAGCGAGCGGCTCCACGAGGTCTTCATCGAGATGCGTCCCGGCAAGGTCAGCCAACGCCAACTGGCCATCTTCGCCATCTGTGGCGAGGCCGATCCGAACCACCACGAGTTCGTCCTCCGGCTCAACGCCGAGCTGCTCGGCGGGGTCTCGATCCGCCAGTTCGACGGCCGACCGATGTACTTCATGACCCGGACCTTCGACGAGAACTCGGTCCAACCGGCCGAGATCCGGACCGCTGTTGAGGAGATCGCCCGCCATAGCGATCGGGTCGAGCGGCAGCTCTCGCAGATCGACCTGTATTGATCATCAAAGGGGCGGGTGGGTCCCGAAAGACTCGCCGAGGCGAGTCGCATTACACAGGGCTGGCTCGGCGATCTGAGTCGTGGAGTCGGCCCTCGATCGCCTTGTCAGGCGTCGACCGATTCGCTGTAGTGGATCGGGTCCGGACGGGTCGTCGCCGGCGATCCATCGCGGGTCGCCTCGTCCCGTCGAGGCCCTTCGATGCGATCGGCTATCGTGAACGAACCGTTGGTGTTCATGGGGTATCTTTTGGGGATTGGGCTCGGCCTAGCCGCCTCGGGTCTGGTCTGGCACCAACTTCGCCACCGAGACGGTCGCGAGGCGCTCGAGAAGACCGATCAGGATCGCACTTATTTTCGGAATCAGGACCGTCGACGCGCCCTCGGAATCGCCTTGATGATATTGGCGAGCCTCGCCTTGTTGATCGCCTCGACGATCTACCCGGGTCGCGTCGGAGCGGGAGAGGCGAGGGCCGACGTGGATGGCGGAGCTAGGGCCGATGCGGACGGCGGAGCTAGGGCCGACGGGCCGGAGCCGGATCCCCGCTATCTGGTCTTTGCCTCACTTTGGCTGTTGGTGGCCTTCACGGTCGTCTTGCTGCTGATCCTCGCCTTCCTCGATAGCGTGGCGACCTATAAGTTCGCCCGACGCCAGGAGTTCCTGCTGAAGACCTCGCGACGGCTCACCTTAGAGCAGGTGTTCGAGCAGCATCGAAGGGAACAACGGGCCGCACGCGGGCCGCTTCAAAATGGAGCGACGACGGAAGATCCGGACCATGAGCCAGGGCCGCCGAACGCTTGAGGCGACTCGGAGTTCTTTCGGACCATCCGAGCACCCCCGCACCCCCCCATAATCAACAAAACCCGCACGGTCACCCGATCCTTCGGGAATCTCTGACGGTTCCCCGACAACTTCTCAAGCCGCTTCTACGATCCTATGGAGAGTTTGGTCCCAACGGCGGCCGTTGTGAGATCGAGTCCGGGGCGATCTCTGACAAGATCAACCCACACCATCAGATCTCGTGATAACGCCGAGGTCGACTATCAGTTGACGCGATAGGACATCGTGTTAAGATTCCCTCACGGAATCCCGATTGATTCCAGGAAGGAACGGGAACCGGTTGATTCCGATCCTCAGGATCGGTCTTCACCGAGGAACGAACGGACGTTTGGGTGGGGTGTCTCGTGGCACGAGCCCCTACGTTTTCCCCGGATCGACCGCGCCCTCTCCCTTGGTCTCCTGGCGGTCTGACTCCTGCGCACCAACTGTTGCGACGAGGAGGAAGGTCATGCGATTGCCGATTCGACGACGAGGGGCGACCGAGTCCCCACCACGCGTGTGGGGCAACCTGTTCGGGATTTTGGCCCTGACGACGGGCCTCCTGCTGGGAATCGCCCCCGCCCCGAAGACAGCCCGAGCCGACGAGCCCGACTCCGCGAGCTACTGGGCTATCGACGAAGTCCGGCCCGGCATGCGTGGGCACGGCTTGACAGTGATGCGGGGCACGCAGTTGGAACGCTTCGAGGCCGAAGTCCTCGGCGTACAGCGCGGCGTGGCCGCCGGCCGCGACGTCATTCTCTGCCGGCTCGACGGGTTGAACCTGAACCACTCCGGGATCATCCAAGGCATGAGCGGCAGCCCGATCTACATCGACGACAAACTCCTGGGCGCTGTGGCGTTCACCTGGGAGTTCGCCAAGGATCCGATCGCTGGGGTCACCCCGTTCTCGCAGATGGTCCAGTACGCGCGGCCGGCCGACCGTCGATTTGCAGCCCGACACCTCGATGCGGAGATCCCGCCGGATGCCCTGGCGCAGCACGACGTGTCGAGACCGATTCACGGCAACCTCCGACGGCTTGACGTCGAACCGTTGATGGTTCTGGACCCGATCCTCCACCGCGAGTGGTCGTCGCGTCGAGGCGTCAACGGCCTCGGGTGGCTCGATCCGTCCGATCTCAGACCGGGCAACCGAACCGTCGGGGCGTCGAGGGGACGAACTGGCTGGTCCCCAATCGGCCTGCCGGTCGCTTTGAGCGGATTCGGCGACGCGGCCCTCGAAGCGATCGCCGGTCGGCTCGAACCTCGAGGCCTGGCTCCAATCGCCAACGGTGCCGCGCCCCAGTGGCTGATCGACCAGCACGGTCGGACCCCGATTCGGCCCGGCTCACCGGTCAGCGTCGGGCTGGTCATCGGCGACTTCGACATCTCGGCCATCGGTACGGTCACCCACGTCGAAGGGGATCGGGTCTACGCCTTCGGTCACCCGATGTACGATCTGGGCGATTGCGACTTGCCGATGATGACCAGCTACATCCACACGGTCTATCCGCGCTCCAGCGTGGGCATGAAAATGGGCTCGCCACTCCGGGTCATCGGCACGATCGACGCCGACGTGAGCACTGGGATCGCCGGTCGGGTCGGCGCAGTGCCTGACCTGCTTCCGATGACCGTCACGGTTGATCGGGGCGTTTTCTCCGAGCCGCAGACCTACCGCGTCCAGATCGTCCGGCACCGGAGCCTAATGTCCGACATGATCCACGCGGTCCTCACCGGCGCCTTGGGTACCGAAGGGCGATTGCCGAGGGGAATGACGGCCCAAATCACCACCGAGATCGTCCTGGAGGGCCGCGACGAGCCGATCCTCCTGGAGGAGACCAAGAGCGGGACGAACTTCAACGGATCGCTAGGGATGACCACGTTGGTCTCCAGCGTCGGTCACGCCGTCAAGCTGATCGGCCACAACACCGTCGACCCGGTCCGGATCCGGGAGGTCCGCTGTCGGATCGCGATCCAGCCGGGCCTGAGCGGCGCTCAGATCGCGCGGATCGAACCGTTGACCACCCGTGTCGAGCCGGGCCAGACCGTTCGGGTCCGGGTCCACCTGGAGCCCCAACGTGACGATCCGGTCCCTTTGACGATCCGGATCCCGATCCCCGAGGACTTCCCGACCGGTACTTATGAGGCCACCGTCTGCGATCAGCGGACCTCAATGCGTCGGCTCCTTGAGAACGACCCCGGGGCGGCTGAGCCTCGAGAACGTGAGCGGTTCTGGGAGTCGATCGCCCACCAGACGTCGATGCGTCGGACCTCGCTCTATGTTCACCTCCGGAAGCCGGGCACAGGCGTTGCGCTGGGGGATCGTCGCCTCGACGATCTGCCGAGCAGTGTCTTGACGGTCTTCAAGGCTCGACGGGGCGGGGCCCCTCCGAAGCTCAACGCCGACCTCGTCATCAGCCAACCGACCGACTACGTCATCGACGGCTCGCGGCGGGTCCGCTTCGACGTGGTCGATTCGACCGGCCTCTCGTACAATTTCGCACGCAACGGCGACGAGTTGGCCGCCCGCTAACGACACGGGACGGCGGGATCCTCAACCTCCATTCTTGGTTGAGGATCCCGCCCGATCCTCCGAATTCCGGGACCTCGACGTTGATCGCTGAACGTTCGAGATTCCGTCGTTCGAGGTCAAACGCAACGGCTGAGGATGGATCCCGGCCTTTGACGGAGCCGCCGACCCGCGCGATCACCGCGATCAGATCCATGGCCGAACCGTCCTTCGACGAGTCCGGATCCCGACCCGTTTGCTCCTCCGGAGGTTCCCATGCGTCCTAGGTTCGGACGGTCCCGCTCGTTGATTGGAGAAATAGCTTCGGTTCCTCAAACCATTAATCTCCGAGCACGATGGGCCATCGTGCCGTGGAGGATCGCTTTGGTCGCGGTCTGCTTGGCCCTGCCGACGCTGGGCGACTCGACGTCGAGGGCCGGTCAGATCCAGACCTGGCAACTGACCGGTCGCGACGGCTTCACCGACGCCTCGTTGACCGATCTGGTGCCGGACGCTCGCGGCCAGATCGCGTTGGACCGCCCCGTCCAGCCAGAGCCGATCCCTGAAGTCGCTCAGGTCTGGGACATCGCCGTCGGCCTCGACGAATCGCGTTACGCGGCGTCAGGCGATCGCGGGCAGATCCTTCGACGAGTCGGCGAGGGCCTTTGGGAGCCCTGGTTGGAAGCCGAGTCGACCCAAGTCCTCAGCCTCTGCCTCGACCCGGACGGAGCCCTCTACGCGGGGACCGATGGTTCGGGGGGCGTCATCCTGCGGATCACCTCGGGCCCGACCTCGAACCCAACTGAGGTGGCTGATCCGGAGGCCGACCTCGACCGACCCCGAGTCGAGATCGAACGGATCCGTCCGGAGATCGGCTATATCTGGGATGTCGAGGCCGACGCGTCGGGGGCGATCTACGCGGCGACCGGCCCTCGAGGCCAAGTCTGGCGCCGGGATCCAATCCGTCAGATCTGGACTCGGGTCCTCCAGACCGATCAACGGCATGTTCTCTGCCTCGCCCTGGATGACCAGGGGACGCTCTATGCCGGGACCGACGGCCCCGGCCTGATCTACCAGCTCCGGCCGGGCCAGCCGTCGCGGGTCTTGCTCGACTCGCCCGAGGGCGAGGTCCGCTGCCTGACGGTCGATCCGGAAGGGCTGCTCTATTTCGGCTCGGCGGTGCCGGACCCCGATACCAGCAACGCCCCGATCACCGACCCGAGCGCCTTCCTCAAGGGTTTGATCCTTCCCGCAGGCTCCGGCCGAGACCCATCGACACCTTTGCCATCTCTGATCGAAGTGCCCGAACCTAAACCGATCCCCACGAGGCCGGGCACGGCCATCTTCGAACCGGGGAAACCGGGGATTAATGCCGTCTATCGGGTCGACGACGAAGGGAAGGTCCGTCGACTCCTCCAGCTTCCCGGTTTGGTCCAGTCGCTCCTTTGGGACGACGGCGCGTTGATCATCGGCACCGGTCAGCCGGGGCACGTGCTCCGGCTCGATCCAGCGACCGGGACGGTCGGCTCGCTGGCCAGGCTGGACCACGATCAAGTTCTTTGCCTGACCCGAGAGCGCGATGGAGCGATCTTGGTCGGTCTGGGCTCCTCGGGCGGCCTGGCTCGGATCCTCCCGGAGTTTCGGAGCCGAGGGACATTGACCAGCCCGGTCCACGATGCCGGTCTGATCAGTCGGTTCGGAGCCTTGCGCTGGCGTGGATCGACCCCCGAGGGCACCGCGATCCAGCTCCGCGCCCGCTCCGGCCCGACCCGGCGGATCGATGCGTCCTGGTCGGATTGGTCCGACTGGCAGACGATCGCCTCCGCCAGCCTGGCCGAGGTGCCCGCCGCGCGGTTCGTTCAGATCCAGGCCGAGTTGAGCACGACGAGGACCGATCGGAGTCCCATTCTGGAAGCGATCACGCTGCTCTATCAGTCGCGCAACCTTCCCCCGGAACTCTCCGATCTCCAAGTCCCCGACGTGGCCTCGGCCGACGGCTCGGAGCCACGTGACCAGTTCGAGCTGTCGTGGACGGCACGCGACCCGAACGAGGACGACCTGCGGTTCCAGCTCCGACTCCGCAAGCAAGACTGGCCCGACTGGGTCCCGATCGATCAGCCTCCGTTGGCCGAACCGCAGTACCGCTGGGACACTCGTGCTTGGCCCTCAGGGCTCTACCGGATCGAGGTGATCGCCAGCGATCGCCCGTCCAACCCCGAATCCCAAGCGCAACGTGGACGCCTGGAAAGCCGATCGTTCCTCGTCGATCACGATCCACCGACGATCGTCCTGGTCCCCCGGGGGAGCCTGATCCTGGCGACCTTGAGCGATGACTGGACCCGTCTGACCGCCGCCGAATACGCCCTCGATGGTGGCCCCTGGACCCCGCTCTATCCGATCGATCGCCTCTTCGACACCCAAGAAGAAACGATCGAGATCCCGATCGGCCAACTCGACGAGGGGCCACACGTGCTGGTCGTTCGCGCCGTCGACGCGGCAGGCAATCAAGGGACCGCCGATCTGGTCGTAAACAGTCGCTGAGGGACGATCGGCCGTCCACTGGAAGCAAGAGAGCGACTCGCCCCCCGAGACGTCTCGGCCTAAATTGAGCCGTATTGGGGTGATCCGATCCATGGTTCCGCTACGGCATTGAGGTGCGTGAGGAACCGACCGCCCCAGCACGACTTGTGCCGATCCTGCTTCGTCGAGTCTCCTCCATGAGTCCCGCCATGGTATCTCAGCCCGCGACGCAATGCGTCTCCTTCGGCCCCCGTGGCCTGACGGCCGTCGAACTGCTCGTCATCGTGGCCATCGTCGGCCTATGCTTGCTCCTACTGATCTCGCTACTCCCCCAACTCCGCGACGCGCAGCGCGATACGCAATGTCAGGCGAACCTGCAACTCATCGGCCAGGCCTTGGAGAGCTATACGACGACCTGGGACCGCTTCCCCCCCGTCGCCGATCTCGACCTCGAGGCCGACCAGCAGCTCGGCCCCTGGTCCCTCCTGATTGCCGATCTCGAGCCCGAGCGGCTCGCGATCGAGGAACCCGAGGGGCTCACGCTCGAATCGATCGGCTGGGCCAGCACGGGCCTGCTCTGCCCCAGTGATCCGGAGTTTGTCGATGCCTTCGGGACGCGGACCGCCCCGACCAGCTACCGGTTCCTCACCGGCGATCAGCCCGAAGGCCGCAACGGCCCCTTCGCCCCCGGCATGACCCGCTCTCCCTCAGAGATCGAGGACGGCGACGGCCTCGCGTTCACCCTCGGCGTCATCGAGCGGCTGCACGGCAACGGCCAAGATGGGTCCCCATACATTGGGAATTATCAACGCGTTGAAGGGAACGTCGGCCCATCGGGTTGTCCCGAATTGCCCCCGGAAACCTGGCGCGGTGATGCGGGATCGTCCTGGGTCCTCCCATCCTATCGTTCCAGCTTGGCCAACACCGTCGTGACGCCCAACGCCTCGCGATCCTGTATCAGCTTGGACGGCCGGACCGCCGCCATCAGCGCCTCCAGCGGACACGTCCAGCGGATTTACACCCTCGCCCTCGATTTCAGTGTCCGCTCCATCGCCTCGACGATCGATCCGGGAATCTGGAACGCCTGGGCCACGATCGCCAGGCCCGTCAATGGACCGTCGGTCAAAGACCGCCCCGCCGATCTCGCACCTGAGATCGAAACGGATGATCCGAACTCCGACGAGTTCGAGGCCGAAGCACCCAACCAGTCGGCCGCCTCGACCGATCCCGCGTCGCCCACGAGCGTTGGGGCTCCCGAGCTGGAGGCCGCCCGGACATGAGCGTTCCCGAGCGATCCTCGACGATCGGCGCCGTCATCTTCGATTTCGGCAACGTCCTGGCCTTCTTCGACCACCGACGCGCCTTCGAGACGATCGCCGAGCGGCTCGGCCGTCCGGTCGCCGAGGCCGGCTGGGATTGGTTCCAGAGCCTTGAGGGGCGTCGAGTTCTGGTCGACTACGAGTCCGGCACGATCGACACTTTGACTTTCCACGAGGGCGTCACCCAAGGGATCGGGCTCTCCCAGGAGGAGCTGAGCCTCGACCTTTTCCGAGAGGCGTGGAACGGGATCTTCACCCCGAACCGCCCGGTCCTCGAGTTGGCATATCGGGTCAAGCGCAGTGGATTCAGACTGCTGGTCGGATCCAACACCAACCCCCTGCACGTCGAGGTCTTCGACGGCGCATTCGCTGAGGCCCTGGGTCCGTTCGACGCCCAGCTCCTCTCCTTTCGGGTTGGGGCAATGAAGCCGGCGCCAACCTTCTATCGGGCCTGTGTGGCGGCCTCGGGCTTAGAAGCATCGGCCTGCCTGTTCATCGACGACCTGGAGGTCAACGTCGATGGCGCGCGGGCTTCGGGTCTCGAGGCGATCGTCTATCGCGATCCCGATCAACTCCGGAACGAACTCGAGGACCGCGGTCTCTTGGCCACCTGACTGCTGTCCGAAGCCCTTCGAATAATCGCCTGAAGCCTCGCGTCCAACCTTCTCGGATGCTTCGGATCAAGCCGACCATCCGGAAACGGCCGCGTGATCGGCATGTTGGTGATCGCCACGACTTCGGTCCCTCCCCTTCGACCAAGCCGTGGGTCATCTTCAAGGAACTTCGGAACGAGCTCAGGATCTTCATCTCGCGATCGATCCGCCCGACAGGCTCGTCAGTTCAGGGGCAACCACGTCCTGGTTTGCTCACACCCTGCCGTTAGAGTTTGACAACGCACGCCTAGGGGACAGATTGCATCAGACGGATGTGGGTCTGCGCCGAAAGTCGGTCGGCCTCTCACGTCCCCTTGAGTCCCTTGAGTCAGTCGATGAAAGCACGGCAGAGAATCCTCTTGACGGCTGCGATGCCCCTCCTCATGATTGGGTGCATGCATCATGACTGTCAGGGGCGATCCGCAACGGATTGTCGCGCGGTCGGCGAGTCATCTGACTCGTCGATGCATCCGGGATAGGGATCCCGGCGAGCCCCCTCGACACCGACCCCTTTCGGCGTCGGGAACGCTCCGGTTCGTTGGATCGTCTAACCTGCCCGGACGACTTCCCTCTCGTTTCGATCAGAGACAGCCACCGGCGCCTCCGTCAGGCTCCGGATCGGCCCCAATCACCTCGGCTTGTGCGGTGCGCGAGATCGGTCTGTTCGCCCGGAACAGGGGGCGTCCGGGCGGGTCGCGTCGCTGTCCGGCTCCGCAACGGCCCCGCTGGTTTTCGTGGATGGATCTTCGCGAGAGTTTCGCATTCGGCCCGGGGATTCGCGGCGCCTTCGGTCACCTCATCAATGGACCGCGGCCCGTCCATGACCCCCAGGAGCGGTTTTCTACCGTGGAGCGCAAGGCGATGGCGAGCAGCAACAACGGCGGTTTCTCTGGAGCGCAGCGACGACGCCTGGGGCGCACCCCGCAGCACGGTCGGGCCCGTCGCCTCTGGCTCGAAAGCTTGGAAGTGCGGACCCTTCTGGATGGCCAAGGCGTCGGCGAGATCGGTGACGTCAAGGATGGTCCCCTGGCTAAACTGGGCCAAAACGGTATCCAAGTCTATTCGGAGTATCTCGACCATATCGAACAGCAGGTGAACACGCCTTTTCAGCCATCTTTCAACGAGCTGACCTTCGTCGACGGACGGCTGGCCTTGGAACTGCGCCCGGCCACCGGGATGGACCTCGACCAGTTCCAGACCTCGCTAGCGAACATGGGCGTGGAGGTGGTCGCCGTCTCCGAGCAGTTCCGCGTGGTCACCGCGATGGTCCCAATGGAAAGCCTGCCCGACATCGCCGATTCGGACGACGTCGGCGGTGTCATCGTCTTGATCGACCCCAAGACGCGGGTGCAAGGCGTCGCCAACAACCAAGCCGATGAGTCGCTGTTCTCCGACGTGGCGCGGACGCAGTTCGGCGTCGATGGGACGGGGGTCACCATCGGCGTGCTCTCCGATTCGGCCAACCAGGTTGCCGGCGGCCTGGCCGACTCTCAAGCGACCGGCGACCTGCCGGCCGAGGTGACGATCCTCGAGGATGGGGTGCCCGGCGATTCCGACGAGGGTCGGGCCATGTTGGAGTTGATCCACGACATCGCACCGGGTGCGGGTCTAGCCTTCCACTCGGCGACCAACGCGGGGCCGGCTGGATTCGCCGACGGGATCCTGGCCCTCCGCGAGTTCGGCTCCGATGTGATCGTCGACGACATCGGATTCGCCTCCAGCCCGTTCTTCCAGGACGGGATCATCGCCAGCGCAGCCATCGAGGTCGTCAACGACGGCGCTGTCTACTTCAGCTCGGCTGGCAACAGCGATGACAGCGGCTACGAGTCCCCCTTCCGCCCGTTGGATGCGACCGTTCCCGGCCTAGGTGCGGGTCGCTATCACGACTTCGATCCGGGTCCTGGCGTCTCGTTCACCCTCGATGTCGATGTCAATGCCGCGGGCACGATCATCTTCCAATATGACCAACCGTTCTTCACCAATGCGGTCACCAGTGACCTCGATATCATCCTGCTCGACGCCAATGACAACATTGTTGCCCAGGGTAACGATAACAACCTGACAACGCAGGTGCCGTTCGAGTTTTTCGCAGCACCGACCGGCGCTCTGCGTGCGGTGATCCAGATCAACAGCGGCCCGGATCCGCAGTTTGTGCGGTTCCAGGAATTCATCTCGGACATTGATGTTGATCAGTCTTTCGGCACCGCCGGCGGCACGACCTATCCAACGACCTATGGCCAGCCGGTGGCCGCCGAGGCGATCGGCGTGGGGGCCGTGCCGTTCTTCGGCGCGCCGCCGTTCGACAATCCGAACCCAATCCTCTCCGAGGACTTCAGCTCGTTCGGTCCGTCCCGGATCACGATCAATGCCGACGGAACCCGGAAGGCGTCGGTCGAGACGCGCCTGAAGCCAGACGTTTCGGGGATCGATGGTGGCAACACCACCTTCTTTGGTGCTGACATCCCGCAGGACCCGGACGACTTCCCGAACTTCTTCGGGACTTCGGCCTCGGCGCCCAACCTCGCTGCGGTGGCAGCGTTGATGCGGGAGCTTGTCCCCACAGCGACCGCCAACGAGATCCGCGACGCGATGATCGCCTCCGCCGTGCCGCTCAACGGCTCGGCCCCCGGTCAATTCGATATTCAAGGCGGCTTCGGACTTGTCAACGCGGTCGACGCCCTCACCGCCGTCGATCTGTTCCGCGTCTCGACGGTCGACCCGGCAGTCGACGCGACCGTCAACGCCTTCCCCGACGTCCTCTCGGTTACCTTCAACGACAACGTCGACATTACGACGGTCCAGGCTTCGGATCTGACCTTCACCGACCTCCCGGCGGGCATCAACGTTGTCGTCGGTGCGCCGGTGATCGACGATCAGTCCTTGCAGTTGGTCAACTTCCCGCTGACGATCGTCGCCGACACGACCGCCGTGGCCAACGGCAACTTCGCCTACGAGATCGGTACGATCTCGTCGGTCGAGGGTGAGGTGGTGGCCCCGTTCAGCGGCTCTTTCGAGCTGAACGATCAGGTTCTGCCGGTGATCACCAGCGTGGGCGTCAGCGGCCGGACGATCCTGATCGGTTTCAGCGAGACGATGCGGCCTGGCCTGCTGACCGACTCGGGCGTGGTTCAGCTCCGACGCGCTGGGTCCGACGGCGTCCTCTTCTCGGCTGACGACGTACTCGTCGGCGAGGCCGAGGGCGCGGTGCTTAGCTTCAACAACACGACTAACACGTTAACATTCGACCTGGCGGCAGTCGATCAGTCCGAACTCCCCAGCGACATCTACGGCATTCAAATTGTCGACGGTGGCCTGCGTGATATGGCCGGCAACATCCTCGACGGCGAGTTCAACAACGTGTTCCCGACCGGGGACGGCGAAGCCGGCGGCACCTTCCAATTCGACCTCGGCCAGCAGGACCTCCAAGCGCCGACGATCCTGGATCTGAGCCTGGTCCCGCGGTCCGATCGTGGGGTCCTCGGCGACAATAACACCAGTGCCGGTCGGCCTACCTTCGAAGGCCGTGTCTCCGCATCCTTCCCGGGTGGGGTCGAAGGGCTCCGCGTATTCATCGAGTACTCTGGGCTCATCGAGGGAAGCGGCGACACGCTCGGAACACTCGACCTGAACGTCAACGACGACCTGGCGGCAGCCACGACCAAGTCGAGCCAACTGGTGGTGACCAACGCCAACGGCGTCTTCCGGTTCCGCGCCCCGGAGCGGCTGCCTGAAGGCTTCCAAGCCGTCCGCGCCCTGATCGTCGGCGACGGCGCTAACCCGACCGACCCCGATGCGTTCGGTCCCGCCTCGACCCGCGACTACTCGTTCCGGATCGATCGGACCAGCCCGACCCTGATCCCGATCGAGGCCCCTTCGCTCCGCGAAGATATCAACGAAATCGAGACACTCAGGTTCCGTGTCGAGGACCCGTTCGTTTTCGAGCCCGGCCTGGAGATCCCGGCCGCACTCGATCTGGACATCCAGGCGCTGGATCCGAGCGTCGCCGAAAACCTGGGCAACTATCAACTCGTTTCGCTGTTGCCCGGCCCTGATGGGCTCCTGTTCGGCCCCGAGGACGGCAACACCAACCCCGATGACATCATCGGCGAAGACTTTTCCGAGTTCATCCGCTCGGTCGAATTCGTCGCCACCAACGAATTACGGACCGACCCCAACGACCCGTTCCTCGGCGAGCTGATCGTCACCTTCGACGATCGCCTGCCGGCCAATCGTTACGCGTTCGTGGCACGGACCAACAACAACGCCCCTACCGAGACGCCTAACGGCCTGATCAATTCGGCCGGCGTATCGCTGGATGGGCGGCCCGATCGCCCGGGCAATCAGGTCTTCCGGACAGTCTTCGACTTCGACAGCGTGCCCGGCGCTCTGGATGAGATCGCCTTCGGCAACGCCGACCTGGTCGATCCGGTCGGGACCTTCGAGGCCACCGGCGGCCCGCGCGACTTCTACGAACTGCCTGGACCCAACACGCCGCGGGCCGAGGCCCCACCCGACACGTTCTTCTTCGACTTCGATTCGCCGCTGGACCCCAACACGATCAGCGACGACTCGATCTTCCTGATCCGCTCGGCCAACGCGCCCGACGCCCCGGCTGACGGCGACTTCGGTCCTGACGTCGGACAGGGTCTTCAGGGTCTCGGCACCAACTTCATCCGCGTGCCCGGGACCACCGTGCAGTTGGTCGACTCGATCCCGGGGGCCGGCTTCAACCAGCCCGGCTATCAGGATCGGCTGGTGCTCAGCCTTCCTGCCGGAACAACCTTGGATCCGGACAACTATCGAATCGTCGTACCCAACTCGCGAAAGGTCGACCTCAACGAGGACGGGCTCCGGGGCGATGTCGATCCGGCCGAGGATCTGCGGATCCGCGACGTCTTCGGCAACGTGCTCGATCTGGAGTTCCTCGGCTATCAGGATCCGTCCGACGGGATCGGCTTCGTCACACAATTGCCCAACGGGACGCTCCGCGAGACGATCACCGGCGACGGGGTCGAAGGCGGCGCGTTCACGACCGGCTTCACCGTCGTGGCCCATGGCAACGTCCTGTTCGCTCGCGCCGATTATAACGACGACCCGGGCACCATCGCCGACGATCCGGATGGTAGCCTGCTGCGGCCCTTCCCGACGCTCGGCCCCGAGGCCGACGACAACGGGCCCAACTTCGGCACTCTGTTCGATCCGTCGCGCGACCTCAACGGCAATGGCCGGTTTGACCGCTCGGCCTTCATCGCCGCGCAGGAATTGGCCGAGGCCCAGACCGGTCCGGTCGTCATCGTCGCCCTGCCCAGTCCGGGGATCCTCAACCCGAGCACCGGCCTGATCGAGCAGGACACCTTCGTCCTGCAGGCCCCGTCCGGACCCGACAACGACGGCAGTGCCTCAGTCCCCATCTTGACCACCATGGTCTTCGAGGCTGGTTCAATCCTCAAGATGCGCAACGCCTCCCTGTTCGTGCAGGCGCAGGGTTCGGCGCTTCAGATGCGTGGCGGGATCCGCGAGGGCGAGCAGGTGATCGTCACGTCGTTCAACAACGACGCGGTGGCCGGCGATACCAACAACGACGGCGACGATACTGAAGCGGTGGCCGGCGACTTCGGCGGGATCATCCTCCGCAACCTCGACAACACCAACCCCGACACGCGGGTCGACTTGCCCGTCGACGGTCCGGTCCCGTTCGCCTCGGGCGCCGACGATGTCATGTCGATCATCAACCAGGCCGACATCGGCTTCGGCGGTGGTCCGGTTCCGCAGTCGATCGGCTTCCTCTTCGACGCGGTGATGGCCATCAACGCCCGGCCGTCGGTCACAAATTCGGTGATCCGCGAGTCCGGTGGGGGAGGGGCCAACGCCGGCTTGTCGGCCAACTTCGACTCGCACCGTGAGGACGATATCGCCCGCGGCATCAAGGTCCGCAACGTCGAGTTCTTTAACAACAGCCTCAACGGCATCTGGGTCCGGCCCGAGCTGAGCGGCTTGGCCGAGCAGACCGATGCTATCGGCTATGCCGACAACCCGATCGGCCCCGAGTTCGGGGCGGCGCGGAACTTTGTCTTCGACGATCCCTCGCCCTACATCTTCACCGCGGCGCTCTCGCTGACGGGCAACCGCCTGTACGTTCAAGAGGGCATGCTGCTGAAGTTCCAACGTGGGGCGGGCATCCTGGCCACCGACGACGGCAGCCTCCGCGGAACCAACCTGATCCTTGGCGATCGGACGTACATCAACGGGTTCGACGAGAGCATCCAGATCGATCCGGAAACTGGGGACCCAATCTTCGATCTGGCCACCGGCGATATCTACGACTACGGTCCGCTCTCGACCGACCTGACCGACCCGAACAACCCGGTCATCACACCCAACGCCGATTTCGAGCCCAGCCGCTCCGGCGACGCCAAAGTCCTCCTGACTGCACTGGGTGACGATGAGGCACGGACTTTCTTCGTCGACCCGGTCACCGGCGAGGAGATCGAGATCGTCGCCCCGCTGGACTCCAGCAACGACGGCAACGCGACCCAGCCGTTGCCCGGCCCCTACCAACTCGGTCAGCTCGACGCGGACGCCAAGGCTTTGCTCTGGGGCTCGGTCTCCATTGGTGCGGGCGTCCACACGATTATCGATGAGGCGATCTTCACCCACGGTGGTGGCAACTTCAACTTCATCACCGACACAGTCCCGACCACCACGGTCTTGGACTTCTTCGGGTCCGGCATCGGCCTACTCGACCCGGACGCGCAATTCCCTGGCGCCACGGCGATGGTCACCAACAGCGACTTCGTCGACAACTTCGAGGCCGCCATCGGCATCAGCGTGGATATGCTCAAGGCCGGTGACCCGCTCCAGCCGTTGGTCTCGGGCAACCCGTTCTTCCGCGACAACGTCATGCAGCGGAACAACTACAACGGGCTCCGCGTGTTCTCGCTCCCGTTCACCGGCGACCCGATCACCGGGATCCCCACCGGACTCACTGAGGGGGCCCCGAGCAACTTCATCCCGTTCTTCCCGGCCACCTCGTTCGTCAGCACGTCGTGGGACGATACCGATCTCAACTACATCCTGACCGGCTCGGTTGTCATGGCCGGCTCTAATGCTGGCGACTACCTGCCGGTGCCCGACCCGGATAACTTCGCGCCGGAGATCCAACCGGTTCAGACCCTAACCATCCAGAGCCAGTTGCCCAACACGTTGCTGGCCAACGGGGGTCGGATCGCCGCGCCGGGTGAGTCGCCGATCGTGAAGCTGCTCAACGACTTCGACCCGCCCGGCGACGCCGACTCCGGCTCGTTCGACGACGGCAACGTCGGCGCCGGGTTCATGGCCGGCGTCGACGATGGCGTCGACCCAGATACCCCCGACCCGTTCCTCGACCCCGGCGCCGGCGCCCAGATCCGGATCATCGGCATCGGCGGCAACGAAACGACTGGACAGAGCCGAGTCCCCGTAATCATCACCTCGCTGCGCGACAACAGCGTGGGCAAGGTCGTCCGCGGCGTCGAGCACTTCGACACCTTCACCACCGACACGGTGGCCCCCGCGGCCGGCGACGGCGGCATGATCACCTTCGGCGCCAACACGCTCTCCGACTACAACCTCTTCGACCCCCGCAACGGAAACCTGATCGACAACGCGGATATCCGGTTCATGACCCGGATCGAGGTCCACTCCGGTGGTCTCGTCGACGTCTTCGATGCTGACGGAGACGACAACTACGACGCCTTCACTGACCTGTCCGCCTGGCACAAGCAGGGGCTCAGCGGCACCTTCTTGCCACCCTTCAACCCCCCGTTGCTACCAGGCCTGGTCAGCGACCCGCTAGTGCAGAACAACCTCAGCAACGCCATGACGATCTCCAACTCCAACCTGTCTGATTTCGGGCAGGCGGCGTTGATCGCCCTGCCGACCCCGTCCGCCATGCTCGGACGCAACGTCGGCAATACGATCGGCACCGGTGACGACCCGATCAGTACGCTGGAGATCTTCCGGACCAACGGCACCCCCCAGGCCTACCACCTGTTCCTTTACAACAACACGATCTCCAACTCGCCGGTCGGTGTTCGAGCCTTTTCACAAGACGGGGACCTTGACTCGCTAAACCTCCCATCGTCGGTGACGATGCTGCACAACACCTTCTCGAACAACGGGATCGGATTCGAGGTCCCCAACGCGCCGCCTGCAGGTGGGAACAACCCGAACTCGTACGTCTATTGGCTGGGGATGAACAACATCTTCTCCGACCACGACCAGTTCGCCATCCGGGTCGTCGGCCGCCAAGGCGGGGGCGTCGTTGGCTCAGTGAATCAGGCTCAGTACACCCTGTTCTCCGGCAATGCGGTCAACTTCGAGGTCGTAACTCCCGGGGGCGCAATCCCGACCAACGGGGTTCCCATCCTGGCCGCCCCGCAGTTCATGCCGGGGACTTTCGAACTCCTGGAAACTTCGGCAGCGATCGATGCCGGCCGCAGCGAGATCGGACCGGTCTTCGGTGGCAACAATCTGACCCCAATGTCCGAGTTCCTCACCTCGACGCTCAATGGGGTCCGGCTACCCGCACCGCTGACCGGCCGGCTCTCAGCTCTGGTCCCGATCCAGTTCGAAGAAAACGACATCGCCAACGACGCCCTCTTCACCCCGTCGCTCGATCAGATCGTCCGGCCCCCCGGCAGCGAGGTCGAGGTCGACCTGATCAACCAACTCGGCACCTTCACGCTGGCCCTGCCGGTCTCGCTGGGCGGCACACGAGACGACGTGTTGCTGGGCACCGGAGCGACCGATGCCACAGCCGGATTCGTTCCCGACTTCGGGGTCCGCGACCAGAAGGGCTTCCTCCGAGAGGACAACCCAGGCACGCCCAACACCGGCTTCGGTCGCAACCCGTTCTTCGACGTGGGCGCCTTCGAGTTCCGCGTGCTCGACGCGCCTGTGGTCACCGATGTGACCGCCAGCGTGCCCGGCGAGCCGGAGCTGGTCGACTTTTACGAGGTCGGCGGCGTCACGGGCGTCGACGCCACGCCACGATTCATTCGGTTCGGCATCGACTCGCTGCTCGATCCGACCACGATCAACAACCTCTCGGTCGTCCTGGAGGCTTCCGGTGGCGACGGGATCTTCGGCAACAACAACAGCACCGCCGACCGGGAGATCGACCTCTCCGGCCGGATCCGCTACAACCCCAACAACCGGCTGATCATTATCGACATGGCCAACGTCGGCCTCGAGCTCGACAGTGATCTGTACCGGATCATCCTCCGCGGGACCGGCTCGGACGTGCTCCGCGATCTCGAAGGCAACCCGCTGGACGGCGAGAACCTAACGCCCACCGGCGCCCAGGACTTCCTGCCCTCCGGCGATGGGATCCCCGGCGGCGACTTCTCGCTGACCTTCTCCGTGGACGTCACCCCGCCGGCGATCGACCCGCTCAACCCGCTGGAACTGGCCGCCTCCAGCGACACGCCCGTCGGCGAGCCGCGCGACAACATCACCTTCGACGCACAGCCCACCTTCCAGGGCGGCATCACCGACGTCTTCCCGCCGGTCACCCCGCTGCTGGGCCAGACCGTCGTTTTGGACATCGCCCTGACCGGCGACGCGGCCACCTTCGACGACCCCGATGCGGTCGAGGGCGTCGAGATCCTGACGGCCGTCGGTGAGGCGTTCACCGACATCAACGGGCTCTTCAGCGTCCAGCCCGCGATGGTCCTGCCCAACTCCAACTTCAACGTCGGGCCCGACGGCTTGCTCGGCACCGAAGACGACCTCGACGGTACATACCTGGCTCGGGTCCGCGTCACCGACACGAGCGGTAACGAGTTCATCATGACCGACGTCGACCAGATGGTCCGCTTCCTGGTCGATACCCAGGCCCCGTTGGTCACCTCGGTCTCGCCGGAGCCAAACGAGGAGATCCCGCTCACCGCAAGCGAAGAGCTGACCATCACGTTCCAAACCAACGAGAACATCCGGCCCGATTCGCTCAACACGAACTCGCTGCAGATCGTTGCTTCCGGCGATGACGGGACGTTCAACGACGGCAACGAGACGATCATCCCGCTGGTCGACGGCAGCGTTCAGATCACCAATCTGTTCACGACGCTCGGCGCCCAGGAGATTACCTTCCAGGTCTCCGGCACCTTCACCAACGACCAGTACCAGATCCAGCTCGGCACGCCGACATCGCCCGTGATCGACATCGCCGGTAATCCGCTCGACGGGGGCGTCTTCACCTCCGAGTTCGTGCTGTTCGAACCCAGCCTGGTCGACATCATCTTCGTCGATGACAACCCGGCCTCCGGCAGCGGCTTGGGCACGCGAACCAACCCGTTCCTGACGATCCAAGAGGCCATCGACAGCGCCGGCATCGGCGACATCGTCGCGGTCCTGCCCGGAGTCTACCGCGAGGAAGTCACGCTCCGCTCGCTGGTCCGGGTCTTCGCTGCCGACCCAGCCTCGACCGACGCCCTGTTGATCCGGTCGACTTCGAACACCCACGTCATCCGAGCTCCGGATGGGGCCGCAGCCGACGCCGCCTCGGTCACCGCCACGGGCATCAACGACGAGGGCGCCGCGGCGGCCACTATCGGCGGCTTCGTCATCGACAATCCGCTGCTGGGCAACCCGGTACTCGGCTCGATCCGGTCGGACCGCGTCGGTCTCCGGATCACCGACAGCAACCTGATCGTCCGCGAAAACATCTTCGTCACCTCCGGGGCGGGCATCGAGGTCAACCTCGACGCCGACGGGCCGGCGCCGACGATCGTCAACAACCTCATCAACGGCAACCTCGTCGGCATCGAAGTGGCCTCCGCCGGCTTCCTCTCCGACGCGGTCGAGATCCGCAACAACACGCTGGTCTTCAATGACCTCGGTCTCCAGGTCGACGCCTCCGGCTCGGTCGGGATCGCCGCCGATGTCATTAGCAACATCTTCGCCAACAACGACGATGGGCTCGGCTCCGGGGCGGCGATCTCCACCGATCGGGCTACCTCCACCGAGATTCGCTACAACCTCTTCTCCGGGAACGGCCCTGATGAACTCAGCCCGGTCGACGACTTGATCGGCACCGGGCTCTCCGGGCTCAGCACGACCCCCGACGCACAGGGCAACTTTGTCGGTGATCCCGAGTTCATCGACGCCCGCGACGCCCGGCCCGACGGCGACACGCCCAACATCTTCTTCCTCTTCTCCGACTTCGGCTTGGAATCCGACTCGTCGGCGATCGACGTCGCCCTGGGGAACGGAGCACCCGCCCGCGACTTCCTCGGACGGATTCGCCTGGACATTCCTGGCGTCGGCCGACCGACCGATCTCGATGCCGGCCCGGCCGACATCGGAGCCTTCGAGTTCGGCGCTTTGGGCTCCTTCCCGCCGATCCCCGGTGACCCATCCAACCCCTCCCTCGGTGGTGGTGGCCTCGATCCCTCGGGCTTCTCCATCGGTGGTGGGCAGGAAGGACCGCCGCCAAGCCAAGGGGCCAACCCCGGCTCAAACCTAGAGCGTTCCGGTGCCGGTGACCTCGATGGGCCAACCTCGCCCGTGCCGATGCCCGCCGGGTTCCTTGCCGCCTTGAACGACCCGATTGGCAGTCAGAGCTTTGTCAGGGCCGCCTTCGATATCGGGTCGAATCCAGGCGTTCCGGTCGATGGCTCGATGTCGACCGAGGGTGATCCGTCCGCCCGCGACCCCTATGCTGAACTGGCCTCCTTCGGCCTGGAATGGCTCGACACCGATCCGGCCTCCGAACAGGTCGCCCAGCGTGTCGCCCAAGTCGGCTCCGACGCCTCGATGATCGTCCTGCCGCCCGATCCGGTCCGCGACCTCCGCGCCGGTTCGATCTTCGATGGGTCCGACCCCTCGACCCAATCGGCCGGATTCTTTGCACGTCGAGCGGTCGATGGTCACAGGATCAACGACCCAGCTTCAATCGACACCTCCAAAGTCGACGAGCGCATTCGATTCGCCATGGCCCTCGATGGAGGCAAGAACACCGACGCCTCCGGCCTGAACGTCGCCTCTGACGTCCCGGCCGCCCCGATCTCCCTCCGACCTGACGACGATCAGGACGACCGCGACAACGCCTGATCTCCTCTCACCGCGCTCGAAGGACAACCCCAGATGGGGGAGCCACCTTCGAGCGCGAAAGGGCCGATTCAAACCGTCCCCGGTCTGAGACAAGATCGACCAGTCGAATCGGCGGTTCTGTTGTCCGAGACCGAAGCAACGCAACCACCTTTTGGCATCTTTTGAGATGGAACTGGACCCCACGGTCGAACCCGTTTCGGCCGTGGGGTCTCTTTATTTGTCGTCGACCCTTCGCCGAGACCGGTCTGTGACCGGAACGATCCCTCTGTGACTGCGAAGCGTTCGTGTCCAGGCATCGACGTTCCCTCGACCCTCCGGAGCGGGCGACTACATTAGCCCGGTTGCCGAACCGACGAGAACGGCGGACACCCGCCCCTCAACCGATGACAGGTGGTGGCTCGATGGGTCGTTCCTCAATCAAAACGGTCGTTTGGATCCTTCCGGATCAGCTCCTCCGCGACCATCCGGCCCTGATCCAAGCCGAGCAGGAGGACGAACGGGACGCGATCCTCGTGGCTATGGTCGAGAGCCACGAGCGTTTGCATCGCCTGCCATACCATCGAAAGCGCCAAGTCCTGCAGCTTAGCGCCGGTCGACACTACGCACAGATGCTCCGCGATCGCGGATATCGCGTCGCGCTAATCGAGGCCAACGACGATGCCGAGGGGCTCGAACGGGCCATCACCGACCACAAGCCGCTCCGCCTGCTGACCATGGCCGCCAGCGAGTACGATACGCGGCAGCAGCAGGAGTGGCGGCTCCAACGCGCCCTCGATCTGGCCGTCGATATCCTGCCCAACACCATGATGATCGTCGGTCGGCACGACCCGATTCCGGACCCCGATCCCGATCGCAAATACATGATGGAGACCTTCTATCGGCGCATGCGCAAACACTTCAACGTCCTGATGGAGACCGAGAAGGATCCCGTCGGCGGGCGTTGGAACTTCGATGCCGACAACCGCAAACCGTTGCCCGACTCGATCACGCCCCCCGACCCCTTCGGCTTCGAGCCCGACGCGACGACCCGTCAGGCCATCGATCAAGCTGCCGAGAACTCCGAGTGGATTGGCCAGGTCGACGGGTTCGACCTGGCCGTCACCCACGAGCAGGCCGAGCGGGCCTTCGACGACTTCCTGGAACAGCGGCTATGTGAGTTCGGGCCCTTCGAAGACGCGATGTCGAGCCGACACCCGACGCTCTACCATTCGGTCCTCTCCCCCTACATGAACCTCGGCCTGCTCGAACCTTTAGAGATGGTTCGACGCGCCGAGCAGGCCTATCACGACGGTCGGGCGCCGATCAACTCGGTCGAAGGGTTCATCCGTCAGATCCTCGGATGGCGTGAGTTCATGTATTGGCAATACTGGCACCAGATGCCTGAGCTGCGTGGGGCCAATAGCTGGCAGGCTCTCAAGCCGATGCCCAAACTCTTCTGGGACGGACGGACCGACCTGAACTGCCTGGGGACGGTCGTCGGCCGCCTCTTGGAGACCGGCTACGCGCACCACATCGAGCGATTGATGGTCGTCAGTAACTTCTGCCTGCTGGCCGGCGTTGACCCGGCCGCGGTGGCCGACTGGTTCCTGGCCTTCTACATCGACTCGCATGACTGGGTCGTCCTGCCCAATGTTATCGGCATGGGCCTCAATGCTGACGACGGCCGGACCGCTACCAAGCCTTATATTGCGTCAGCCAACTACATCAACAAGATGAGCGACTATTGCAAAACGTGTCGTTTTGATCCCAAGCAGCGGCTCGGCGATCGAGCCTGCCCATTCAATGCGCTCTACTGGAATTTCCTGATCGAGCACGAGGAAACGCTCCGAGGCAACCCGCGACTCGGCCCGGCTGTCCTCGGACTCGGTCGGATCGATCAGGACCAGCGCGACGCAATCCGCGAGCAGGCCAACCGTTTCCTCGAGTCCTTGGCCGGCTACCGGAAGAAGCTTGCGACCGCCCAGGGCGCCCGCAAGCTCGATGCGCGGAGTGTCGCCAAGGTCGATCCCAAGTCCCGACGCACCCAAGCCCGGACCGGAACGACGCGTCGGAGTGCATCGAAATCACGCGCCAAGTCCTCCTGATTTGGTCTCCCGATCAGCCGGCCCATCCGACGTTTCTCCTACCGCTCCGCCCCGATACGAGGTCGGTCGGCCCTTGAGGTCATCGGCCCGCTTTGTTCGAGAGTTGTTCATGAGCACGACCTCCGCGACCTCCGGCCCGGCCATGCGTCGCGACTTCGAAGACCGCGACGAACTGGTCGCCTACCTCCGTCAACAATTCCCCAGCGCCTCGACTCGCGACAACCACATCAGCCCGATTCTCGGAGGGCGTCGCGAGGCGGTCCGCCGAATGCAGGCCGTCGACCCGCCGCGCTATGCCAAGACACGCAACCATCTCGATGGCGCTGTCACCCGACTCTCGCCCTTCCTCCGACATGGTGTGCTCAGCCTCCCGGAAGTCCGCGACTATGCCCTCGGCGCTGTCCGTTACCGTCGCGAGGCCGAGAAGCTCGTTAAGGAACTCGCCTGGCGCGACTACTTCCAACGCGTCTATTGGGAGATCGGCTCCGGGATCTGGAAGAACCGCGAGGACTGGAAGACTGGCGTCGACGAGAACCAACGCGAGGCCCGCCTGCCCGATGAGATCCCAGGCGCCTCCACCGGACTGGCCTGCATCGACGCCTTCGCCCAGGAACTCCACGAGACCGGATATCTGCACAATCACGCTCGCATGTACATCTCCAGCTACATTACTCATCATCGTCGTGTCCGCTGGCAGGCCGGTGCGTTCTGGTTCCTCCAACACCTGCTCGATGGAGACCCGGCCAGCAACAACCTCTCCTGGCAATGGGTCGGCAGCACTTTCAGCACCAAGGCCTATCTGTTCAATCGGGAGAACCTGGAACGCAACTCCGACGGGGTCTATTGCAAAACCTGTCCGGTCCGCGGGCGCTGCGACTTCGAAGGGTCCTACGAGGATCTCGAGCTGAAGCTTTTCCCCGCCGCAGGCCAGCCGGTTCCCCAAGGTGCCCGTCCCTCCCGACAGCACGAACGCCGACGCCCGCAACGCTGAGGGTTCGGGCAACGCGCGACTTACCCTCACATCAAATCATCGAAATCATCCACGAGACCAACGAGCCGTCATGAGCACCGACGCGATCGAAGAGCCCAACGCCATCGTCTGGATCAACCCCGATTGCCTCTCGTCCGAGAACCCAGCACTTCGACGATTTCCTGATGTGCCGGCGATCTTCGTTTTCGACGAACCCGAGATCGAACGCACCGGGATGACTCTCAAACGGATCGTTTTCCAATACGAATGCTTGCTCGAGATGCCCGTCGAGATTCGCAAGGGGGATCCGGTCGAGCACCTGCTCGGCTTCGCAAGGTCACACAAGGCCAAGCGGGTCATCACGACTGAGAGCCCCGACCCGCGAGTCGCCGAGATCGCTGAAGCCCTGGGCCGGACCCTCCGGTTCGACGTCCTGCCGCTCGACCCGTTCCTCGAGATCGAACCCAACATCACCTTCGACCTCAAGCGGTTCAGTCGCTACTGGCGGACCGCCGAGCGGTACGCTTTCGGATAAGCTGGCCGCGGTTTCGAGGCCGGTGTCGCGTCTCATCAGGAGGCAGCAGATCCCCCGGCTTAGAGATCGTCCCAGAGCGGTTCCTCGCCTTCGAAGCCGAGCGGTTGCTCGGGCCGAGCGATTTCGAGATTGTGGTGGCGGAGCCGTTCGAGGATGATCGGCCAGTGTCGTTGATAGGAATGCAGGTGCATGGTGTGTTCGCAGGCGATCGTCTCGCGATCATGGCGTCCGATCACCCGGACACCGCCTGGGGCTCGGTTCAACGCCCTCCGAACTGCGTTGATGCTCGGGGCCTTCACATAAAATTGTGCCATGGGTTTCACCTGATCTTCGAAGGACGACCATGTCAACGCCCGGACCCCGATCCGCCGACCCGCCCACCAACGTCCGCGCCCATCAGGCCGACCAGATCCTTGAACTATCCTACTCTGATCTGGGCGAGGTTCGGATCCCGTATCGGAGCGTCCGCGCGATCTGCCCCTGCGCTGTCTGCCAGAACGAATGGACCGGGGAGCGGATCCTTGACCCGTCGACGATCCGCGTCGATATCCGGATCGAAGGAATGGACCCCGTTGGCAGCTATGCCGTTCGCTTTCGATGGAACGATGGCCACAATACCGGCATCTACTCCTATGGATTGCTCCGCGAACTTGCCCAGCAGCACGGGTCGTGCTGAGCCCGCTGTTCGAGTCATTCTGGGGATCGAGGACGCGCGATGAACGCACGAATGGCCGAGGTCCAAGCGCCGATCATCCCCAAGGTGGCCGAGTTGGTCCGCGCGCATCCCGGCACGATCTCGCTGGGCCAGGGCGTCGTCTCCTACGGTCCGCCCCAACGCGCGATCGAGCGGGTCGCCGAGGCGTTGGAAAGTCACGACGTCCACGCCTATAAGCACGTCCAGGGGCTTCCCGAACTCCTCCGACTCATTGAGGCCAAGGTGGCCGAGGAGAACGGGATCGCCCTCGGCGAGACGAGCCGGATCCTGGTGACAGCCGGGTCAAACATGGCGTTCATGAATGCCGTGTTGGCGATTATTGATCCCGGCGATGAGGTCATCCTGCCGACCCCATATTATTTCAACCACGAGATGGCCGTCACCATGGCTGACGGGCGTGTTCGGACCGTCCCGAACGACGAGGAAGGCCGGCCGATCCCCGAGGCGATTCGTGCAGTGATCGGTCCCAGGACCCGCGCGGTCGTGACCATCTCGCCCAACAACCCGAACGGCGTCGTCACACCCGAGCCGATCCTCCTCGAGATCAATTCGCTCTGCGCAGAGGCCGGCATCATCCATATCAGCGACGAAGCCTACGAATATTTCACCTACGACGGAACCCGACACGTTTCGCCCGGCGCGTTCCCCGGCGCCGGCCGGCACACGATCTCGCTCTTCTCGCTCTCCAAAGGCTATGGCATGGCCGGATGGCGGATCGGCTACATGGTCGTTCCGACCCCGCTGCTCGACTCGCTCAAGAAGATCCAGGACACGATCCTGATCTGCCCGCCGATTGCCAGTCAGGCCGCGGCCCTCGGCGCCTTGGAGATTGGGCCAGCCGCCTGCCGCGAACGGATCGCCGCGATCGCCGAGGTTCGCCAAGTCGTCCTCGACAAACTGGCCGCGCTTGGCGACCGCGTCCGATTTCCCAGGCCCGACGGCGCCTTCTACGTCTTCTTGACGATCGACACCGACCTCCGCGCCATGGAGGTCGTCGAACGACTCGTCCGTGACCACGGTGTCGCGGCCATTCCCGGCGATACCTTCGGGGCCCTCGAAGGCTGCTCGCTCCGGGTCGCCTTCGGCGCCCTCCAACCCCAGACCGTCGCCGAAGGCATCGATCGGTTCGTTCGAGGAATCGAACACATCACTCGCGTGGCAACCCGTGTCCGTTGACGCGAATCTCGGTCCTAATCCGCCCGGACCATCCGCGCGATGAACCGAGCCTCCGCATCGTGGATCTGAGGCCAAACGTTGAGGTAGCCGTCGGTGGGGCCGTCTCGGAAGGGATGGGGAAACGGATCGATCTGGAACCCGGGATGGTCCTCGAGGAACGCTTCGACGACGGCTCGGGTCTCGGCGGGGTTGAGCGTGGCGACGGTGTAAACCAGCAGACCGCCAGGCCGGACCCCCTGGGCGGCCACGTGGAGAGCCTGTCGTTGGGCTTCGGGCAGCGCGTCGACGCCTTTGGTGTCGAGGGTCCAGCGTGCCTCGGGCTGGCGACGCCAGGAGCCAATCCCCGAGCTGGCCGCCTCGACGAGCACGCCGTGGTAGCGACCGGCCTTGCCAACAACGTGCGCACCGTCCCAGGTTTTAGTGGCGACGTTACTGATCTGGAAGCGACGGACCCGCTGGACGACCCCCTTGAGCGCTGCGGGCCGACCGTCGGTGGCCACGACCTGCCCCTTGCCGCCCATCAGATCGGCCAGGTGGATCGCCGAATGACCGCCTCCAACGCCGGCGACCCACCAGCGCTCGCCGGGCTCCGGGTCGGCGGCGGCGGCGATCGCCTGGACGCCGAGATCCTGGACCTCGAAAAACCCCTCGAGGAAGGCCGACAACACTGCAACCTCGACGCGACGATCGAGCCGAGCCGAGTCGGCCTTGTGCTGGTGGACCTCAAAGGAGATCCCCTCGCGTCGGAGCCGGCTCCAGAGGGCACTTGGTTCGGCGTTGCGGGCGCGGATCCAGAGGGCCGGCCGTCGTTGCAGCGCGGTCAGGAAGTCGAGCCGACGGACCTTGGCCGAGCCGGATCCGGGCGGGAGCGGGACGACCTCGCGGAACCAGTCGGGGAAGAGCCGCCAGGGGTCCGCGTTGTACTGCGGTTGACCAGCCCAGAGCTTCAGGGTCTCCGCGCGGGCCGTCCAGCTCGGCGCATCACCCAATGCGATCAATCGCGACGGCTCGATCCCCGAGGTCCGCGCCCACTGCCGGAGGATCGTCGTGATCTCTTCGGCATCCATCAAGGCGCAGAGCAGGAGCCGTTTGACCCCTTGACTGTCGCGTGGCAGCAGCGGGGCGATCCATCCTCGCCAGCGGAACAACGAGGCGACGGCATCGGCGATCTCTCGACGTTCGACCGGCCCTAAGCTCTGACGACGCCGAAAGTGGAAGGCCAAGGCGCGGTCGGCGCGCCGGCCCTCGTCCAAGACACGCGGCTCGACCTCCAGGGCGATCTCGGCGATCGCCTCGGCCAGCTTCGAGGGCGATAGGTTCGGTCCCCTCGCGTCCGTATTGGCATCGAGTTCAGCCTTGGCGTGGGCCTTGGACCCAGTTGGCCGGCCCGTTTTCGTCCGAACCGACTTGGGGCCGAACGGTTTGCCGGCGGGCCGGCGGACCGCGTTGGCGGACCGTTTCGACGGGGGTCGGGCGGATCGCGTCGGCTTCCGATCCCGACCGCCGGAGGCTGCGGGGCGTTTGCGGGCCATCTTGGGGACGCTCGGCAAGTCGGGACGCGGCTTCGTCGAAATTGATCTGGGATGTGGAAAGACAGTGAGCGATCCGATCGCCAGGGCTGGCCGACCGACGGCTCAGGCCAGGATCGGGAGCACCTCGGTCTGCAACGGACCGCCGGTGACGTGGACTTGGCCCTCACCATCGACGAACACGTTGACCTCGCTCCGAATCCCGAAATCGTTGAGATAAATCCCAGGCTCGATGGAGAAGCACGTGTTCTTGAGGATCAAACGTTCTTCGTGGGTCTCGAGGTTGTCGATGTGGGCGCCGTTGCCGTGCGTCTCCTGACCGATGTTGTGTCCGGTCCGGTGGACGAAGAACTCGCCGTAGCCGGCCTCCTCGATCACCCGACGCGCCGCGTCGTCGACCTGGAACCCTTGGAGGGGTCGCCCTTCGGCGAAGGCCTCGCGGACCAATGTAATGGCCGCGTCGCGTGCCTCGGCGACGATCTTGAAGACGTCCTGGTATCGCGAGGGAACCTCCTCGCCGACGAAGCCAACGCGGGTCAGGTCGCTGTAGACGGCCCGGGGCTGATCGAGCTTCGCCCAGAGGTCGATCAGCACGAAGTCGCCACGATCAATCGCGGCGTCGGCGGCGGCCAGCGGCTCATAGTGCGGGTCACCACTATGAGGACCGGCCCCGACGATCGGCGGGCTGTAGGTGGTCAGGCCATGCGCCTCGAAGTGTTCCAGGATCCGCGATTGGACGACAGTCTCTCGGACCGATCCGCGCTGGCGGACCTGCTCGGCGATGAACTGCCAGGCTAACGGAAAGGCGGCGGTGGTGACCTCGTTGGCCCGGAGGTGGAGCTGCCACTGCTCTTCGTCCCAGACCGCCTCGAACTGCTGGATCAGGTCGCCCGAGGCGACCGGCTCGGCCCCGAAGCTGCGGACCAACTCGACGGTGCCCGCATCGACTTTCGAGATGTATGGATTACCGTTGCGCGGCGAGTATTCCATGGCGACGCGCTTGGCCTCGCCGACGAGCCCGCGGAGGCCGGCCTCGAAGTCCTGCCAACGCAGGTAGATGGTCCGGGCGCCGGGCAGATGCTCGAGCGCGTCGGCCTCGATCCGGTGGATCAGCTTGCGGGGCTCCCCTTGGCTGGGGATCGCGTAGAAGAAGCGCCGAGTGCCGACGGGCAGGGCCTCCATATCGAGCACACGACGGCCCAGAACATTGCTGCCACGGAAGTCGCCGATGAGCCAGCAGTCGACCCCGAACTCGCGGAGGGCCGACTGGATCGCTTCCAGGTCGAACATCGAAGGACGCTCCCTAACGTCGGTCGGCTCGGATCCGGAATCCCGCACGGGAAATCGCGAGGCCCGGATCCACACTCCGACCGATTATCGGGCCGCCGAGGAGTCCGGGGCAACCGAGCGTCGCGATCGATCTCGGATTCCTCGACGGCTCACTCGAATTCCTCCGTTTCCCAGAGCTCGACGATCTCCGAGGCGAGGCTCAACGAATCGGTGCCCTGTCCCCCGTTGAGCGTCCCGCCCATCGTGAAGTCGGCGCCGACCTGAACCGTGTCGTTGCCGCCGAGGGCTTGCAGGAGGATCAGGTCGGCCTGATCGATCCCGATCAGGTCGAGGGCGCGGGTCTGGGAACCATCGCCGCTGAGCCGTCGATGCCGCAGGAAACCGTCGACCAGCCCCCGATCCAGGATCTGCTGTTGCGACCCCGCCCCCCCGATCAATTCGATCTGGTCCATCCCGGACCCACCGAGCAACTCGTTTTTCCCCGAGCCGCCCTCGAGCGTGTCGGCCCCAGCCCCTCCGAAGAGGCTGTCCTGGCCGTTGCCACCCAGCAACGAGTCGTCCCCCTCATAGCCCTAGGGCAGGTCGTTGGCCGCGTTCCCCTCCAGTCGGTCGTTGCCTTCGCCCCCATGGAGCCGATCCTGGCCCTCATCGCCGACCAGCGTATCGGCCTCCGGTCCGCCGAACAGTTCGTCGGACCCGCCATTACCCCGGAGGGTGTCCGAGCCCTCATGTCCGCCCAGGGTATCGTTGCCCGCCTGACCATTCAGGCTGTCATCGCCCAGACCACCGAAAAGCCGATCGTTGTCGTCGCCGCCCAGCAATGTGTCGTCGCCGGCGACCCCGACGAGACGGTCCTCTCCATCCTCGCCGACCACGTAGTCGTTGCCCAGGCCGCCATCGAGCGTGTCTTGGCCCGCCCCACCGAGGATCGAGTCGCCGCCGCCCATGCCGAAGACCGAATCGGCGCCCTCGCGGGCGTAGATCAAGTCGTCGCCTTCGGTCCCGAAGGCCGTGTCGGCCCCGGCGCCGAGATCGATACCGACCGTCAACCCGGCGACTTCCGTCAGATCGACCGAGTCGTGGCCGTCCCCGGCCTCGATCCAGATCTGGCCGGTCACAGTCAGCGATGACGCGACGGTTCCGTTCCAGGTCACCGTCACATCGGTCGAGTCGCTTGGGTTGTTGGAGACCGTGATCGTATCGTCGTTGGCGGTCCCGAAGACGACCAAGCTACCATCGGGCTTCAGCTGGACATGATAGTCGGGGACCGGGTCGAACTCGACGGCGCCGATGTCGAGGAGCGCCTGGCCGTCGTTGTCGGCGTCGATCGGCCTCGAAACACCGCGTTGGTCCGGGTCGGTCCAGGGGATCGTGCCGGCGGCATCGAGCGCCGGGCTGTTCACCAGGAGGCGATGCACAGGCGTCGGTCCCCCGTAATCGCCCAACAAGCTCAGGCCCGGATCGTCGATCCCAGTCACGCCGACCGAGGAGTCCAGGGTGATTGCGCTGGTCCCGATGAGGTTCGCGGCCGTCCCCGTGCTGTACTTGTCGGCGAAGCTCAGGGCCGCGCCACCCAGGTTGTCGGCCACCGCTGCCTGGCCTTGACCGGCCCGGTTGGCCGAGACGATCGACACGTACAGATCGGTCGTGGCTCCCTCCGAGTCGTCGGTCCAGAGCCCGCCGCCCAGGCCCGATGTCGAGGTGTTGCCCTGGCCGTCGGCATCGGCTCGGTTGGCCGTGATCGTCGACGCCTCGACCAGCAAGGTGCCGGTGCCCCCATTGGCCAACCCGCCACCGAAGCCCTCGGCCTGGTTGCCGCTGATCGTCGAGGTGGTCACCGTGGCCGTGCCACGGTTGAACAGTCCGCCGCCGTCGATCTCCGTCGCGTTACCCTCGACGGTCGAGGCGTCGAGGCTCAGGCTGCCCCAACTGGCCAGGCCGCCCCCGGAACCGCCCGCCTCGTTGGTGCCGATCACACTTTGGGTGACCGTCAGCGTCGCGTCCGAACGGATCCCACCGCCCTGATTCGCGGCCGCGTTGCGCTTGATCCGCGACCCGGTGATCGTGGCCGTCCCGCTGGCATGGTCGATCGCGCCGCCACGATCGGCGGTCGTGTTGTCCATCAGGTCCGATGCGCTCAAGGTCAGGGTCCCCATGTTCCGGATCGCCCCGCCTGCGCCGCCGGCGGAGTTGTTGTCGATCGTCGCATTGGCGATCGTCAACGTTCCGCGATTGTCGATCGCGCCACCCCAGTTGGCCGCGGAGTTCCCGTGGAGCATGACGCCGTCCAGGCTCAGCGTCCCCCGGTTGATGATCCCCCCGCCGTTGTGGGAGGCTGAGCCCCCCGTCAAGGTCAGCCCGGTGATCGCACCCGAACCGCCCGCGTTGACGTTGAAGAGCCTCGAGAACCCGCCACCGCTGATGGTCAATGAGGCCTCGCCCAGCCCGGTGATCGTCGTCGTTGCCGAGTCACTGAGCATCAGCTCGGTGCCCGACAGCGTGATCGTCGCGCCGTTGAGGCTCGAGTCAAACGTCAACGTGTCCGCCCCCGAGCGGGCGTTGGCCATCGCGATCGCCTCGCGAAGGCTCGTCATATAGTCCGTGCTATCGTCGACGTCCGAGACCGTGTCGATGACCGAGGTGACATCTTCGAAGGCCGACTCGACCGCGCCGGCGTCGACCGTCGCGACGATCCGTGCGTGGCCCGTGCCACGCTGGTCGGTCGTCAACGAGCTGCCCTGGTCGTCCAAGGCATGCTCCGACAGGCCGGCGCCGACGGCGAAGCTCCAACGCGTCGGGACGTGCGTCGGAGTCGGGCCGCCGTTGTCCTGGAGCGAACCCAGCATCGGGTTATCGACACCGATCCGGTTCGTCGATCCATCGACGGTCACCCCACCGGTACCGATGACGTTGCCAGCGCTGGCTGACTCGGGGGCCTTACCACGGAGGTTATCGGCGGTCGTTCCCGAACCTTGGAAGTTGCCCGAAACGATCGTGTTGAACAGCGTCGTGGCGTTGCTGGAATCGTCCTGGGTCGAGAGTCCGCCTCCGGCCTCCGCGCCGCTGTCGTCGGAGTCCGAGCGGTTCGCTGTGATCGTCGATTGGACGATCGTGATCACTCCGCGGTTCAAGATCCCGCCGCCCGTCCCGTTCGCTTCATTGCCGCTGACCGTGGCATTGATGAGGCTCAACGTCGCGTTGTAGCTCATCAAGCCGGCCCCCGACACACCTGCTGTGTTGTCGCTAATGGTGACCGATTCGAGGAGCGACGTCCCAGAGACAGCCATCATGCCGCCACCGTTCTGGGACACGGAGTTTCCGGTGATCCAAGAATCCCGGATATCAATCGCCCCATTGACGTCGATCCCCCCACCCTGACTGGCGATGTTGTCCCGGATCGTGGTGCTCGTGACCGACAGGGTCCCTTCAGCGTTGAAGAGTCCACCGCCGTAGTGGTCGGCGGTGTTTCCATCGATCGTCGAGCCGCTGAGGGTAAGCGAACCTCCGTCGAGAGCGATCCCGCCACCGTCGTAGGCCGAGCTGTTGTTTGAAAGGGTCACGCTGGTCAGGGTCACGACGCCATGTTCGTCGATCTGAATCCCGCCGCCGTCTCCCGCGGCGACGTTGTTGCGGATGGTTGAGTTGGTCACCGTCACCGTTCCGGCATAGTTCCGGATCCCACCACCTGCGTCTTCTCCAGCCGTGTTGTTATTGATGGTCGATCCATTGATAACGAGCGTCCCTCCGTCGTCGTTATCGATGCCCCCGGCATCATCACCGGCCGAGTTCCCGCTCACTGTCACGTTGGTCAGGGACATGCTCCCATAGTTGGACAAACCGCCCCCATCCGCCGAAGACTCGTTACCACTCACGGTCGTGTCGGAAAGCGATGTCGCTCCCTCGTTGTCGAGGCCGCCACCCTCCTCACCGGCGGTGTTTCCTGTGATGAGGCCATTCGTGACAGTGAGCGTCCCCGCGCTGTCGATCCCGCCGCCGTTGCTCGTCGCGGTGTTGCCGCTGACGGTGACATGGCTCAGACTCAGCGTCCCAGAGTTGAGAATCCCGCCGCCGTCACCGGCGTTGCCTCCGCTGATCGTCAACCCGCTGATCGACGCAGAGGCACCCGAACCAATAGCGAAGACGCGAGACAAACCACCACCACTGATCGTCAACGATTCGGCTCCCAGACCACTGATCGTCGTGGTGTCAGTGTCGGTCAGATCTAAATCGGTGCCGCTCAGCGTAATCGTCCCTCCGCTGAGGCTACCATCGAACATGACCGTGTCCGAACCCGAGGTGGCATTGGCCAGCGTGATCGCCTCACGTAAGCTCGTCTGGCCATCGGTCCCATCCACCAGATCCGAGAGCGTGTCGACCACCAGGCTGGACGCCTCGTACGGCGACTCGAAAGATCCGATGTCCACCGTCCCGCCCTTGATCCGCGCGTGACCATCGCCTCGCTGGTCGGTCGTCAACGCCGTATCCTGGTCATCGACCGCCTTGGCGCTCACACCCGCATTGAGGGCTGCGCTGCCCTTAAGCAACGCATGGGTCAAGGTCGAACCGCCGTTGTCCATCAGCGGACCCAGACCCGGGTCGTCCACGCCGATCTGGTTGGTCGCGTCCAGACCCGTCAGGGTCGTCGCACCGGTCCCAAACAGGTTGCCCTGGCTGGACGACTCGGGCAACCTACCGTGCAGGTTGTCCGCCGCGTCGCCGGCACCCACATTGCCCGAGACGATCGTGTTGAACAGCGTTAGGCTGCCCGAGGTCGGGTCGGCCCAGAGCCCGCCGCCCTCAGTCGACCCCGTATTGGCCGTCACCGTGGTGTTGACAATCGTCAGTGCGCCAAAGCTGTAGACCCCGCCACCCTGACTGGCCGAGTTGCCGCTGAGCGTCGTGTTGAACAAGCTCAAGGAATCTGAGGTGATGATCCCGCCGCCCCTGGACGCCGAGTTGCCGCTGAGCGTCGTGCCGGATACGATTGCCAGCTTCGAATTGCTGATCCCGCCGCCCGTGCTGGCCGAGTTACCGCTGAGCGTCGAACCCGTGACCGTCAGCGTCCCGCTGTTGGTGATCGCGCCGCCGAAGACGCCCGAATTGCCGCTGAGCGTCGACCCGCTGATCGACGCGGTCGCCCCGTAATCGTTCCAGAGTCCGCCCCCATCGCCATCGGTCGCGTTGTTGCTGATCGTCGACCCGCTGATGGTCAGCGTCCCGTCGTTGTAAACCCCGCCGCCATAGACGTACATCGACCCTGAAGCTGAATTGCCGCTGATCGTCGAGTCGTTGACCGTCAGCGTCCCGTCGTTGAAGATCCCACCGCCATAGCTGTAGGCCGTTGACGAACTCACGTTGCCGCTGATGATCGTGCTATTGATCGTCAGTGAAGCGCTCGAGGTATTGTGGATTCCGCCACCTTCTGCACGCGACGAATCCGAGGCCGTGTTGCCGCTGACCGTCGCGTTGGTTAGGCTCAGCGTCCCTTCGTTGTGGATCCCGCCGCCGTCACTGGCACTGCCCCCGCTGATCGTCAATCCGCTGATCGACGCCGAGGCACCCGAGCCCACCGAGAAGATCCGCGTCAGACCACCACCGCTGATCGTCAAGGAATCGGCCCCCAGGCCCTCGATCGTCGTCGTGTCGCTGTCGCTCAGGCTCAACTCCGTCCCCCCCAGCGTGAGCGTCCCACCGCTGAGGCTGCCATCGAACGTAACCGTGTCGGCGCCTGAGAGGTTGTTGGCCAGCGTCACCGCCTCTCGAAGGCTTGTCTGGCCGTCGGTCCCGTCAACCGCGTCCGAGAGCGTGTCGACCACGAAACTCGGCGCCTCGTAGGGCGATTCATAAGCCCCGATGTCGACGGTACCCACCTGGATCCGCGCGTGGCCGGTCCCACGCTGATCGGTCGTCAACGCCGTATCCTGATCGTCGACCGCTTTGGCGTTGACACCCCCACCGATGGCCCAACTGTTCGCGTTCAGGGCATGCGTCCACGTCGGCCCACCGTTGTCCGACAGGGGGCCCAGGCCCGGATCATCAATGTCGCGTCGGTTCGTCCCGTCCAGGCCCGAAAGGTCCGCCGTGCCGGTGCCGAAGAGGTTGCCTTGGCTGGACGACGCGGGCGACGTGCCGTGCAGGTTGTCGGCGGCACCACCGCTGCCGGTGTTGCCCGAGACGATCGTGTTAAACAGCATGAGGTTGCTCGACGACCCGCTGTTTCGGATCCCGCCACCCTCAGTCGAGGCCGTGTTGGCCGTCACCGTCGCGTTGACCAGGCTCAGCGTGCCAGAGTTGCCGATCCCCCCACCTTGATTCGCCGAGTTGCCGCTGATCGTCGCGTTTTGAAGGGTCACTGTGCCGGAGACGATAAAGAGACCTCCGCCTCCATTCGACGCCGAGTTCCCCGTGATCGTCACATCCGAAAGGGTCGCGGTCGCCGTCCCGAACACGTTGCCGAAACCGGCACCTGTGGACGCCGTGTTGCCTGTGATCGCCGTGTTGCTCGCGATCAGGGTGCCATTATAGTAGTTATGAAATCCACCACCGATATTATTGGCGATATTTCCGCTGATCGTCGTGTTGGTCAGGGAGACCGTGCCAGTGTTGTCGAACCCGCCGCCAACCGGGGCTGAGTTACCACTAACCATCACATTTGAAAGCGTTAAATTTCCTTTGTTGTAGAAACCACCACCCCACCGAGTCGCCGTGTTCCCGGTGACCGTCGCATTGGTCAGGCTGAGTGTACCTTCGTTGTAGATCGCGCCACCTTTGTCCGTCCTCCCTCCGGTGATCGTCAAGCCGCTGATCGACGCCGAACCGCTCGAAGTCACATGGAAGATCCGCGAGGCGCCCCCGCCACTGATCGTCAGGGAATCGGCGCCCAGGCCCGTGATCGTCGTCGTGTCGCTGTCGGTCAGGTCCAGATCCGTCCCACCCAGCGTGATCGTCCCCCCGCTGAGGCTTGAGTCGAACGTGACCGTGTCCGAACCCGAGGTGCTGTTTGCTAATGTGATCGCTTCGCGGAGGCTGGTCATCCCATCGCCGGAATCGACCACGTTGTTCGGGGTATCGACCAGAATCGTCGTAAGCAGCGACCGACGCTCCAGCGGCTCTAATTGCAAGCGACCTCGACGATTCCGACGACCATGCACGCACGTCCTGGTGGGCTTACGAAACATCAGCGGGCTCCGGGCCGAAAACTGCATCGTGGCAGGGGAAAGGACTTCGGACAGAACCCTAGGATCCCGCGTTCGGGATCGTCAAATCGCTCCTTATCGGCTTAATATCATGCGTGTTGGTCCAAGGCGCTCTCAAACGATGCGACTTAACGCGACGCGGATCATCCGCGATCGGAAGGCGACGGTTTCGGACCGAGCCAGCGCACGGCCCTTCGAGGCACGACCCGTAGGAGAGCGAGCATCGCGGCCAGTCGAGGATCGGCCAAGATCACGGTCAGCACCCCGGGATCACGTCGAAGCGCTCGCCGGAGGCTCCGTAACGCAAGTTCGGAATCGCCGCCAATCCGCAACCCATCATAGGCCCGATTCAGATAGGCTCGGGCCAACCGACGGACGCCGGCCCGCCGCAGCGATCGCGACGTCTCGCGGCTGACATCACTTCCCGCCAACAGTTCACTGATCCGCTCTAGCAGCCGCTCGGTCTCTTCCAGATCCACCGTGTTGGACCGGAACCGCTGGGTCTCACTGCCGGCGTGCCAACGCACCTCGACCGTCGGTTGACCGCCCAACCAACGGACCGGGAACCGCGACGCCAGCCGAATCCAGAATTCCCAATCGACCACATAACGCCAACGGTCGTCGAATCCCCCCAGTTCGCGATGAGCCGCCACGCGCAAGCTAACCGCCGAGCACCGAAGCGGGTTCGATGCCGCCAAAGCCAGCAGTAATCGACCCGGCTCGAAGCGTTGAGGAGCATCGCCCAAACCACCCGATTCGATCACCGAAGCCGGAATCGATCGCCCCCGCTCATCGATCGTCGCGGTGTTGCTAACCGTCATCGCTAGGTCGGGCTCGGACTCGAAGGCGGCACGATGGGCTTCAAGATGACCCGATCGGAGTCGATCGTCTTGATGGACGATTGCGATCAGCGATGTCCGACAAAGCACGACGCAACGGTTCCAGTTACCGGCCAGTCCGAGTCGCTCGGTGTTGACGAACACCCGCGCCCGATCACCCCAGCGCTCGCGAACGATCCCCACGCTCGCGTCATCCGACCGATCGTCGCTGACGAGCAGTTCGACATCCGAATCGGCCTGGGCCAGGATCGCGTCGGCCGCCTCTGCCAGATGCCTCTGCCCGTTGTACGTCGGCAACGCGACTGTAATTCGTGGCCGATCCCCAGACATCGTCTGCCGTCAATCGCCGACCATATTGGGATCTGTTGAACTGGTATCAACGATCGGCGCCGGGTCGTCTCGCTGGACAATTTCGGGATCACCCTCTGCCTCAACACTGAGGACCGGCGGCCGGTTAATCACCGCCTGAGCGGCCTCGCGGGCCGGCTTGTCGATGAGCCCTGGTTTGAACGCGGCGGCGATCGAGAGTGTCGCCGCCGCGCCTAAGGCCAGGACGGTCGGCCACGGGGCCTGATCGCTCGAGGCCGACGCGGAAGAGGAGTCCGAGTCCACGCCGATCGCGTCCCGGAAGTACATCACCACGATCGGTCGGAGGTAGTAATACGCGCCCATCGCCGCATTCAGGCCGCCGGCGATGGCCAGCCACCAGAACAGGTTCCGATCGCCAGGGTTGTTCTCCATCGTGCGGTCGGTGATCAATGTGACGACCGAGGCGAAGACCTGGAACTTGCCGAAGAAGCCGGCCAGCGGCGGGATCCCAGCTAGGCTCAACAGACAGATCGTCAGGCCCAACGCGACCGCCGGACGCCTGGAGCCAACACCCGAGAGATCGTCGACCGACTCGACCGGTGTGCCCCGCTCGGGGCGGTCCAGAAGCAGGAGCGCAGCGAAGACGCCCAAGGTCATCAACGCATAAGCAAACAGGTAGTACAAGATCGCCTGAGAACCGAAATACGGGGCCGACCGCAATTGGTCATCACGGAGACTGACAGCCAAGGCCATCAAAAGGTATCCACCATGGGCCACCGAGGAATAGGCCAGCAGCCGCTTGAAGTTATCCTGGAACAGCGCCAGGGCGTTGCCCACGGTCATCGTCAGGATCGCGATCAGGATCAGGGCGTAGGTCACCACCGACAGCGTGCTCGTCGAGCCCACGAAGATGGCGGTGATCAAGCGGAGCGCGGCGACGAACCCGACGAGCTTGGGCACCCAAGACAGCACCGCCACATTGATCGTCGTCGTCCCCTGGTAGACGTCGGGCGCGTAGAAGTGGAACGGCACGGCAGTCATCTTGAAGCCGAGCCCTGCCAAGACGAACATCAAGGCGATCAAGGCGAAAGAGAGCGGCTGTTTGCTCACCACCGCCATGCCCTCGGTCGCCTGGATCGGATCGATCAGGAACGCCAAGGCTTGAAGGTTCGTCACACCGACCAGGCCATACAGATACGTTAGACCGAAGAGCAATAAGGCTGAGCTGAAGACGCTCAGCAAGAAGTATTTGATCGAGGCTTCCTGACCGGTCGGGTCGCGACGCCCCATCGCGAGCAGGACGTAGGTTGGGATACTGACCATCTCCAGGGCGGCGAAAAGCAGGATCAGATCGTTGGCCGCACAGCTCAGCATCGCGCCGGCGAAGAGGGTCAGGAGACATCCGAAGAACTCGGGAGCCCGAGCGGGATTGATCCGGTCGTGGGCCATCGCGATGACTAGGATCCCGGTCAGCACGGCCAGCAGTCGTCCCCACATCGCCAACGGGTCGGCGATGACGGGCGCCAAGTAGGGGTCCGTCTGCGAGGCCCAGAAGCCGGGGGCTGGCCAGCCTTGGCCGAGCAGGATGGTGGCCACGACCAAGGTCACGACCGCGATTCCCGACCAGACGCGTCGAGGTGCGGGGACGAATGCCCCAACGGTCATCATCGTCAAGGCCGAGGCCAGGATCAGCAGTTCCGGTAGGATGGTGAGCAAGCTGCCTTGCGAGATTGCCAGCGGGGTCATGCCTTCAAGATCCTGACCAGCAAGGGGGGAACGGTCGGGGCCGAATGGGATTGAGGGAAGGCGGTCGTCGCGGCCCTCGGGTTGTCAGGTCGCAACGGCGAGGGGGCCGATCAGCCACCCGAAGAGAGGCCGCCCGATTCCGAGACATCCTCGATCAGGGACTCGGGTCGGTAAGGGGTCGGGACGCGCGGGATGGCTCCACTCTCCCCAGGGATGACCGAGGCGGTCACACGGGTGGCGTAGCCTTCGGCGATCGCGCGGATCGGCTGGAGGAACGTTCGAGGGGACAAGCCGATGGCCACGATCAGCAAGGCGATCGGCGTCAAGGCGGTGACCATCGGCCAACCGGCCGCTGTGGTCGCTTGACCCTCGACCGGCGTCAACTCGTCACTGGGGGTGCTGTCGGTCGCTTTGGTCGATCCACCCAACGGATCGGTCCCGAAGACGAGCCGACGGAGCATGACCATCAGGTAGTAGGCGCCCAGGATCATGCCCATCGCGGCGAGGATCCCGGCCGTCTGGCTGGTGGCGAAGGTGCCCATCAGGATCGGGAACTCGCCGACGAACCCGTTGAGCCCCGGCACAGCCGCCGAGCCCAGCGCGGCCACGATCAAGAAGAAGCTCAGGACCGGGAGCCGGAACCAGATTCCGCCCTGTGTCTCCATCGAGGTCGATCCGGTCCGGATCTCGAGGAACCCCAGGGCGGCGAACAGCGCCCCGGTGGTCAGGCCGTGGTTGACCATCTGGATGACCGACCCATCCATCGCCGTCGGGTTAAGGGCGAACAGGCCCAGGGCGATGAAACCCATGTGTGAGACCGAGCTGTAGGCCACCAACCGCTTGGCGTCGGACTGGGCCAAGGCGACCAGGGCGCCATAGAGGATCCCCGCGATGGAGAGCCCCATCAGCAACGGCGCGTTGGCCTGGATCCCCAAAGGCGTCATCCCCAGGGCGAATCGGACGAACCCGTAGACGCCCAGCTTCGAGACCACGCCGGCCAGCATCACCCGAGTCGCCGGGGGCGCTTCGCTGTAGGAGAGCGGCAGCCAGTTGTGGAGCGGGAACAGGGGGGTCTTGATCGCGAATCCGGCGAAGAGCAGCCAGAAGATCGCCTGCTGGATCCCACCATCGAGCTGGTTCCAACTCGCCAGCTCGACCATCCCCAAGCCCCGGGTCAACTCCGGGATCGACGTCGTCAAGACCCCGGACCCGTATGAGTAGTTGACCAAGATCAGGCCCAAGAGTCCCAACAAGCTGAGCAGGCTACCGACGAGCGTGTAGACGACGAAGACGACCGCCGCTTTGCGGCGATGCGGGCCGCCGAACCGACCGATCAGGAAGAACAAAGGGAACAGCGAAAGCTCGAAGAAGACATAGAAGAGCACGGCGTCGAGGCTGGCGAAAAGCCCGAGCAGGCTCGATTGCAAGAGCAGGAGGAGGGCCAGTGGGCCGCGCCCTTGTTCGCTCGGCGACTGCCAAGCCAGCAGGATCGTGACGAAGCCCATCAGGCTGGTCAGGCCGAACAAGAAGAGACTGATCCCGTCCAGACCGACCGCGAACCGGACCGCTTGGGTCACCTGATCGGCCGCATCGCCGGAGGCATCGGTTGAGGAACGTCCCAAGGCGATCCAGGCTGGTCCATATCCCTGGTCAGCGCTGAGGAGGGTGAACTGCGGCGGTGGGAAGGCCCGCTCGAAGTCGAGGACCGAGGTCAAGCCGTCGGACTCTTCGTCCCCTTTGAGGAAGAAGGCGCCTTGGACCTGACCGCCCAGCGAACGGGTCGCGACGAGATCCTCGGGCGAGTCGGGCGGCGCGGGATAGCGAAACGCCAGGACCAGGACGACGGTCAAGGCCAGCGTCAAGGCCGAGATGCCCAAGGCCAGGCCACGCGACGCGGCCACGGGCAACGAACGTGGCGCCAGGCCGAGCACGACGGCCCCCAGTGCCGGCAGGATGATCGTCAGCAGCAGCAGGCTCGCCATCGATGCGGGACCTTCTCTTGGGTCAGAGGAGCGACAATCAGAACATCAAAGGGTCAGCCACCCAACTGGGTCGTGATCCAGGTGACCCCGTCGGCCACCTGTTCCTGGGCCAAGCCCATCAGGATCAAGAGGGCGAGGATCAGCACGACGCCCAAGGCGGAGGTCAGGGCATAGACCTGGACCAGACCGTTCTGCGGTGTGGCCAGGATCGCGCGACCGAACCGCTGCGGGAACCGGGCGATCTCCATCACAAGCCGTTCCAGGACGCCCAGATCGATCCCCCGACAGATCGCGGCCAACAGCCGCGTCGGTTTAACGATCGTCCAGAGGTAGATCTCATCGATGAAAAACTTGGCCCGTGAGGCCGAGGCGGCCGGTCCGAAGGCCGCGTCGATTCGTGCAGCGTTCTCGCTCGGCTTGGCGAACAGGACGTAGCTCAGGCCGATCCCGACCACCCCGGCCAAGGTGCCCAAGGCGGCCGTCACCCAGTCGAAGGCGTGCTCCTCGGCGTGACCGAGTTCCTCCAAGCCCGGCGTGGACTCGATGGCCCCGGCGAACAGGCCGGTCGGTCCAAAGACGACGCCGACGAGGACCGTCCCGACGGCCAGGATGACCAGCGGGACCACCATGATCATGCCCGACTCGTGACCGATCGCGTGGTCGTGACCGTCGTCGTGGACCTGGTGGGCGTGCGGGTCGGGTTCGGCGGGCAGTTCGGCGACTTCAGGATCGTCGGCGCTGGGCAGCTTCTCAACACCGAGGAAGGTCTTGAAGAAGGCTCGAGCGACGTAGACTGCGGTCAGCAGGGCCGTCGCGAGCCCGAGCACGTACAGGACCAGGTAGATCCACGATCCGCCCTCGACCAGAGAAGCCTCCCGGAGCGCGGCGAGAATCTCGTCCTTGCTCCAGAACCCGGCCAACGGGAAGATTCCGGCCAGGCCCAGAGCGCCGATGGCGAAGGTCCAGCAGGTCCAGGGCATCCGCGACCGCAGGCCCCCGAACCGTCGCATATCGATCACCCCGCCCATGGCATGCATGACACTGCCGGAGCCTAGGAACAGAAGAGCCTTGAAAAAGGCGTGGGTGAACAGGTGGAAGACCGCCGCAGTAACGGCGAACTGTGCCACTTCACCCACAGCCGCCCCCAAGCCCATGAACATATAGCCGAGTTGACTGACCGTGGAATAGGCGAGCACTCGTTTCAAGTCGGTCTGGGTCAAGGCGATCAACGCGGCGAGTAAGGCGGTCAATCCGCCGATGACCGCCACGAGCAACTGCACGTCGGGGACGGTCGCCATGAGGGGGCTGACTCGCGCGACCAGATAGACCCCGGCAGTGACCATCGTGGCGGCGTGGATCAGGGCCGAGACAGGCGTCGGACCTTCCATGGCGTCGGGCAGCCAGACGTAGAGCGGGATCTGGGCACTCTTGGCCGCAGCGGCCCAGAACAAGAGGAGCGCGATGATCGATCGATCCTGAGCCGAGTAAGCCTCGAGTACCTCGGGGTTGAGGATGACGTTGTAATCGAGGCTGAAGCCGGTGGTCGAGGGCGCGGAGGACCACATCCAGAAGATGGCCAGAGCGAAACCGACGTCACCGATCCGGTTGACCAGAAACGCCTTCTGTGCTGCGCCTGCCGCCGCCGAACGGCCATGGTAGTGACCGATCAATAAATAGCTGCAGACACCCACCCCCTCCCAAAACAGGTAGGTGAGCACGAAGTTGTTCGATGCGACCAGGCCGGTCATCGCCGCCACGAACAAGCCAACGACGGCGAAGTAGCGGGCGTAGCCCGGCTCGTGGCTCATGTAGCCGATCGAGTAGACGGCCACCAAGGTCGAGATGAACGTCACGGTGGCCAGCATCATGGCGGTTAGGCCATCGATCCGGAAGCTGAAATCGACGCGGAGGTTGGCCACCTCCAGCCACGGGTAGGCCACGATCGTCTGGCTCTCACCCGCTTCGCCACGGAACAGCAGGAGGATCGAGAGCACAGCCGACGCAGCGATGCCGAGCACAACCGGCCAGTGCGCCTGACGCCCGAGCAGCCCGCCGAGCAGGCCGGTCAGGACCGCACCCAGAAGCGGCAGGACGGGGACCAGCCAGAGGTAAGGGATCAGGGCGTCCATCAGCGTGTGACCTCTTCCCAGGGGCGACGGTGCGGCGGCTCGACACCGGCCGGGGTCAGTTCGGGCGGCGGGGCGGGCGACTCGGGCGCCGGCTCGGCCCGCTCGTCCGACTCGAGTGTTGGGGCCGTGCCCACCTCACGGAGGTCCTGCCAGAGCGTCACGTCCAAGGAACTTCGACGCGCGAACAGCACCAGCACCAAGGCCAGGGAGATCGCCGCCTCGCAGGCCGCCACGGTCAGGATGATGATCGTGAAGACCTGACCGCCCCAGTGGCCGTGGAACCGGCCGAACCCGACCAAGCTCACCGCCACACCCTGAAGCATCAGCTCAACCGAGAGGAACATCACGATCAGATTGCGACGGGTCAGGAACCCGAGCATCCCCAGCACCAACAGCGTGGCGCCGATCAGCAGGTAGTTGGTCAGCAGATCGTAACCGAACGATGGGGCGGTACTCATCGTGGCCGTCTCGGAACCTCAAAAGGGCCAAAAGGTGCGGGCATGGGGATGATCTTCGCGGTCTCTCCGAAGAGAACGATCGTCGCGGATCAGGTCGTCTCGGGATCCGGGATCTGCGGATTCCCGTTGGTCAGGGGTGAGTCGGTCGACGAAGCCTGAGCCTGCTCGTCGGGCAACTTGGTCGTGATCGCCACAGCGCCGACCAGCGCGATAAACAGGAGAACGCCGACCACCTCGACCGAGAGAAGGTGCTCGGTGTAGAGCATCGCGCCGAGCCCGGCGACGTGACCCACCTCTGGCTGAGACAGCGTCGACTCCCGCGTCTCGGTCCCGCTCGAGTCCGCATCCTCCGCGCTCGAGTCCCCAGGATCTGCTTCGCCGCCATTGTCGGCGGGCTCCGAATCGGCCTCGGAAACCGGCTCATCCGACAATCCAGGGTCGGGCTCTCGGAGTTCGAGGCGGATCCGAGGCAGCATGGCGTTGGGGCCGAAAGCGCTCTCGCGGACGTCCCGTTCGGCAGGGGGCAGCAACCGCTGCGAGTCGGTCCGGAAGACTTCGAAGGCTGGATCGAGCGGGCTCCGGACCACAATCTCGGTTTCGTTGGCCGATTCGGTCGACGCGGTCGTGTCGGTCCCAGGGGTCTCGACCGGCTCAGGCGCAGCGTAAAGGAAGACGACCAGCAGGGACCAGAGCAGGAACGAGCAGCTCAGGACAGCGCGTCGAGGCGCGCGGGCCATCCGGTCGTAGATGGCCAGTCCCCCTTGCTGGGCCAACATGATCACGAACAGGAACGTCACGATAATGGCGCCGGCATAGACGATGACCGTCCCGGCGGCCAGGAACGGAGCACCGGCCAACAGGAACAGGCCGGCCGAGGAGAGAATCACGGCGGCGAACCAGAGCGCCGAGTAGATCGGGTCGCGACTGGTAATCATCAGGACCGCACAGGTCAGCGCGGAGAGCCCGAACAGATAGAAGAAGCCGTTGACGATCACGTCATCGGCCGGCGGACTCCAGAACAGGACGACGAAGAGCAACAGGCTCGAGGCCGCCAGCAGGCTGCCGATGGCCGAGGCGACCCGCGTGGCGATCCGGGTCCGGAACGGCAAGGTGCTGGGCAGCAGGAAATAGAGCCCTAGGCCGCCGAGCAGCACCGAGAGGACCGACAGCAGGAAGGCGAGTCTGTCATCGAGCGAGGCGATGGTCGTCATCGGGGCGGATCACCGTGGTGGGCGACGCGGACGGTCGCGGGTCGTCAGGAGGAGGGAGAGGCTTGGGCGGGTCGACAGCGACGCGGCTCGGGGTTATTGAGCGTCTCAGCCAACCCGCCTGATCAGAACGGAGACCGGAAGGATCTCCTAGGCCGACTCAGTCGGCGCTGCGGACGCCTCCAGGGCCCCGACGGGAGCCGTGGCGGTCGTCGATGGTTCGGGCGTCGCGGTGGTCGGGGCGTGTCGCTTCAGCCGGACCGGTTCAAGGTCTTTGGTCAGGTCGTAGATCGAGAGGAGCTTGGCCTTGTCGAAGATCATTTCCTCGCGCGAGAGCCCCGTCAAGTCATAAAGCTTTGTCAATTCGATCGCGTCCTCGGGACAGGCCTCCTCGCACATCCCGCAGTAGATGCACCGGAGTTCGTCGATGACGAAGCTCTCGGGGTACTTCTCGCGGTCCTCCCAGCCCTCGGACTCGGGCGCGGTCGCCCCAACGATGTCGATGCAGTGGACTGGGCAGGCGGTCGCGCAGAGCATGCAGGCGACACATTTGATCCGGCCATCATCATCTTTGTTGAGCCGGTGCACGCCGCGATAGTTCTCGCTGGGCACGTGCTGCTCTTCAGGATATTCGGCAGTGACCGAACCTTTGCCGCGGATCACATCGACGATATGACGGCCGGTGATCGAGAGCCCTTCAACGATCTGCGGCAGGTACGTTCGTTCCAGGGGGGTCAGCTTCGGCGGTTCGAGCCGCTTGAGCGTTGGGTCGTCGGCCTTCACGTCTCGGCTCCATTGAAGGTCAGGGGGTGTTTCGGTTGGTTGAGGTTGCGTTGTGTGGATTCGGATGTGCCCCCCCGGCTCGGACGTAGGTCGTCGGACCTTGGGATCGCGGGGGCCGTGGTTCGGGTCAACTCCGGAGCACCTGGACCACAAATGCGGTGAAGAGCAGGTTGGCCAGCGAGAGCGGAATCATGTTCTTCCAGGCGACGTCCATCAGGGTGTCGTAACGGAACCGAGGCAGGGTCCATCGGATCCACATCATGAACAGGATGACCATCGTCACCTTGGCTACGAGCACGGCCACCTTGGCCAGCGAGGCGATCCAGCCGGACTGATCGACGTTCAGGAAGGGCGCGTCCCAGCCGCCCAGAAAGAGGATCACCACGAGGAAGCTGACCGTGATGATGTGCAGATATTCGGCCAAGAAGAACATACCGAACTTCATGGCGGAATATTCGGTATGGAACCCGCCGACCAGCTCCTGCTCGCTCTCGGGCAGGTCGAACGGGAGCCGGTTGGTTTCGGCAAAGGCACTGACGAGGAAGATCAGGAACGCCAAGGGTTGGATGAAGATTCCCCAGGCCGGCAGGAAGAAGACATCCGGCAGGAAGAAGAGCAGGTTCGTGTTGGCCTGGAACGCGACGATCTTGCCCAGGTCGAGGGACCCTGCCACCAGCACGACGCCGAGGATCGAAAGGCCGAGCGGGATCTCGTAGCTGATCAACTGGGCGCTGGAACGGAGCCCGCCCAAGAACGAGTACTTGTTGTTGCTCGCCCATCCGGCCAGGATCACCGCATAGACGTTCAGACTGCCGATGGCAAAGATGTAGAGGATGCCGATGTCGACGCCAGGTGCGATCTGAAACTGGAAGTTCTCGGGGCTCGAGCCGACGCCGACCGGCCCGAACGGGACAACCGCGAAGGCCAACACCGCCGTGATGATCGCCAGGATCGGCGCCAGCACAAACAGGGGTTTGTTCACGTGACCTGGGACGACGTCCTCCTTGAGGATCATCTTGGCCCCGTCAGCCAGAGCGTGCCAGACGCCGTAGATGGCCAGCCAGTTGACCAGATCGAAGACCGGCTTGAGGAATCCCAGTTGCCTGGGAGGCCGCAGGTCGCGCCCGGCGCGGTTGGGTCCCAAGCGGTCCTGGGCGAAGGCGGCGATCTTCCGCTCGACCAAGATCTGGTAGGCCACCGCAGTCAAGCCGGGGACCAGGACCAGGGCGATCTTGAGCAGGACGCCCAGGGCGTCGAGGGTGGTGAAGCTCATGGTCGGGCGGCGGATCTCATCCGGTTCGAGGGGGAGGTCGGCGTTGGAGAGAGACGTTGACGGGCGATCTCCGTCGTCTGTGAGCACGTGTGGGTGAGGCCCGAGCAATCAAACGATCAATCGTGCCGATCGGGCGTCCAGGGATCGGAGAACGACGGGACAGCAGCTTCGGAGGCGGCTTGATCGGCCGGTTCAGGCGCGTCCAGGTCGACGCCGAACTCGGGCACGTCGCCTTTCGCAACGGCGGCGAAGGCGGGGACGTTAGCGCCCAGGTCGGCCAACACATCGCGTGAACGCAGAGGCGCTTGGAATCGGGCGGTCAAGATGGCCAGGATATCCAAAGCCGGCAAGCTTCCGTCACGCGGGGTCAACGCGGCGTGAGTCCGTTGCAGGCGCCCCTCCGCATTGACGTAGGAGCCGTCCTTTTCGGCGAAGGTCGAGGAGGCCAGCACGAGGTCGGCCACCTGGGCCAACGGCGTGATCGTCGTGTCTTGGACGATCAGGGTCTCAACGCCGCCCCGGAGCCGTTCGGCGAGGGCTTGGTCATCCCAAGGTTGGAGGGCGTCCAGGGCAATGTGGAGCGCGGAGAATTCGCCGGCGGTGATGCGGTCGGCAATCACCTCGAATGGGATGACCTCACCTTGGAAGTGCTCGAGGACCAGAGAGACCCCGCGTCGATTCGGGCACTTTTCGGCGTAGATGGTAAACGGCTTGGGCTTGAGGAAAGAGGTGTCGCCGTTCCTGTTGGCCGTCTTGTCCGGGCGGATCGTCAGGTCTTCGCCTCGGACCGGGACCGGCCCCAGGGCCAGGACGTTCTCGGCATTGAGCCCTTTGAGGTAGGAGGCCATCAGGTAAGCCTCTTCGACGGTCAGGAACGGCGAGAGGACACCGACGACCGGGCCCGACTCAGAGGCCTGACGGAGCAGTCGGCCGGCCAGTTCGAGCGCTTCGGAGATCTCGACCTCTCGGTGATCGCCGTCGCGTTGATGGTACATGGCGTGGAGCAGAAGCCGGTCGTGGGCTGCCTGGAAACCATACCGGGCTTCGTCGGAGATCCAGTAGTCGTTGACGTGCGGGTTATGCCGGGGCGTGACCCGCCAAATCTTGCCTTTATTGACCTCGGCGAAGGCGTTCTGGCCGCCCGCATCGACCGGCGAGATGATCGGCTTCTTATTCAGGTACCAGGCCCGCTGCCGGTGTAAGAACTCTTTGTCGAGAAGGGCACCGACCGGGCAGAGATCGACGACGTTGCCGGCCAGCGGGTTGTCGTCCAATTCATGGCCGGGGAACACGGCGATCTCGGCGTGATGGCCGCGTCGCATGACCTGAAGTTCACCAGTCCCGGTGATCTCGCGAGTGAACCGGACGCAACGTGTGCACATGATGCACCGGTCCTGGTTCAGTTGGATCTTCTCGGAGACGTCCTTGCGCGGATTGACGGTCCGTTCCTCAACGAAGCGGTGGGCCGCCTGGCCATACTGATAGCTATAGTCTTGTAGGCCGCACTGGCCGGCCTGGTCGCAGACCGGGCAATCGAGCGGATGGTTGATCAGAAGGAATTCCATGATCATCCGCTGATGCTTCTGGACCTTCTCGCTGTCGGTGACAAGGACCGAGCCGTCGCGGACCGGTGTCTGGCACCCCGGCACGAGCTTGGGCACCATCTTGACCTCACCGGTAGCCGCGTCGCGCGAGCCGACCTCGATCTCGCACATCCGGCAGTTGGCCACGACCGAAAGGGCCGGGTGCCAGCAGTAGTAGGGGATGGTTACCCCGAACCGCTTGGCGGCCTGGATCGCGTTGAGCTTCTCGCCGTCGGGCAGGGTGTATTGCTGACCGTTAATGGTGATGGTCGCCATGATCGCGGAAACACAACTACGAGGGATCGGGGTGGGTTGGTGTGCACGCGTCGGAGGGCGCGGAGCCAGTCGATCGGCTTGGTCGTCGTAACGTCGGGCCATCCCAAGCGAAGGGGATGACCCGAGAGAGCTGGATCAGGTCGTCAGAGAGAACCTCGAGGGGATCGTGATCAGCACAACACTCAGCGTCCGGAGGCGACGGGCGCTTCGAGGGCCATCGGCGAGGGAGCGATCCCGGGGACGATCGGCACGTTCTCGGCTTCGGTCGCCTGACCTTGGCTGATGAGTTGTTGGACCGGGGTGACCTGGGCTTCGGGGACCTGATGGGAGCGGATGTAGTCCTCGAACTCGGAACGGAACTTGGTCAAGGCGTTCTTGACTGGCCAGGCCGACCCGTCAGCCAACCCGCAGATGGTCGTGCCGGGCATGATACCCATGTTGCTGGCCAGTTCAAACATGAGGTCGAGGTCCTCGATCCGGCCCCCGCCCCGCTTGATCCGCGTCATCGTCTTGGCGATCCAGCCGGTCCCCTCGCGGCACGGCGTGCACTGACCGCAGCTCTCGTGGGCGAAGAACCGCGCGGTGTTGTTCAGGTAGTCGACCATGCTGGTCGTCTCGTCCATGACCGTGACCGCAGCGGTGCCCAGGCCGAGGCAGCCGACGCCCCGGAGCGAGTCGAAGTCCAACGGCGTATCGAGTTCGTCGGCCGCCAAGAGGCCCATGCTGATCCCGCCCGGCACGGCGGCCTTGGCCTGACGCCCCTTCCAGACGCCGCCGGCATGCTCGGCGATCAGCTCGTTGGTCGTCACACCGAGCGGCAGCTCGACACAGACGGCTTTGTTGACATGGCCCGAGACACAGAAGAGCTTCGGCCCGTGGCTCTTGGCCGGCCCGATCGACTTGAACCAGTCGGCGCCTCGCTCGACGATGTGCGGCACGCAGCAGAGCGTCTCGACGTTGTTGATCACCGTCGGCTTCTTGAACGCACCGGCCACGGCCGGGAACGGCGGCTTGATCCGCGGCCAGCCTCGCTTGCCCTCCAGACTCTCCAGGAGCCCGGTCTCCTCGCCGCAGATGTACGCCCCAGCCCCCCGGTGCAGCCAGACGTCCAGGTCGAACCCGCTCCCGTAGATGTTCTTGCCCAGATGGCCCGCCTCACGGGCCTCGGCGATGGCCCGCTCCAGGATCCGGTATGACTCGATGTACTCGAACCGCAGATAGACGTAGGCCGTCGACGACTTCGTGGCGAAGCAACTGATCAGCAGACCTTCGAGGAACTGGTGCGGGTCCCGCTCCATCAGCAGGCGGTTGTTGAAGGTCGCCGGCTCGCTCTCATCGCCGTTGACGGCGAAGAACGTCTCGGTCCGATCCTTGGGCAGGAACGACCACTTCAAACCGGTTGGAAACCCCGCGCCGCCGCGACCACGGAGTTCACTGTCCTTAACTAAGGTGACCAAGCTATCGGGGTCCATCTGCGTCAACGCTTTGCGTGCGGCCTGATACCCGCCCCGCGACTCGTAGACCTTCAGTATGTGGGCGTCGGGGACGTCCCAGTTTCGGCTCAGTACCGGTTCGAAATCGGCCATGACTGTCCTTCCGTTGAGGCAAACCGATGCGCCCGGCGGAGCGGGGCACCGAGTTCGTCGCGGGCTTCGTGGGCGAGGTCTGTGTCTGTCGGGCGTTCGTGTCGGGTTGTGTTTGAGGGGCGGCCGTCCTAAACACTTACTGGTCGGCCGCGGCCTCGGGCGATTCGACGGCCGGCTCTGTCTGGGAGTGGGTCGCTTGGGAGCCGACCGGCCCCTTCCGGAGATCGTCGATCATGCGGTCGATCGCCGCGTCGTCAGTGAGCGGACCGAAGACGCGGCCGTCGTCAGCCAGGGCGGCTGGGGCGTAGTCGCAGATCCCCAGGCACTCGGCGAACTCGATGGTCACCTTGCCGTCTTCGGTGGTCTGACCCGACCGCACGCCCAGTTTAGCGCAGGTCTTCTCCAACGCCTCTTCGCCGCCGGTGAGCATGCAGGAGATCGATCGGCAGATCCAGACCCGAGTCTCGCCCAGGGGGGCCTGGTGGAAGAACCCGTAGAAGCTCATCGTGTCGTGCACATCGGCCGGCGTCACCTCGAGCAGCTCGGCGATCTCCTCCATCGCCTGGCGAGGCACGCAGCGCAGATGCTCGTGCACGATGTGGAGTGCGGGCAGCGTGACGGCCCGCTTCTCCGGGTAGCGCCGCACGTGGGCCAGGATCTTCTCACGGATCTCAGGGGTCAGGATCGGCGGTCGATCGGTCGTCGTGGTGGTCGTGGCCATTGCCGGGGGATCCTGCTCGGAGCGATCGGAAACGTTGGAAGGGCGGAGCGTGCGTTGTAGTCGGTCCCGCGGGCAGCGTCACTTGGAACCGACCAGTCTCAGCGGTCCAGTTCGGCAGCGATGATATTGAGACTGCCGAGGATCGCCACGACGTCGGATATCAGGTGGTCGTGGATGACGTGCGGGAAGACCTGGAAGTTGACGAACGAGGGCGGTCGGGTCCGGGCACGCCAGGCGTTTTGAGTCCCGTCGGCGACCACGTAGAAGCCCAGCTCGCCGTTGGGGCCTTCCACGGCCGCATAGGCCTCGTTGACCGGTGTCTCCGCGCCTCGGTTGGGCATGATCAGCTCGAAGTGCTGGATCAGGCCCTCCATGCTGCCGTGGATCGTCGCTTTGTCCGGCAGCGTGTACTTCTCGGCCACCGGGACGTTGACCGGTCCCGAGGGTAGGTTCTCGATCGCCTGCTCGACGATCCTCAAGCTCTGGTGCATCTCCTCGAGCCGAACCTGGAACCGTGCGTAGCAGTCGCCCTCGGTCGCGTAGGGGACCTGGAAGTCGAAGTCGGGGTAAGCCAGGTACGGCTTATCCTTGCGGAGATCATAGGTGACCCCACTGCCACGGGCCACCGGGCCGGTGCAAGAGAGGCTGATGGCATCCTCACGGCTAAGCGTGCCGACCCCACGCATCCGGTCGATGAAGATCCGGTTACGGAGCAAGAGCCGTTCCAGGTCGGAGATCGCTTTGGGCAGCCCCTTGATGACGTTGCGGACTTTGGCGATGACCTTGTCCGAGAAGTCGTAGAGGACGCCACCAACCCGGGTGTAGCCGGGGTGGAACCGATATCCGGACATCTCTTCATAGACGTCGTAGATCAGTTCCCGCGAGTTGAACGCGTAGAGGAACGCGGTGAACCCGCCCAGGTCCAACGCACAAGCACCACAGCAGAGCAGGTGGTCGCTGAGCCGGGAAAGTTCACCGATGATCACCCGGATGTACTGGCAGCGTTTGGTCAGCTCGACCCCGAGCAACGTCTCGACCGATTGGTGCCAGGCCACCTCATTCATCGGCGGGCTGATGTAGTTCATCCGGTCGACGACAGTCACATACTGATTGAAGCTCAGGTGCTCGCCGAGCTTCTCGAAGCCGGAGTGGAGGTAACCGATATGGGGCGTACCGCGGACGATCCGCTCGCCGTCCAGGTCCAGCACCAGACGCAGGGTCGTGTGAGTGGCAGGGTGCTGGGGACCGAAGTTGAGCGTCCAGAGGTATTGCTTCTGTTCGGTCACTTGGGCGTCGTTGACGGCCTCGTGGGTTTCATCGAGCAGATTGACCGACATGAGCGAATCCCCTTGCTCTCGAAGGGCCGTGGGGGTGGGACGGGCGGTCGTCGAGGATCAGTGGACGGGAACTTGAAAAAGCCGATTCGGAATCAACGTCGAAGGGGGGAAGCCGTCGCGGCGTCGACGCGAAAGGGTCCGTTCAGCTCTCTCCTCGAGAGATCTGGGGGAAGTTGTGCCGCTCGCCGCGACCGCGGAGCGGATAGTCCTTGCGTAAAGGATGGGCGACGAACTCGTCGGGCATCAGGATCCGTCGCAGGTCGGGGTGCCCCTCGAACGTAATCCCGTAGAGGTCAAACACCTCACGCTCCATCCAGTTGGCCCCGAGCCAGAGACCCATGACGCTAGGGAGAACTGGCGCGGGGTCGTTGACACCCACCTTGACCACGATCCGCTCGGACGTCTCCAGGTTGAGCAGGATGTAGTGGACCTCAAATCGCTCGCGGGTCCGGCCCGGGTAGCCCAGGTAATCGACCCCGCCCAACTCCGAGAGCAGCTCGAACCCGCAATCGTGCTTGAGGATTTCAAGAATCTCGATCAGATGCGACGTTCGCACGTAGAGCCGCAGATTGTCCCGGAACAGGGACGTGGTGAAGACGCCGTCGCCGAACCGAGCATAAAGGGTCCGGAGCGTCTCGACGTGTGGGTCCCGGGGGGACGTCGACTCGACAGAGGGATCGGATTCCGGGACGGCTTCGGCGGTGCTCATGACGACCGTGGTCTCACTCTGTCAAAGGTTCGGGAGGTGAAGACCGTGCAGCTTGAAGTAAAAGAACTCAGGATCTTGAACCAGTTCGGAGCCCTAGAGGACCACGATTGGAGTGGGATCGATCAATCCGTGGACCCGACGACCTCTCAAAGTCGAGCCGTTCGGGTCGTGCGTTTGAAGGGCTTCGGACGCCGTTCAGGAGACTTCGGTCTGACCAACCAGGGCCTCGCCACCAGGCAGTCGGTAGCCGAACCGATCTTCTTGGCCCCGCTCGGAGACGGCACGGGCCTTGGAGGATTCGACACGTGAGTCGGCGATCCGGCGTTCTTTATCCAGTTGTTCGGGCAGCGCAGTCCCATTGATCGAACCACCATGCTGGATCTTGGTCTGGAGATCGAGCACAGCGCGGAGGATCTGCTCGGGCCTCGGCGGGCAGCCGGCGATGTAGACATCGACGGGGATGAAGCGATCGACACCCTGGACCACCGCGTAAGTGTCGAAGATCCCGCCGGTGCTGGCACAGGCCCCCATGCTGATGCACCACTTGGGCTCAGGCATCTGAAGCCAGATCCGCTGGAGGACCGGCAGCATCTTCATGACGACCCGGCCAGCGACGATCATCAGATCGCACTGGCGAGGGCTGAACCGCATGACCTCCGCGCCGAAGCGGGCGATGTCGAATCGGCTCGCCCCCACACTCATCAGCTCGATCCCGCAGCAGGCTGTGGCGAAGGGCATCGGCCAGAGGCTGTTCTTCCGACACCAATTGACCACCGAATTGACATCGGTCAGGATCACGCCCTCGGGGATCTCCGAGGAGCCTGGATCCAGTTGGGTTGCCGGCAAATTACTGACGGTCTCGACGAGCGAGCCGCCCAACGGCGCGATGTCGCCCGGATCTCTCACTAGCGCCATGTGAAGACTCCTTTTCGCCAAGCGTAGGCAAACGCGGCGGTCAAGACGACGATGAACACGAAGATTTCACCGAGGACCAGCCAGCGGTACTCGGGCGGAATTCCGATCGGCGCCGGGCCAACAGTCGCCTGCGCCTCAGCCACCTCGACGACCGCGACCTCGTTGGGCGAGGCGATGTCGCGACTCCATTGCGAGACGGCCCAGGGATACAGAAACAGCAGTTCCACATCGAAGAGCAGGAACGCGATCGCGACCAAATAGTAGCGCACGTCGAAACGTTGCCTCGCGTCGCCGATCGGGTCCATCCCCGACTCGTAGGGCATCTGCTTGACCGACGTGATCTTCTTTGGACCGATCAACCAACTCGTACCCAGCATCCCCAAGGCCAGTACGACCCCGGCCAGTACTAGCAGGAAGATCGGTGTGTACTCCGCGCCCATGCTCAGGCTTCCATCATTAAAAGGCTGTGATCCTTGGTTTCGACTGTGCGCGAAGCGGCGGTTGTGAATAATTTCACAATCTTGGACCTTAAGAAATCCCGAAGGGACCGAACATCCCCTCGGGATTGAAGCCCAATCGCTTCAGGGGATTGTAGTGTGCCAAACCGCCCGTCCAACCGCAATCCAACCAGCCGCTCAGACTTCGAATTCCGTCGCTCGGATCGGCGGTCTCTGACCGTTTAGCGTCGCGAATCGGGCGAAATGGGCAGATCGAGCGGGCGACGCCCCGCATCCTGCTGAGGACGTTCGGTATTCCGAGTCGGAGGAGTTGGTGTCGACCCGGTCGACTCAGCGGGTCGGAGTCTCGGGGCGTTTTCTTCCGACGGGCGATCCGTTCGCATGCCCTTGTTCTCGGGCGGATCGGTTCGCGGAGACGGCACGACGCGGGGCTCTGGTTCGGCTTCCGGCCGACGTTCCCGGTAGTCCCGACGACGCGTGGCCTTCGAGCCCCGCGCGATCCCGAAGCTCTCCTGATCGCTCCTGAGCAGCGATCGCCGGTACTCCAGGAGGAGGCGTCGGCGTTCCTCGGGGTCCTGAGTTTTCTCTGCGCGACGGTACAACGCCTCTCGGAGTCGCTTAGCCTCGTAAAACTCCGGATCGACGTTGCGGTTCAGCCGGGATCGCGTGTCCAACCGGCCTTCCAAGGGGTCGAACATCCGTTCCTGACCTTGATAGTAGAGGAAGCCATACAAGTCGCGTTGGGAGATGTTAGAGAACCGGGGCTGTGGGCCGAGGCCCGAGGCATAGGGCCTCGAGCTAAGCACGCGGCCGGGAGCGGAGGAAACAAACGGCGATCCGGTAAACTGCGGCCTGGAGTAGGGGCGATAGGGATTGAGTTGGGCGTAGACCGGGGTCGCGATCACCAACAGCATGCAGCTTAGGATCCCAAAGGCCAGGGGAGCCCTCAAGAGGCGATCGCGGCCGTTGAAGGTCTGCTTCGTCTGGCGGAGATTCCGGTTCATGATGACTCCGAGGACGGAGGATTCGCGTCGAATCTCAGAACGGCATGGAACGACATCGAAGAAAAGACACCCAACTTCGTGTGTCGAACCTCGTTATTGCTGAGACGAACCGAGTCGATCCGAGCTTACTCCGTGCTCGCTCGGAATCGTTCGTCGGCGGTGCGTCGATCCGAGGCTCGAGCACGATTGCATGCCCGGGACGGTCGAACCAACCTACAGATTGTACTCCCGAAATCGGCGAGGTACTTCTCTTTCGTCACCGAGAAATTCGGCCGGATCTCGACTCGATCAAGGTCAGCGACCCGAGACGAGGACCCGGCCGGACGATTGCGTGCGTCGGCTCGATCCGTTGGCTCAGTCGTTGCCGTCCCCGTTGCCATCAGCGCCGAGGTACTCGAACAGGTCGGCCCATTCCTGAGGACTGAGCTGGTTCTCGAGACCTTCAGGCATCAACGAGACGTCGCTGACGCGGACCGCTTCAACCTCGTCTCGCGGGATTCGGACGACCTGCCCGCCCTCGATCTTGAGTCCGATCCGTTGCGGGCTGTCCTCAACAACGATCCCGTTGAGCACACGGCCGTCGAGGGTGGCCACCAGGGTGGCTTGGTAGGCCGAGCCGATCACCAGGTTGGGGTCGAAGACATTGCTCAGGAGCAAGTCACGTCCCCCGCGCCCGACGTCGGTCAGGTCCGGCCCGACCTCCTGTCCACGGCCTTGGAACTGGTGACACTGCGCGCAGACCTTCTGGAAGGCTTGGGCCCCCGCCTGAGCATCGCCGGCATGGGTGGCCAGCAAGTCGTTCATTCGCGCAATCACTTGATCGCGTTGCGGATCACGATCCTCACGGACCCGCCCCCAGTGCTTCTGGACCAGGGTCCGGACCCGGTCGTTCGCGCTGTCCTGGAGGGCACGGACCTGGTTCAGATTGAGGATCTCTCGGGGATGGCGACCCGCATCAATGGCCGCGAGCAGGGCGAGCGCCCAATCGACACGCTGGGTCAGCAGGACGATCGCCTTGGGCTTGAGTTCTTCGGACATGCTCGGGTAGCGGTTGAGGACCACCGAGGCGACTTCTGGAGCGTCGAGGCGCCCCAGAAGGGCGAGCACTTCGGCCTGGATGTCGAGGTCGAGCCGGTCAGTCGGCTCGGCCAGCAGGACATCGGCCAGGTCGAGCCGACGGGCCCCTTCGGCATGGATCACCGAGGCCAACGCCGAGAGGCGGAACCAGGGATCGGCCTGGTCATCCCGAACGATCGCCGAAGTCGCCTCGATGGCGCGCGGTTGACCCCAGGTGGCGGCCAGCAGCAATCCCTCGCGACCGGACATCGATCCGTTGTTGACCCGATCAGCCTCCAGGCGGGCGCCGAGCGTGGTGGCGAGCCGCTCTTGAAGCGGTCCGCCCAGTTCTCCGTTCTGGATCCGGCGGGCCAGTTCGTCCAAGGTCCTCCGGAGCGGTGCAGAGCGATCGTCGGGGCGATCCCAGAGAACAGCGACCAGATCGGTCACCGCCTCGGTGGCCTCCGGAGCGGCTAGGGCTCGATCGACGATCCGGCTCAGGAAAATGTCCGTGCCAGCCACCAGCGGTTCGGGGGCGCGTCGAAGTCGCGCGAGGAATCCGACCGGGTCGGCCCCGATGAGCGGATGCAGGTTGCCCCAGACCAGCCGAGGGACCACTGGGTCATCGACGTGGTTGGCGAGGACTTTGAGCAACAGTGAAATCGGATCGCCCAGGGTGCTTGGGATAGTCGAGCCCGACTCGGAAACCTCGAGAGTCTTCTCAGCCGCCTTACCCGCGGCGATGGCCACCTCGACGGCCACTGAGGCCTCTTCATCGTCGGCCAACCTAGCAACGGCCTCACCGATGCTGGCCGAGAGGCGATCCAGATGGTGGCCGGCGGCGCGGACGGCCCAGGCCCGGAGGACCCGATCCTCGTGACCCAGCAGGCGGAGATGGAAGGCCTCCTCCAACGGACCGGCACTGATCAAGGTCCAAAGGGCATGGCGACGCGGCTTGTCAGGCACGTCGTTGTCGAGGACCAGGGCCTCAAGCCGTTCGCGACACGCCTCCGAGGCGTCAGCGATCTGCCGCTCGACGAGCAGCCGCTGTGCTGTCTGGCGGTCGTAGATGTTGGCCGAGCCGAGCAACTCGATCAGCGTCTCGTCGGATTCAGAGGCCAGATCGAACCCATGTCGGCGCGGGGTCTCTCGATAGCGGACCCGATAGAGTCGCCCTTTGAGCCGATCGATGCCCTCCGGATCGCGGCGGGCGTCCTGGTAGCAGTGGTAACGGTCGTACCAGTCGAGCACATAGAGGCAGCCGTCCGGACCGGTCTTTTGCGAGACGGGCATGAACCAAACGTCGTCGGCCTCCAGGAACTCCAAGGCCTTCGTGGCGTAGTAAGTGGCCCCCCGACGCTCCAGGCGATCGACATTGATCGCGTTCTGGTGAATGTTGCCCATGTAGAGCAGGTCGCGGTACTCCGGCGGATAGGCATCGCTGTCGAAGTAGGTCAAGCCGCAGTAGGCCGCCTTGAAGTAACGGTGGTCGACGATCGACTCGAGCTTCCAAGTGAACGGTGGGTAGGGGCCACCTTGGCGGTGATAGTAACCCGACTCACTGAGATGCCAGAGATGATCGATGACGCAAGCGCTGGCGAAGGCGCTACCCTCAGGATTGAAGGCCACCCCCCAGGGGTTGCTGGTCCCCTCGGCGAACAGCTCGAAGCGTCGGGTCTCCGGGTGGATCCGAAACAGGGCGCAAGTGAAGTCGTGAATTTTGCCCTGGTGCGTGACCACACTCCGATTGAACACACCGTTCCAGCCGTAAAGCCAGCCGTCGGGCCCCCACGTGAGGCTGTTGGGCAGCTCGTGGGTGTCGTATCGGCCGAACCCAGTGACGATCACTTCACGACGGTCAGCCTTGAGATCGCCGTCGAGGTCCTGCAACAACAGGATGTCAGGGGAGTTGGCGACCCAGACTCCGCCACGCCCCACGGCCAAGCCGGACGGGATGTTCAACCCATCGGCGAAGATCGTGGTCCGGTCGACCCGGCCGTCCCCGTCGGTATCTTCCAGGACCTTGATCCGATCCTGACCGAGACCGGCCGACATCCTGGGATATTCCAAGCTCTCGGCGACCCAGATCCGGCCGCGCTCGTCGAAGGTGAAGGCGACCGGATTGACCAGGTCGGGCTCGGCCGCGACGATCTCGACGGCAAATCCCTCGGGTACACGCATCCGCTCGATGGCCTGCTCCGGGTTCAAGGCCGGGCCGGGCGGCTTGGACTGGTTGTGTGGGATCACACGGTCGGGCTCGGATCGGTCGCGATCCTCCTCGATCCCCAAGCTCGGGACCGATCCGATCGCCAAGGCGGCGATCCCCCCAATAACCCATGCCCCAAGAAGCCTCCAGCGCATCAGGGCCTGGTGTCTCGTCGAATCAGTCCCCGGACAGAACGATCGCATTAGGGTCCTCCGTTTCGATCGCGAAAAGCGGCGGAAGCGCGGCGCACCTTTGAAGAACCGAGGGGCCCGCGACGATTCGTTCCCATCCTAGAAAACCTCGGGATCCTTCACAACGCGCACACAGATTACGCACACCGAGTCGAGGGTGTCTCAAGTTGACACCGGGCAACTCGGATCTCCGGGCTTGTTCACGATCGACCAGCAAAGCAACCCAGACAGTTCAGGCACGGCTCCCACCCGATGGCTGCCTGGCACGAGAGCCACCCAATTCGTTACAGTGACCTCATGCACTTGGGTCGAGTCGACAGGACCATGTCGAACCGATCCGATCACCTCGACACGCTTCTCGCACACGTCCGAACGCGTCGGAGGAGACGGACATGATCGTGAACGAGGATCGAAGCCCTGGCGCGATGGCCCGTCGCAGGAAGGGACATGGACGGAGCTTGTCAATGGTGCTAGTGGTTCTGCTCGCGCTCGCCGGATCCGTCGTCTCGATGGACCGGGCCCCGGCCGCTCCGCCGTTGGGGGCCAACCCGTCCTCGCTGGTCGAGCAGCTCGGCTCATCGCAATATGCAGTGCGCGAGTCGGCCACCAACCGCCTGATCGGCCTGGGAACCCGCTCGCGTGAAGCGGTTGTCGAAGCGCTGATCGATCCCGATCCCGAAGTCCGGATGCGTGCCGAGGCCATCCTCGAACAGATCGAGATCGATCGGATCCTCAAGCCCCAACCGATTACCCTCGACTTCGCTGAGGCTCCCCTGAGCGAAATTCTCGACTCGATCAAAGAGCAGACCGGCTGCGAGTTCCAGGTGGTGCCCCCGACGCCCGAGATGTTGAGCCGAACGTTGACGCTCCAGAGTGAGGAGCCGGTCAGCTTCTGGGAGGCAATCGACCGGGTCGCCTCTGAGGCTCGGCTCCGCTCTGATCCCTCCTTTCTGAACAATCCGTTGCGCAGCGTCAGCCCCGTCGTCCGCTTCCTCAACGGCCGGCCGGCCAGGTATCTGAGTTATTACGATCGCTCATTTCGAATCCAGATCACTGAGATCAAGTATCAGGCCGACCAGTCGCTGAGCCTCGATGAACAGGGGCGGTTCATCCCCCCCTCCAAACGGCTCACCGCCAGCCTCCAAATCCAGGCCCACCCTGGGGTTCAGTTCCGCCAGACCGAACCGCTCGTCCTGGATGTCGCCCAGGACGACCAGGGCCGCTCGTTAGCGCCCGAGGCCAACCCCAATCGGGTCAATAGTATGCCCGCATCCAACATGGGCATCACCTTCCAACTGTTGCGGCCCGAACCGATCGGGAATGCCCTGGTTGAACTCCGGGGACGGATCCCCGTCGTTGTCTCAGCGCGACGGATCGCCGACCCTCTGATCCTCACGCTCCAGCCCGAGTCGGTCGGCCAATCGATCCGCAACAACGAAACCGAGATCACCCTGGAGAGCTACGACCCCGAGTCGAAGGTCGGGCCGACGATCAAGCTGACGGTCCGCAATCTCCAGGGCGATGAGACCAGGCGCTACCCCTATAACAATGCGATCTTTACCCAGCTCGAGTTAGTCGACGAACAGGGCCGGATCGTCCAGTGGCGGCAGCAAGTCCGCTCCAACCCCCAAGACCGCCAAGCGATGCAGTTGACGATGTTCGCCCAGCAATTCAGTCGGGCCAACGTCGGAAAAAAAGAAGAGGTTGGTGCGCCCACGAAGCTGAAGTACTACGAGTTGGTCAAAACCTCATATGAGATCCCATTCGCCTTCCGCGACCTGCCCTTGCCCCGTTGAGCCAACAAGCACCGATCCAGGAAGCCATTCAGGACGGCTCGGGCGTCTCCGCATCCGGATCGACGCCCTCGGGGATCATCACGAGATTGTTCCGGTGAATCACCGCGTCATAGGGGGTCTGCGGGAGGACCTGATGGACCTGGTCGCTCCGGAGGCCGCGGATCCGACGGACGTCGTCGTCGTCGTAGTTGCATAGGCCACGCGCGATCTCGACCCCTCGAGGATCACGAACCGAGACGACGTCGCCTTTACGGAACCGGCCCTGGACCTCGGTGATTCCAATGGCCAAGAGGCTGGACCCGTCGCCGTTCAACGCGCGGGCGGCACCGTGATCGACGCACAAGATCCCTCGAGTTCGTGCCGTCAGGCCGATCCAACGTCGACGCGCCGGCTCGCGGGGACCTTCAGGGAGGATCAGCGTGCCGACCTCTTGGCCGGCCAGGATCCGGGTCAACGGCTCGGGCTGACGTCCCGAGGCGATGATGACCGAACCGCCGGCCTGTGTGACCATCCGCGCGGAGGCCAGCTTGCTGGCCATGCCGCCCGAACCCAGTTGGCTCTTGCCCGGTCCGGCCAGGCCCATCGTTGCAGCATCCAATTCGCGGATCAGCCGAATCGGTTCGAGTCGGGGCGCATCGGCAGGCCGATCGCTCGGATCCTCGGCAAAGAGCCCATCGACGACGCTCAGGACGATCATCAAAGGGGCCTGCAGGAGATTAGTGACCATCGCAGCAAGCCGGTCGTTGTCGCCGAACCGGATCTCGTCGACGCTGATGGTATCGTTCTCGTTGATGATCGGGACGGCATTCCAGCTCAGCAGGGCATCGAGCGTGTTGCGGACGTTGAGGTAGCGGGTCCGATCGTCGAAGTCCTCGTGTGTCAGGAGGATTTGCGCAGCACAACGCCCCTGACGACGGAACCCTTCGTCATAAGCACGGATGAGTAGGGCCTGTCCAACCGCTGCGGCAGCCTGGATCTCCGGAAGGCACTCAGGCCGTCGCGGAAGGCCGAGCCGTCCCACACCCGCGCCCACAGCTCCCGAGCTGACCAGAACCACCCGCCGACCCGTCGCCGTGATCGAGCAGATCTGCTCAGCCAGATGTTCGATTCTGGGCAGGTCCAAGGCTCCGTCGTCCCGAGTCAAGACACTCGTGCCGACCTTGACGACCCAGATCTCGGAGGTCAGCACGACCTCCTGCCTCGCCAGGTCGGGGGACTGACGCGAGAAAGCTCCGGCGTCTCCCTGGACGCTCGGACCATCCCCATGCTCCTCGGGCCGACGTCCGTGGATCGCTCCCATCACCGACCTCTCCTTCTGTCGGATTCAATCTCTGACCGATCGCCCCATCACGTCCGGCCCATGAAAAAACGGATCGCGGCCCCCTTTCTTTTCGGGGACGGTCCCGCTATCCTTGTAATATGAAATGACTTTGAGTATCTGCGGCGGGGCGATTGGGGAGAGTCGTCCCGTCGCATTATTTTTTTTGGTCAGCTGGACATGGGCGAACTCCATCACGAATGCGGGGTGGCCGCAGTTTATCACATGCCGGCTGCGAACGCCTCGAATCTCCTACCTCTCGCGAATCGGCCCGACTCCGCCTCGCGTCTGATTCCGAGAATGTTGCTGGACATGCAGAACCGCGGCCAGCTCGCCGCCGGGATCTCATCGTATCAGGCCGATCGCAAATGGCTACTTAAGACCCACAAGAAGCTGGGCACCGTTTCTGAGGTATTTCAGCTCGTCCGCCAGGACGACTTCCGAAAGCTGATGGAAGCCTACAACGGCAATGCGGCGATCGGTCATGTGCGTTACGCCACCTGCGGTGGAGAGGATGAGCGGCTCGCTCAACCCTTCGAACGCGAGCACGGCCGCAAAACACGCTGGTTCAGCGTCGCCTTCAACGGACAATTGGCCAACTACAACGATCTGAAGCACGACCTCCTCGAGTCGGGCGACTATCACCTCCGACTCGACACCGACACCGAAATCCTGATGCACTGCCTGAGCCGTGAGTTGCAAGCCGAGCGTGATCCGTCGGCGATCGACTGGGTCGGCGTTTTTGGTCGCGTGGCCCGTCACTTCGACGGCGCTTACACGATCGTGCTGCTCTCGGCCACCGGCGACATGATCGTTGCGCGCGACCCGCTCGGGTTCCGCCCGCTCTGCTACGCGCGTCGGGGCTCGATGTTCGCTGCAGCCAGCGAGAGCGTCCCGCTGGCCAATCTGGGCTTCGAGGAGATCCGCTCCCTACCGCCAGGTCATTTGGCGATCGTCAACGCCCATGGTGTCCGGATCGCGCCGTTCCTTGAAGCAACGACCGATCGGCGGGCCCATTGCTTCTTCGAATGGGTCTACTTCGCCAACGTGGCCAGCACGCTCGACGACCGCTCGGTTTACTTAACCCGCTCGGATCTGGGGCTCGAGTTGGCCAAGCAGGAGGACCGACACTGGGATCCGGCTGAGGCGATTGTCGTGCCAGTGCCTGACACGGCCAAGGCGGCCGCAGACGCGATGGCCTTCGGGCTTGGACTGCGTTCGGTCGAGGGCCTGATGCGCAACCGCTACATGGGGCGCACGTTTATCGAGGGGGCACGAGGCCGCGTCGAGAAGGCTCGGCTCAAGTATACGCCCCTGCCCGAAGTCCTCTCCGACAAGCAAGTCCTGCTGGTCGAGGACAGCATCGTCCGCTCAACGACGATGCGGGCCTTGATCGACGAGATCCGCGTGCGTGGACGCGCCCGCGAAATCCATATTCGCGTCGCGTGTCCTCCGATCATCGCCCCGTGCTATTACGGCATCGATATGTCCAAGCGGCACGAACTATTCGCCGCTCAGCCGCAGTTCCGCGAGTCCGGCTCGGGCCCCTTGACCCGTCGGACCGAGCAGCGGATGGCCGAGGAGTTGGGGGCCAACAGCCTCCGCTACCTGCCGGTCGATGCGCTGGCCCGCGCCGTCGGACTGTCTGAGGATCAACTCTGCCAGGCCTGCGTGACGGCTCGGTATCCGACCCTGGCCGGCACCCAACTCTACGCCAAGGACGAGCCCCGCGCTGAGATCTACCCTTCGCTAATCGATTCCGATTCGGACGACGAAATCGAGCCCCGTGCCTATGAGGCGTCGTGAACCGTCGACGAACCGAAACGCCCACCCGATCCGCTGAGCACATCGCTGATGGCCGACTCGCTTCCCGAATCGATCGGCTCCAGGCCGCCGGCCACGCGGGTCGGTCAACTGGCCTTCCTGGCCAAGCCGGAGCACCTCAACACAATGGGGACCGTCCACGGCGGGATCCTGTTGAACCTGGCCGATGAGACCGGGGCCCAGGCCGCATGGCGGTACGCTGGTGGCGACCGAATGGTCACTGCAGGGTTTGACTCGTTCCAGTTCTTGACCCCGATCCCGTTGGCGCATCGCGTCGAAGCGATCGCCGAGGTCAGCGGCGTGGGTCGGAAGTGGATCGAGGCGCGGATCGAAGTCTACGTCGAAGAGATGGACGGCAATCACCGTCAACTGGCCGGCTATGGCTATGCGGTCTATGTCTCGCTCGATGTGGAGGGTCGTCCACGGGAAGTCCCGCCGCTCTTGGTCTGCGACGAGGCGGATCGTCAGCGTGATGAGGCGGCCCAGCAGCGCCAGGCGATCCGCAAAGGGCGATTGGAGGAGGCTCGACATCATGCCGAGGTCGTCCGGTCAATGGCCGCGCCGGACCACCGAACGACCTCTTGACCGTCGAACGGCAGATCAGCCGTTGTCCTGGCTCGGATTCGACGCGGAGGACGTCAACGGCATGTCAGCGCGGACCAGCTCGGAAGAATCGTCAAGCGGAACGCTCACGATCTGCGAGACTAGTTCGGCCGGGATCGCGTCGCGTGGGTCGAGCACGACCTGCTCACCCGGCTCCAGGCCGCCAAGGATCTCCTGCCAGACCGGGGTCAGCCGACCCAGGACGACCTCGCGGCGCTCGAGACCCGCATCGGTCCGTCGGTAGCAGAAGGCCGAATCGCCTTCCAGAATCACCGACTCCGGCGGCACGACTAAGCTCATCGACTCCTCCGTTATGGTGTCGATGACCACCTCGGCGGTCATGCCGGGCAGGAGCCCTTCGAGGCTCCGGTCCAACTGGATCGTCGCCTCGTAATACTTCACCCGATCGTCGAAGGCCCGCCCTAGGTTCAGCGGAAGGTTGTTGACTTTGATGACGGTCCCCTCCACGTGAGCCGCCGAGAGGCCTTCCAGCGTGGCCGTGGCGCGCATCCCCTCGCGGACCCGATTGATCATCGACTCGTGAATGCGCGGTTGAACGATCATTTTTTCGAGGTTGGGCAACCGAAACATGTCCATCCGCCGATAGACTCGACTCCCCAAGGCAATCTGCGGATCGTCATCATCGTCGTTGGCGTAAATGACCATCCCGTCGTGCGGCGCCTGGATGGTGCAGTGCTCGACCTGTTGCCGAAGCTCGTTGAGCCGATCCATCTGCCAGTCGTAGCCGCGCTTCTGCGAGAGATACTCCGTCTTCGCTTGGCTGATGGCGTTCTGGAGCATAACGGTGTCTTTGACCACCGTGAACCGATTGAACACATCGTAGGTTAAGGTCGCTTGGTTCTCAGCGATCTCGGTCTCTTCGAAACCGAGCTGGAAGCTGAGCAACTGGCCCTCAGAAAGCAAGCCCTTGGCGAAGACCCCCTTGGCCCATTTCAAGAGTTCTTCACTCCGGCCCCGCTGAGTCCGGGAGACCTCGATTTGGCCCTGGTAGGTCAGGTTGGTCTGGTCCTTAGTGCCTTGATACTCACGGAGGGTCTCTTCAGCGACCTGTAGGTCGAGCTGCGCGGCCTCCATGTCGGCCAAAGCCCGCTCAGTGCTGATCTCCTGAATCCGGATCAGCTCGTCGTACTCCGAGGAGTCCAGCCGCGCCAGCACTTGGCCAGCTTTAGCCATCGTTCCCTCGGGGACCAACTCGATGATTGTGCTGGAACCGCTGGATGAGGGGTCATCGCGATAGCCCCAGATCTCCGCCTCGACCTCTTCAAGTTGGCACTCGATGAGCGTGTTCTCCGCGCTGTCGGTCTTGCCGTAAGCGGTGACTTGCGGCACCAAGTTGACGCGGGCCACCGCGACCAACGGTAACTCGTCGAGCAGGCCGTCACCATCGGACCAGGCTTTCCAGCCGGACCAGCCCCGTTGGCCGAGCAGACCGGCCAGGACGATCAGGAGGATTACAAGCGACGCTCGGAGACGATGTCCCCATGGAGAACGCTTCGTCACGTCCACAGTTTCGGTCTCGGTCATCAACACACGAAGCATCGGGAACGCTCCAGCAGATCGAACGAAGGCGGGACGACGCCCGGAGGAGGGGGCGATCGCGAGTTCGAGAGTTGGGCAGGGGGGCATGAACGACGGTCACGACCGGTCACAGCTCCAACCTAAAGCGTGAGCTGTCAATCGATCATCGATCGCCATGATCTGGTGATCGCAACCACTCTCATTATAGCGACGTCAGGGATTACGTTAGGCCCCCTGCTAACCTCTGACCAGTCGCCCGCCGAACCTCGAAGCCGGAACGAACGGAACCCACGTCCGCACAGGGTCACCCCGCACTCTTTCAGACACGCCCTTCAGGAGCAGAAACCACTCGGATTACCCGCCAGACTGGCCCCGTCTTTCTCTCCCTGCGGGTGGGGATCCTCTTCGACGACCGCGCTGAATTCCAAGGCTGTCGACGGCTCTGTCGGATTGGAGACCGTCCCCGATTCAGCTTCTCCCTCGACCTCGTCTGCATAGAGACACAGCGTGACCCCGCCTGAACCACCAACCAGGATCCGATCGGCTTCCGAACAACGGAACGCCGATTGAGCACTGATCGCGCGGTGATCCCAACCAGGTCGCGGCAATCCTGCGCGAACGAAGCTGGGGCGGATCGTCGGAGCATTTTCCGATCTGAGCGTATTGACATCGACCATGAGTCGATCGACCACACATCGAGGGAGCCGTCATCATCTCTCCGAGCAGACCTGCTACACTGGATGGTTTAGGAGGATGCGTGGCATCCGTGTTCGGTGACGTTCGATGGGGTAGGGGATCTCGAAGCCGATGAAATTCTTGATCGCGTTGGGGTCGCTGATCACGTTGGGGATCCTCCTCCTGAGGCGCTGGACGTGGTTGGCCAAGCTAGCGCGTTGGCTTCGATTGCCCGAGGGACTCCCGAGACTCATGCTGATCGGCTTCGGGCTCGGATCGGGCCTCTACCTCCTGCCGACGGTCCTGGTTCCGGTGTTGATCTCTGACGAAAACGCACGGTTCCTGATCGTTTCCGGCCAGCTCGACCTGCGATTGGTCCGGGTCGTCGCCATCGGTGGCGCTATGGGCGGGATCATCACGTTCTTGGCTTGGCCTTGGCTTCAACACGCCCACAAACGGGCCGTCGCCGGCCTGGTGTCGCTGGCGCTTTGGACCCTGATCGTGCTGGGCGTTAGCCTGATCCCGACACCCGATCAGCAAGGCATCCCGCTGTTCAATCTGGTCCGGGATTATCTGCCAGACGTGTCCAGCACCTATCGCGATCAGGCCGAGCCGTTACGCCAGCTCCACGACGATCTGATCGCCTACACCGAGTCGACCGGCGCAGGTCACCTTCCGTCAGGCACGATCGGACCAGAGACGCTGCCGCCCGACCTTCGGCTCAGTTGGATCGCCACACTGGTCGACGAGCGCCGCCAGGACCTTGGCGAGCCCCCTCGATTCGATTCGCGCGTCGCCTGGAACGACGAGGTCAACCGAGGCGCGGCGAACCAGCCGCTCGATCTGGTCCGAGGACCTCACCTCGAAGCGCCGGGTCGACCGGGTCAAACGCGCTATGTGGGGTTGGCCGGCGTGGGCGTCGACGCGCCCTATCTGGACCGCACACATCCTCGAGCCGGGGCCTTTGGTTACCGAGAATCTGCACGATTGGAGATGATCACTGATGGCCTGGCCGAAACGGCCCTCGTCATTGAGTCAGCGTGGCTGACCGGCCCGTGGGCCGCCGGCGGACCGGCCACCGTTCGAGGCCTTGACCTCTCGATGACACCGGCCATTGGGCTAGAGCGCCCCTTCGGCAGCCTTCATCGGCTCAACAGCTACGGCGCCCTCACGCTGTTTGCTGATGGCTCGGTCCGGCTGATCCGACCCAGCGTCGACACCGATGTACTGGCCGCCCACATCACGATCCACGGCCCCAAGACCGAATCGCGCTCACAGTTTAGGCCGGCCGACACCCTCACGATCGTGCCTTAGACCGATCGGCCTAGTCGCAAAGGTTCAGCGGTGCGGACCCGATCGGCATCCCAACCGATCTGGATCCAACCCGACGTTTGAGGATCAACACATTTTCATTCGCCGACATATGGAAGCATGGCCATGTAGCGGGCACGCTTGATCGCCAGCGACGTGGCTCGCTGGAACACCGCGCTGTTGCCGCTCCGCTTTCTTGAGAATATCTTGCCCTGGTTGGTGCACATCTTCTTCAAGAGCCCGATGTCTTTGTAATCGACATACGCGGGACGAGGCGAAACCCCGTCCACGGTGAACCGGCAGCGGTTCTTCCGACGCCCTTTGCTCCGGGTGGCCATCGACCTCAACGCTCCTCACGCGCGAAAAAACGCGACACGAATGATCTCGAACAAAATGGTTTCCAGCCCCGCTCCTTGTTCGGGGGTGGACGAAAAGAGATCCCCGGAATGTATCGCCAGCGTTTGCCAATCGTCAAGACGACCCTCGCCTGGACACTCAGAGAATCTGCCCAGAAGGTAGGAATCGCTTGACAGTCGTCACCAATAGGACTTGAGAGGATAAGGAGAGGACGTCTCGCCGCCCGTCGTTGGATCATGACCTGGGTCGAAGACCAGTCCGCCCGACCGCTGCTCGATGCCAGAACGCCTCGGGAGGTGGTCGAGAACCATGGCATCTCGTGTGCACTCTCTACCGCTGGGTGCCATTCTCGGGGCATTGACTCAGTCAACCGTTCTACTCAAGACTCGCCTAACTGTTTGATGCCACATCCTGCGGGAACGCAACTCGAGACTTCACCAAACCGCCGCCTTATAACACGTTTATGTTCACAACAGAAACAAGCCCCTCCAGTATGCCGAACACGGCGGGGGCGTGGTGCGATACGCGATGGTGGGCTTGCAGAACACTGTGCTGGCTGCTCGCTACCGGATCGAACTGCCGGACGAGGAGGCGCTGGCCGAAGAGATCGCCCGAACCCGACCGCGTTTGGAGGACCGCTCCTGCAACCCGAGCGGCCCTGAAGACTGGGGGGATCTCACCGAGGCGTTTGGTCAGGGGTCGACTCGGTCAAGGCCTCATAGGTCAATCGCTGAATGTCCTGGCGGATGCTGAGGTGCCCGAACGGGTAGAGCTGAGACATAAAGAGGCCGACGATCCGGGTCTCAGGATCGACCCAGAAGTAGGTATTGAAGATGCCACCCCAACTGTAGGTCCCAGCCGACGCCGGCGACTCTCCCGAGGCTGCCTCCTCGGGTCGGACCACCCCGAAACCGTAGCCGAATCCGGTGCCGTGGACGCTGAAGCTGGGCGTCAACGAACCAATCTGGTCGCGGGTCATCAGGGCCACCGTCTCGGCTTTGAGGATCCGCTGGTCGTCGAGCGTGCCCCCGTTGAGCAACATCTGGCAGAACCGAAGATAATCCGGCGCCGTCGAGGTCAGGCCCGCACCGCCCGAGAAATAGACCTGTGGCCCGTCGAACGGGTAGCCCGCCGAGTAGACCAAGGCCCCACGTCGAACCGGGCGATCGCTCGTCCGCACAACGCTCAAGTCGGGTCCCGGCTCGTAGATAGCCGCTAACCGGTCGGTCTCCGACGGTTTGAGGTAGAAGGCGGTCTCCCGCATACCGAGCGGCTCGAAGATCCGCTGGGCGAAGAAGGCGTCCAGCGACATCCCCGAGGCGACCTCGACGACCCGGCCGAGCACGTCGGTCGAGAGGCTGTACTCCCAAGCCTGACCGGGTTGGGATCGAAGCGGAAGTCGCGCGAGGTTTCGGACGTTCTCGGCCAAGGTCAGTTCGGTTTGAGCCAGCCCGTCATGGATCCCGGCTTCTTCATAAAGCGCGCCGAAGTGGGGCCGACCAACGAACCGGTACATCAGACCTGAAGTGTGCGTCAACAGGTCCCGGACCCGAACCGGTTCCTCCAAGGGCACGTCCCGATAGCTCGATACCGACGACTCCGTTGAACCGCCTTCCTCCTCGTCGGTCGGGACCGCAACGCGGACCTCAGCGAACTCCCGGATGTACTTTGCGACCGGGTCGTCCAGGGCCAAGGCCCCGTCCTCGACGAGCATCAAGGCCGCCACGCTGGTGATCGGCTTAGTCATCGAGGCAATCCGGAACCGGGTGTTGAAGTCGATCGGTCGGTCGGCCTCCACGTCGGCCTGGCCGAGCCGATCGGCGTAGACGACCCGACCGTCGCGGGCGATGACGACCGTCGCGCCTGCCAGTTTCCGCTCCGCGATCAGCCGCTCGATCTCCACCGAGATCCGCAACAGCTTCGCTCGGTCGAAGCCCGAGGCGGCCGGATCGGCGGCGGGAAGTCCCAGCGGCTCGGCCGCCTGCAGGGTCATCCCGATCCAGCCGATCCCAATCCAGACCGTCAGGATCCAGGCCAATCGCCTCAAGACAGGGAACGATCGCCGCGCTTCGTTGCTCATCAGTGGGTGCTCCAGTTTGGAGAGGATCTGGGAACGACCGAGTTTCCATCATACTTGGCGAGCACCTCGGGAGAATTGGGACGCCACGATTCCTTTGAACGAAGAGCATCGGCCGACACATCCGGAAGGCCGGATCACGAGGCGCGACGCGACGAAGGGTCAGCCTCCTGTCGACCTCGAGGGTAAAGCGCCTGCAGAGCGCCTTCGAGTCGGGGGTAATGGAAGGCATATCCCAACTCTTGAACGCGGACAGGCAAGGCGCACTGGCCGTGGGTGACCGCCTCGGCGACCTGGCCCAGGATGACTCGGAGCACTGCGTCGGGCGGGCCGATCGGCAGGAACGGTCGGCCGACGGCACGAGCTAACTGCTTAGAGAACTCGCGGTTGTTGACCGGCTCCGGCGCGGTCCCGTTGAGAACCCCGGTGGCGCGGGGCTCGTCGAGGCCGAAGAGGAAGAGCCCGGCGATGTCCTCCAGATGGATCCAAGGGAACCACTGCTCGCCGCGGGCTGGAAAGAGCGTCCCGCCGCTGCCGATCGGGGCCGCCCCGCCGGGCAACCACTTGAAGATCGGCTCCATGACCCCCAAGGCCCCCGCGCCCCGGGCTAAAACGACACCGATTCGGATCCGGACCACCCGCACGCCCAGCGCCTCGGCCGCTAAGGCCTCCGCCTCCCAGGCCGCGCAAACCTCGGCCAGATAGTCGTCGCCGGGACGATGGTCCTCCGCGTCAGAGAGTACGGTATCGTCGCAATTCCCGTAGTATCCGACCGCCGAGGCCTGGACCAGGACCGACGGGCGCGACTCGGCACACCTGAGCGCTTCGACTAGATGACGTGTCGGGTCGACCCGGCTCTCTCGGATCGCGCGCTTGATCCGATCATCCCAGCGACGGGCAAACAAATTCTCACCCACTAGATTGACCACCGCATCGGAGCCGGAGACCCGATCCATCCAGTCGCCCGGTTGATTCGGATCGCCCTGGACCAGCGTGGGTGTCTTGCCGTTCGGGGGCTGCCCCCCATCGACCTGCTCGAGCGGGCGCCGGGTCAGCACGGTCGCCCGATCGCCGCGCTCGAGAAGCCGCTCGAGGATCCGGCGACCGATCAGGCCCGTTCCCCCCATGACAAAGACGTGCATAGACCTGTCTTTCCTCAACTGTCAGTGCGATGTGTAAAGCGATGCTTCGGTTCCTGGCTCGGCTCAAGACTTGCGGGTCTCCTGGTCGTCACCGAGCCGGAGGTTGATCCGATCATCCCGGTCGTCAGCTCGAATTTTAGGCAGGAGTCGTTGATTTCCGGACACGATTCGGAGGATACTAAATCACTTCGTTGGCCGGGATGCGGGTGGCTTGCCCGGCCCACGCCCACGCGATCGGAATTCGCAATGATCGATGCCGTGCCCAAACTCTTCGAGCGCAACCGACGTTCCAGTCCCTTGACCGCGACCCCCTTGGTCTTGATCAATGGGCTCGCCGAGCAGTCAGAGAGCTGGTTCGCCAACCGGGCGTACTGGTCGCGACGCTTCGACGTCAAAGTGCCCGAGTTGCTGGTCTACAACGGACCGGTCATCCATGAACAGATCCGGCGAGGTGGCGAGATCAGCGTCGAGTTCCTGGCCAATCGCTTGGGCCAATTCCTCGATCAGTTCGTACAGCGTCCTCCCTACAACCTGGTCGGCTCAAGCCTCGGCGGCCAGATCATCCTCACCTACGCCGCCCGCGAGCCTGAGAAGGTCGATCGGATCGTCCTGTTGGCTCCCAGCGGATTCGGCGGCGAGGAACGCCTGCCGGTCATCGAGGGTGTCCGACGCAGCGATTCCCGGGGATTGATCCGCTCGGTCTTCTGTCACGAGCGGTTCGTCACCGACACTCTGGTCGCCGCGATCGAGGGGAAGTTCCAGGACCGTCTCTGGAAACGGGGCGTCCTGCACACATTGCGTGGGACCCTGAAGCACTCGGTAACCGACCTGCTCGACCTGATCGCTGCCCAGTGCCTGATCGTCTGGGGAACCGAGGACCGAGTCATCGCCGATGTGCCCGGCTCAATCCGCGCTGCCGATCGGATCCTCCGCTGCCGACAAGTCGTCATCCCCAAGTGTGGCCACGCCCCGCAGATCGAGAAGCCAAGGCTGATCAACCGCTTGGTCCACCGGTTCCTCGTCGACAAGCTGAAGGATCTGCCCCCGGCACTCGATCCGAACCGATATCTCCGCGAGAGCGCGATGCGACCGCGACAGGAGGAGGGGGAGGGGCCGCTCGATCCGCCCCTCTCCTCCCCATCTACACCGTTGACGCCTGGACGTGTCCGAGAGGATGCCGATCGTGGGTGACCACAGCCTCTTTTTGAGCAAGTTTCTCCGGCACGGGACCCAGATCGCCAGCCTCGCTCCCAGTTCCCCCTGGCTCTCCCAAGCGACCGTCTCGGATATCCCCTGGGGCCGCATCGATTGCCTCCTTGAACTCGGCGCTGGCACCGGGCCGATCACCAAGGTTTTGGCCGAGCGGGCTCGACCCGAAACACGAATCCTGGCCATCGAGCGCGACGCCGACTTCGTGCGGCTGCTCCATGAGCGGTTCGCCGACCGGCCCAACGTCGAGGTGATCGAGGCCGACGTCAACGATCTGACGAACCTGCTCTCAACACGAGGAATCGATCGGGTCGACGAGGTCGTCAGCGGGCTCCCCCTGCCGTCATTTCCCCCGGCGCTCCGCGCGACGCTCTTCGATCAGATCCGGAACCTGGTCGGCCCCGACGCCGGCTTCCATCAGATCACCGAACTGCCCTGGCTTTACCTGGGACTCTACCAGCGCTACTTCGAACAGGTCCGGTTTCAGTTCGTCGCCCGCAACGTTCCACCCGGCGGCGTCTACCACTGCCGAGGGCTCCGGCACGCTCCCGTCGGCAATCGCCCTTGAGCTGGTACACGCCCTGGGCTTGCGACGCTCCCGCGCTTCTCGATCATCCCCGACGACCGACTTGATCAATCTTTCGGATCGTGATGGCTCCGCGAATGCTCGCCTTGTTGAATCATCTGGGAGGCTCGCCTCCAGCACGACAGGTCGTCAATCACACCTTCCGCACCTACGCGCGTCGGCGTGTTAGATCGCTCGATCAAACAGCGGCGAGCGAAGTCCAACGTCGAACCCTCCGACGACTGCTCGACCAGTCCTCCGCCACGCGGTTCGGGCGTGATCATCGGTTCGCCACCTTGACGACCGTCGAGACCTATCAGGATGCGGTCCCGCTACGGACCTATGAAGACCTTTGGAATTTATATCTCAAAGACGCCTATCCCGTTTTTGAGGACCTGACCTGGCCGGGTCGGATCCCGTATCTCGCCTTGACCAGTGGGACGACTCAGGGGGCGACCAAGTACATCCCCATCTCGCGGGAGATGCTCCGATCCAACCGGAAGGCCGCCCAGACCGTGTTGGCCTATCACTACGCGTTCCGACCCGAGGCCCGGATCTTCCACGGTCAGTTGTTCGTCATGGGCGGGTCGACCGACCTGGAAGAGCCGGTGCCGGGCGTCCGCCAGGGCGACCTCAGCGCCATCGCGAACCTCGAGGCCCCTCGATGGGCCCAGCCCTACGCGTTTCCTCCGCTCGAACTGGCCTTGGAAGCCGACTGGGACCGCAAGCTCGAGACGCTCGCCAACCTTAGCACCCACCAACCAATTACGATGGTCACCGGTGTACCCAGTTGGATGCTCATGCTCTTTCAGAAACTCTTGGAACAGACTGGCCGATCGTCTCTCTCCGAGATCTGGCCGAAGCTCGAGGTGGTCGTCCACGGCGGGGTCAAGTTCGACCCGTACGAATCGGTCTTCCGCGAGATCATCGGCGATCCCCGGGTCAGGCTCCAAGAGACTTATCCGTGCTCCGAGGGGTTCATCGGCTTCGGCGATCCGGAGACGGGCCTGCTCCGCTTGCTCTTCGACCACGGGCTTTTCTACGAGTTCGTGCCGGTCGAGGACCTGGACTCCGCGCGACCGACCCGACACTGGCTGGGCACCGTCGAGCCGGGCGTCGACTACGCGATCGTCGTCACGACCTGCGCTGGGCTCTGGTCGCACATCGTCGGCGACACCGTGCGTTTCGAGTCGCTCAACCCACCTTTGTTCCGCTTCACCGGTCGGACCAAGTACACGCTTTCGGCCTTTGGCGAGCACCTGATCAACGAGGAGGTCGAGGCGGCCATGGCCGAAGCCGCCGAAGCGACCGGTGCTTCAGTCATCGACTGGCATGTCGGCCCGGTCTTCGTCGGCCTCTCGGGGTATCACCACTACGTCGTCGAATTCCTCGATCGCCCCGAGAACCTGGAGGCGTTCCGCGACGCCCTCGACGGTTCGCTTCGCCGACGCAACGCCGACTACGATGCGCACCGGACCAAGGGGGTCGGCATGCCGGCACCGGCCCTGATGGTGTCCGCTCCCGGCGGCTTCGTGGCCTGGATGCGCGCCCGCAACAAGCTAGGGGGCCAGAACAAAGTGCCCCGGATGGACAATTCGGGGCAGTTGACCGACGACCTCATCGAGACCTTGGAGCGCCTCGGACTCCGAGACCAATGTGTCCCCCCCGACCGCGTCCTCAAGGGCAGTCCCAGCGCTCGCACCTCAAAGACCCCTTCGAACTGAGGTGCTGGAACTCTCCGAGAGAGCTTCGAAGGCTCGTTCGGACCAACGCAAATACGATTGGCAATCCCGATCTGTTTTGGTAAAGCACGCGAACCTCGGAGCATGGAGGAGGGGGTTGCGTAGCATGGTCGAATCGAGACCGGAACCGATCCAAGACGCGACATCAGCATTGGGATTCGTTGGCTCCCGATTCGACCCTTGGTCACGAGTGATCGCCAAGAGCCTGCCGAATGGCCCCCGGCTCTTCGAGACGGGCGACTGGCCGACCCCATGGCCGGCGTCCCAACGGCTCCGCAACGCCGAGACGATCGTCGTGCATCGGACCCACATCAGCGATCGGGAACGCGGGCATCTCGATGCTTGGCGATCGCGGGGCCAGCGAGTCGTCCTTTGCCTGGGACGCCTGACGCGGTGTCACGACATCACGATGCTGGACGAACGCGTCGACCTCCTGCTCGATGAGGCGACCGCCCCGGATATCCTCCCTTTGCTGACCCGCCAAGAACCCGCGATCGCCGAAAGCTCGTCGACGTCTCGAACCGGGCCCCGATCACAAGGCCGAGTCGATCGCCCCGGAACAACCCCGAAGGTGATCGTCGTCTCCACCAATCGAGAGTTGGGGACGACTCTCATCGATCTGTTGGCCGACGCAAGATATGCCGCTCTTCACCTGCGGCGCCCGTCGGCTGACCCGATCGTCGGATCCTCCGATCGGGAGCGCTCCGTGATCCTCTGGGACGTCCCGGTCCTAGAGCCTGGCTGGCCCGATCTGCTCGGTCAGCTTGCCGATTCGCACCGCGTCGTGGCCTTGCTCGGGCTCGCCGACCGAGAAACCGTCGCGCTGGCGCGTTCCCGGGGAGCCGAAGCGTGCCTGGGGTTGCCAGGCGACCTGCTCTGGCTGATCCCGACCCTGGAGCGCCTGGTTGGCTCGGAAATCCCTACCGAATCGGATCTTCGAGGCGTAGTTCGGCTCCGTTGTGATCGGCCGACGCGCCGGCAACCCTCGACACACCTTCGGCGGATCGACTCGAGCTCCACGCCCGGCATCGACTCAGTGGTCGGCTCGTCCGCTTAGACCTGAATCATGATCCCCGACAAACGCAACTACCAACAAGTATTTCATGTATTAGATTTCGATGAAATATTAATTCTATGACAAATACATGATTCTCTAGGACGATGTGGTTTCACTGGGCTCGCGATCGGTATTGCTCCAGGTGGTAGCACTGCTTCAGAAGTCGATGATACTCTTCGATCGCCCAGCCCCGATCGGCCAGGACCAGCCGCCTCTGTATCGCGTTAAGCTCGGTTCACAGAATCCATTGAGCCGTCGCTCAATGCAGCATTCCATACCGTAGAAGGGTGCGATACGAAAAGACCCGAGGTTTCGACTGAGTTCAGGAGTCTGACACGCGATACCTGGGGGGTCATCGACGTGGACATCGGCCGAGCCATCGTGCATCGGTTTGGTTTTCTCCTGGACGATCGTCCGCCCCGGGTATCCAATGTCCGATGGAATGACCGGGGCCGATCCCGGCCCAGGTGTCGGAGAATACAGCGTCGCTGGAGCCTAGGATGACGAACCGAGTGATGATCGCTCTGGCGTTGGCCGGACTGTGTGCCGCCTCTGTAATGGCGGGCATGGCCTACGCCCAGAATGGAGATGAAGGGACTGAGGTCCCGCCGGTACCGCGGATCGAGCTGATCGAGGAGACACTGCCCAACGGGATGCGCGTGATCCTGCAGTGCGACGATACGGTGCCGCGGGTCGCGGTGGCGCTTGCCTACCATGTCGGCAGCAAGAACGAGCGTGCCGGGAGGACCGGGTTCGCGCACTTCTTCGAGCACATGATGTTCCGGGGCACGAAGAACGTGCCGAACTACGACGTCCCGCTCCGCGAGGCGGGGGCAGGAGCAAACGCGTTCACGTCGCAGGACGTCACCTGCTACATCGAGGAGGTGCCGGCCGAGTTTCTGGAGCGGGCGCTGTATCTGGAGGCCGAGCGGATGGCCTTCCTGCCCTCAGCTCTGGATCAGGAAAAGTTCGATACCGAGCGCGAGGTCGTCAAGAACGAACGGCGCCAGAGCTACGAGAACCGGCCCTACGGACTCGCGAGCGAGGTGATCGAAGCAGCGTTGTATCCGGAGGGGCACCCGTACTCGTGGTCGGTGATCGGCTCGATGGCGGACCTGGACCGGTCCTCGCTCGACGACCTCCGCGACTTCTTCGCGCGCTTCTATCACCCCGGCAACGCCACGCTGGCGCTGGTCGGTGACCTCGACCCGGAGCGGACGCTCGACCTGGTGCGTCAGTACTTCGGGCCGATCCCGAGCGGGCCGGAGGTCGGGCCGGTCCAAGCGCCTGACTCCGAAGCACCGACGCGGGAGATCGAACGGGGTGACCAGGTCCGGCTCTCACGGCTCTACCAGACCTGGCGAGCGGTGAGCGAGACACATCCTGACGCCCCAGCCCTCACGCTGCTTGGATCGATCCTTTCCACCGGTGAGACAAGCAGGCTAGTTCGATCGCTGGTCCGCGAACAGCGACTAGCCACCTCAGTCTCGGCTGGGTTCTTCGGCAGCGAGATCGACGGCCAGTTCCAGGTCGTTGCCACCGCCACGCCCGATCTCGAGATGACTCGGCTTAAGGCGGAGCTGACCGAGGAACTGGACCGGATCCGGCAGCAGCCGCCGACCAGGAGCGAGCTGGCTCGAGCGCGAGCCCGAACTGAGCTGTCGCTCTATAATCGGCTTACGGGATTGCTCGGCCGAGCGACGCGGTTCGCCACGGACGCCGCCAAGTACAACGACCCCGATCGGATCCTTGACGAGGCATCACGTTACGCTGAGGTGACGCCTGAGGACATCCGTCGTGTCGCCGAGATTTACTTGGATGACAAGGTAATCAACTTGGTGATCCGTCCGCTGGCACCCGACGAGAAGGAAGCGCCAGCCGTGCAGGTCGGACCGCTGGCCGATGGGCGTGGCGATCGGGAGGTTGATCGAGAACGCTTGATCGGCGACACGACGTTCGACTGGTCGACGCTACCTGGGCCCTCCAAGCCCGAGCCGTTCGAGCCACCGTCGTTCACCCGGCACACGCTTTCAAACGGAATGGACGTATGGATCGCGCCGTGGACGAATTTTCCAATCGCGCAGGTGCAGCTAATCGTCCGGGCTGGGAGCCGCGATGTTGATCCAACTCAGGCCGGACTGGCCCGGTTGCTCGCGTCCTGCCTCAACCAGGGGACGAAGTCGATGGACTCCGAGGAGTTCGCCGATGCGCTCGCCGAACTCGGAGTCGACCTCGGCATTTTCGCCGGGCGCGACTCGACCTCGATTGCGTTCACGACGTTGACACGCAATCTGGAACCGGCGATGGGTCTGGTCGGCCAGGTGCTGGCCACGCCCCGGTTCGATGTCGAGGACGTCGCCCGCGAGCAGGCCTTGCAGGTGGCGAGCATCCTCTCTGGCCCCGACAGCCCGAACTGGATCGCCGGGCGAGCCTTCCCCGCACTGCTTTACGGGCCCGACTCGCCCTACGGCTACCCCGAGCAGGGGACCACCGCGAGCGTCGAGAGGTTGACAGCCGACGACCTCAGGGCGTTCCACAAAGCACACTTCCGGCCGGGCAACGCATCGCTGATCCTCGCCGGTGACGTCGATCCCGATGTCGTCATCGGAGCTCTGGAGCGGTCGCTGGCTGACTGGTCGGGCGAGGGCGAGGATGCCGAAGGTCCTGAAGAGCCGGGTTCGCTGGAGCCGGTGGCCGAAACGCGGGTCGTGTACCTGGCCGACAAGCGGGGGGCGGTGCAAAGCGTGCTGTCCGTCGGCTCGCGCTGGCGCGCCCGGGACGCCGAGAGCGAACCGGCTGCCCGGCTGGGCAACGACCTGTTCGGCGGCAACTTCCTCAGCCGCTTGAACCAGAATCTCCGCGAGCGCAACGGCTACACCTATGGCGCAGGGAGTCGCTTCCGTTATCGCGATGATGGCAGCACCTGGGAGATCAGCACCTCCGTCCAGACTGACGCGACTGGCCCGGCCCTGGCAGAGATCGTCGCCGAGCTGGTTGACGTCTCCGGCGCAGGCGACAATCCACCTTCCAACGCTGAAGTGATCGAGGCACGCGAGGCGGCCGTGCGGAGCTACCCGCGGGCGTTCGCCACGCCGAGCGGCATCGCCGCACAACTGGCCGAGATCGCCATCTACGACCTACCCGAGACCTATCTCCAAGAGGAACTCGACCACCTCCGCGCCGTCACGCCTGGAGCGGTCCGCAAGGTCATGGCTACGTTGGCCGAACCGTCGCGGCAAGTCCTTCTGGTCGTCGGCGACCGCGCGGTGATCGAACCCCAACTCCGCGCCGCTGGGTTCGACCACATCGTGCTCGTCGACGTGGGTGGCCGCCCCGTCAACAAGAACGACGCCCGCTGAGCTGGGTCGGGCCTTGCGAGTAGGGGATCGAGCCCGGGTGAACTCTCCGGGCTCGGCCCCTCAGCTCATGGTGATACGTCCGTCCAATTTTTCGACCCGAGTGGCGAGGTCTCATCCGAGGGTAGGGCGGCGGGTTGTCGCCAAAGTTCTGAACGGCGACGTCATCGCGTTGGGTGGGATCGTGCATCGGGGTTGGGGGGGCGAAGTGGTGACGATGCGGAACTCGAGGTTGTCGCGAGCCCGCTCGATGACTATCCTGTCCCGGCTTTGGAGGAGGTCGGCGGCGAAGGTTGGGTTGGCCTTCGAGCCGCTGATTACGGCTCAGCCGGACCGAGGAGGTGTCGAAAAATGTCAATGCCCAAAAAAATACCCGTGTCTCGTTGAACAGAGAACTCCTGATTTCTTGAGGACAACGGCTTAGCATACTTCGGTGACCAGTCACGCCCGCCCACGACTTGCAATCGTCAATACCGTCGCAGTACGTTGTTATGTCCCGGAGTTCTCGAAACCTTGGGATCGGCTTTCCGAAATACTTGTCACTTCGGTTCGTTATGATGACCGTGACCGAGCCTCTTCAACAATCGCGGGACCGGCCAGCCGATTCGTTGGAACCCCACGCGCTCCGATTGACCGACCTGCGACCGATCCTTGCCGAATCTGAGGGCATACGCGCGTCGATTGAGGCCCTCCGCGACGGTGTTGAGGTTAGCCTGGACGGAGCCTGGGGCTCGGCAACGGCCTTGATCACCGCCGCCTTGATCGATCAAGCCCCCGAGCGGGGAACGGCTTTGATCGTTCTGCCCCACGCGGGCGACCTTGAGGACTTTCGCCAAGACCTGGCCAGCTTCAGCGGGTCGCGCCCAGAGATCTTCCCGATCGCCAACCAAGAGGACGGCGGCGAGTCGATCGGCCAGCGAATCCGCCTGACCCGTCGGCTGGTCGGTCCAATGCCCCCGCGCGCCGTCGTGACGACGCTGCCGGCTCTGATGACGCCGGTGCCCAGGCCCGACCGCCTGGAGGCGCTCAGCCGACGCCTTGAGGTTGGCCGCGAGGACCCTTTGGAGGAGGTCACCCGCTGGCTGGTCGATCAGGGCTTGGCGCGGGTCGAGGTCGTCGAGGAGCCCGGCGAGTTCGCCGTCCGCGGCGGGATCCTCGACATCTATCCGCCAGAGGCCGCCGAGCCGATCCGCATCGAATACTTCGGCGATGAGGTCGACTCGATCCGGACCTTCGACGTGGCCACCCAGCGATCACGCGACCGGCTCGACACGACGCGAATCACCTCGCCGCAGGCCCTCGCCAAGCTGAGTCGCCACGATCGCGAGTCGCTGGTCGAACTGATCCCTGGGCCGCTCTGGATCGTCCTTTTCGAGGCCGGTGACGTCCGTGCTGAGGCCCAAGCCTACCGACAACGGGTCGAGGACGCCGACGGCCTGGACAGCCCCGAGGAGGCCATGGCCCGGTTGGTCCGGTTCCCTCTGGCCACGCTCGCGACCCTGGCGCCCGACACCGCCCTGGCCGATCGGCAGACCCATCATCTGCGAATCGAGAGCATCGAACGGTTCGGCGGCGACCTTGGCAAGCTCCGGACCGAGCTGGACCAGGCCGCCGGCTCGGACCGCGTCTTGATCGCCTGTGGGACCGAGGCCGAGGCGAACCGGCTCCGCGATGTCCTCGCCGAGACCAAAACCGCCCAAGACGGCCGCCTGATCGTCACGATCGGCCAGATCCGGTCCGGGTTCCGCCTGGTCGAGGCGGGCTTGGTCGTCGTCGCCGACCACGAGCTTTTCTCCCGCGCCGGGGCACGGACCGGCTCGGTCCGTCGACGCTACGAGAGCCGAGCGATCGACAGCTTCCTCGATCTCCGCGAAGGCGATCACGTCGTCCACGTCAACCACGGGATCGCCATCTATCGCGGGCTCCGACAGCTTGGCCGCGAGGATATGCCCGACGAGGAATCGCTGACTCTCGAGTTCGCCGCCGGCACCAAACTGTACATCCCGGTGGCTCAGATCCATCTCGTTCAGAAATATGTCGGCAGCGGCAAGGCGAGCCCGCAGCTCTCCAAACTTGGCGGGACCTCGTGGGAGAAAAAGAAGCGTCGGGTCCGCGAGGCGATCATGGACCTGGCCTCGGAGCTGATCGAGGTTCAGGCCGAGCGCCAGAGCAAGCCCGGCTTCGCCTTCCCGGACGAGGACTCGCGATGGCAGGAGGAGTTCGACGCCAGCTTCCCCTATCAGGAGACGCCCGACCAGGAGCGAGCCATCGAGGCGGTCAAACGCGACATGGCCCAGCCCAAGCCGATGGACCGCCTGATCTGCGGCGACGTCGGTTACGGCAAGACCGAGGTCGCCATGCGCGCCGCGTTCAAGGCCGTTGACGCCGGCAAGCAGGTCGCCGTGCTCGTGCCCACTACCATCCTCGCCGAGCAGCACTATCAGAGCTTCCGCCAGCGACTCGCCGCCTTTCCGTTCAACATCGAGGTCCTCAACCGATTCCGCGCCCGCAAGGAGGTCCGCGAGGCCCTCAAACGCGTCGCCTTAGGGGGTGTCGATATCGTCATCGGCACCCATCGGATTGTCCAGAAGGATGTCGCATTCAAAGATCTCGGTCTAGTCATCATCGATGAGGAGCAGCGGTTCGGCGTCGAGGATAAGGAGTGGCTTAAGCAGCTCCGAGCCACCGTCGATGTGATGACGATGTCGGCCACGCCGATCCCGCGCACGCTCCATCTCAGCCTCGTCGGCATCCGAGACATCTCGAACCTTGAGACGCCGCCGCCGGATCGCAAGGCGATCGAGACCCGGATCGCCCGCTTCGATGGTGAGTTGATCCGACGCGCTATCGGTCGCGAACTCGATCGCGGGGGTCAAGTCTACTTCGTCCATAATCGGGTCCATGACATCGAGCAGGTCGCTGAGGGGGTCCGCGACCTGCTCCCCGATGCCCGGATCCTCGTCGGCCACGGGCAGATGACCGGCGACCAGCTCGAACGGACGATGCTCAAGTTTGTCCGTCACGAGGCCGACATTCTCGTGGCCACGACTATTATCGAATCGGGCCTGGACATCCCCAACGCCAACACGATCATTATCAATGACGCCGACCGGTTTGGCTTGGCCGAACTGCACCAACTCCGGGGCCGTGTCGGTCGGTCGTCCCGACGGGCCTATTGCTACCTGCTGATCGAGCAGAAGCGGACGGTCAGCCCCGACGCGATCCGCCGGCTCAAGGCGATCGAGGAGTTCACCGATCTCGGCGCCGGCTTCAAGATCGCGCTACGCGATCTGGAGATCCGAGGCGCCGGCAACATCCTAGGCGCGCAGCAGTCCGGCCACATCGAGAGCGTTGGCTACGAACTCTTCTGCCAACTTCTAGAGTCGACGGTCCGGGTCTTGCAGGGCAAGCCGGCCGTCCCCCAGTTCGACTGCCGGATCGAACTCCCCTGGCGGACCTATCTCCCCAAGACGTATGTCTCCTCGACCAAAGTGAAGCTGGAACTCTACCGACGGATCGGACGGCTCCGGAGCCTGGAGCGTCTCGACGACTTCCGCCAGGAGCTGGTCGACCGCTTTGGCGCCCTGCCCCCCTCGTCGGAGAATCTCCTGGTCGAGGCCGAACTCCGAATCCTCGCCGAGCGTTGGCAGCTCAAGCGGATCCACTTGGAAGGGCTTTATGCTGTGTTGACCTATCGCAACGCGCGGAGGATCGAAAAGCTCGCCCAGCTTCATCCCGAGCAGGTTCGGATCGTCGACGACGCCTCAGCCTACGTTCCGCTCGGCGAGGAGAAACCCAAGACACCCCAGATCGCCAGTATACTCCGCACGCTCCTCCGCGCCGGACTGGACTGAACGACGACCAACAAAACCGGGCATGGCTTGAACCATGAATCGACCGTCTGGAGACTACCCTGACGGTTGTTTGTCAGAGCACCGCCCATACGATATTCGAAGGACAAGAGCAGGATTCGTCTTGGCCACACCACCTAGACATGCCAAACAAAATAGAATTACGAAATTAGTAATTTTACTGCTGAATCAATTTTCATGAATAACGAAAACATATAAAACCTATGCCCCAAACCATCGCATCCCATGGCTGAGGATCCATCTGAGGACCTTGCTGATCGGAATGATCATCCTGGCCGTGATCCTGGCATGGCCGGGCCGCTTGACATACCAATCGATCCAACGCCAGTTTACGATCCGTGCCATTCAAGCCAATTCGGGCGTGGTCTACGAGGGGGATCGGGGGTCAATTGGGGTTAGGATGGGCACAGCCGATCTCAACCACCTCCGTCAACTCCGCGATACAGTGAGTCTCGATCTCCAGGACAGTATGATCGACGATGAGACGATGGCCGAACTCCGCCACTTCGACCAACTCAAAGCGCTCTTCCTCATCGATTGCTCGATCACCGACGCAGGGATCGAGCACTTGGCCGGCTTGGAAACGCTCGAGGTCCTCTTCCTCGGCGGCACCGGGATCACTGACGAGGGCCTCGAATCCTTGGCCAACTTGACCAACGTTTACCTTCTTCATTTAGACGACACTTAGATTACGAACGAAGGCTTACAGCATCTCAAAAACATGACGAAACTTCGCCAACTGACCCTCTTTGGGACAGGCGTGACCGATGATGGGGCTCGAGAGCATCTTTATCAGCCCGCTCTCGAAGCGGTCTGGCTCCCGAGTCGCGACTCGAGACCACCAACGATCCCCGAAGAACTCAGACCGGGTGTCGTAATTTACCGGGCCCCAGTCCGAGTTCCTCGATAATCAAAGACCTCTACGACTCACGTTCACGATCCACTTCGATCGCGCGTAGCGCCATACGGGATCAGTAGGCTTTAATCCAGTCGACCTCAAGCTGGAAGGGGCCGTCCTTGCCGTCGTAGATCATGAAGCCGAGCGTCTCGACCTTCGCCTTATCGAATCGGGCACGGTCGCCGACCGGTTGCCCGAAGATGGTCCCGATGAATTTGGCGAAGGGGATCCGGATCTCTTGCCACTCGCCCGCCTTCGTCTCGAAATCGGCGCGGAAGGCGACCGGGAAGTTGCCTATCCGCTGATCCGTGAGCATGTCGGCCTTGTAGGTCCTCCCATCGCCCCGGACCCGGACGATCAGACCGTTGGCTTCGTCCAAGTTCCAGTCACGAGGCCGGGTTCGGATCGAGGAGAACCCGCCGCCGTTGGTGTTGGTCGAGCCCGAGAAGGTCAGGATTCCGTCGGCAAAGGCAGGGCCGCCCTTGGATCGACCGCCCATGACATTGTCGTTGACCGTGATCCAGGTCTGGGCCACGTTCGGCTCATCAAAGTCGACCAGCATTCGGTCGTCGGAGTCCTGTTCGGAAACGGAAAGGAATATGGTGAAAAGGCAGATCGGAATGGTATGCACCGCGGGGACTCTATGTACTCAAAGGGAATGAATGAACGAAGGTCAATCCTGGATCGTGCTCAAAACTCCCCAATCGTCGACCTTCCCAAAGTTCGAGTCGACCTCGGAGCCGGATTCACAACCGCTCGCCATGACCCCGAGACCACTTTGCTCCCCGAGCAATCGAGACAATCTGGCTTGCCCGGGGATCACCGTCCCTACTCGATCGATCCCAAATCGCCTTCCCTCAATACGTTTTGATCCAGTCGACTTCGAGCTGGAACGGACCGTCCTTGCCGTCGTCGATGAGGAAGCCGAGGATCTCGGTCCGGGCTTTGTCCAACGAGACACGGTCGCCGAGGTATCGACCGTGATAGGTGCCTTCAAACTTGTCGAAGGGGACACGGATTTCCTGCCACTGCCCCGCCTTGGTTCCGAACTCGCCGCGATACAGGACCCATGAGTCATCTGACTTGCGGTCGGTCCTCAGGACGACGTTGTAGGTGCGGCCGTCGCCACGGATCCGAAAGAACAGCCCTTCGGTGGTCTCGAAGTCCCAATTGCGCGGTCGGGACCGGACCGATGAGAACCCGCCGCCGTTGGTGTTGAGCGAGCCCTTGAAGGTCAAGATGCCGTCAGCAAAGACAGGGCCACCTTCAGAGCGGCCACCCATGACGTCATCGTTGACTGTGACCCACGCTTGAGCCACGTTCGGTTCGTCGAAGTCGGTCAGCATCCGGACGTCGGAATCCTCCGCGAGAATCGGAAAGCTCGAGACCAAGACTAACAGGGAGATCGCATGCATTGAAATTACCTTCGAAGCGATTAAAGAGAAGTGCTACGTCGTGGATACGGCTTGGAACGGTTCTGCGCAGCCACGAAACTGTTGTCCGCACATCGTCGGCAATTGGATTCACGGGATTAGTCCATCGATCCATTATGGCCTCGGGGCCGAACCGGTCTCGCGATCCGATCCAGTACCCCGACGACCTCAGTGCATAGGCTATTGCCCAGCCAAAGGGTTAGCAGATAGCTTCGAGCCACTGACTAAGATCATTCACATGCATTTTCACTAAAATCCAAATATAACACAACACAAGACTATAAACACCAATAGTGACATGAATCGCCTTAACCAGACAACGCGTGGATCTTTATGGTGTCAGTGACGGACAACTGTGTTCGGTAGTCTTCGAAGGCGTCGACCGGGTGAGCGCCTTCAGCCCGGATCGGGATCGTCGGTCTGGAGGTCTTTATGGTTCTTCTCGGGGTCGTCTGCCGTCCCATGCGTCGGGGGTCGGACCAATTGTAGACGCTTGACGGCGTGGTCGGAGACCTCCAGGACGGTGAACTTGAGCCCCGCAAACTGGAATTGCTCCTTGGGAGTAGGCTCGTGACCAAGGGCGGAGTATGCCAAGCCCGAGACGGTCTGGAACTCACGGTCGGTGGGCAGTTGGAGGTCGAGGCGCTCGTTGAGGTCCTCGATCGGCAGGCCTCCGAGGACGTTGAAGGTTTCCGGTCCCTCCTGCTGGACCGGCTCGGGTTTGTCTGATTCGGAGGTCTCGTGCTCATCGCGGATCTCGCCGAAGAGCTTGCGGAGCAGGTCCTCCAGGGTAACCAACCCGATGACGACTCCGGTGTCCTGATCGTGGACGATGGCCATCTTGCGGCGGCCGTGCAGGAACTCGCTAAGCAGTTGGTTGGCGTTCTTGGATTCGGGCACCTGCATGGCGTCGCGGATCAGGTCGCGAGGGATGACCTGGTCGAGGTCGTCGATCTCAGCGATCCGGAGGAAGAAGTCCTTGGCGTGGAGCACGCCGAGGATGTCGTCGCGGTTTTCGCCGTAGAGCGGGACCCGGCTCTTGGAGTTGGATCGGAAGACCTGGACGACTTCGGCGAGGGTGGCCGAGATGGGCAGGTCGACAATCTGTGAGCGGGGCACCATCACCTCGGAAACTTGACGATGGGTCAACTCAACGGCGTGCTCGAGGATCTCGCGGGTCGACTTGGGGATCTCCGGGTCGGACTGCTCGGGGTGCTCGCCGTTGCCGTTGGGCGTGGCGAACTCGACCTCGACGCTGGCCGGTCGGGGCATTGAGCGGCCCCAGTGACGGACCAGCCCTTCAGCCGTCGAGGCGATCCGGTCCAGGGGCCAGGCTAGGTTGCGGACGATCCCGGTCCAGGACCAGTATCGGACCAATAGCGTCTCGGCGAAGACTTTGCCCCAGACACCGGCGGCGAACTGGATGCTACCGACCAAGACCAGCACGCCACAAAGCAGGGCGAAGCCGACGGAGGATTCCTGGAGGCGGATCGGGACCTCGGTCAGGGAGAGCACGCCCAGGGCGATCAGAGTCAGCCGGACCACGCCGGCCAGCCGCACCGCCGACTGCTCGGTCCGCCGATCCGACTGCACGATCTGGAGGGCCAACTCGGGCGTCCCAGCGCGTCGACACATCTGCTCCAGGAGGCTCCGCGAGTAGCTGCGAAGCGACCAAGCGACCAGGATCGAAACGATGTAGAGGGCCGCCAGCGGGATCAGGACCAGGATCATGATCATGAGGGGCGCTCCGATCGAGGGCAGTTCCCCAATGGGGCCATCGGGCTCGCAATGGGTTCGGCATGCGGGTCGGGCCAGCCGGCATCGACGAGCAGTTCCGACTCGCGCCGCCTCATGCGAGCCCGGTCCTCCGGGTCGTGGTCGTCGTGGCCTTGGAGGTGCAGCAAACCGTGGACGATGTAAAGCCCCAGTTCGTCGAGCGGGTCGCAACGACGCGTCGAGGCTTCGCGACGGGCGGTCTCGACGGAGACGACCAGGTCGGCCTCCAGCAGGTCATCACCCGGTTCGCTGAGCGGAAAGGTGATGACATCGGTGGCCCAGTCGTGGTCCAAGTGTGACCGATTGATGAGCCGGATGCGGGCGTCATCGGTCAAGACGACCTGGATCTGAGCGCGTTCAACGCCCAGGCGTGCGAGGATTGTCCGGGCCAGGTCGGCCAAGGGTCTCGCCAGTGTGGCGGCGTCTCGGACGAGGACCTCGACCTGGATCTCTGCCTCAGCCGGCGATCCAGGACTAGGCCCGGGCTCCGAGTCGTCCGATCCGGTCGCGGGCTCCGGGTCGAAGTCGCGTCGAGAGGAATCGGGCGCAGGGTCGGTGGTCCGACTCGACGGCTGGGACGGTAGTGCATTAGCGGACATGGTCTGGAGGCCCGCGGGCCTCTCCGAATGGGGCGGGGTCATGCCGTGCGTTGTTCCGGATAGGTCACACGGCCGTGGTAGACGCTGATCAAGGATTTGATCAGGCTCTCGCGGACCGCGGCGATTTGCTGGAGGGTCAGGTCGCATTCGTCGAACTGGTCGTCGTGCAACCGCTTGTCGACAAGGGTGCGAACCAGGCTCTCGATCCGGGCCGGGGTGGGATCCGAGAGGGTCCGGCTGGCGCTCTCGACCATGTCGGCCATCATCAGGATGGCCGCCTCCTTGGTTCTCGGCCGAGGTCCGGGATAGCGGAAGGCGCTCTCGGCCACCGGCGATGCATCGGTCCCGTTGTGCCGACGGGTCGCCTCGCGATAGAAGAACTCGACCAGCGTTGTGCCGTGGTGCTGCTCGATCAGATCGATGATCGGCTCCGGCAAGTGGTGTTGTCGGGCCAGGTCGACGCCATCCTTGACATGTCCGATGATGATCAAGGTGCTCATGGCTGGGGCGAGGTTGGCATGTCGGTTGTCCGATCCGATCTGATTCTCGATGAAATAGTGCGGCTTGAGCATCTTACCGATGTCGTGGAAGTACGCCCCCACCCGAACCAAAAGCGCGTCGGCACCGATCCGCTCGGCGGCGGCCTCGGCCAGCACGGCGACGGTCATCGAGTGGTTGTGCGTGCCCGGGGCTCGCTGGACCAGTTCCTGAAGGAGTGGGTGCGACATGTCGCCCAGTTCCAGCAGGCTGATCCCGGTGACCAACCCGATCCGGTTCTCCAGGTAGGGTAGGATGCCTCCTAGGAAGAAACCGGCCAGCACGCCCCAGCAGCCTCGCCAGAGCGCATCGCCGAGGACGAGATCCATCGGCTCCTGTTGATAGGAGCCGACGGCCAGACTGAGGACCAAGCCACCCAGCCCGATTAGGCTCCCAACTTGGATTAGCTTGGTTCGACTCCGGACCTGATCCAGGGTCAGGACCCCGGTGGAGATGCTGCCCAGCAGGATGATCAGGTGGCCGACCCCAGTGCCGAGGGCCAGGCAGGTTAAGGTGCTCAGCACCAAGGTCCCGACCAAGGCAAAGGTGGTCGTCGTGGCCAGGGCGAGGATCATGGCGGCTGCGGCCAACGGGAGCAACTCAGCCTGCCAGGGCTGGGTAGCCAGCAGGCGGACGGCCATCATGGCGAGAACGCCAAGCGCACAGATCTGGCCGACACGGAAGGTGTGCGCGGCCAGGCCGGGAAGCTTGACGAGAACGTAAACGGCGGCCAACCCAATCACGGTGGCGGTCATCGTCAGGATGGCCAAGGCACGGAGGATCCGCGCGGAGAGCGGTTGTTGGGCGCGGAACGCCTCATGCTCTGCGCGAAGCAGCGGGAGCACTTGGCGGCCGATCCGTTCGCCCTGGGGGACCAGCAATTGGCCAGCGCGGTAGATCTGTTCGGCGGGGACGGGAACCTGGTCCCGGGCCTGATTGCGCCGGATCCGCGTCAAGTCGCGGCGGTAGTCGAGCGTCTGCAGTTGCGCCAACCGGGGCCCGAGCAACTGATAGAGGGACCGTCCCAGCGAGGCGATATCGAACTGGCTGACGAAATCGCCGGCGACGATCCCGTCGGTCTTGGCGATCTCTTCGGGCTCGACCATGGTGGCCCGGACCACGACGGACCGCTGGGGCAGGTCTTGAGCGGGCGCCTCGAGGATCTCCAAACGCTCGCTGCCGGCCAGGCTTCGGGGTAAGGTCTGGCGTCCCAGAACCCCGCGACGCGCCAGCTTTTCGATGGCCAAGTCGAGTGAGGCGATGACCCGGCCCAGTTGCTCGGGTGGTGGAAGATCATCGCGGAGGCGGTAGAAGAGGCCATCCGAGAGGTCCCAGGCATTGCGCATCTCGAGGCTGAGATCGTTCGGCGAGTCGACTAGGACGACCTCGTCGAGGAGGACCTTGAGTTCGTCGCCGAGCTGGCGGATCGGCTCGGTTCGGTTCTCGAAGACCGGCGCGATGGCGATCTCGGCATCGCGACGCTCTTGGCTGATCCTGTAGTCGTCGTACCAGGTGAATTCGGCACGGACGGTGATGTCCTGGTCGACTCGCTGACCGAGTCGATAGCCGAAGGGTGGCCCGCCCCACTGAACCAGGATGGCCAGGACCAACATGGTTGCGATCAGCAAGACGAGCTTAGCCAGGGCCTCACGCCAACGGGCCTGGCGGCCAGGACCAAGCGCCAAGCTGGCAACGGGCCGGAGCTGAGCGCGGAATGGTTTTCGCCGACGTTTGGCCCGAGTCATCCGCGGAGTCCTTTGCCCGAGCCCAGGTCTCCGAGAGTCGGTGGCCGGGAGCCAGACGAGGTCAGGGCGAACCGGCGAGCGTCAGCGTCACTAAAGACGGCTCCCTCAGGCACGGATCTCCCTGGGAAGCCGGCGGGGTCGGGATCGGCATTGACCGACCGGGGTCGGCCCGGCGTCGGAACCAAATCGTCGTGGTTCATGACTGATGCAGCGAGACGTCCTCGAGCGCCGGATCGGTCAACGGGACTGGCCGGGACGATCCCGACTTGCGATGCGTCGTGGCCGGGTCGGCCAGGGCCTCGGTGGTATCGGGGGTGGCGAGTCGATTGGGGTCGGCCGCTGAGTCTTCCTGATCGCCACGCCGGTCGCCAGTATCTCCTTCTTCATCGTAGGCATCGACAATAGCTTGAACCAGGGGGTGCCGGACGATGTCGCTGCGACCCAGGCGCACAATGGCCACGCCCTCGACTTGACCGAGCCGTCGGACCGCATCAGCGAGGCCACTAGGGACCGAGGCCGGCAGGTCGACCTGGGTCGTGTCGCCGGTGACGACGATCCGTGCATTGCGTCCCATGCGGGTCAGGAACATCTTCATCTGCGGGATCGAGGCGTTCTGCCCCTCATCGAGAATGATCACCGCGTCGTTGAGGGTTCGTCCGCGCATGTAGGCCAACGGCGCGATCTCGATCAGGTCGTTAGCCATGTAGCGTCGGATCTGGTTGTAGTCCATCAGGTCGTGCAAGGCGTCGAAGAGCGGTCGAAGGTACGGGTTAATCTTGGCCTCGAGGTCGCCGGGCAGATAGCCCAGATTCTCGCCTGCCTCGACGGCCGGCCGACAGAGGACGATTTTCTTCATGACGCCTTGGCGCAGAGCCGAGACGGCCATGGCGACGGCCAAGTAGGTCTTACCGGTCCCGGCCGGGCCGATGCAGAAGACCAGGTCGCGTTTCATCAGGGCATCGAGATAGGTGTTTTGGCCGTCGGTCCGGGGTCGGATCATCCGGCTACCGTGGCGGATCTCTAGGATCGAGTCGTGGTTGGCTTCCAAGATCCCTTGACGCAGGCTGGCGTCGAAGACCTCGGCAACATCGTCGACGGTCAGTCGGCGTCGACGTCGATACAGGGCGCGGAGCTGTTTTAGGGCGCTCTGAGCCGCCTCGACGCGCTCAGCTTCGCCCTCCAGCTTAACGGCGCCGTGACGGGCCAACGCCTTGACCCCGAAGGCGTCGCGGAGTTGACGCAGATGTTGGTCTCGGCTGCCCAGGACGGCCAGTTCCTCGTCGTGGTCGTCCAAGGCGATCGTGACGGTCTGATCGGGCAAAGCGACACCCTTGTCTCGGCCGGACTCCAACTCAGGTCCCGAGTCAGGCCCGGCGCGGCGGTGATCATCCGGGACGCGAGGCGGCGCTTAAGCCTCGCAGAGACCCGTCGTGGCGATCCCGTAAAGGCGGACCTCAATATTATGCGACCGATCGCGTCCGGGACGCAATGTCGCCCCAATCGAGATCGGCCGACGCCCCGGCCACATCAACGCGGCGAGGCGTGGTCGAGGGGCAGGCGTCCTCGAGAAGCTCGACACCGATCGATGGCCGTAGGTTCTCCAAACCACGGAGGAGCTGAATGGAATGAATGGCGGCTTGATCTCGACGAGCCACGATGGGGCGGCTGCATTGTGATTTCACGCAACAGCGATCCAATAGGCCATGGCCACAGGCGCTGAGAAGAGGCTGGAGTCGAGCACGTCCAGGACGCCTCCGAAACCGGGGATCGTTGTCGAGGCGTCTTTCTGCTGGGCGTCCCGCTTGATCATCGATTCCATGAGGTCTCCGACCTGAGCGGCCAAGCCCACTAGGAACCCAAACCCAAGAGCGTGGGGCAGGCTGAGGCTCTCCAACTGGAAGCCTTGTCGAAGGATGACCACCAACACGACCATCAGGATCATGGCTAGCAGTTGCCCGCCGATGGCCCCTTCGATGGTCTTGTTGGGGCTGATTCGGGGCCAAAGCTTGTGGCGTCCCAGGGTGCGGCCAACGATCAAAGCCCCGGTGTCGGATCCTTTGGTCGCGGTGGCCAGGGCCAACATCGGGATCAAGCCGTGATAATCGCCGGGCAGCCAACGAAACTGGATGAAGAAGCTGCCCAAGACACCCACGTAAGCCACGGCCAAGATGGTCGCGCCAACACGAGCCATGGCGCGGCCGGGGTCGGTGATCGGCTCGCCACTCTGAGCCATCAAGGCGAGCATGACGATGGCCGAGAAGCTGGCCAGCGGCCAGGCCATCGCCGAGAGCACCGGATGCGCCGCAGTCGTCTCGTAGCGCAGCGGGGCACTAAGGGTGCTCAAACCGAGCAAGACGTGAGGCGTCCAGTTGGCCAGAATCATCGCTGCCACCCCGCCCAGGACAACGCCAGGCATCGGCGAGGCCCCGCCGGCTTGGAGCAGCCGGACCATCTCCCAAGCGGCGCTGAGCAGGGTGATCGCCGCGATGACGAACCAGATCGGATACCAAGGGGCCAGCGCCTCGTCCATGATCAGTGCCCCGATGTAGCCGAAGACCATCATCAGGCCGAGGACGATTCGCATGCCGAGCATCGTGGCAAGGCTCCGGCCGGCCCGTCGGCGACGCTCCGGCGAGGGCCATCGCGTGCGATCCGGGCTCAGGCGTCGAGAGATCAAAGAGGGATCGGTCAGGCGTTCGGAGTCAGTGCCGAGCCGATGAGCTTCAAGCCGAGGACTCGGTCCGGGCCTTCGATCCGTTCTTGAGCAGGCCGCCGAACTTGCGTCGCCGTTGCGCGTAGTCGCGGATCGCTTGGATCAAGTCGTCGCCGCGGAAGTCGGGCCATAGCTCGGAGGTCACCCAGAACTCGGCGTACGAGACCTGCCAGAGCAGGTAGTTGCTCAGACGCATCTCGCCGGCGGTCCGGATTAACAGATCGGGATCGGGCATGTCTCCGGTATGGAGATACCGTCCGAACTGGGCTTCGTCCAGATCCTCGGGGGCGAAGCGGCCGGCCTGCACATCGAGGGCGAAGCGTCGGGCCGCTTCCACGATCTCGGCGCGGCCGCCGTAGTTGATCGCCAGGCAGAGGGTCAACCCGGTGTTTCCGGCGGTCGCCTCGATCGTCTCGTCGATCGACTTCAGAATGTCGGACGCCAGGCCCTGCCGGCTGCCAATCGTCCGAACCCGGACGTTGTTCTCGATCAACTTGGCCCGTTCTTGCCTCATGAAGTGGCGGAGCAGCTCGAAGAGGAATTGCAGTTCGTGTTCGGGCCGCTTCCAGTTCTCCGAGGAGAGGCAGTACAAGGTCAAAAATGAGAGGCCGAGTTGGCCGGCCTGCTCCACGACGGACCGGACGCTCTGGATTCCCTGACGGTGTCCGGCCACACGGGGTAAGCCGCGCCGCTCGGCCCAGCGACCATTGCCGTCCATGATGATCGCGATGTGCTTGGGCAGTTGCTCGACGGCCAAGCCCGCCACGGGGGAAACAACCTCGGAGCGGGGGGATCCGGAGATTTGTGCGGTGCTCACCTGCGATTGATCCTTCCTGAGCCAAAGGGGGGCGTGGCTGAATCGCCCCGGTCCTTCGGGAGCGTCAATGACTGGGACATGGAAGCCATCGGGGGCGGCAAGGGATCGGCTCTGGCCATCCCGCGCTTGGTCATGTCATGGTCCAACCCTACGACCTCGCGGGTTTCGGGAATGCCGTCGCGCCCGCTGAAACTGACCGACCCGGCTCGGTCGCCTCCGGCACAACCGAGCCGAGGACCACCGCGGCACGGCCCGCTGAGCCCATCCTCAGGCGGACGGTTCGACCAGGATGGTCTGACGACGATCCGGGCCCACCGAAACGATCGAGATCGGCACGCCCAACTGATCTCCGAGGAACGTCACGTAATCGCGGGCCGGCCGGGGTAGATCGTTCCAGTGGGACACTTCGGTCAGCTCGTCGCTCCAGCCCGGCAGGGTCTCGAAGATCGGCTGACAGGAGGCCCAGTCATCCAGTCGGGCCGGCAGATGATCGATCTGACGGCCCTGGCCGTTTATGTAACCGACGGCGACCTGGATCGTCTCCAGCCCCGAGAGGACGTCCAGGAGCATCACCGCCAGCTCGGTCGAGCCGCTGATCCGCAAGGCATGGCGCGCCGCCACCGCGTCGAACCAACCGCAGCGCCGAGACCGACCGGTGACTGTCCCAAACTCGCGGCCCTTCTGGCGGATCTGCTCGCCGATGGCGTTGTCCAGTTCGGTCGGGAACGGCCCACCCCCAACACGAGTCGTGTAGGCCTTGACCACACCGATCCAGCGATCGATCCGTCGGGCCGGGACACCACTGCCGGAAGCTAAGCCGGTCGCGCTGCTGTTGGAGCTAGTCACATAGGGATAGCTGCCGTGATCGATGTCCAGCAGCGTGCCCTGAGCCCCTTCGAAAAGCAGGCGGCGGCCACGCCCCATCGCCTCGTGGAGCCAGACCGTCGTGTCGACGATATAGGGGGCCAGCCGCTCACCGAGCGACACATACTCGTCGGCCACTGCATCGACGTCTAACGCTTGGTAGTCGGGCAGCATCGCGCTCAGCAGCCGGTTTTTGTAAGGAATGATCCGGCTCAAGTGGTCACGGAACCGCGGCGGATCCAGCAGATCGCCCATCCGAACCCCATGGACTCGACCGACCTTGTCGCGGTAGCACGGCCCGATTCCACGCAACGTCGTCCCCAACCGTTCGGCCTGCGAGGTCGACTCCTCGGTCAGTCGCTCTTCGATCAGGTGGTAGGGCAGGATCACATGGGCGCGATCGCTGATGTGCAGTCGCCGACCAATCGGGACGCCCTGTTGCTCCAAGCCGGCCAGTTCCTCGACCAGCGTGGCCGGATGGATCACGACGCCGTTGCCGAGCACGCAATCGATCTCGGGTCGGAGGAACCCACTGGGCACCAACGAGAGCCGGTAGGTCCGGGATCCGACCACGACGGTATGGCCCGCATTAGCACCCCCTTGGTAGCGGACGACCGCGTCGTGCTGGTCGCAGAGCAGGTCGACGACCTTACCCTTGGCCTCATCGCCCCACTGCAGTCCGACGACGCACGATGATCCCACCGGGGACCTCCTCCAAATGACACCTCGCGGTCGCCAAACTCCCACTATGGGTAGGCGGCGCCACGGTCACCTCAACGACCGGTCCAACAAACGCATCGCTCCAGCGAGGTCTGCGATGCAAAGTAAGCGGCTCATCAGACTAACTCCGGAGGCCAACCTGCGTCAATCGCCGCTTCAGCCATCCAGTCGCAGCCTATCGGGCCGGGCTTTTCAGTGAGGCCCGGAACTCTTCGAAGAGATAGTGGCTATCGTGGGGTCCAGCCGAGGCTTCGGGGTGGTACTGCACGGCGAAGATGGGCAGGTCGCGGTGCCGGAACCCCTCGAGGGTCTGGTCGTTGAGGTTGACGTGAGTCCGCTCCACGGGATCGGGCATCGACTCGGTGTCTACGGCAAACCCGTGGTTCTGAGTAGTGATCTCGACCCGGCCGGTCCGCAGGTTGAGGACCGGGTGGTTGGCGCCTCGGTGACCGAATTTGAGCTTGAAGGTCCGGCCGCCCAGAGCCTGACCGAGCAGTTGGAAGCCCAAGCAGATGCCGAAGATCGGGACTCCCTTGGCCTCACTGGCCAGGCCGATCAGACGCTGAAGCTCCCCGATGGCCCGATGCAGCGGTTGGGGATCGCCGGGCCCGTTGGAGACGAAGAGGCCGTCGGGCTTGTGCTCCAGAATCTCCTCGGCGCTCCGGGAACCGGGCACGATCGTGACCCGGCAGCCGCTGGCGTAGAGGTGCCGGGCGATGTTCCACTTCATCCCGAAGTCGAGGGCGACCACGTGCGGGCGAAGGTCGGGAGGCACCACGGGCGCAGCCGGCGTCGTAGTTGGGTTGACCAGGCGATGCAGGCCGACGTCCCAACTCAGGGGCGATTCGGGCATCACCTCTTGGGTCAAGTCGCGACCGACCAGGCCGGGGCTCTGGCGCGCCTTGGCCACCAGACTGGCATCGTCGAGGTCGGTCGTTGAGAGGATCCCCTTCATCGCCCCTTGGGTCCGGGTGGCTCGGACCAGGGCGCGGGTGTCGATTCCCTCGATCCCCAGCACGCCGTGTTCGGCAAGATATGCCTCCAGCGAATCGCTGGCGCGGTGGTTGCTAACGCGTCGGCTCAGCTCACGGACGACCAGGCCACGGACCCAGGGGCGTCGGCTCTCGGCATCCTCGATGTTGACGCCGTAGTTGCCGATCTGGGGATAGGTCATCGTCACGATCTGACCGTGATAGGAGGGGTCGGTCAGGATCTCTTGATAGCCGGTCATGCTGGTGTTGAAAACGACCTCGCCATCGACCTCGCCGGAGGCACCGAAGGCTCGGCCAGTCCAGACCGAACCATCTTCCAGGGCCAATTTGGCCGTCGTTGGATCGCTCATCATGGTCGCTGTCCATCCGAATCGCGGCCTTGTGGGCCTCCACGTCGCCTTCTTCCGCGACGTATCGTACGCCAGAACCGAAGCGGTGGGAAGGAAACCGCACCAGACGATTCTCGGGGGTACGAGGATCAAGCGGATCGCATTTACAGGTAAACGCACAACGCTCCGAGGTGCATGGGGCACCCCGGAGCGTCGAAGAATTGGTCGCACGTCGATCGTGATTCGTCGAGGTGGTGGGAACGAGGACCTCAGCCGTTGCGGCGACGCAGGGCGACGAGGCCACCGACCAGGCCCAGACCAGCCAGGACGACGCTGGAGGGCTCGGGAATGACGGTTCCGTTAATCGTGATGTTGTCCAGGGCGAAGGCTTCCGAGCCTCCGTCGGTGGCTGCGGTCAGCAGCACGTTCATCGTGGAGCCGGTGCCGAGGCCGCTGATGTCGAAGCTCAGGGTTTGAAACACATCGCTCATCATGGTGCCCGTGATCTGCTCGACGAGCGGGTCGTCCAACGTGACGATAACCCCGTTTTCCATCACGTAATCCTGCGTGACCGCGGGATCATCCACGAGACCGCTGAATTCGAACGCGGTGGTCGCGGGACCGCCGTCGATGCTCACAGTGATGACGAAGCTGTCGTTCCCGTCCAAGTCTTCGAAGTCGCCCATCGCGGCGAAGTCGATCTCCAGGGTGTCCAGGCTCAGGGCCGAGCTGATGTCGAACTCCCAGTCGGCGGTAGCGATGCCGGACGGGTTATCGTCATTGACCACGTCGACGACGCCGAAGACGTCCTCACCGATCATGGTCGAATCCAGGATGCCCTGGATGTCGCCGCCGAACGCGCCACTATCCAAAGGATTTCCGTCGAAGCTGCCAGAGATGTCTTCGAGGGTATCGTCGGCCAGGGCGAACGGCATCCCGTCCGTACCGACCTCGACGGCGCCGAAGAGGTCGCCGGGGCTGGTGAAGGTGCCCGGGGTCGGCGTGAGCGTGGCGCTGAGGAGGTTCATGCTGCCGTCGTTGCGCATGCCGGTGAAGGCGATGACGTCGGCCGAGACGTTGCCGGCGACCAGAGCGATGGCCAGAGCGGCCAGCGAAGCGCGGACCATGGGAGATGTCCTTGTGATAGAACTAGTCGGAGGTGAGTGAGAAGAGGTTTGGTCCGTCACGCAACGAGACACGACCTGCATGATGGACAGGCGCAACTTAGCCATTCCTCGATGGAAGGGTCAAGGACGGCTCCGCTTTGCTCGCCTCTGTTGTGAAAAAACCTCATCGCGATGTCGGAGTCCTCGTGCTGGAGTTCTCCGACGCCCCTGAATTCCATCGGGACATCCCGTGTCAACTTAGGCGGAGATCGCCCGTTCCGACGCGTCACAGTGCTCTGATCACGAACCATCAAGAGAGTCAGTCTTCGGTTGTTCAAGCATCGAAATTATTTACAAAACCTTTGTTAAGCTTTGTTTCATCAAAAAACTATTCAGTACTTACAGAAAACATGAGTTTCTGAATATTCGGTCAGGGCATCCACAGCAACGAGCGCCAGGGACCCGGATCCGCCCTCAAGAAATGGTGCCCGAATCGGCAAGGTGGGCATAGTCAGACTTGCGGTTCACAGGTCCAAGTTATGTGAGCGTTCGGACAAACGTCGTTGTCTGTTGACGCTTCCCACAAAGGCTGCTAGATCTAGTATGGCTCAATCATCGACCTTATTGGGCAATTGGGACTGGTTCGTTGGCCGGCGCGACGACTTTTTGCGCAATCTGCGAACCTATGTCGCGTCCCTTCCGAGGTGGTTCGTCCTGCGAACACCTCCAGATGACGTCACGAGCAGATCTTGAATCTGACGTTTGCTCGGCTCGATCGTGAGCGGCAGTTTCGTTCGATCGAACCGCCGGGCGGTCGCCCCAAGGACCCTCTCGGTCGATCCGTTCACTGTTCGTATGTGTGTGCTTACCCTTCGTCGTGCCTGGATCCATCCCAAGTCGTAGCCAAACCGGAAGTCGAGAACTCCTCGCCATGAAACGCGCCTCGCGCACTCGGGCCGACCGCCCAGGCTTCACCCTGATCGAATTGCTGGTCGTCGTCGCCATCATCGCTGTGCTCATCTCGTTGTTGCTCCCGGCCGTCCAGTCGGCCCGCGAAGCCGCCCGCCGCACCCAGTGCCAAAACAACCTCAAGCAGATCGGCTTGGCCCTGCACAATTATCAATCCGCTCTCAGCGGCTTCCCGCCCGGACGGCTGGCGCCCGATAAAGTGTTGACCAGTCAGGTCCAGACCTCCTACACCAATTATTCAGACGTTGAGGGGACCGTCGGTGTGCCTGCCGAGCGTGGCGCTTACACCGGCTACTGGTCGGTTCACTCACATATGTTGCCTTACTATGAAGGGGGCAACGAGTATGACGCATTCAACTTCAGTCGGCTCAACACAGCACGGATCTTCGCGCGGGGAACCGGCGCGACTGGGGAACGGCGGATCCTCAACCCGAACTTCACCGGAATCGCCGTGGCCAAAGACATTTTTCTTTGCCCGTCAGATCCGAACATCACTGGCGGTGGCGTGGGGGAGAACAACTACCGGTACAACTTCGGTGGCTCGACCCCCTATCAAGGCGCCGTGGGCATCAGCATGCAGAATACGATCACCGAGCAGAGCAAAGGCAACGGGGCCTTCACGATCGGCCAATCGCTGACGCCGGCGAGCTTTCGCGACGGCCTGAGCAATACGGTCTTCTTCTCCGAGCGGATCAAAGGGACCGGCGGTGCATTTCCCAACCCGCTTCAGGAAGGGGACAACGTCACCGCCCCGGGCCGGACTCGGTTCTCTGAAAACGCCGACCCCGACCTGCTCTTTGAAGCCTGCCTCAACGACGCCCGACCCAACGGCGATCGCTTCAACTTCTATGCCCAAGGGCGTTTCGTGACCGAGGGCTCCAGCGCCGACTTCTGCGATGGGTGGCCGCTAGCCTGGTACATCTCCTCGATGTACAACCACATGGCGCCGCCGAACTGGCGAGGCCGGGACTGCGGGGGCTTCTCGTCGATTCCCGACACGCCGGGTGAGGCGGCCATCATCACCGCACGCAGCTTCCACCCCGGTGGCGTCAATACCCTCTTCGGGGACGGCTCGGTCCGGTTCATTCAGAACGGGATCGAATTGCCCATCTGGAGGGCCCTCGGTACACGCAAGGGTCGTGAGGTCGTCAGCGCCGAACTCTACTGATCCTTGATCGAATCCCAGGGCTCCTTGCCATAACCGGCGATCCGTCGGTCACCCCTCGGATCGCCAATTCACTCCCTCCAGCATCACCTGGCGATCCCTGCTCCATTTTTGAGGTCTCACCTTAAATTGATGTACCGGCATTTGCAATTCCTAACATGTGCGTTCTGTGCGGCGATCACCTTGGCCGGATGCGGCGCCCAGGATGCCCCGGTGGTCTCCAATGAGGATGCAATGGGTCCCCACGGCGGCTCGGCCTATGCCCTCCCCGGGGGACGGGGCTATGCCGAGTTGATCATCGCCCAGGTTCCCGATGATCCGACCGGGATCCAGGCCGTCGTTCAGGTCTTCCTGCTGGCTCCCGATCTCGAAGCCCGCCGACCGATGGATCAACCCTGGCCCAACGATGTGCGGGTGAGCTTGGAATTGCCCGACGACGAACGCATCGATCTCGATTTGCGTTTGGAGCCGGACGAGACCGATCCGACCGGCGTTGGAGCGGCCCGCTTCGTTTCGCCGGCCGGTCCCTATGTCAGTGACCAAATGTTTGGGACACTCCGGATGACCGTCGATGGCCAAGCCGTCGAACGCGAGTTCTCCCAGGTGCAATGAACGGTGCACTGAACTTCGATGTCGGGAACGCGGGTGGACATCCGCCGCCATCCAACAGGCAATCGGCACTTCAGGCCTGACTCTCCGGCCCGTAAAGGCGATCCACTTCCAACGACCACGATTCGGACCGCGCGTGACACGAACCAGATTCGGTCGAAATACGTGCCTTAACCTCGTGTTCGCAGGTTGAAAGCCTGAATAATACAAGATTCGCCGTGAAATTAGATATCAACGTTCGGTCGAATGTTCGGAACTCGATGTCTCGATTTGGTGTCCCTTGATGCCTCGCTTTCGTCTGGCTATGCTGGCCTAAAGTGCGAGTCTGAGTTGTGACGCTCCCCTAGGATGGCCTTGTTTAAGGCCATTCTCCTCTCTGAGATTATGAGTGCCTGTCGGGACCTTCGGACCGCGGGCAGGGCACCAACGGAATGAGTCGTCACGCGGAGCGGGTTCTCCCCCGAATCTCCCACTTTCCCGTATCTCGCGCACCGCCACCCCGAATCGCCGACGTTCACGGAGCTATCGATGTCGAGCACATTCACCACGCATCGGCGGGTTCGCGCTACCGCTGCGCGCCGCAATCGGATCGGTCTGCGTTTGGAGAATCTGGAACGACGGATCGTTTTGGACGCGAGCCTGTTCGGGACGCCCCTGGCGGGCCAGGACTTCGACGGCTCCGCGCCGAACTTCAACGCGGGCAGTTCCTTCAACCCGGCCTCGGACAACCAGGATGGGGGCCCTGGTGATGCTTTCGGTGTGGGTAGCTTGGCCGCTTGGTTCCAAGGGATCCCGCCGGGCGTTCCGTTCAGCCTAGCCGACGACAGCGTCACCGATGTCTCAGGTCAGGGGGCGGAGGATCCCTTCCCAGCCGACGTCGAGGCGATCTATGGCCAGAACTCGAACCAGACCAACAACTTCTTCGGGATCTCCGACAGCGACCAGCTGACACAGACGGCCAGCTTCTTCTTCGACATCAGCGGCCGGAGCACCGACAACCTGCTCTTCGCGGTCGACCTGGGCGGTATCTCGGGCCCAGCCTTCGGCGGTTACACCCTGGGCGCGACGTTTGTCACCTTTGAAGCGTTCATCGACGGGAGCAGCACCGGCACGATGCTGATCGACGCGGTGGCCGCACCCAACACCAGTGGATTCACGACCCGCCCGATGGACGACGGGGACCCCTCCGGCGGCGGCAATCTGCTGAGCATCTCCGGCGACAACTCAATCACAAAGATCGACGCCGATACCGACGCGATCATCACCGACGAGGATGCGGGGACCTCCGGCGGCCAACTGTTCACCGACAAAAACCCGCCGACCGGTCCGAACGCCGGCAAGCTCGACTCGTTCTTGACCACCCTGCCGGTCAGTGCGTCGGCAGACACCGTCGAGATTCGCCTAACGGCCAACATGCCCTTCGAAGGGGCTGGCTTCGACAACATGCTGATCCTTGAAGCGACCAACCCCGGCCAGTTCGAGTTGGTCCAGGACTCGGTCCAGGTCAACGAGAACGACGGTTCGGTCAGCGTTGATGTCCGTCGCGTCTTCGGCACAGCGGGTCATGCGAGCGTTCAAGTCGCTTTGGTCCCCGGCACGGCGGGCGCGGACGACTTCAACAACGCCGGCTTCCCAGTCACGCTGAACTTCCCGGACGGTCAGACCGGCACCCCGACCCAGTCGTTGACGATCCCGATTACCGACGACACCCTGATCGAGGACTTCGAGAGCTTCATCGTCCAGCTTCAGAACGCCACGACGGCGAGCATCAACACGGGTGCCGACACGACCACCGTGGTGATCGAGGACGACGATGCCGACGGCAGCGCGCAGTTGCAGCAGACCGAATTCTTCGTCTCCGAAGGGGCGGGCACTCTGGACATCGTCGTCGAGCGTGTCGGCGGAGCCTCGTCGGTCGGCGGCAACGTGACCGTCCAGGTCAACCTGACGGCCGGCTCCGCATCAGCGGGCACCGATTTCAACGCCGCCACCCGGACGGTCACCTTCGTCCCGGGCGACACCGAGGAAACTGTCTCGATCCCGATCGTCGATGACAGCCTGCTGGAGAATCCGGAAAGCTTCACGATCACCCCACAGAATCCCCAAGGGGGTCTCAGCCTGGGCTCGCCGATCAATGCGTTGGCTTCCATCCAGGATAATGATGTCCTGATCAACGAGATCTATATCGATCCGCCCACCGCCACCGATTTTCCATTCGAGTTCATCGAGCTGCTCGGTCCGGCCAACGCGACCATCCCGGCCAACACCGTCTTCGTCTCGATCGAGGGGGACGTCGGGGCTGGCGTTGGCACCATCGATCGTGTCTTCGACCTGAGCAATCTGACCTTCGGAAGCAACGGCGTGATCATCATTATCGGTGATCAAGGCTTTACTCCGGAGGATCCAGCCTCCACGGTGGTCATCGACAACCGACTCAACGGCGTTCCGGGAGACGATGACCCTAATGAGATCTTCCCGATTCTGGAAAACGGCTCGAACAGCTTCGCGATCATCGGGGGGATCTCCGCATCGGGGATCATCGAAGGGACCACGAACTTCGACCTCGGCAACGGCATCGATCCCGGCAGCGCTGGCGACGGTGTCCTCGATCTGCCTGGTGGTGCGTTCCTGATCGACGCCGTCGGCGGCCTCGACGGCAGTCAGGCCGAGGACCGCGTTTATGGAGCCCTGTTAGCCCAGACCAACTTCGATCCGCCCGCCGATGCGATCGTCCGACTCTTGGGCGCCAACGACCCGTTCGACGCCGACAACTACGCCTTCGGCGAGATGACTGGGTCCAACGCCTCCAAGCGGTTCAACCTGGACGACTCGGTCAACGTCCCGCTCGGGGGTCTGCTGACCCCGGGAGCGGCCAACTTCTCCAGCTCGATCAATGGTGTGCTCGTCATTGACCCGCAGGTCGTCCAGGTCAACGAAGGTGATGGGACCGCGACGGTGACCATTCGCCGGACCGGAGGACTTAACGGGATCGTCTCGGTCGATCTGACAATCACCGGCGGCTCGGCCTTCGACCCGCAGGACTTCGACGGCTCAGCCTTCCCGATCAATATCGAGTTCCTCGAGGGTGAGACGGTCAAGACCATCGACATCCCGATCAACGACGACGGCATCAACGAGCCGGCTCTTCAGGACATCGATCTGGCCCTGGCCAATCCGACCGGCGGCGCGATCCTGGGCATCCAGAGCACCGGCGAGGTCGTCATCGAGGACAACGACGGCGGAGGCACCTTCCGCCTGGTGACCGATACCGTCGTGATTGCCGAGAACGGCCTCAACGCCGTGGTGATCGTCGAACGAGTCGGCGGTGTCAACGCCTCGCAATCGGTCAATTTCACCACTAATGCCGGCTCGGCCACCGGCATCGACTTTACGCCCCAGACCGGCAACATCCCCTTCCCCGTCGGTTTGGCGACCGCCGAGATCCTGATCCCGATCACCAACGACACCCTCATCGAAGGCGATGAGACCTTTGAGGTCACCTTAACCAGCGGCAACGTCCTGCCGCCGACCACCGCCACGGTCACGATCAAGGACAATGATCTGCTGGTCAACGAGGTCGTCATCAACGTCCCCGGGCCGGACGCCACCAGCACCGACTCCTTCGAGTACATCGAACTGCGCGGGACACCCAACGCCACGATCCCTAACGGCTTCTATGTTGTTCAGCTCGAGGGTGAATCCGCCGGCCTCGGTGGCGGCCCTGGCGGAGTCGACTATGTCTTCGACCTTGGTGGTCAGCAACTGGGTTCCAACGGCCTGCTGATCATCCGCGGGGCCAACTTCTTCGACCCGAGCCTGATTGCGTCGGGCACCGAAGAGGTGATCGACCCTGAGTTGGATGGCACGGAGGACGACGGGTCGATCTTCAGCCCCTTGGAGAACGGGTCAGCCTCGTTGTTGCTCGTCCGGCTCGACAGCGCTCCAATTGTCGATACCGATGACCTGGACACCGACAACGATGGGACCCTCAACCTGTCGGCCACCGAATTCATCGTCGACGGTTTCGGCCAGCTCGAAGACGACGACTTCGGCGATCAGACCTACGGCGTGGAGCTGGTACCCCAGTTCGATGGACAGCCTGCCGATGCGGTTGTCCGCCTGCTCAACGACCTGACGCCCTTAAGCTTGCCGGCATTCCAGTACGGTGATCTGTCCACCGTGTTGACCGATGCCCTGACCTTCGGCCCCTTCGGCGACGATTCCAACGTCGCCACCAACGACGAGTTGACCCCGGGCCGACCTAACTTCAACGGCTCGGTCGACGGCTCGATCCAGTTGCTCGACAACGCCATTGAGATCAGCGAGAACGGCCGCTTGGCCTCGATCCTGGTGACCCGGACAGGGGGCAACCTGGCCAGCAGCGTCTCGGCCACATTGACCCTGACGCCGACCACCGCCAGCGCCGTCGACATCGGCTTCGCCGGCCCTTACACGGTCACCTTCGCACCCGGCCAATCTGAGCAGGTCGTTACCGTCGAGATCGTCAAGGACTCGCTGCTGGAGGGTGATGAGGTCGTCGAGATTGCCCTGAGCGTCCCGACCGATGGCGCCGTGCTCGGTGACCAGTCCAGCAGCATGTTGACGATCGTCGATGACGAACTCCTGATCAACGAACTCAACATCAATCCGGCCGGCAACGACAACCCGTTCCAATATGCCGAACTCAATGGCCACCCCAACCTGGCACTGAACGACGTCTACTTCGTCGCGATCGACGGCAATGCGGGCAGCTTGGGAACGGTTGATTCAGCGGTCGACCTCAGTGGCGAAACGCTGGGCTCCTCCGGCTTGGCGGTCCTCTCCAGGGTGGCCAGTGGGTTCGGACCGTTCGATCCCAGCGTCAACGCGATCGTCGACGGCGGGTTCAACCTGCCCAACGACTCGCAGACCTTCGCCTTAATCTTGAGTCCCACAACCATCAGCGCCGGCATCGACCTGGATCCCAACAATGATGGGGTTCTCGACCTGCCGGCCGGAGCCGCCGTGATCGACGCGATCGGCGTGGTCGACACGAACAGCAACGACATCGCGTACACCGACGCGATCGCTCTGCTCAGCGTCCCAGTGGCCGGGACCGACTTCGATGGCAACGACGTCAACTTCAACGGCGTTATCAGCAGCGTGGACGATTCGCTGTTGGGACCAGGCGACATGTTCGGGATCCGGAGTCGCTCGACAATCGTCAACGGTAATGGCCTGCCCTTTGCCATCACCGACGACTCGGTCACCCCGACCGACGGCAACTCGCTTTTCGCTGGCGACGCGCTGGCCGTTGTCGGTCAGAACAAGACCGACGCCTTCTTCGGTGTCGTTGACTTGGCCAACGACATCAACCCATCGGGTTCGGCCACGGCCACCTTCGAATTCGATATTTCCGGCCTGAGCATCGGCGGCATCAACATCGACTTTGGGGCAATGGGCGACTTCGAGTCCAGCAACGACAGCTTCGCCTTCTCCGTCTCGGTCGATGGGGGAGCCGCCGTCCCGATCTTCAGCTTCTTGCCCGACGAGGCCAGCACTTTCACCTATCAGCCCCTCGACAGCGGTACCGTCACCACCTTGGACGATCCGCTCGTCGAGCAACCCCTAGGCATCACCCTCGACAAGACCGATCCGTTAACAGGGGCCCTGCAAACCTTGACCGCCGACCTGACCGCGCTCGGCATTAACGGCGGCAATAGCACGCTCGAGCTGATCTTCAACGCGTCCAGCGACGGCGGCAGTGAGGCCTTCGCCTTCGACAACATCGAGCTGACGACGCTTATCGACAATCCTCCTGAAGCCTTGACACGTTTTCCGTTTGATTCGACGCCCAACGCCCTGCAAGCCTTCTACT
>CAZSSM010000015.1:0-100237 GCA_964609385.1 uncultured Planctomycetia bacterium
GGCCCTGCCTGCCCCCCAAGCTGGCATGATCTCCGCGCCTAGCAAGGTCGCTCCGACTCCTCAAGCCAGCGTGATCCCCGCCCCGGCCAAGGCCCTGCCCGCCCCGCAGGGTGGTGTGATTTCTGCTCCGGCTAAGGTTTCCCCGCAGGTCTTGCCGGCTCCGCAGTATCCCGGCAAGTAAGCACGATCACACCTGACGATTTGATTTGAGGTCGCTTTTGATCTCTGCCAGGCTCTGATCGGCATGATCACCGGTCGGAGCCTTTCTTCATGGTCAAATCTATCATCGATGAGTATAAGCTTAATCGTCGTCTGGCTTCTTCGTCATTGAAGAGAGGCCTGCTGTTGTCAAGGGACGAGAACGGGATAGACTGGATTTGATTCGGTCATTCACGTCGTCCTCCGCCCCACCCGGACAATCGAGCATCCTTGGGGTCCCGCACCCATCGAGCCCCGGATTGGAGCCAGGTCGGGTGGTTGATCTCCTCCCGTGCATCCTGGCAACGGGTTTCCGTTGAGTCTCGGAGGCACTGGGAATTGCCTCGGAGTTCCCCATGGCGATGGTCAAGGAAACCCTCGAACGCGAACGCAGCCTGGCCGTTTTCGTCGATCTGGAAAACCTGGCCCAAGGTGGCAGCGATCACCGCAAGGTGCGTTTCGATATTAACAAGGTCTTGGAACGCTTGCTTGAGAAGGGCAAGCTGATCGTCAAGAAGGCTTATGCCGACTGGAGCCGCTATCAGGCGTATACGGTCCCCTTCCATGAGGCGGCCGTTGAGCTGATCGAGATTCCGCGTCGGAGCCAGACGGGCAAGAACTCGGCCGATATCCGACTGGTCGTCGACGCGATGGACCTGGCCTGGAGTAAGCCGCACGTCGACACCTTCGCAATCATCTCCGGTGACAGCGACTTCTCGCCCTTGGTCAGCAAACTCAAGGAGAACGGCCGGCACGTCATCGGCCTGGGGATGAAAGGCTCGACTTCCGACCTCCTGCGCGATAATTGCGACGAGTTTATTTATTACGAGGACCTCGAGCGCCAAGAGCAGGACGATGAATGGATGGCTGCGGATATCTCACAGGATCTCTCCGAACGCAGCCGCGAAGCGATGAAGTTGCTGGTCGAGGCCTGCAAGAGTCTCGATCGGGAGAACTATGAGCAGCTCCACGCCTCATTGATCAAGGAAACGATTAAGCGGAAGAAGCCGGCTTTCGACGAAAGCTACTACGGCTATCGCAACTTCCAGCATTTGCTGGAGGACGCTGACGATCGGGCGATCATCGACATCGCGCGTAACCCGAGGAGCGGGACCTACGTGGTGACACGGTTCGGTCCGGTCCGTGAGACCTTGCCACCGCCCTCGGCGGCCACCGCGCCCGATCCGACCCATCTGCTCGAGGGCGCATCCAACTCGCCACGGCGACGCTCCGGATCGCGATCCCGGTCCGCGTCGCGATCCGGAGCGGCCGACTGATTGGTCCGGAATTCCGAACCGATCGCGGCGACTACTCGAGAATTTGCACGATCGGGCGATCGTCTTCGTCCTAGGCTTGCGCCGAGGACCCGTTCGAACCGTGCGCGGTCGCTCCGCTCCTGCGTGTTGCGGTGATGCGGACCGATCGACACGCGCGGACGACCCGAGGTCCCTCGGCCGGCGTTGCGGTCCCCGAGCGGGACACGGCCCGCCACCGGCCGCTGGTTCCAGATGTTCCACGACCCCGCGCCCCGGCCGTAGCGTGACCCGAGCTTCGAGGTGATCCCGTGCCCGCCCTCAAGCCGAAGCCGCCCAAGTCCTCGACCGCGACTCCCAGGGCGGAATCTCGCGCGAACTTCTCCAACCTCGCCTCCGAACTCCGCACCACCCTCGATCGTGAAGGCGGATCCGGAGGACGCACCCGATTGCTCATCATCGGTGGCCTGGCCGTGCTCGCTGGAGTCGGCTGGTTTGTCCTCAAGCCGATGTTCCTGCCCGAAGTGGTCATCGCCCCGCCAATAACCGACCCGGAGGTCGCCGCCGCCTCAACCGAGGCTGAGCCAGGAGCGGAGCCGACCGCCCCGGGCGATGAGACGGCCAGCACCGAAACGGCTGAGACTACGGCCGTAGAAGCCGAGGAGGTCGTCGTCGTCGCTGAGACCGGCACGGAAGCCCAGGCCTTAGCCGAAGCCGATCAAACTCCAACGGGCGCCGAGGACGAGCCACCCGCGGCGGGCTTGACCGAGGACGAGCCAGCCGACGAAGACTCGGGATCGGGCTCCTGGTTCGGCGGGATCACCCAAGGCATGTTGACTTCCTCCAACAGGCCGCGCGATGAGGCCGCGCCGACGGAACCCCAGGAACCGGTTCAGCCCGTGACGATCACCCCACAAGTCGCGGCCTCGCCCGAACTGTTGCGTAAACTCGAGTCGTTCGAAGCGAAGCTGGCGGCGATCGACCAGGGGCTCGTCCGAATCGAGGATCGACTCCGACAGCAGACGGATCAGATCGCGATCCCGATACCGACGCCGACGCCCGCCGCGCTGCCCGCTCCGACCTTCGAGAGCGCTGATGTGACTCAGACGATCACGATGTTCCGCAACGGCCAATTCAACGCCGCGCTGCCCGGATTCGAGGCGATCTGCCAACACGAACCGAGCGACGCCCGAATCTGGTACTACGCCGCGCTCTGCCGAGGGTTCGTCACCAACCAGTGGGACGGCGAGACCGAAGACTGGGTCCAGCGAGGCGTCGCACTCGAGAGCCAAGGCGTCCCCACCCGCTCGCTCATCGAGGATGAGTTCGCCTTTATCCCCGCCGAGAGCGGGCGCACTTGGCTCGACTATTATCGCAAGAAGGCCCGCTAACCCGAGATATATTTTTACGGCGATCTCGGGATGTTTCGCACATCCCAGATCGACCTGATCGACGGACTCTCAACTTTTATAAGTCCGCGAGGGGATGCGATCTCCCTTCGCGGACTCGTTCGATGATCAGGATCGGGAGCCCTCCAACGAACGGAGGCTCGCGTGTTGGCGATTCAGGACGAGGATCCGTTCCTGGTGTGACGGAACCGGGCGGCGATCAAGCCCGCTCCACCGATCAGGACCAGGGCGACGCTCGACGGCTCGGGGATCGGCTCGCCAAAGATGAAGTCGTCCATGACGACCTCATCGCCGCCGACGAACTCGCCGTTGTCATTCAGCACGGCCATCCCCGAGATGATCCGGGCGCTGTGGATCACCGAACCGTCGTCGGAAAGCAGGCCGAGGAAGGAGAGCCCGCCGTCGCCGCTGACCTCGACGGTTTCGAGGGCCAGGCTGTTCCCATCGACATCGAACAGCTCGATGCTGGTGCTGCCGTCGACCTCAACGTCGGTGAAGACCACGCCCAAGCCGTGGGTGCCAGCGGCGACATCGGTGCCGGGCAGGAAGAAGGTGACGTCGACGATCGAGCTGCCGACCGGGGTGAAAAGGCGGTTCGGACTGAAGGTCTGGAAGTCGTCGCGGCCGAAGTTGGCCGGTGCGGGCTGATCGGTGCCGGCGTCATCGGGATCGGAACTGAGCCGGAATCCGCTGCCGGGCGTCGAGAACTCGATGCCTCGGGCGCGGGGAAAGGCCGGAAAGTTGAAGAAGTCACCGGGGAACGAGTTCGGATCGGAGATGAAACCGGGCGCCGCGTCCCAGTCGATCTGACGACGGCCCGGCAAGTTCGGACCTTGGACGAACTCCGGTGGGTTGAACGGCCCCAGCGCATCCCGGAACGCCTCGACGGTGTCCTCGATCGAAGTCGGGTCGGATCCCGAATCGGTAAAGATCGTGAAGTCGGCCGAAGCCGAGCCGATGCCAAAGAACAACAAAACCCCGAGCAAACCGGCGGTCAGGCCCAGGTGAGCAGTCCGCGAAGTCGACCGCATGAATCAATCTCCTGTGCGTGTGCGTTGAGAGAGCGAGAAGAGAAAGCGTCTCGAACCATGCCAGCGCGGTCGTCCCGCCGACCCAACCCGAGTCGTCGTCCCAGACCGCGCGCATCCAGCCCCAACGTCGAAGGCCCCAGAACGCCCTCGACACCCACGACGACGGCCCCAGCGACGGCAATCCCCACCGTCGCCCCCAATCGAGGACCCTCGCGTCGGAGGTACAACGGAATCGGTCCGACGACCCGAAACCTAACACCGCGATTTCGAAGGTTTTTTCCGAACCCTTGAGGACACGGCCTGACAGAGCCGGACGGGTGGAAAATCGAGCCGCATCACCCCGCGTTGAAGCGGTCGAGACGGGAAGCTAGGATGACTGCAGATCGCCTACCCGAGAGAATTTGGGGGGATTCTCCCACCAATCACACGGGTTCCGGAGATCGATGCAGCGCGATCGGCAAAGACCCGACCCAGGGCAGACTTGGGACAGGGTCCGATGGGCTCGGTCTCGAAGGGTCAGCCATCCGATACTGCTACTGCTCCCGGGGAACCACCTCCCGGCGAGTCACCCCTGTTCGGCGGCGACGTCCTGATCCGGTCCGAGGCGCTCCGGCAGGCCGGCAACTGGTCGGCCACCACGATCAACGCTGAGGACATCGACCTGGCCTTCCGCGTCCGCAACTGGCTCGAATACTATCGCAAACGCAGCCTCTGATTCGAATCAAGATATCCTATTTTACAGAATAATCGGAGACACCGAGGGGACCCATGGAGGGATCTTTCTCGGAGTTAGCTCGATTCGATCTCCGATCGCGATCGAAACATCAACAAGTCGGCCAACAGAAGGCATCTACTTCAACGATCGCGTCGACGCGGAACGCTCGACGGCCACATCGATATCGCCCACGATCCGTAGAAAACGACACTTGGGCCAAGCGTATCTAACGACCTATCGGTCCGAAAAGCAGGCTGAGGCCAAGTGATCGACCACGCAATCATCCTAGGATTCATAAAGGGATCCATGACTATACTTGCAAATTAATTCCCCGACCATAGCAGATCAACCTAAGCAGGGAAGCCATCCGCTCTATCGCAAGACCAGACCTTGTCCAACATCCCAAGAGGAATTTCGCAAGCCACTTGACTTGGTAGACCAACCGAAGAGCGAGAAGCTTCGATGAAGAAAACCGTATTGGGTGCAACACACCGAATATTCAAGCGTTACCAATTAGGCCAGCCTTGCTCCTTAGACCTGACCATAACGATACCCCCACCTTCCTTCCTCCTTGTGGGGTATTCAACCCTTCCTGCCGAAACATCCTCGTTCCACTTTTGACTGGGGTCACCCATGTGCGCGTTGAGTGATGACGGCAATCAACGATTTCTCGATCAGCTGTTCCCACACTTCAAGAAAATCCTGAGTTGGCTCCAATTCGATGATCTGCGTGATGCGTTCCGGACCATCGTTTGGCTCGGGAGACAGGCCGGTCTCGATGCATCGGGCATCGAGGACCTGATCCAGGAGGTTCTGATTAGGCTCTGGCTTTGGATCACGCAACTGAATGAACCAATCCAGGACCGCACGCACTTGATCAACCTCACCGCGATGGTCGCCAACCAGCGGCTCATCGATGTCTGGCGCCGGAGCCCTCGCGAAACGACGTTTCGGGAATGGGCGGCTCACACGTTGATTACCGAAGGGCCGGCGACCGGCATCGCAGTGGTCCTCGAAGACCGATGGGACCTGACCGAATCACTGGAACGTTTGCTCACTGAGCACGAGCGCGAACTGCTCTGGCTCCGGTTCGTGGAGGACTTGAGTTACGAGGAGATCGGCCGACGCTGGAACCGACACGCCTCGACGGTCCATCGGTCAATCAGAAAGATCCTGGCTCGGCTGCGGCGCGATCTCCTGCGGGAATCGTCCGATCCCACATCCCGGACGTATCCCGAGTTTGATGCCTCGCAGCTTCGACGACGATCGATCGCAGAAGCCGTCCGTTCCAAGCTCGAAGACTCTTGATGATTCGTTGAAACCAACCCGGAGTGGATGGCCCACCCGCAGTGCCCTGGCCCGAGCCGGCGCCGGGCACTGCCGGCATCTCCCTTGTATGAATCTGGTTGTTCAGGCAGGCGAAATCCCCCTATGAGGACCACCGCTCGAGAATCTCCTCCAGCTTATCAGGGGCAATCGGATCCGGCATGAGCGAAGGCTTGGGCCCGCGAACCTTCGGATTATGTGGATGATCGGGACCGCTCGCGAAAACTCGACGCAGTGCGGCTAAGGCCCGCCTCTCGGCGCGATGGATCTGGACCTCTGAACAACCTTGTTCCGAGCCGATGTCCTTCAGGGTTCGCTTCCGGAGATATCGCTGCTCCAGAAGATCGCGATCCTTGGTTGGGATCAGATCAAGGATCCGCGCCAGGACGTCCGAGCCGTGCTCGGTGACCCACTGTTCCACGTCATCGGAGCGCTGACGATCCGCCTCCGGCTCCAGCCCATCCTCGAACGGAGAAAGTTGTTCCTGCCGCGTGCGGGTTCGCTCGCGGGCGCCTTGCTGACGGGCCACAAGTATCCCCCAATTGATGAGATGGCGGCGGTCTTGGAGCTCGTTTCCTTTCTCCAGCCAATCACGAAGCAAGATCGTGACCGTCTGGACGAGATCCTGGGCCGCTTCCGGATCGCGACGGAGCGAACGGACCGCGCACCGGTAGATGACACCTTGGAATGCCCTGAAATCATCGGGATGATCCCAAGGATAACCGCTCCACGGTGGGGGTTGGCTTCGACTTGTCATGGGCGAGGGCCTCGAGGTCCATCGGGGGGGTGGAGCGCGGGGGGAAGGTAGGTCACCCCCGTGGGAGCCTCGGCTTACGGGGGTTTGAGGCCGAATGCGACAAATCCTATGGAAGGAAGCGACCTCATATTAAATAAGCTGGCCCGGCCTCGATTTTCCTCAGGTGTCACGCAGATCCTCCGATCTGCTTCAGCGAGTGAGGTGACTCAGAAAAAAGCAATCCCACAACAAGCCGGTTATCGTGCAATTATTCTCCTCACCTCAAATTTAGAGATTCGAGAAAAGTGCAAAATCGCCGAAAAATCGCGCGCGGTCCCGCCTTATTCATTTCAACGACCTCGGATCGTGCGTGTCGACCGAGGAATTAGTTGGACGTCGCTGGTGACCCTTTACATAAACGAGGCGATCATGCCCGACTCACGCCAAGAATTGCCGTCGGCTTCGCAGGCCGAAGCCGATCTATGCGCGACGGACAGTTCTGAACCCTCTCCCCGCCCGATTGCTCACGGTACAGACCACGATGAACCCGTCGAGTCGACCCCAGAACGATCAGTCCCGGCCGCGACCATGAACAATTTCTCGACCGATCGTATTCGTGCTGAGCTGCGTGATGACATGCTCGCAACCCACCGTCAGGTGATTCGGGATTCCCTCCACCTGATTGACCGAATCTCGGCCTACGATGATCCGTTTACCGGACCGCCTTCGCCTTATTCCAAAGCGGATCTGGTCCGTTTGCTCGAGACGATCATCCCCGATACAGACCTGCTCCAGGACCACATCGAGGGTTTGGTGCAGGTGTTTCGGAGCGTCGGCGGCTTCCCCGAACTGTTCACCGAACTGCTCGACTTCGACCTGGAGCAACGGATTCTCGAAGAGGGCCTGCACGTGCTTGAGGTGGACGAACTGGTCCGGCTGACGGTCAACCCGATCGCCCTTCACAGCCTCGTCGATGAGCTGGACGAGTCGATCTCGGAAGCCTGGATCCAACCGGTCGCTGAGGCGGGACAACGGATGGCCCGTCGGCAGGGCATCGACCTTGGTCAAATCCCGATCGACCTGCCCAACCGTCCAATCTCCCCAGCCGAGGCGGATTGATCGCCTCGTACACACCCACCTCCCGTTCGACGAGGACGCAAACCTCAGCCCTCTGCCCCTATGGTGTCAGCTGAGGGCCTGCCCGAGTCTGATTCCGACGACGGAGGTGGCGAAGCGGGCTCCGGTTCCGGTGGATCGGGCCGAGCCGCATGCTCCAAACCATCCAGCCAAGCCTCGAACGAATCCAATTCGGGCCTCGTCGCGGAGATTGCCAACGATGAGGGAAGCAACGCAGGCGATCCGTCATCCCGGCTCGGAATGCGTCTCAAGAGATAAAGCGAGGCCGACTCCCCTAGCGACCGAGGCCGCAGGTAGAGTGCCCGAAAAATCGGCGTGAGCCATCTCCATGCCTGGGGATCAGACGAGTCCGGAGAAAGGACTTTGAACTCGTTCTTTCCGATCTTTTGCTTCTCACAAAATTCATCGAGACTTCGTATCGCTTCGCTCGATGTCGGATTCGAAATCACGGTCACGTCGATTCCCACACGGATCGCGTAAGCCAAGTCCTCACCAAACTTGGGCCCCCCTCCCGCATCGTCGAAAGGGAAGGGCAATCCGCCGGACACAAGGACGAGCTTCGCCGGGCGCTTGACCTCGTCGTGATTCTGATGGTCTCGAATGACCCAGGAGATCTCGGCGGCGGCTTCGGTAATCGAACACGGTTCGGCGATGCCCAATCGATCCTTTTCGAAGCATGCGGGAACCTGTTCAGGCGAATCCTTCCGGAAGAAAAAATGTTCCATCCGGGTGAGGATCTCCTGGCGGGCCGAATCCGAAAAAGGATTAGGGCCCTGAATGATATAGCGGAAGATGTGTGGCCCCAGCTCGAACCATGAGTCGTCGGTAGCCCGGCCTTCAAAAAAATTGGTCACCTGGGTCGGCTTGGTCTCCTGATAGTTCACAGACAGATAGCCTGCGATCGTGTTCTTCTGCGGGCGACTGCTTTTGCGAGCTTTGCGCCGACAGAGATCGAAGAGCAGGTTGCAGAGCCGTCCCAAAGCCTGCAATGAAGGATTGCCCTTGGCCAACACCGTCCCCCCGTTGTCGGCGATGACCTGGGGATCGCGGCGGATTTTGCATCGACAAAGCCGCTGTTCGAGATCTCGGAGGGACTCGAGATCCAGTCCGTTCCAATCGTTGGCGGCCATAAACCTGATCCGTTCTTCAATCCAGCGACGGAGCGGGGAGTGATGCTCATCGCTCTCGCGAAGGCCAGCATTGTGGGAGGATACGGGGACGTCGCACAATGGTTCAAACATTGCGATAATAGAAAAACCATATCCAACACGCAATCGACACGCAATCCAAGCCACACGAAAGATTAGAATTTCGTTCGTTTCGAAAATCATGGAGAATGACGGAAATCGTTCGGGGATCGGTCAACCCGATCGGTCGACGATTCGTCTCGGTAGGCTTGTTCAGCGAATTCGTGACAATATTAGAACAACGCGATCTTTGTCGAGTCGATCCGCATCGGGTTCCGAAATCTATGCGCGAACGGGCGTGATCGCTCGGTCGCGTTGAAGCGGTCGGCTTGGAGAGCTAGGATGTCGACAGATCCAGGATTCGGCGCGTCTCGGTCGCCGAGTCCTGAGGCGGGGATTGGAATGCGGAGCGGATCCTTGAGGGATTCACATCGGCTCCGGGCGATGGCTCGGTATGATGGGATTCTTGGGATCTGGGACAAAAAACGGTCTCGGCCGGGGGTTGGGCGGGTTCGAAGGGCGTGGGACTTTTCGACGTTTAACGGGGAGCGACTGTCAACGATGTCCACGACGACCGCCGAGTCCTCGAGGGAGACGGAAGAGGTCGACCTCTTGGACACCCCGATCGTGGGTCCGAGTCGGGTCGAGCCCGACGTCGGGATCGTTGTGATCGGTCGTAATGAAGGGCGTCGTTTGATCCGCGGGCTGCGGATCGCCATGACGTTGACGCCGCACGTGGTCTACACCGACAGCAACTCCGACGACGGCAGTCGCGAGCAAGCCCAGGAGTTCGCCCCCAAGGTCCATGTCATCCACATGACCACGGGGCCGTTCACGCCCTCGCGCGGACGGTTGGAGGGTAGCCAATACCTGCTGGAGCATCGGCCCGAGGTCAAATTCATCCAGTTCATCGACGGCGACTGCTTCCTCGATCCGGAGTGGATCACCACCGGGCGAACCTACCTGGAGGAGCACCCCGAGGTCGGCGCGGTCTTCGGGCGTCGTCGCGAGGAGCGGGTCTCCGAGTCGCTCTTCAGCCGCGTCATGGACGTCGACTGGGACAAGCCGACCGGCGAGTCGCCCCTGTTCGGCGGCGACGTCCTGATCCGGTCCGAAGCGCTCCGGCAGGCCGGCAACTGGTCGGCCACCACGATCAACGCTGAGGACATCGATCTGGCCTTCCGCGTCCGCAACCAGGGCTGGACCATCATGCGGCTGGCCCGCGAGATGACCACCCATGACGCCGCGTTAACCCAGTTCCGCGAATATTGGAAGCGCGCCCGTCGCGACGGCTACGGCTGCTCCAACGTCGGCTGGCGCTACTACAAGTCGCACGGCCGACCGATGCTCCGACGCGTCCTGGGTGCGATGGCCTACACGTTCGCCCTGCCGATCCTGGTGATCATCGCGGCGGTGATCGACTGGCGTGCCGGGTTGATCGGCCTGGCGATCCTGCTGTTGCTCTGGCTCCGGATGGGTGTCTCGCTTTACCGCTTCAGCGCCAAGCGCGGCTTCGACGCCAAGACCTCCCTGACCTACGCCGGACTCAACATGGCCTGCAAGGCCGCCGTCGCCATTGGGGGCCTCCGCCACCTCATCGACGTCGTCACCTTCCGCAAAGGCCCCAACGACAAGCTCATCGTCTACCAGAACAACAAGCAGTCCAAGGCTGACCGACCCGCCTGACGGGGCTGAACCGCCATCGAGGAGACGCGATGGTCGAGATCGCCCAGGCCGATCTCTCCGGCGCGGAGGTGCTCGAGCAGATCGACTACTCGAGCGGCTTCGACCTCCTCAAGATTCCCACGCCGGCGATCCACACCCGCATCCTCGAACGTCTCTCCGACGAGAACCTCATCGTCGCGCGTCCGGGAGGGCGCTTTGACATCACAAACCTTGGGGCGATCCTGTTGGCAAAGGATCTCTCCCGATTCGACCGACTCGGTCGCAAGACCTTGCGGATCATCAAGTATCGGGGGAAGGGTCGGACCGATCGCGAGCGGGAGTGGCAAGATGCCCCCGCACGTCGCGGCTACGCGTTGGCCTTCGATCCGGCAGCCGCCTACGTTCGTTCGCTCGTGCCACATCGGGAGACTATCGGCCGATCCTTCCGGCCCGAGATCGAAGCGTATCCGACGATCGCTATCCGGGAACTCCTCGCCAACGCCCTGATCCATCAAAACTTCTACGTCGGCGGGACCAGTTCGATGGTCGAGATCTTCGAGGACCGGATCGAGATCACGAACCCCGGCGAACCGCTCGTCCCAACGATCCGCTTCATCGACACACCACCCCGCTCGCGGAATGAGGGCCTGGCCGCCCTCATGCGGCGCATGAACCTCTGCGAGGAAGGTGGCACGGGCATCGACAAGGTCATCGAGGCCGTCGAACACGGCCAACTCCCCGCCCCCAACTTCACCACGCCACCCGGCTTCACCCGAGTCATCCTCTATGGTCCCCGCCCCCTCGGCGCCATGGATCTCCAGGATCGGATCCGCGCGTGCTACCAGCACCGCCGCCTGCTGCACGTCTCCGGCCAACGGATGACCAACGCCACGCTCCGCCAACGCCTGGGGATCAACGCGCGCAGGCGTCCCGCCTGATCAAGAAGGCCATCGAGGCCGAGTGGATCCGAATCTTCGATGAACAGGCCCGACTCCGCGATCGCACTTATGTGCCCTTCTGGGCCTGATTCAATTTGACTCTAACTTGACTGAGAGGGCATCTCGGCAAATTCTGGACTGAGATTGATTGACGCAATCCTCTAAAAATCAGGCAGTTACACCGATTGCCCGAACTGCGATCCAATTTGCCTTAGTTTGCGCGCGGGCGAGACACTGGCCGTACAACCAAAACAATCGACACAACCGAGCCTCGTGGTTCGCGAGGTGTTTGAGATCCGCCGACTCGCTCCGATCGTGCGGCTCGGTTGCTCCGCAAACCGCTCCCACGACCAGAGCCGTCTGGCTCCGCTTCTGACCTGCCTGCGATTGAACCCGGCTCCGCCGAGTACACGCTACCTACTACTGCTCTTGAACTCGACACAGCGAAAGCTCTGGAAGTCGAGCCGGTACGTCGGGCGCCTGAGGTTCCGAAAGGCGGCCCGCACGTGCCCGGCGTCGTTGCCCCACGACCCACCCCGGGTGACACGGGCGGCGGACGCCACATTAGTCCCCACAAACGGATCCACACCACCAGGAAATTTGTCCGTATACGTATCTCCACACCACTCCCAAACATTCCCGTGCATGTCGTGAAGCCCCCAGCTATTCGAACCCTTTTGCCCTACCGGGTGGGTAATCCTCCCTGAATTTGCCGCATACCAGGCATATTGATCGAGACGATCAGGGTCATCCCCAAAGCTGTAAGCCGTCCTCGTCCCCGCGCGGCAGCCATACTCCCACTGAGCCTCGCTCGGCAAACCATATTCAAAGCCATCCGGAAGACGGCCGGCCTGACGCTCCCGCTCACTCAGTCGACGACAAAACTTGTTCGCATCCTTCCAGGAAACGTTCTCTACCGGATGTCGCGACGTGTCCTGGCCCTCAACTTGATCGGCCCCAAGACCCATGGGCGAAAAAAAGCTCGGGGCCTGACCAATCACATGCACATATTCAAACTGCGTGACCAGGTACTTCCCAAGTCAGAAGCCTGAGGTCAACTCCACTTGGACCGGACCCTCATTGGGATTCCGCTCCGGCTCATCCACTGGACTGCCCATCCGAAACGACCCTGCAGGACAGTATCGCATCAGAAACAGCCGGGACGGGTCGCCCTCGTCTAACTGACGAAGCGCGGCCTGATGACGCACAAACTCCGACTCCGGATCGCCATGCTCCCAAAGCCAGTCGGCCACCACGCCCCAAACTGGGTCATCGTCTGAGGCCCTCACCAACAGACCCAGAAACTCTTCACGCGAAGACTCAATCTCGCTCATCACTGAGTTCCAATCCCTCATGGATCACACGATCATAACGATCGTCGCCCCGAAGACGCTGCTCATCCCAGAACAAACTCGGGGCCCGATAGCCCAGCGCGTTGAGCCCCTGGAGCACCTTGAAGTGCACGCTCGGCTCGTCGTCGGTCCATTCGCCAGGGGCCGGGAGCCGACGGGCCAGGTCCATCAGGATCGGACCGAACTCGTCGCGGCTCGACGACTTAAGGATGACCGTGTGCAGGAGCATCAGCAACTCATCGGCCGGCTCGCCCGACCACGGGCCCTCCGGATCGTCCCGCCACTCCTCGAAGAAGACCCGCAAGCTCTGTGTGACTCGCCGACGTGAGGTCTCCTCGAACAACGGATAGATTCGAGCGATCACTTCATAGAGCCGCTCGCCAGCGCTCCCCTCGAACGACGTGAGATCCTCAGTGCCACGGAGCCGGCCTCGGAGCCAGTCCTGGAGATCGGCCTGCGACAGCCTCGAGAGCCGATCGCGATAATCCTCGAAGCTCGGCGCCTGCTCATCCCGTCCGGCCGAGCGTACCACCTCTTCGAGCCTCGCGGCTTGAGCGAGATTCATGACAACCTCCGGATCGCCGCGACGAGCTGACTCACCGTGATGACATCGTGGACGACTTCGGGCCTAGCCGGTCCCTCCTAGTGATCCTCACGAGGGATCGTCCAGCCATGCGGTTCTCCGGCTGGAGCCGGGCTGAAGTAGTAGGGCCAAACCCAACCGGCATAGGCATCCGCAATCGTCGGAAACGCGGGAACGACATGATTGGGCAAAGTGTATTCTAGGACAAACAGCGGCTCAGATCGACCGGGTTCCAGACCGAGGATTCCGCGAATCCGCTGCGGATCGTCCGAAATCCCCTCGAAAGGGCGATGGCCATACCCGGGATCAAACGTGCTCCACATCAGGTACTGGCCGAGTCGGTACGATCCATATCGCTCCCTCGCGACTTCAATCGGCTCGGTAATCAGCGCATCCAATACGGATCCCGCTTCCTGAGGAAAGCTGAAAGATCGCCGATTGACCTCGAAGAAGTTTAAGTGAAGCCGTTCCTCGGAGATGACTCGTCCGAGGATGGTCGGCCAACGCGGGTTGAGATTTTCCGTCCCGAGAGCGTCCATTTCCGGAAGACCTTTCGCGTCACGCCCTGGACGTTCTTCGGAGTCTCTCGTTGACACTTCAAGATCTTGACGAACAGTTGCACCCAAGCTGACCGAGGGAGTCGCGATTCGGCACGGATCTCGTGGAGGGCTTTCCGCCGGTTGACCGGGGGTTGGACGATCAGCGAGAGCCGATCGAGAACAGCCTGGCGACTTCGGTCATCGAGTTGGGTCAGGGCATCGTCGAGGGTCATCGGCTCGAAGTGGCGGACGGGGTAGTCGAGGTCCGGATCGTCGGTTCGATCTCGGAAGGGACACTCGTTGAGGAGCCCCTTCGGATCGATGGTTCAACACTCGACCGGAGTATGCCCCAAGCGAACGTCCTCGACAAGTCGGGACGCGAACGGTCAGACCGCTTCGATTGGGGCCGGATTACACTCACTCTTCGGTGTCGTCGAAGATGAGGGTTCCGTAGTCCTCGTAGCGGTGGAAGCTGCGTTTGGTCAGGGGTGCCGAGGACATCAAGACGGGTTCAGTGCCTTCGGACCCGTAGTCGTAGCGGCAGAGGGCGAAGGCCCAGCGGTCACCGGGCTCGGGTCGACCGCCGGTCGGCTCGAAGATGGTCCAGGGGATCCGCCCCTCCACACGCCAGGAGCGATCGGTGTCGCCGGATTGATCGAGCGTCCCGTCGACGACCGCCAACGCTTCGAAACCCATCGGCGGGCGGGCGGCCAGCTCGTCGAACGGGTGACCTCTGCGCGGGAAGGCCAGCTCGAGGATCACCGAGCGTGGGTTGACCTGGAATTCGTAGTAGCGCGGTGAGTCGGGCGTCGGCTTGAAGAACAGCTCGAAGACATCGCCCAGCCAGATCCGATCGTTGCGCACGGTGCCATAGGCCCGCAATTCGGCGTCGGTCATCTCGGCGGCGATGTAGAGCGCCTCGTCGTCCCAGGCCAACCAGGCCCGCGTGCCATCGCCGCCGGGCTCGCCGGCCCAGTACGACGGGAACCGGACGATCGCCTCATCGCGGACCGCGCGCCAAGCCGGATCGTCGAGCACGCCGTCCACCACCGGTGCAACGCTCACCCGACGACAGACCGCCTCCCGCGTCGCGGGCACCTCCCCGTCCGCATCCGGAGTCGACGCTTGAACGACTGGAACATGACCTCGATCTTCAAGCACCACGAGAAGAAACACGCTCACCAAACAGAATATTGCTGCAAATCGACAGGCTTTCATGGGAAACGTCCCCTTGTTCTTCGAAATTAAGCCCTCGGACGTCAACCCGACGCCCCCCCTGCACCGCATTGTGCCCCCGATCCGACGCCCACACAATCGGCGACCCGGCTGTCGGCGAGTCCGACGAACCCCACCCGACCCTTGACACTCTGACATCATCGACTCATAGTGTCAAAACGTCAGAAGTGACCGGGTTGGTCGGGGCTCGAATCCTCTTCGACATCCACAGACCACAGGCACGGGGACTCTTGCGATGAGCGCGGTTGGTTCGCAGACGATCGTGATGACGGGGGCTTCGGCGGGGATCGGCCGTCACGCCGCAATGCACTTGGCCAGCAAAGGGCACCGCGTCATCGCCGGGGCGCGTCGGCTCGATGCCCTGCAGGCGATGGCCGCCGAGGCTCAGCAGGAGTCGATGCCCGGCGCGATCGTGCCGGTCCGGCTCGACGTCAACGACTCCGAGAGCATCGAGGCGCTCCGGGTCGAGGTCGAACGCTTGACCGAGGGCTCGGGCCCCGACGCGGTGGTCAACAACGCCGGTTACGGGCAGTTCGGGCCGATCGAACTGCTCGACGACGAGGTGGTCCGTCAGCAGTTCAACACCAATGTCTTCGGTCTGCTAGCCGTCACCCGAGCCTTCCTGCCAGCGATGCGTCAACGACGCTCGGGGCGCATCGTCAACATCAGCAGCGTCGCCGGTTGGATCTCGATGCCACTGACCGGGGTCTACAACGCCAGCAAACACGCCGTCGAAGCGCTCACCGATGCGCTCCGGGTCGAGGCGCGCCCCTTCGGGATTCGCGTCGTCTCGATCCAGCCCGGACCGATCAAGACCGACTTTAGCGACGTCGGCATGGGACGCGCCGGCGATCTGCCCGCCCAGGGGACGCCCTATCAGCGCGTCCTCGAAGTCGTCCCCGAGATCGTTAAGCAGTTCGAGTCCCAAGCCTTCCCGCCCGCGGTGGTCAGCCGCGACATCGAGCGGGCCCTGACCAAGACTCGGCCCCGCGCCCACTACATCTCCCCTTGGCCGGCCGGCCTCCTCTTCGGATTGCTCAAGGCCATGCCGACCCCTTGGCGCGATGCGGCCTTCGCCCGGATGATGAAGATCGACCTGCTCGACGACTCCGACGCCGCGACCAAGCCCTCGACCCGCGCTGCGGCGACCTGATCCGACCCGGTTCGAGCACACCTCGAACCAGCGCTTTATTCGGGGACTATCAGGTTGGCTCGGAGTGGCCCGAGGTCAGGCCGAACCGTCGTCTGCGACCGAGGTCTGTCCCCGGTCTGGTCCTTGTCGACGCCCGAAAACACTCCAATCCGTTCGCGATGACCGCACCCGACCCGGATCCGCAACCCGCCACGACTGGTGAGCCGTCCGAGCATCCGGAGACGCCTGAAAAGGCGTCGCGGATCCTCGAGGCGGCCCGGTCCTGCTTCTCGCAATACGGGTTCCGGCGGACCACCATGGACGATATCGCCCGCGCCGCCGACGTCTCGCGACCGGCCCTCTATCAGCATTTCCGCAACAAGGAGGCGATCTTCGCCCAGCTCTCGCGACGCCTCTTCCACGAGGCGATCGCCCGCGCCGAGACCGCCTTCGCCCCCGACCCGGATCGGCCCGACCGCGACATCGAGGCCCGCTTGCTCGACGGCTTCGAGGCCTGGTCGGTCCAGTTCGTCGCCATGCTTCACCAGATGCCCCACGCCCACGAGCTGATCGACGCCAGTTGTCGGCTCGCCGGTGAAGTCGTCGCCGAATCCGAGGAGCGGATCGAAGCGCTCGTTCACGACGTCCTCAACCAAGCCGTCCGCCAACGCCAGATCGACCTCAAAGCCCTCGGACTCAATGCCCGATCGGCCGCACACTGGCTCTATCTGACCGTCAAGGGCCTCAAGCAACCCGGCCTCGACGTCGAAGATTATCGCCAACACCTCAAAACCTTGATCCAAATCTTCGTGACATCCGTGAAACGCTCTTAACCGAACCAGCCCATCTGATCCCCAATGCATTGCAGACTCGGGGTCATCCCCACCTTGACGGCGTCCCCAGCCCAAACCGGACCTAACCTCCATGTGACGATCAGAGTCCCAACGTCCCCCGACTCAACCCCTCAGCGATACGCTGGAAATCGTCCACAACCACAAGAAACCGACCACAATCAATTGACAAACGTTCAGTATCCGGGTAGGTTCTTTCTCAGTATCGCAGACCGGTCGTTGAGAGGGGTCCGGGCGTTTGGAACGGAGGCGTACTCTTGCGACGGATTCGACGGGAAGTCCTGTTGCGGCAGCGTGTCGAGGGGGGGACGATCTGGGTCTTCGAGGTCGACCTCGTCGAACTGGGTCCGGACCGTTTCATGGTCAACATCTGGTACGGGCAGCAGGGCACCACACTCGAGGAGGGGACCCGGACGGTCCGACCGGTCACTCGGGCGCGGGCCGAGACGATCCTGAACGACCTGCTAGCCGAGAAGGCCTCGCAAGGTTACGTGCCCGAGGGCGTCGCCCCCTCCCTCCAACGGGCCCAAGCAACGACTCTCGTTTCGGGATCGTCGAGGCGGGCCCACACGAACGACGATTGGTCGCATCCTCCAGGAACGCGCGAGCGGGCGATCCTGGAACGCTTGGCACGTGCGCGATCGCCACAGTCGTCGCGAGGCGATGCGGACTGGAAAATCTCAAGGGTGGTCTGGCGGGCGGGCCTGCTCCGGTTGGTCGAGGCCGAATCGTTGATCCGCGACTTGATCGGCCTGGACAATCCGATGCTCGACTACAGCGCTGCCTGGGCCTTAGGTCGGCTCCGGCAACCCGAGTCGGCCCCAGCCCTCGCCGCGTTGGCTGCTCCCGAGGAAAGCCCGCTTGACGACCGAGACGACTCTCCGCGTCACGGATCGTCGATGCCCGCCTACGTCCGACGGATCGCCTACGCCGCATGGCTCGAATGCCTGAGCCCTGACGAACGCCAGCATGTTCGACGTCGGATGATCGACGCCCTGCCCGCAACGTTGGCTCAGGCCCTCCATGACGGCGATCACGGCGCGTTCGAGCATACCCTCGACAATCTCCTTTCGAAGGACGATCCGGCCCAGGCATCGATCCTCGAAGACCTCTATCTGATCGATGGACCCAAGATCCGACCCAGCCTCCTGAAGCATCTCGGATCGATCCCCTTAAAACCACCGCATTTTCGCCAAGTCCGGGCGATCTACAAGCAAGCGGAGATGCGGGGCGAACCCGAAGTCCTCGGCCTGCTCGCCCGCCGGTTCGATCGCGAGTTGCACAACAGCTCGGTCCCGAGCATCACTGTTCGTGGTGCTCGTGCCGATGAGTTGGACACATCTGAAGAATCCCCCATCGACCACCCCTCGACGACGAACGGTCGCCCGCAACGTGCTTATGCTCATCGCACACGGAACCACCTCCGTCGCAGGAGCTGGCGAACCTTGAAAGCTCTCGGCGACCTCAGCCACCCCGACTATGTCCGCCTCGCCGCCGGTCACCTCGCCGCCATCGTCGACGACGACGCCCGCTCCCCCCAGCCGATCGTCCGCTACGAGTATCAGGATATCCAACCTTCGACCGACCGAGGCCTGAGGTTTTTCGGGATCTGGATCCGTTGGCCGCGTCCGGCCCTACCTCGTTTGGAAGCGATCCCATCTCACATCGATTGCTATGGTCATCTTTGGGTATTCAATAACATCCTCTATGGGAATAGTCCGCGGTACCAACCCAATCCCAGGTCCCTCCAGTTCCAATGCGCCGGAGGATATGAACCGAGCGATCAGGCGCCGACATCTCGCGAGGAATCCTATCCCAAACTATGGACCCGCGCCCCCGAAACGCTCTTCAACTTGCTACAAGTCAGCCGCTGCGAGGAGGTCCATCGCTTCGCCGTCAAGGTTCTCCGTGACCGGCCCGACTACCTCCGTCGCCTCCCAACCGAGGGGCTCGTCGCGCTGCTGGACGCACCCTATGTCATCACTGCTCAGCTCGGCCTGGAGCTGGCCTTGGAACGTCACGATCCCGACGGACCCGATCCGGTCATCGTGTTGGCCCTGGCCAACAGCGTCCACATCGACGCTCGCGAACAGGCCTTTCGTTGGATCCGCGAGCATTCGTCGACCCTACTGTCACGACCCGAATTCGCTTCCGCATTGATCCTGAGCCGTCAGCCGAAGACCCGCGAGTTCGCCATTCTGACGCTCGTCGCCTTCCCATTGACGCCCGAGCAGTCGCGGGCCGTCATCGGTCGAGTGATCGCCGAGCTGTTGACGATGGGCGAGGTCGAGGCCCATCGGGTCTCCGGCTCGGCCGACGCCCTCCGCGAGATTTTCCGGAGCGAACTCCGCGAGATCGGTCCGGAGGTCATCGCGGACCTGCTCGACCATCGGTTAATCGCCCTCCAACAACTGGCTGGCGACCTCGTGCTCGACCACCAGAGCTTGTCCGACAACCCGCCCGCAGCGATCCTGCTGGGACTTCTGGGCGCCGACGACCCGCGAGTCCGGGCCATCGGCGTCCGGATCATCGCCCGCATCAATCCGCAACGGTTAGCCGGCGAGACCGATCTGCTGGTCGCCCTGATTCGTCATCCCCTTCCCGACATCCGCGACGGGGTCCGACCGGTCGTCCGCCGACTAGTCGAATCGACTCCCGAACTCGGCGGCGACGTCACAATGGGCCTCGTGCGCGCCCTCCTGATCCCGGGGGCTCCCGAAGGCGTCCCGTCGGCCACCGCCCGGATCCTCCGCGAGGACCTTCGCCAACACCTCGACGTCATCCCCGAAGAGATCGTCTGGACGCTCCTGGCCTCGCGATCCCGACCCGCCCAGGAGATCGGCGCGCTGTTGCTCTCCAAGTATGTTGACAAACGCCTCATCGAGGTCAGCATGATCGTCCGCCTGGGCAACCATGAGTTGGTCGACGTCCGCGAGTCGGCCCTGGCGATCTGCCGAGACCAGGCCGATCGGGTCCTCGATCAGCTCGACGACGCCCTGCCAATGCTCGACGCCCGTTGGGACGACACTCGGCGCTTCGCCCGCGAATTCTTCCAAGACCGCGTGTCCGGCCCCCTCTGGACGGTCCCACGACTGGCCGCGCTCTGCGACAGTCCGCGTCCCGATGTCCAGCGATTCGCCCAAGACATGATCCTCCGCCACTTCCGTGACGAAGATGGGCCCGAGCTGCTCGAACAGCTCGCCGAGCACCCTGAGGCTTCCGTTCAGCAGTTCGTCAGCCAGCTACTCGACCGTTACGCCCGCAACGACCCGGAGCGGCTCCGACGGCTCGTCCCTTACTTCCGGACCGTCCTGGCACGGGTCAACCGGGGTCGCGTGGCGCGTCGTCGGGTCCTCGACCTCCTCGAAACCGAGGCGATGACCGACCGCTCCTCGGCCGAGATCGTCGCCGAAGTGCTCACCTGGCACTCGGCCACCTCAGCCATCGGCGACAAAGCCCGCGCCCTCGAGATCCTCCTGGCAATCCAGGAACGCCACCCGCGAATCCACGTCCCTTTGGTCCGTGTCCCCGAGGAGATCCGTGGTGCGGTTTGACTTCGCCTACCACCGCGACTCGGTCGTCCACGATCGGCCCGGGGCGACCGAACTGTCCCTGTCGCCCGATCAGCTCCGAACGCCCACCTTCTTTCGAGGTGCAGTGGCCGACCCGCTCCGGTTCCGCGAGGCGCTCGGCGCTCTGCACGATGTGGTCGTCTCCGACCTCCGCTGGCGCCCCAAGGACCGGACCGACTATCGGGCCTGGCGGGCGCGTCAGGACCAAGCCGATTGGCAACAGATCGTCGCCGATCGCCAGGCCGTCGCCCGCCGCATCGGTATCGTTATCGACGAATTGAACCAGCTCTATGATCGTCGAGATCAGCGATGGACCCACTTCTATGCGGCACGGAATCGGTACTTCCACCACCTCATGCGCCGCGATTTCTTCCTCTGGTTGATCCTCGATCCAGTCATCACCGTCCATCCGGACGAAGTCTCTTTCGAGTGTTTCAGCCGCGATGAGTCGAGCTACGGTCGACTCTCGGCACGGCTCGATGCCTTCGACGACGTCCGCGAACTCGCCTGCGGGACGACCAACGTCGACTACTCCGAAGCCCTCAACCACGCCTTCCAGAAGATCCGGACCTACAAGCAAACCACCTTCGAGATCGACCCGACCGGCTTCCAGGTTCGGACCACCGACCAACCCCTGCACAAGGAGGTGAAGGTCGACCTGCCCGAAAGCTGGGTCCGAGGCTTCCTCCAGGTCAGCTCGGCGATGGGCCTGCCCACGGTGAGCCTCGACCTCCATCCGATGGACCTGCACAATATCTGTCGGATCCTCCGGAGGCGCCGCGAGGTCCAAGGTCCGCGCTCGCTCCGTTTCCAATTGGAGCCGGAGCGTCCGCCCCGGATCACCGTCGACCCTTGGGGCTTGGTCCTGGAATGCCCCCGCGCGGTCTATCACGGCCAACAGCCGAGGACGATCCGCGTCTGGGGACGTCGACGGATCTCCCTCCTGGAACGGCTGATTCCGATCGCTGATCGGGTCACCGTTCACCTGCTCGGCGACGGCATGCCATCGTTCTATCTGGTCTGGATGGGCCCGTTCACGTTCACCCTCGGCCTGTCCGGCTGGACGGCCCTGGATTGGTCGGCTTCGGGTCAGTTCGATCTGTTGGCGCCCCGGATGGAAGTCGACTCCGAGACCGGTCGTCGCGTCTTCGAGGCGCTCAAGCAGACCTGGTCTGAGACACCCGAAACCCTGGCACGCCGGCTCGACCTCGAACCGCGAGTCATCCACGGCGCCCTGACCGGCTATGCTCAGGCTGGCCGCGCCCTGTTCGATCTCAATACTGGTCGCTACCGCGCCCGCGAACTGACTCGCGAGCCGCTCGATGTCGACCAACTCCGTTTCGTCGGCCCGACCGACCGTCAGGCCCGCCGAATGATCGATTCCCATGCGATCACCCTGCGGAGCGTCGACGCCCTGAGTGACGACGGCACCCGCATTAAGGCCCGCGCTCAAAACCCGTCGACGCATCGAGGCCATGACGTGACCGTCGTGCTCGATGCCGACGAGCGGATCATCGACGCCGACTGCACCTGCGGGGCATTCCAACGTGATCGGCTCCGCAAAGGACCGTGTCCACACATTCTGGCCACACGGATGCTCACCGCCGAACAGATGCACCCCGAGCGCGTTGGGTTTCGCCTCGTCTCGTCGTGAACCGACCCCGATTTCCTCCCGGACCTCAATCATGATCCGGTCAGCCCCGAGGACCTAGAGTTGCCTTGTGATCCGATGACATAATCGATCCGATCGGTCGATCGTGAGGGGCCGGGCTCTCCGAACGGTACGCCGTGCCTTGCAACCGGGCGGCGGATCGCCGTCCATGCCCATGGGTCCTTCATGCGTCACCGGCCCGCTCTTGACTTGGCCGACGTGTGCCGGTCGTGCATGCTTGCGGTGCGAACCCCCTGGGTTCAGCATGCACGACCGGCACCGTCGGCTTGAGTTGAGCGATCCGGTCCCCTGATCCTGCGAAGGCCGTGCCCTCGGCGAGCCCGGCCCCACGCGATCGACCACGAGCAAATCAACGGCAAGTGAACCGAACTCATCGTTGTTTGCCCATCCGCTCCCTCCTAAGGAGCGTGTCCGAGACTCGATGCCCAAACTCGACAGTTGGTCCGTGCGCTATGACCGGAGCCTATCTCTCATGACCACTCGACAGGATATTTATGATCGGATCCGCCACTCTTCCCGGGATGAGGAGATCCTGGAGGAGATGATCCGGCTGGGATTCTGGCCACGCTCCTCGGGGTTGCCCGAAGATCCCGCCGACGAGATCCGCCGGATCGGCGAGCTGGAGCGCACCCTCCACGTCTTGACCGCCGAGGATAACCAGCTTCGCGACGCCGAGAACGCCCGCCGTGCCTTGGAACAAAAGCGACGCGCCGAATCGCGACGCCAATGCCAGGAGACCAAACAGCGTAAACTCCGCGCCCGAGCCCTCCGCGCCGAAGCCTGGCAGGCCCGCAAACAGCGCGAGATCCTCCATCTCGGCGAGGGGGTCTCGGCCGGCCTCAACGACCATCAGCTCGATGCCCAGCGACTCCAGGCCCAGGGGCTCCCGCTCATCCACGATCCGAGCCAACTGGCCGACCTGATGGGCCTTAACCTCGGGCAACTCCGCTTCCTGGCCTACGCCCGACGCGTCTCGCGCACGACCCACTATCGGAGATATCTGCTGCCCAAGAAGACCGGCGGACATCGGCTCATCTCGGCACCCATGCCCCGACTCAAAGCAGCCCAGTCCTGGATCCTCCGCACAATCCTCGACCCGGTCCCGGCCCACGACGCCGCACACGGATTCCGATCCGGCCGATCGATTGTCTCCAACGCCGAGCCCCACGTCGGCGCGGAGGTCGTGGTCAACCTCGACCTCAAGGACTTCTTCCCGACCATCACGTATCGGCGAATCAAGGGCGTCTTTGTCAAGCTGGGCTACGGCGAGTCGGTCGCCACCGTGCTGGCGTTGCTTTGCTCCGAGCCCGAGGTCGCCACCGTCACCTGCGACGGCACGACCTACCACGTCGCACGTAGCGAGCGGCATCTGCCTCAGGGCGCCCCGACCAGCCCCGCCTTGACCAATATCCTCTGCCGGAACCTCGACGCGCGACTGACCCGGACCGCCGAGGCCTTGGGGTTTCGTTACACCCGGTACGCCGACGATTTGTCGTTTTCCGGCTCCGGACCCGCCGACAAGGCCGTCGGCCCCTTGCTCCGACGCGCACGCCACATCATCCAGGGCGAAGGATTCATCGTCCACCCAGACAAGACCCGAGTCCTTCGACGCGGTCGACGCCAGGAGGTCACCGGGCTGGTGGTCAACGACAGCGTCGGGATCAAGCGGGCCGACCTCCGACGCTTCCGGGCGCTGCTACATCAGATCGAACGCGATGGACCGGCCGGCAAGCACTGGAAGGGTAACCCAAATGTTCTCCAGGCCATCGACGGATTCGCCAACTTCGTCGCCATGGTCGACCCCGACCGAGGCGCCGAGCTTCGTCGACGCGCCCAGGCCATCCGTCGACGCTGGGCCTGAACAGAACCACCTTGAATCAACGGGCCGGGGCCGATTGGACCACCCCTAGACGAGCGAACCTCAAGCCGGGCTCCGTGTGTCAGGGCCGATTGACGACCGCGTTTGCGACCCCGTACGATGGGTAACCATTGGGGTCCAGGATCTTCCGGCCTCGGACACCACGGATCGGAGCCTATGTGAAGTGAAGGCCCAGGGAGGACGGTCGAGCGATCCGGCCATCCCGACCAGCCAGGGGAATTGACGCATGACGGTGCCGGTCCAGATGGAGCTCGCGCGGATCATCATCAGCGAGAACAGCGATCAGCAGATCATCTATCTCCGCGAGGTCGAAGGGCACCGTACCTTCGCGATCGTCATCGGGATCTTCGAGGCCACCAGCATCGAGCGCCGAGTCCGCCAGTCGAAGACGCCCCGACCGCTGACCCACGACCTGCTGGCCAACACGATCGAGGCCCTCGACGGCGAGCTGCAGGACATCGTCATCAGCGAGCTGCGTGACCACACCTACTACGCCATGCTCCGGATCCAGCACGAGGGCGAGTTGCTCGAGGTCGACAGCCGACCCAGCGACGCCATCGCCCTGGCCGTCACCCGAGAAGTCCCCATCTACGTTGCCGAGGACGTCATTGAGGAGGCCAGTCAGTAAGCCCTCCTCAATCGCCGACATCCCCCATGCGTACAATTGGATCGAACACGAACACCCAAACACCAGATCCCCACACTTGATCAACATGAACCAACACGTCGATCTCGAAAGCCGGACGCTCGAACGAAAGACCCCGAGCTAACCGATCGACTCCGGACACCAAATCGATCGAAGGAAACCCTCGGAGGGGTGGCAGAGTGGTCGATTGCGACGGTCTTGAAAACCGTTGACGGGGAGACTCGTCCGTGGGTTCGAATCCCACCCCCTCCGCTCTCTCGGTCCGTCCTGAAGCCACGTGGTGCGGCTCACTCCGCCAAGTAGCCACGACTTCGGTCAGATCATCGTCGGTCGAAGATCGTCTTTCCTCCGACTCTTCATCAGGACGATGCGACTCCATACGGAGGTCAGCCACGAGTTTCTTGAGCTTTGTGTTTGCCTCTCCGAGTTGTCATAGCCGTCTCAGCTCGTCATTGCCCATCTGTCCGTCCTTCTGTTTCCAACGGACGAAGGTGGTCTGGATGATGTCGAGTTATCGGCAGATCTCCTCGATCGGGTGACCAGCTTCGGCTTGCCTGAGAGCGAAGGCGACCTGCTCTTCTATAAATTTAGTTATTTAGGTAAACTTTATATATCCGCACCAAAAAAAAACGCATCCTATCGCCATTCCTATGATCCGTGGTCCAAGATTCGGGGGGCAGCTCACCAAGACCCACCTTGTCCATATCCTCAAACAGAATAGCCTTGGTCTTAATTGTTGATGCTGACTGTTTTCTAGTGGAGTCGAGGATCTGTCCGTTATCGAGGTTAGAAGAGAATTCAATCTGCTCTCGCATGCCCTGAGTCACAACGGACCTTTCCCATCAATCCGGCAACTTGGGCCAGTTTGGTACCCGGGCCACCGCGATTGCCCCACTAGTCACTCGGAATCAGTTCCGTGACCAACGAGCCCCTATTTTCATCCCAATCAGCTCACTCACAACGGGACAGCCCCTCCCACCCAATCCCACCACACCGCCCAATCCCCGAAATCCTTGACACCCAATCAAAAACCTGTTGACGTTGTAGTGATCGTTTGAGGGGACGGGTTTCAGTTCCACCATGGGCTTGGCGATGGCTTAGGGGTGTCGGATGGATCTCGAGCCGATCGAACGCGAGAATGAGGTCATCGCGCGGTTCCAAGCCGCCGACGCCGAGGAGTTGGCCGATCTCTTGATCTATCCCTCGGAGCACGACGCGGCAGTGCTCCGGGACTATCTCGGCCCCTCGAAGTTCCGACGGTTGCGACGGCTGGCCTTGGAGGGGGAAACGGCAACCGGATCGACGCGGGGGATCGTGAACCTCCTCGGCTCAGGTTCGGCCGAAACTCCTCAGCGCCAGCATTCGCTGGGACATGTCATCGTCCTTCCCGGCCTCATGGGCAGCGAGTTGACCGTCACCCGTCGTGGTGAGGATCCTTTCATCCTCTGGCTGCATAAATGGTGGATTTTCCGAGGGTATCTCGACGCGATCCAATTGGGTCAGGATGGTCAAACCAATGAGGATCCGCGGACCTATGTCCGAGCCACCGGGGCGTTCAACGATTTTTATGGCGAACTGATCCTGACGCTCAGAAAAAAAAGGGACGTCACCGTCTTTCCATATGACTGGCGGTTGTCGTTGGCCGAGTCGGCCGAACGGCTGGCTGAACTCATCGAAACGAAGTTCAGCCGATCGGCTCCAGTCCATCTGGTTACCCATTCGATGGGGGGATTGGTTGCTCGGAGGCTGATCACCGATCACCGCGATGTTTGGGATCAGATGAGCGCGGTCGATGACTCGGAAGGTCGAGGCGACCGGGTCGGTCGTTTGATCCAGCTCGGAACACCGAACCATGGTTCACACCTGGCCGTCCAAGCCCTGGCCGGATTGGCCGAGACCGTTCGCAAGCTGGCCCTGCTCGACTTCTCCCGCGACGTCGATGGAATCCGCAGGATCATCGGCACGTTTCCCGGACTGCTCCAACTCCTGCCCTCACCGGAGGTCGATGATAAAGCAGATCGCTTCTACTTGTCCGAGACCTATCAGGAGATGGGTCTCAGCATCCCTCAATCCCTCTTGGATGACGCCCGAGCCAACCATGAGACCTTGAGCCCGATCCTCGATCCCGAACGGATCGTCTACATCGCCGGCGACCAACATCGCACCATTTCGGACGTGGTCTCAAACGCGATCAACCTAGAGATCCCCGATGCGTACCAGGCCGTCGATCAAGGTGATGGGACCGTGACCCATGAACTCGGTCTGCTACGGGATAGAAAGGTCGTCAATTATTATATTAATGCAGAACACTCCGCGCTCGCGTCGAACCGACGAATCCTTGAGGTCCTCGACGCGTTGCTCCAGACCGGCGAGACCCGAAGCCTCAATGCGAAGCCGGAGTCGCGCGCGACCCGCAAGCTGGAGGACCGCAAGCAGAAGGCATGGGAGCTAGAGGAGGCTCGACGCGATCGGGTCGACCAGTTCGCGACTCTGGTCCGTGGCGCCGGTCTAACCCCCAGCGCACGGCGACGCGAGACGCGAACCGTTGCCCAGTTGAGCCTGATCGGTCCGGATCTCGAGATCCGACGCGCCATCCTGACCGGAATCGTCGCTCCCCCATCTTCCTCCGGAGAGTCTTCGGCCGAATCTCTGGACTTCGACGCCGGATCGATCGAGCCGATCGCGCTGACCGTCGGCTGTATCCACGGCGCGATCCAGGACCAACTCGACACCGGATCGGACCTCGAGGATCGACCGATCGACGCCGTGGCCGTCGGTCATTATCTGGGGGTCCAACCCTCGGGTTCGGAACTGGCCCTGGACCGGGCCATCAGCGACGTCGATCCGGATCTTCCCGACGAGGAGGCCGAGGCCGAGCTGATCCTCACCCAACTGACCCAGCGCGGGACGATCCGGGGCGAACTGGCCCAGTCGTTCTTCCTCCGCAACCCGCAAGCCCCGGACGATCACCGGACCATCGCTGTATTAGGACTGGGCCCACCGGGCCGTTGCGGCAAACCCGAGCTGACCGTCGCGGTCCGAGAGCTAACCTGGGCCCTGGGACGCCTGGGATGTCGGCATCTCGCCGCCGTCCTAATCGGCGCTGGGGTCGGCAACCTCTCGATCCGCGACGCCCTTGAGGCTTGGATCCAGGGCCTGGAGCTGTCCCTGGCCCGGGGTGCCGGCGGCGAAGCCGCATTGCCTTGGGGGCGACTGGAAGAGGTCACATTCGTCGAATACGACCCCCAGCGCGTCTTGGAGATCGACCGCGACCTCCAGGCGATCCAGAGCGAGAATTCGACGCGACTGGCCCTCGACGTCCTTGAACTCGATCGAGATGAGCATAGACGATTGCTCAATCTAATCAACAAGCGTTCCAGTTCGCAATGGTCGAGTGAGAACACGGACGATCCGACCGTCGGCGACCACAACGATCCGATCCCGACCCGACTGGCCGTGACGCTCCAGCGCGATCCGGAGGATCTCGGGACACCCGATGATCCGGAACTCGCACGCTACACCTTCAGCGCGTTGACCGATACCGCCGCGATCAGCGAGCGGAGCCTGACCCTCGATGCCCGCCTGGTCAAAGACGTTAACAATCACCTCGCGGCGAGCCGAACCCTGGCCGATCAAAGGCGCTGGGGACGGACCCTCGAAGAGTTGTTGATCCCCGACGAATTGGCCGATCACCTTGGTACATCCGCCCCCTTGGTGATCCAACTCGACGCGGCATCGGCCCGGGTCCATTGGGAGATGATCGCTCAGCCCAGCCCCTTGGACGGCCCTCGAGGGCCGCGTGTCGCCGGCCTCGCTGATCAGGACCCAGCCGAGCGGGACGACCATTTCCTCGGCCTGACCCGCAGTCTGACCCGCCAATTGCGGACGGCGCTGGCTGGCCCTCCCGAACCGCCTCCACCAGCGACCCGCCTCCTCCGCCTATTGGTGATCGCTGATCCGGCCGAAGACGAGCCACTGCCCGGGGCTCAGGCCGAGGGGCTGTTGCTGGCCCAGATCGCCGACGCCTTCAACCGGCTCAGCGAGGCGGCCGAGTCGGACCGGAGGATCGCGGTCGAGACCCTCATCGGTCCCCAAGAGGCGACTCGGGCCGAGGTGCTCAACCGGATCCTGGTCGACTCCTTCGACATCCTTCATTACGCCGGCCACTGCGTATATGACCGCCAGTTCCCGATGCGCTCGGGCTGGATCTTCTCAGGCGGGACCCGGCTGACGGCCAACGAGCTGTTGCGGCTCGATCGTTCCCCGCGCCTGGTGGTCTCCAACGCCTGCGAGTCGGGGGTCACCCCCGATCGTTCCCGGCGCGGCGATGCCAAATTGCCGGCCACCTTCGCCGAGGCCTTCTTCGCGTGTGGAGTCTCGGACTTCGTCTGCACCGCCTGGCCGATCGGCGACCTCGCGGCCAAGCGGTTCGCGGCCACGTTTTACATCGAGCTCCTTGGGATGAGGGTTATGCGGCCCGAGTCGAACTCTGAGACCGCCGACCTGATCCTGTCCGAGAAGGGTCCGCAGACGATCCACCGCGCCATGCACGCCGCCCGTCAGGCCCTGTTCCGGTCCGCCGACGGTCTGACGAGCTGGGGAGCCTACCAGCACTACGGCACCCCCTATTATCGAGCCTTCGGACCTAAGACGCGGTCGAGCCGGTAGGCAACGACCAGTTCCGGGGCCATTGTGGCTCCCGAGATCACAATCGACGCCGATCGCTGATCACTGATCAAAACCGGAATGGCCAATCGGACATACGATCTCTTGAGGGGCCCCGTCCCATAACCGACAACGCTTCATGACGTTACCGATCGGAACCACCGAAAAAGCATTGACACTGGCCAATCTAAGCCCCATCATGAAGAAGTCGGACAAATTAGGTTTGCCCTAGATCACTAGATACTGTTCCTTTCGGCACTTAAGATTATCCGGTGATTCAGACTTCCTGACACACATCAACGCACTAATCAGGCGAGGCGACTCTCATGAAAGCGGTGGTCCCGAGAGTGATCCCGGTCATCGTGGCCTCAGCGTTTCTGGTCGGCTGTGCGGGGGAGATCCCGCCCGACGAGGCGCTCCAGTACGTCCGTCAGGAAGGGGATGAGTACGCGGGGCTCGGCCCCGGTTCGGAGGCGGAGGACTGGGACGCCGCCGCCCGCCGATACTACCCGCCGGCCTACCGCGATTACTTCGAGGCCATGGATGTGATCGGGACCACCGAATCGCCCGGACCCCAGCCGCTTCAGCTCGGCCCCGAAGCGATCAAAGGGCGCAACGCCTGGGTCATCTGGACGGGTGGGAACGAGGCCTGGTGGGATTGGGTGGCGCGCAACGGCTACGGCTCGATCGATCTGCTCAAGGTGATCGATCACCGCGGCCGGGAGACCCGGTTCGCCCGCACTGGGTTGGTCAACGAACCAGGCACGCGACCGCCCACCGAGGAGGAGACCGCCGAGACCTATGGGATCCGCTACGCCCGGCCGGTCACCAGCGATTACAAGACGGAATACCCCGACGATGACGTCGACATGCACGTTGAGTATCGCGACGATCGTGGACCCGACTGGGAACCCCCGGCCTCGAGGGTCTACGGGTACCCCACCGGCGTGGTCGGGCTCCGACTGTTCCCCAACCCGGAATTCGATGCGTCGGCTCAACGGCGATGGGACCCGGATCGGTTCTACAACGATCCCGACTACGCCGCCCGGCCCGACACGATCCGCCCCTTCCGCGTGGGGATGAGCTGCGGCTATTGCCACATCGCGCCGCACCCGCTCAAGCCCCCGGCCAACCCCGAGTTTCCGCGTTGGGAGAACCTCTCCAACAACGTCGGCAACCAGTTCATGCGGATCCGGTCGGCCTTCGGCAACACGCTCGAGCCGAGCAACTATCTCTATCATGCCTTCGACTCGATGCTCCCCGGGGCTGTCGATACTTCGGGATATCCCTCCGACAACAACAATAATCCGAACACCATCAACTCGTTCTACGGCCTGCGCGGGAGACTCGAGCGGGCCCAAAACATCTCGAGGGAATGGCTGACCCCCGACTCCTTCGCCTACGTCCGCGACTATACCGACGAGATCCGTGAGGTCGACGAGGACGCGGCCAATCCCCGACATCTGCCCCGCGTCCTCTTCGACGGCTCCGATAGCGTTGGGGTGAACGTCGCGCTCTCGCGAGTCTATCTGAACATCGGCACATTTCACCAACAGTGGATCCGGACGATCAACCCGCTGTTGGGCTTCGCGCCGCAGAACCCGTTCAAACTCCAAGACATCGCGGACAACTCGCTCTACTGGCACGCGACCCGAATCCGCATCAACCCGATGGCGGCGTTCTTCCTCGCCTCCACCGACCCGATGCGCCTCAAAGATGTCGAACTTCCCGAGCGAGACGGCCAACCACAGGACGACCAGCAAGACGCTCTGCTGAGGGAGCATCTGCGGGGAACAGGCCTCCCCTGGTACAGCGCGCCCCCCGAGGAAGAGAACGCAACCTCGACGGCCGAGCCCGAGACGTATGGCTCCAATCCACCACCCATCATCGGCGGTCCCGGCGACTACGCCGAGGGTCGTCGCGTCTATGCCCGGGGCTGCATCGCGTGCCACTCGAGCGTCCAACCGGGCGATCTGCTCGCATTGGAGCGGCAGATCGATCCGGAGGGCGAGTCGGGCGCGATCCCGCCGCTGGGGCCGACACCGCCCGACGACTGGATCGGTCCGCGCCCGCAGTGGGATCGGCTTATGGACGAGGCCTTGGGTGCCCGTCGACAGCTCCGTCTAACCCTTGAAGACCGTGCCCGACTCACCCGAGGCGACGGCGAACTGCCCGAGGCCTACACCGAGTGGGCGCGTCGGGCCGTCGAGCACCCGGAATTCTGGGAGCATCAATCGCGGTTGTGGGACGCCGACGGTCAACCGGTCCTCGACGAGGCCGACAACCAGGTCCGGGTCCTGGTCCACAACTACATGGCGATCGACGAGCGGCTCCCGGTCACGATCGTTGGGACCAACTCGGGCCGCGCGACGGGGACCAATTCCCTCTACGGCAACGTTTGGGAAGATTTCTCCTCGAGGACGTACAAGGATCTGGGCGAAGTCGGCGCGATCGGTTATTTCGACCCATTCTCCGGGGCTCGCCGGTCCTACACGCCGCCGGGTGGCGGACCGGGTTATTATCGTGTCCCGACATTGATCAGCATCTGGGCAACATCGCCACTCTTTCACAACAACGCTCTGGGGACCTTTAACAACGACCCCTCGGTTGAGGGGCGTTTGGCGGTCTTCGAAGACTCGATCGAGCGTTTGCTCTGGCCAGCTAAGCGGAACGATCCGAGCCTCCAGGCCTATTGGCCCGGCGAGGGCGCGGCGACCACGGTCTACGACGCCTGGTACCCCGGTAAGCACGCCGACGAGCCGGTCGACCGGCCCGAGGTCCCGACCGAGGAGGACCGGCTCCTGGCCGCCGACCGACGCGAACTCGACAACGGTTGGATTTGGCGGACAACCGAGGAGAGCTGGCTCCAGTTCCAAGCGCCCCACGTGCCGAGGCTCGTCGGCGGGGTCGTCGGGCTCACCCCCGAGATGATGCGCTGGTTCGTCGCCTGGATCCCCGGGTTGGCCCTCGTCCTGGTAGGCGTGGCCTTGTTGCTGCATCGGCCGTTGCTCCTGTTCCGGGAACGGCTCGCGTCGTGGTTCCCCTGGCTAGTCTGGCTGATCGCGCCGATCGGCTGGCTCATCGCCATCGGCTCGCTCGTGGCGGTCGCCCTCTTGATGTACTTGATCTGGTGGCAATTCTGGCCGGCGGTCGAGCTGCTCGACGTCGGGACGGGCATGAATATCCCGTTCCTGCAGACGCAAGCTATCCTGATTCCGCTGTTCCTACTCGGTTCGGTGGCGCTGTTCATCCTGCTGCCCTTGATCCCCCGACTCCGGGTTCGCAACCGCCTGGCCGGCGTGGCGGGCATCGGGTGCTTGGTCCTCGCGATCCTCGCGGCCTGGGGTATCGGTCGGACGCTCGCCGGTATCGGCGCGAGCGTTGAGATCGGCCCGATCCCCAAGGGGATCCCGGTCAATGTCGTGGCGAACATCGATCCCGATGCGCCCACGAAAGCGCGCTTCGAGGCGGTCGACGCCTTCGTGAAGTACCTCGCCAAGAACATCGAGGACGCCAAGGCCGATCGGAGCGAAGAAGCTAAGGCGCGTCGTCGAAGGGAGTTCGAGGCCGAGGTCGCCCCGGCCCTGATGGCCGCGAGCAAGTGCCCCGACTTCGTGACCGACCGAGGTCATGATTACGTGTTTATTCAAAATCTCAACGATCAAGAGAAGCGCGAGCTGATCGCGCTGCTCAAAACCTTCTGATCGATCGAGTCGAGCGGGACCGGACCAGCCTTCCCGGAACGTACTGACCGTTGTTCCGGGACCGGTGCCTCCACTCCACCCTTCCTTCAAGCGCGACGGACCCCCCATGAGCGATTTCCCCGATGACTGGAAGGACCGCGAGCGCACCCCGATCGATTTCCTCATCGTCGGGGCGGGTGCGGCGGGTGCGCCCCTGGCCGCCCGGCTCGTTGAGCGCGGCTACACCGTCCTCGTGATCGAGATGGGCCCCGAGCACCCCGATCCTCCGGACGGTCCCGACGGTCAACCCGCGCCGGCCGATCCCACTGAGGTCCCCCTGCTCCACCCGGCCAGCACCGAGGATCCGCGGCACTCGCTCCGGTTCTTCGTCAAGCACTTCGAGCACGACCCAGTGGAGAGCCGGGACTGGAAGACCCACCCCAGGCCGGTCGATCCGCCAACGGACCGTCGAGACGAGCACGGTGTCTTCTACCCCCGTTCGCAAGGCGTCGGCGGATGTGCGATCCACAACGCCATGATCACGGTCGCCGGACCCTCCGAAGATTGGGACGAGATCGCGGAGCTGACCGGAGACGAGAGCTGGCGGGGCGTCCACATGAGGCGCTATTTCCAGCGGTTCGAGCGTTGCCATTACGCCAGGCCCTCGCTCTGGGCCCGGTTCAAAGCCCTCTTCACCGGCCGGACCGGTTGGGAAGACGCTCGACACGGCGAGTCTGGATGGCTCGACGTCACCCTGGCCGACCTCCGGTTCGTCAAGCGGGACCGGAACCTGCTCTGCGTCGTCCTCGGCGCGGCCTGGGGGTCCTTCAAGTCGGGCGCCGAGCGGTTCGGTGAACTGGTCCACGCCGCGTTGCTCGGCCGCGTCCTCCCGGCCCTCGACCCGAACCACTGGGTGACGATGCGCAGGAGTCCGGAGGGAATCTCGCGAATCCCGGTCGCGATCGACCCGAACGGACAGCGATCGAGCCCTCGAGAACGGCTGCTCGCCCTCAAAGAACCCGACTCCCCCCATGCGAGCCGTCTGCATCTGAAAACGCAAGCGTGTGTCACCGGCATCATCTTGGACGACCTCTCCAACGGCCAAGCGAACCTCCGCGCCGTCGGTGTTTACTGCATTCCCCGAGCCCACATCTATGAGGCCGACCCGTACGCCTCGGAGGCGCCACCGTTCCCCGACCAGGACCGGGTCCCCCTCTACTGCCGACGGGAGGTCCTGCTCTGCGGCGGGACGTTCAACACTCCGCAACTGCTCATGCTCTCCGGGATCGGCCCGGCGGACCACCTCCATGAGCACGGGATCGAACCGAAGCTGGACCGGCCGGACGTGGGTCGGAACCTCCAGGACCGCTACGAGGTCCCGGTCGTCGCCACGCTGACCGACCGCTTCCGGAGCCTCGATGGCCTGACCCTCTCGCTCGACGACCCCGACCCCATCCTCCGACGCTGGATCGACAATCCCGACTTGCCCGCATATCGAAGGGGGATCTACTCGACGAATGGAGGGTTGATCGGCCTCTTCGTCCGCTCCAGGCAGGAGGAACAGTCCCCCGACCTTTTCCTCTTCGCGCTGGCGGGGTACTTCCCCGGCTACTTCGTCGGCTATTCCGAGCCGGCCGTCCAACTCCGGGGCTTGGACGAGAACGGTACGCCACGACCCCGTCCCGATGGGGACGACGGCCCCTCCCGATCCACGCAACTAACCTGGTTGGTCCTCAAGGCTCGGACGCGGCACCGCGACGGGTACGTCCGACTCCATTGTGGAAACCCCTTGAGGCGACCCGAGATCAACTTCAACTCCTTCCCCGAGAACGACGACGGCGATGATCCGGACCTCGAGGCGATCCTCGAAGGGATCGAGGTCGTCGAACGGATCCTCCAGATCGGCCAGGACCACGGCACCATCGCCTCCATCGAGAAGCCGAGGATCGACGATTTCGATGGCAATGTGCGCGCGTGGATCAAACATACCGCCTGGGGTCATCACGCCTGTGGAACCTGTCGGATCGGCGCTGATGACGATCCCGACGCCGTCCTGGACAGCCGATTCCGGGTCCGGGGGGTCGCCGGCCTCCGTGTGGTCGACGCCTCCGTCTTCCCGAGGATCCCCGGCTTCTTCATCGTCGCCAACGTCTACACGATCGCCGAGAAGGCCGCCGACGTGATCGCTGAGGACCACCCCATCCCGACCGAGGAATTGCCCCTCGAGGCCCGCGAGGAACGGGAACGCCACCCGATCTATCCCTCGCGGGTCGGGCACCGTGCCCGGAAGGCCTACCCGGTCGCGTTGGAAGAAGCCGAGGCCCAGCTCATCGCTCACCGACGCACAGCGGCCGGTCTGGTCGCGACCAGTCATGAGGGATCCGATTAAGCGATGTCTAGGTTGTTGGACCGAGAGACGCACTTCCGAGAGGGCACGACCTTGGACGAACAGCCCGAAACGGCCGGACAGCCGCACCGTACGCCTTGGTTCCTCGGCCTCCAACATCCGGTCGACGGCGACTCGATCGCTCAAGCTGAGGCCCACCCGAATCCGAACTCGACCTCGTCGACCGGTCTTCCGCCGGACACGTTGGGCGTGGCCTTCTCCGGGGGCGGGATCCGGAGCGCATCGTTCTGCCTGGGCGTGCTCCAGGTCATGGCGCGTGCCGGTTGGCTCCGACACGTCGATTACCTCTCGACGGTCTCCGGCGGAAGCTACGTCGGGACGTTCCTCGGCCGGTTCTTCGACTCGTTCCGGGGGCGTCGTGCCGAGCCGGACTACGAGCCCGGCGCGGTCCAAGGGCGGGTCGCTCGCGAGCTGGCCAACCCCACCTCGACGCCGATCGCCTGGCTCCGGCACCACTCGAACTACCTCGCGCCTGGTGGATCGGGTGACGCGGCCGTCAACTTCGCCGGCTTCCTGCGTAACCTTCTGTCGATCTATCTCGTGCTCGGCACGTTCATTCTAGCTGTCTTTGGTGTGTTTGATCTTCTCGAATACAGTCAATTCAAAGGCACCTTAGGATCGGTTAGCGCAGACTTGATCGGCATCTTGACACCGTTGACCAGTCTGCTCCCGATGGACTGGGCCGGCCCTTGGCTGTTCGCGGCCGAGGCGGCGCTCTGGCTTGGGGCGCTCCCCCTGATGGCGTCGTACTGGCTGGTCTCGCAAGATCTCCCGGAAGGCTTCACCGCTCCGGTGTTGGTGGCCGCCGCAATCCTGGCGGTGGCCTTGTTGGTGGTCACAGCCAGTCCATTGCCGCTCTTGGTCTTGGCCGCCTCGGTGTTCTGGTCGCTGGGGGCCTGGCGTCGGACACGCGAGGAGGAAGGTCCCGAAGATCCCACCCATCCCTATCGACTGATGCTTCCGCGCGAGCACTTGACGCGTCGACTGGCGCTGGTGTTGGCCGCGACCCTTGGCCTCTCAGCGTTCGGAGTGATCGATCGGATCGGGGCCTGGTTGGCGCGATTGATGCTCGAGGGGGGCCTGACCGTGCCGAACGTCGCTGGCTGGCTGGTCTCGATCGGGACGACGGGGTTCATCGCTTCCTCGGCCCTCCGAACCGGGGTCCGCTGGTTGGCGATGCGTTCGACCGAGACAGAGGTCCTCAAGCGTGTGGGACATCAAGTCCTCTGGACGATCGTGGCCTTGGTTCTGGGCGCGGGTCCACCGCTGATCGTCCTGTCGTTCCTGAGTCACGCCGCCTTCGAGTCGGGCCAGGCCTATCTTCAGGGCGCGATCGTGACCGCCCTCGCCCTGGTCCTCAGCCTCCTCTTCGGCTCCCGAGGATGCCTCTCGTTCGTCAACCGCTCGGGCCCCCTAGGGATCTACGCCGGTCGACTGGCCCGGACGTTCCTCGGGGCGGTGAATCCCGAACGCCGGCAGCACCCCGTCGGCCGGGACGTGACCCGCTCCTTCGCTGGCGACGACGCGCCCCTCTCGGAGTATCGGCCCGACCTGGCCAGCGGCCCCCTGCACGTGATCAACTGTGCGGTCAACGAGACCGTCGATGTCTCCTCTACGCGGGTCGTTCGCGATCGCCAGGCGGAGAACCTCGCCGTTGGCCCCGCTGGAATCAGCGTCTCGAAGGATTGGCACGCCCTCTGGGTCCATGGCGAGGGAAATGGAGCCATGCGTCCTGGATCGTTGATGTCTCTCCGGAAGACCGGCCCGGACCCCTTCCTAGGCGAGGCGGGCGGTCCCGTGTCGGCAGAACCTTTGCATGTCCGCGAATGGGTGTCCATCTCGGGCGCGGCGGTGAGCCCCGGGATGGGGCGTCGGACCGAGACGGCCCGCTCGCTCTTGTTGACGCTCGCCAATGCCCGGCTCGGATACTGGTGGGATTCGGGCCTTGAAGCCAACGACCGTGCTGATCTGCCCACCCCACGACGCGGCCTGCTCACACGACTCGGCCGATGGATCGCTCGGCCGTTCCGGACACAGTGGCTGCTCCTCCAGGAGCTGACCGGCCGGTTCGCTGGGCCCTGGTCACGCTACTGGTATCTCTCTGATGGGGGGTTCTTCGAGGTGACGGGAGCCTATGAGTTGCTCCGTCGACGCGTGCCCTTCATCATCCTCTGTGATGCCGGCGAGGACCCCGACCACCGCGGCGCGGACCTCGCGCGACTCGTCCGGTTGGCCCAGGTCGACCTGGGCGCCGAGATCGACGACGTCGATCCAAACGCAGATCCGGAAAGCTTGCGGCAGGCCGGTGTCCCCGAAGAAGTCCTCGGCCAACTCGGCGCGCTCTCCGACCTCTTGCCATCCAGTGGCGAACGTCCGGCTCGGCACGCTGCGCTGTTGCGGGTCACTTATCCGGGACTACCCGACGGCGTACGCTCCGACGGCGACCCATGGCTGGCTCGTCAGCATTCCTGGGTCCTATACATCAAAGCAACCTATACCGGTGACGAGCCGGCTGACGTGCGGAGCTACGCTGCGTCGAACCACGACTTCCCCAACGAATCGACGCTGGACCAGATCTTCGACGAGGCCCAGTGGGAAAGCTATCGACGGCTTGGGGAGCACATCGGGGTCGGCCTGTTCACCACGTCGAGGAGCCCGACGACATGAACACCTCACCCACGGTCCCCATGACACGTACTGGCTTCGTGGCGGCTTGCGTCCTCGCGGCGGTCTCGAGCATCGCCACGAACACCAACGCCTCCGATCACGCCGACCCGGTCGACCCCCTGATGATCCGCTCGACCACGGGCGGCCTGACCGGACTCTTCGTCTTTCCGACCAAGGATCGCCAGCGGTCCGACATCGACCCAGAGACCGGAGATCGCGTACCACTCATCGATCCCGATCGAGCGGACGGGCTGGCGATCGTCCTCTGTGTCAGCCGGGGCCTCGCCGAGAACCCGCCGTTTGAGGACCTCGACGACTACACCTACAAGATCTTCATCGATTGGAACTCGGACGTCGTCATCAACGATTCAACGGATGGCTCCGCGTCCAGTGAGGAGGAGCGAGCGACAGCCCGCTACGGCGGTTTGGTGACCCGACCCGATCGGATCGCCGAGTCAGTTGTCATCGCCATGCAGATCGAGGAGTCGGCCGAGGATTTCCTGGAACAAACCGCCCGCCTGGTAGGCGAATCCGACGCAGAAGACCTCGAACTATCCAAAGACGATTGGTACGTCGGGGTCCGGGACGATCCGTTCATCTTCCCCCAGTTCTTCGGGACGAACGTCATCGCAATGGTCGTTCATATCCCCTACAACCAACTGCCCACGGACCGGCGACGCTTCCTCATCTGGGCGACCTCAGAGCGCCATGGGGCTCAGATCGACATCGTCGGCCGGGCCCAACGAACCCAACTCCCCCGCTTCGATCTGCTCAACACGCTCCACCCCAGCAAACACGTACGCGTCATTGAAGAGGCCATCCACAACCCCGGGCTGGTCCAGGATCTCATGGGATTCCTCATCCCCCCGGAGTTCATGTTCCGCCCGTTCGACTCACGGCCCGACGTCCTGATCTTCTCCAAAGACCACCCCGTCGGATACCCGAACGGGCGCCGCTTGGAGGACGACGTCGCAAAGCTCGCTTGTGAACAGGGCGATTGCCAACTCTTCGAACTGTCGTTCGCCGAGCCGAGGTCTCCCCGGTCGAGTCTCCACGCACGATACGTTGGCGGGCGTCCAACGGCGAACGATAAGCCGTTCCTCGATTCCTTTCCCTACCTGGCCGAACCCTGGACCGATCCGACACCGACCGACCCGCCCGCGCTCTCGTACCGAAACCTCGTTCTCCTGATCTTTCTGATCCTTGTCGCGGTCGTTGTGATTCTATTTCCCTGGTTCCTCTACTTCCGGGCTCTCGGAACAATCAAGAGACTCATCGATCGACCCGGAACCGCCTAGTCCCGTTAATTAGAGCTCAGGGTCTGCGGCTTGAGTGGCCGTCAGATCGAGGGCCAAGGCCCGCACGAGTTGGTGGAATTTGGCCTCGCAGATTCGCGAACGGCGATCGGAGCGGTTCGTCCCGTGTTTCATGGGGCGAAGTCTGCGCTACTTCGCCCTCAACGTCCTAGTATCCATACATAATACTATTTTTTTAGCTAATGATTACTTATAGCTCGATCAACATCGACCGAGTCCGACCATCGGCGACCGCGCTGGGCTAGTCTGTCCCTGCGCGGCCGGCTGACCGACGATCGGGGATCAACGGACCAGATCGTAGATCGGCTGATCGTTCATGTCCTCTTCGCTCAGCGTTGTGTCCGCCCAGTCGAGCGCGTTGAGCAGCGCGACCCCGTAGCGGCGTTCCAGCGACTGCACGAAGGCATCGGCCTCCTCGATCGCCTCACGGAGCCGGTCCGTCGGACGACCCAACATCAACACGGGGCGCTCATCGGCCAATTCCGAGTTCCAGTTCGTGTTCGTCACCAAGTGTTCCGTCAGCTTCACCATCATGGCTCTCCAGTCATCCGCGGTCGTTGACGGGTTGATTGCTCCATAGACAATCGACCGTCCCTGGAAGAACGATTCGTCCTCGGCCCGCACCCTCCAAACGTTTAGCGACCCGCTCGTTTTTCGGGCCATTCGGTTTTTCGGCTGCGTCCCATCCGAGTGCGCATCGTGTGATGCTCAGGAAGCGGCCGTCAGTTCCGTGTCGGCGTCGGCCTCCCTCGATACAACGTTGCGCTGACGTCCTTTTTGCGCGTTCGGACCAAAAAGGTTCCGAACCGGTCGCCGCAATCCGACCGGCCCATCACACCAACATCCCCGCACAAGAGCATTCCAAGGATCCCACGCCTCAGTCGATCCGTATGTTTGGACGCATTTGGATCGCGGAAGTTCACGAAAAACCGACCCCTCGCACGAATCTCACAATCAAGCGATTTGCGCATCCACTCGCCGATGGGACCTGTTGGATGACTCGTGACGGCGCCGCGATCCGGATCGTCGACGCGACCACGAACGAATCCGGGAGTCCGTCCGATGTTATGGGAGACCATTGATCGGAGCCTAAGGACTCGACTCAGGACGGCTGCCCTGTTGAGCGATCGAGGGCCTCGAGCAGTTCCTGAGGGTCAGGCCGATCGTCGGGGGCCATCGAGCGACGCGCATAGCGCACGGTCTGGTCGGGGTCGATAACGAAGTCGCCGCCGAGTTGCTGCAGATCGACCCCGGGACTAGGGCGTCGAAGCCTCCGACCGCTGACCAGCAGGCGCAAGTAGCTCCACGCGACGCTTGGCCGGATGATCTGGGTCCATGATCCCGATTCCAGGCCGAATCGCCGGTAGATCGCGCGGTCAGGGTCGGTCGTGATGGGGAACGGCCACCCCTGTTGCTGACGATATATCGTCAGCCGCTCGACCGGCTCGAAGGCGATCACGACCACCTCCGCGCCCCGTTCCCGAAACCGTTCGTAGACGCCACGCACCTGGACCAGGTGCTCCTGACAGGGGAGTCAGGCCAGATGACGCAGAAAGATCAGGCACCAGGGACCGGCCCCGAACGTCGAGAGCCCGACCGGTCGGCCGTCCGGGTCGAACAGCCGAATCCCCGACGCGTCAATCCGTTGACCCACTCCGATCATGGCGATGACTCCAACCCCTACGTTCCGGCAAGCCCCAAAGCCGCGTCCGAGGTCCCGAAGTTCTCAATGCGTCGATCTTTGACCGCAGATAGGTTAGGCGCGTCGGCCTAATTCGGACAAATGGGTTGGTTGACTCACGGATCCGAGCCTAAAGTTGACTATCACGCCCAAGTTGGGAAGGATGGTCGGAGTACGTTCGAAAGCCGCCAGTGGGATCGGGGAGCATTGCGATGTTGGGTCATCCGGGGCCAGGCGTTTCGACGGAATCCAGCGCGATGGTAAGACCGGATCCAGATCGTCGTCTCGATCCTGGTCCCGCTTGGGAGCTTGCCCCCTCGGAACTGGCCGACGCCGACGCTCGGCTGGACGGGGCCCATCCGCGTGAGGTGTTGGCCTGGGCCGTCGAGCGGTTCGGAGACCGCCTGACAATGGCCACCGCCTTCGGACCTGAGGGATGCATGCTGATCCATCTCTTGGCCGAGGTCGGTCCGCAGGTCCGCGTCTTTAATCAGGACACCGGCTATCAGTTCCGCGAGACGTTGGAACTCCGCGAACGGATCGCGGCGCGCTACGGGATCGAGGTCGAGATGGTCCGCCCCGAGACGACCGTGACCCAATATGAGGCCGCGCACGGCGGGCCGCTTTATAACCGTGATCCGGACCGTTGCTGCGCCGATCGCAAGATCGCGCCGCTGCGTGGTGCTCTGGAAGGGTATCAGGCCTGGGTCGCCTCGATCCGAGCGGACCAATCGTCGTCGAGGCGTCAAGCCAGGACGGTAGGTTGGGACTCCAAGTTCGGTTTGGTGAAGCTGAGCCCCCTGCTCCGTTGGACGCGTCGGGACGTCTGGGCCTTCCTGGTGACCAACCAGGTCCCCTACAACCCGTTGCTCGATCAGGGCTACAGCTCGATCGGTTGCTGGCCCTGCACGCGCCCGGTGGCCGAGGATCAGGCCGAGCGTGCCGGTCGCTGGGCCGGCTGGGCCAAGACCGAATGCGGGCTCCACTCGCTGGACAGCAGCCAACTCTGAAGCATCAAGCATCTCCCGGTTCCGTCTCCTGGAATCCTCCGACCTTATGGAAGACCCCGACGATTCCCGAGACCGAGGGAGTCTCGGGAAGACTCCGGCTCGACACAGATCTCCGGACGGCACGTGAATCCGCAGAAACCGCGTTGACGAACGCGCTTGATTGAGGCTTGGATCAATGCAGGAGAACATTGTTCGGATTTGTCGAGTCGATTCGGGGGTCAGAGGGCCGTGCTCAAGATCTCAGCCAAAGCCGAATATGCGTGCCTGGCCCTGCTGGCCTTGGCGCAGCGGGGCGGGGATCAGAATCCGGTCCGGATCCGCGAGATCGCCGGGCGTTATGGGATTCCCGAGCGGTATCTGGTTCAAATCCTCCTGCAGTTGAAGGGCTCGGGGCTCGTGCAGAGCACACGCGGGGCCTCCGGCGGCTATCGCCTGGCCCGCTCGGCCGACACGATCCGTTTGAGCGAGGTGTTGACGGCCATCGACGGCCCCTTGAGCCCGAGACGCGACACCGGCTCGCCGGCCGACCGCGCCCTCAGCTCGGTCTGGGACGACCTGCGCGTGGCCGTCGTCCGGGTGCTCGAAGGGACGACTTTGGCCGAGTTGACGACCCGAAACGCCCCTCACGAATGGGTCATCTGACCGCGATTCGCGCACTCAAATCCACGGAGTTCGAGGTCCTTCGTGGACGGCGATCAACACCAACGAGACTCATGGTCGCTTCTCCACAACTTCAAAACTGGCCGGCATTTGACTCGGCTGGCGCGTTCCCCTATGATCGCCGCTTGAGCTTACCGGAGAGGGCCTGCCGCGGCCTCGGGCCGCCGTCGTGATCGCGTCTCGGACACGTCCCGGCAGGTCGCCCCTTGTTTGTCGTCAGCATGACCGATCCTGCCGGGTCGGCATGCCTTGGAGAGGACGCTGTCACCATGAGCACCGTCGGCGGTCAATCCGGCCTGAACACCCCCTACGGAGGCAGCCTAGTCAACCTGCTGATCTCCGATGACCGGATCCGAGAACTGAAGGACCTGAGCACCAGCAGCGCCAGCTTGACCCTGGATGATCGGGCCCTCTGCGATCTGGAACTGCTGGCCGTCGGCGCGTTCTCACCGCTGCAAGGGTTCCTCAACCAGGCCGACTACGAGCGGGTCGTCGCCGAAGGTCGCCTGGCCGACGGGACGCTCTGGCCGCTGCCGATCTGCCTGCCGGTGACCCCCGGTGAGGGGATCGAGCCGGGCAAGCCGCTGGCCCTCCGCGACGTCTATGGAAACCTGCTGGCCTTCCTCCACGTCGAGGAGATTTACGCCTACGACAAGGCCGCCGAAGCCAAAGGCGCTTACGGCTCGACCGACGAGAAGCACCCGGCCGTGGCCACGCCGAACCGACAGCCGGATCACTACGCCGCCGGCAAGCTGGAAGTCATCCGGATTCCCCCCCACTATGACTTCACCGAACTGCGCCGAACGCCCGCCGAACTCCGCGAGCACATCGGCCAATTGGGCTGGTCCAAGGTCGTCGCCTTCCAGACCCGCAACCCCCTGCACCGCGCCCACGAGGAACTGACCAAGCGCGCTGCCGCCGAGGTCGAGGCCGGCCTGCTCATCCACCCCGTCGTCGGCGTGACCAAGCCCGGCGACGTCGACCACTACACCCGCGTCCGCTGCTATCGCGCCCTGGTCGACAACCACTACGAGCAGAAGAGCGTCGTGCTCAGCCTGCTGCCCCTGGCCATGCGGATGGCCGGCCCCAAGGAGGCCCTGCTCCACGCGATCATCCGACGCAACTACGGCTGCTCGCACCTGATCGTCGGCCGCGACCACGCCGGCCCCGGCAAGGATTCCAAGGATCAACCCTTCTATGATCCGTATGCCGCCCAAGAGGCCATGCGGACCCATGAAGACGAACTCGGCATGAAGATGGTCGAGTTCAAGATGGTCGTCTACATCCCCAGCGAAGACCGCTACTGCCCGGTCGATCAGGTCCCCCAGGGCGCCGAGACGGCCAACATCTCCGGAACTCAGGTCCGCGAAGACTACCTGGCCAAGGGGATCCCGCTGCCCGAATGGTTCAGCCGCCCCGAAGTGGCCGCCATCCTCGGTGAAGCCAACCCGCCCAAGAGCCGACAGGGCGTCGTGCTCTGGTTCACCGGCCTCTCCGGCTCGGGCAAGAGCACCGTCGCCCAGGGCCTCATCGAGCGGCTCTCCGAGTACGGGCGCAACGCCTCGATGCTCGACGGCGACGAGATCCGAACCCACCTCTCCAAGGGCCTCGGCTTCAGCAAGGAAGACCGCGACACCAACGTCGGTCGCGTCGGCTATGTCGCCGGCCTGGTCGCCAAGCACGGCGGCACCATCATCTGCTCGGTCATCAGCCCCTACCGCGAGACCCGCGAGAAGGCCCGCCAGATGGCCGGCGGCAACTTCGTCGAGATCTATTGCGATACCCCGCTGGAGGTCTGCGAATCGCGTGACGTCAAGGGGCTCTACGCCAAGGCACGCAAGGGCGAGATTAAAGGCTTCACCGGGATCGACGACCCCTATGAGGAGCCGGTCAACCCCGAGGTCACCATCGACACCAGCAAGCTCAACGTCGAGCAGAGCGTCGACGAGATCATCACCAAGCTTCAAGAACTGGGTTATATCCAGTATCATGGCCATGCGTGAGATCCGGGTCTTCGACGATCGGCCCGACCACACAAACGCATGAAATGGCCAGACGGTCCTCGATGCCAAAGGACCGTCTGGCCAAACCATCCGCTTGAGATGCGTGCGTTGACCTCCCTGAGGCGGATCCATGGCCCTTCGGCGAACGAGCATTGACGAGTTCCTCAGTCTGCTCGCCCCAGATCTCTGGGTCGGTGACGCCCGCGAAAACCACCCTTTGTGGCCCCCCGACCTGTTCGCGATCGTCGCCTCACTGCTCGATGAATCCGGCTCCTATATCCGGGCTGTAGACCCCAATTACCCGCCCGAGTTCGACGAGACCGGAACCCCTTGGCACGTGGCGATCCAACAACTGGCCCGCCACTGGCGCCGCGAATGGAACGCCTGGTTGGAGCCGGAAGACCGACCGAACTTGAAGATCGGCACGGTCCAGGGCTGGTGGGCTCATCTGCTCGAGAAACGACTCACCCCCGTCGACGCGATCGTCAATGACACCGACCTCTGCCACGCGCTCCTACAGATGCTGGCCGTCTCCGACGAAGCCTGCTTCGGGATCGGGACCGACTATGAACCACTCCGTGAGATCGAGGAACCCGTCGACAACCTGGTCGATGTGGACGACGCGGACGATGAAGGCCCCGACAACTTCTGGCTCTGGGCCAACCGGCTCCTGATGAATGACCTCGAGACCTCCGGCTCGACCCTCTGCGAACAGATTCACCCCCATCAGGCTCGGGTCCTGCCCAAACTCAAGACGCCCGGCGTTGGGATGACGCTCCGTTCGGTTTCGCTCTACCTGGCGCTGTGCCGGAGTCGCCAAGTCCGAGTCAACTGGTATTGCCCGGCCGGCTCGGGGTGGAAGCCGGTCGTCGAGCGGTACATCAACCTCATGCTGGTCCCATGGCCGAAGACTATCACGCCTTCGAGCTTTCGAGAGGCCAAGGCCTTGTCTGCGCTCCCCTACAGCCTCTTCCGCTTCGATCCCGCTGACGATCCGGACGCACCACCACCGGGTCGCCAGATCGATCGGCTCTGGGAAGCAGCTACCGCCGCTGTCTCTAAGATCGACGGCGTCGTTCTCCCCGAACTCGCCGTGGACCTGGATACCTATCACGAGATCTGGCAGACCGTCCAAAAACGCAACGGCCTGTTAATTGCAGGTTTGAGGGAATCCCAGCCCGACGCCTTGTGCCGGAACTACGCCAAGATCACCTTCCTCGCTGGAAACACGGCCGTCTCCTACGAACAAGAGAAGCATCACCGCTGGCGACTCGACCGCAACCAGATCGTCAACTATGGGCTGGCCTCACAACTGCATCCCGATGAACTTTGGTGGGAAGGGATCGCATTGTCATCGCGTCAACTCTCCTTCCTCTCCTGGCAACCCTGGATCACCGCCTGCGTCCTGATCTGTGAGGACCTCGCGCGTCAGGATCCCATCGCCAACATCATCCGCGCGGTGGGCCCAAACCTGGTCATCGCCCTGCTGATGGACGGGCCCCAACTGGAACGCCGATGGTCGAGCCGTTACGCTACCGTCTTCGCTGATGATCCCGGGTCGTCCGTCCTGACCCTCAGCAGCATCGGGATGGTCGAACGGTCCCGTCCTCCCACCAATCAGCAACCCTCGCGCGTGGTCGCCCTCTGGAAGGATGCCATCAATGGCGTCGTCGAGATCACCCTGCCGCCCGGCCACGACGCCATCGTCCTGAGCCTCGTCAACGTCGAAGACCTTCAATCGCATCACGATTTCGAGCAAGCCGCCGACGGACGCCTCGATGAAGTCACTAATAGCACCCTAATCCTCGGCGGCATCCACCCCATCCCGCACTCCCATCCCGATCCCTCTAACACCACCTAAAACCCGCAAGATTGCTGGAAAAACTTGAAAACAAACTCTAGAATTCTAGTAGTCTAAAGTTCTTCCTTGCAGGAGTTACGCTGTTGGAGCGTTTGCACCACAAGGCCATCCAAGTTGTGTTACCAAGACTCGCAAATTGCTCAAGGTCTCAGCATTCCAGGCTAGCCCGTGTTCATTCGTCTACTAACTATGTACTTCCTATTGACAAAACGTTTTTTTCAGTTCAAGACACTATGTTCTGATAATCGATCGGGGCCCAATAAAGTAAGGTCATCCTCACCCGATACTCGTGATTCCGTTCGCATTGGAGATTCCCTGAGCTATGGCCGTCGTGGACTCTGACCTCACAATCACTAACGCTTCATGGCTGATGCTCATGGCTCGTGTCCCCAGAGAGCGAAGGCAGCGAGTGTACGATCAGATGGTCAAAGGCAACGATCGTCTGGTCGACGGGTACGCGCATGAGGTCGCTCGAGCACTCCTCGGTGACAACGAAGCCACTGAACGAGCCAAGCAAACGGCTCAGTCCATGGAGAGCTGGGTCGACCAGAAGCGGACCATCAGAGGACGATCGAGCAAGCGTCACTATAATCGTCGCTGAGATAACAACTGCTCATCGATCACGAAAAAGACTTGCAACTCAACCAAGCACTCGACAGAAACAAATGCACACCTGCTCTTACAAATTCATCTCAACAACTTGGGTTCTACGGTCCGTTCGTTGCGGACGTCATCGGTATTGAGCGTCTGGGCGGGCTCGAAGAGCAGGATGTGCGCCTCCTGCTCGGCGACGGGCATGTGCTCAACGCCCCGCGGGACAATGACGAACTCGCCGGCCCCCAGGTCGATGTCGCCGTCGCGGAATCGGATGGTCAAGGTCCTCGCGACGACCAGGAACAGCTCGTCCTCATGGTCGTGCTTGTGCCAGACGAACTCCCCCTGGACCTTGGTCAAGCGGACGTGCTGACCGTTCAGCTCGCCGGCGACATGCGGCTTCCAATGCTCGGAGAACGTGGCGAACGCTTCAGCCAGGTTAACCTTCGTGGGGATGCTCATCGTTGGTTGTCCTCGATGTCGCAGGATGGGGTTGGTCTTCGACTCCGAGTCGATGTCACGATGCGCCAGTGACAGGTTCGGCGGCGACCGGGCGTTCCGATACCTGCTCGTGGGATCCCGGTTGGCGGCTGCGATCCTGTCGAATCAGAACATGATAGATGATCAGTTGGATCCCGTAATACAGGGGACAGGCGGCGGCCGCACCGACGAGGCCGGCCACAGCGATGGCCGGGATCGTCACGCCGATGGCCACGATCGCCCCAGCGACTCGGCCCCAGAGCACCGCTTGCGGACGATTCTGGGCCATCAGCGTGGTCCGCTGCGGAGCGTTCTGAATCCGGGCCAATTGGCCGATCACGATCCAAGGGATCAAGACGGCCGGATCGATCGGTGACTGGGCGATGAACCGCGGGTCGAGCATCAGCCTTGTGATCGGACCGGCCAACCCCCAGATCCCCAAGCAGGCCAAGACCCCGAGGCCGAATTGCCCCCAGACCCATCGACTCATCACCCGACGGGCCCCGATGTCATTCCCTTTCGCAGTCATCCGAAAATATTTTGGGTTGAACAGGCGTGAGAGCACCAGATTGAACTGCGTGAATCCACGGTTGAGCAGGTTGTAGACCGCCGTGTAGACGCCCGCCGCGTCGAGGCCGAGCATCGCCCCGATGAGGTAGCGGTCGCTCATCCGGTTGACCCAGTTTAGGCTGCCCGAGGAGACCATCGGCAGGATGAACCGATGGTACTCAGCACGGAAGGCATCGGTCCGCTCCCGGAGCGTCTCGGGATCCGGCGCGACGACGCTGGTCGGCGCTGAATCGGTCGGAGCATCCGAGGTGTCCGGAGCATTCGCGTTGGCCGTCGACGACTCCCGGACAAGCAAGGGCCAGAAGAGGAACCGGGCCACCGCGAGCGTCACGATATAACCCATCAGGATCACGAACGGATCAGCGCCGAAGAGGGCGATCAAGCCGAGGATCGCCAGTGGTTGCCCGGCCGCCTCGAACGCGACCCAAGCGACGTAGCAGCCGTACCTCTCCGCAGCGCTGAAGAGGCTCCGTTCCAGCTCGTTGCGAGCCAGCAACACCCCGTAGGCCGTCACGGCCAGGAACGCGAGCGGCCCGGCCTCCACGGACGCGTTGGAGAGCGACAACAGTTCGAGGATGCTTCCGATCAGGAACGCGATCAGGTCGTCCGTCCCCAACACGCCCAGCCTATGCAGGATGATGTGCCCGGCCATGACGATCTCATCCACCACAAACAGATAGATCATTGCGCCGACGAGGACCAGGGACCAGAACCCTAGGCTGAGCCGGTTCAGGCTCGCGTAGGCGATCCGCCGAAGCGCCGAGAGGACACCGGGACCGGCCTCGACCGCCTCGGCATAGAACCGCATCGTCGTCTGCTGCATCGGGATGGCGAAGGCGTGCTCGCCCAGTTGCGCCACCCCGATTAAGAGCATCACCGAACCGAACAAGGAGGGGTCCACCTGACCGCTGATCAAGCGGAGCCCCACCAGCGAGGCCGCCATCCCGAAGGCTTGACCGCCGATCAAGAGTATGGCGTCTCGACGCATCAATCAAATCTCACGAACACACGAAATCAAAAGGAGAGGAACGACCGACACTTGGGGTGAGATGGTTGCCGGCCGAGGACCGGACTCAGGAGATCCGGGACGACGAGGCCGGGGTCGTTGTAGCCGTTGAGGTCGGGTTGGCGACATTGGGGGATTCCTCGTCGATCTCGGGGCGTCGGACCAGCCAGTGGTTCAAGTCGCGCCCGGTCATCGCCGAGAGCCGACGGACCTGCTCGGCGAACTCGTCGACGAGTCGGTTGTGCATCGAGGCTGAGAGCGGGGACCGGGTGGCGTCAGCTTGGTTGAGCGTCTCGACGGCCCGAAAGAAGCCCCAGCTCCGGATCCCCAGGGCGTCCTTGATCCGCGCTGAGAGCAGACGGACCGACCGCGCTCCCTTGAGCAAGCGCATGAGCATCGGGAACCGGGTCCCCTTGGAGGCATTGTGAACCGGGAACTCGGTCCGGCCGTCGTCGGGCACCTCGAGGAACTGGAGGGTCTCCCGATAGACCCGACGCGGATCGGCCTTGAGATCATCGAAGAAGAGGACGAGGATCCGTTCGCGCGGGAAAACCCGTTCGATCCGCGCGAGGTGGTCGGCCAGTTGCCCGTGCTGTCGATAGGTCAGCAAGTCGGAGTAGCCAGCCGAGGCGGGCCGTTCGCGCCCTTGAGCGCGGGCCTCCTGGAGGTCCCAGGCCTCCTCGAAGTCGCGGACCGGCTCGGTCGCCTGGAAGACCTGCTCGCCATGCATCGAGTAGACCAGTTCGACCGGATTGCGGAACAGGACGAGGATCCGGGCCTCCGGGAACGCTTCGGCAATCCTCGACATCGCCCGATCATCGAGCGCCGACCGGGTCGAGGCTTCGCCGACGGCCAGATGCCGGTCGTCGGCCCCTTCGAAGAGGGCCAGGTAATGCTCCCAGGAGTTCCGGAAGCTGGGCACGTCGCGGAAGGCGGGCATCGTGATCAGGTGCCGGTTGAAATAGTGCGGCTCCTTGGGCTCGGTCACGAAGACCCGCTCGTGCTCGGAGAGGTAACGCGCCAGCGAGGTCGTCCCGCACTTAGGCGCTCCGACGATCAGAAAGTTCGGGTATTTCATGAGTTTGTCCGGTCGAGATAGCTCGGCATCGTCATCGGATGTTGGTTCCGATGTTTCTGGTTTGTGATAGATGTCGGGTCGAAGGGACGTTGAGTCGATCGGATCGGTCGTCAGGGGCGATTGCGGAGGGTCCGTCGGATGCGACCTCGGAGGCGTTCGAGGTCGGCCTGGCCGGGGCGGATTCGGAGGGAATCCTCGACGAGTTGGTTGGCTTCCTCGATCCGGTCCCAGTCGAGCAGCCAACGCGCCAGCTCGACCCGATAGGCGATCGTACGGGAGCTGAGCATGATGGCCCGCTCCATCGCATCCACAGCCTCATCGCGACGGTCCAGCCTCGACAAGGCCCGCGCTTCCAGGGAGAGCCGTTCGGCGTTGGGCAGTTCGTTGTCGAGTCGGAGCCGACGCAACGCCTCCTCCATGAACGCGATCCGCTCGGCGTCGGGGAGCCCGGAATTCCGTCCCAACGGCGAAATCGGTGAGTAGTAGAGGCGATCACCCATCTTGACGGCCAGGTCTCCGGACTCCGGCAGAACTTCGTCGAGCAGTTGCTGGGGGCCGAGCGTGACCCCAGCCACGTCGACGATCTCGGTCCAGTTGCCCGGCCGGGCCTCCAGGGAGCGTCGCCAGGCCTTAGAGGCCAGGTCGACCTCACCGCGCTGGGCGGCGAGCAGACCGACCAAAAGGAGCGGGCCGCTCTCAGCGCCACAGAGGTCCAAGCCGCGTTGGAGATAGGTCAACCCTTGATCCGCCTCGGTGAAGAGGTAGTCGAACCCGGCCAGTTGGATGTGCGGATCGGCCCAGATCGGACAGCAGCGCCGAGCTTCCAGGAAACTGCGGGTTGCCGGGACCAGATACTCCTGGACCAAGTCGACCTCGGCCAGTTCTTCAGGTGCGAGTCGGGCCTCGGGGTCAGGCGTGTGGGCGATCAGGTGCGGCGTGTACGGATCGATCTGGTCGGCGAAGAGGATCGGGTCGCGCACCTCCTCGCCGATCCGCGCCGCCGAGGCATTGCGGTAGAGCTGAAGGTAGGTCAGCCCGCGTCGGAAGTGGATCTCGGCCGAGTCGGGCCGATACTCGATCATTCGTTCCAACGACTCCAGTTGACGCTGAAGCGCCGGCACACCGAGCGAGTCGTCGGCCCCCGGCTTCTCGCGCTCGCTCAGACGGATCCCCCCCTCGGCCCGATACGTCTCGGCGATGGTCATTCCAAAGCTATGCACGACCGTCAGCACGCTCAAGGCGATCATCGCGAGGGCGATGACGAGCGAACTCAACCGTCGGCCGATGCCGGTCGGCTCAGATGACGACCGCCCTTCAACCGCTTCGCGACCCCGCGTCAGCAGGATCCCTACCAAGATCCAGACCGTTACCGCCACGCCTGGCACATGCAGGCTGAAGTCGGTCAGCCAGTGCAACATCAGAGTCAACCCGGCGAAGGTCGCCCCCAACATCAAGGAGCGGTCCTCCGGCTCGTCGGCCGCCGCCAACGCGGGCACCGTTCGACGGACCACGCCGACCAGGCCGAAAAGCATCAAGGTCAAGCCGACCAGTCCCCCTTCGACAAGCATGTCGATGTACTCATTCTCGGCGCGCAGGAAGGCCAAGTCGTTGTCATATGGGAAATAGGGATCGGCCGCGTTGGAGAAACTGCCCAGGCCGCTCCCCCAGACCGGGCGGTACGTCCACGCCTCCAGGGCGGCCCCCCAAAGATCGTAGCGGACGTTCTCGACCAATTCAGTCGGGATCGTCGCCACCCGCGCTAGTGGAGACTCGCTGCCGACGGCCACCAGGTACACCACCATCAGGATCGGGACCACCGCGATCCCTCCGAGCAAGCGCGGCGAACGGCCCACGTGACGGATCAACGGCACCAGCAAGATCAACGTCGACGCCGCGCAGGCCAGCATCGCGCCTCGCGAGTGCGAACCGACCAGCCCCAAGGCGATCAGACCGCCGGCCAAGGCGGGGATCGCCGCCAAGCCTCGAGGGCGGGTCGGGTCGAGGTCCGAGCGTCGTGACTCGATCAGGATCCAGGCCAAGGCCATCCCCAGACCCATGTTCAGGTAAGCCGCCAGGTTGTTGTGGTTGAAGAACGGCCCACCGGAGTACCAGGACGCGTCGCGCGGCGACTCGCGGAGCCAGAGGATCCGACCGTTCCAGGTCAGCCACTGCAATGCGGCCACGATCGCCATCGCCGTCGCGTTGACCAGCACCAACAGGCTGTACCGTCGGAGGAACGTCCGGTCCGGCCGCAGGTGTAGAACGCACTGGAGGAACACCCAGATCGCGGCGAGACGGACGACCATTACCTGCGTCGCCTCGGGGTTCCGGCTCAGTCGGAGCGTCGGCAGCGGAACCGTTCCGGGCGACGATCCTCTCAGGACCTCGGCCGACTCGGGCAGGAGCGACGCCCGTTCGGCCAACACACCCGGCGCGATCAGGCCGACCACGAACTCCGGGAGCGGCACCAGTTGGATCACGCCCAGCCCCACGATGCCCAACAGGGCCAAGCTCGGCCAGCTCAGCAGGTTCGCCACCCGGTCCCCGCGAATCAGGAGGCTCAGGCCGGCCAGGATCGTCAGGGCCACCCCGAGCACCAGGATCGCCCAGTCCTCGACCGAACCGAACGCCCAGGGGGCCCAGGCGGCCATCGCTAGGGCCAGACCCGCGCTCAGCGAGCCCAATGCGCCACCCCGAATCCCGATCGCCTCGGACGAACCCATCTGCGGCCCCTTTTTTGACAAGCCCCCGTCGAAAACCGGTCGACCCGAACGCTCGCGACGCGCATCCCGAACGCCTCCAAGATACGATCGAAATCGAGGCGTTCCAGATGTCGGTCTCTCGATCGACAAATCCGCCGGCGCGTGAGGCGATCGGATTCCGCAGCCGATCCGAAGCGTCGGCGTCTCGAACGCCTCGCAAGGCAACCCCTGCCCGCATGGCCTCCATCACCCCCAAGGAGGGTCTGCCCATGACTCGAACGGCCACCAACCACGCGACCCGACCCGGCCTCCTGCTCCGCCTCGGCCTGGGCCTGACATTGACGATCGTCCTCGGCCCCGCATCCGCCCAGCCGCCCGGACGACCCGGTCCGGGTTCCGGCCCCGGACCTGGAGGCGATCCGCTGTTCCGCCTGCTCGATGCCGATGACGACGGGCGGCTTTCGGCGACCGAGATCGCTCGAGCCTCGGAGGTGCTCCGCGGCCTGGTCGGCGATGACGACCAACTGACTCCCGAGGAACTCCCCGATCGACCCGGCCCGCGTCCTCCCGTCGGCGCTGCTGGACCCCGCGGCCGTCGACCGGGACCCGCCCCAGTCGGCGCTGAACTTCTGGAGAAGCCGCCGGTGCCCAAGAACGAGGCCGAGGCTGAGATCCTCCGAATCCTCGACGCGATCTCTCAAGAACCCGGCTTCCGCAACGTCTCCACGCGCGACGGGCGTTTCCTCCGCCAGATGACCGAAGCGCTCGACGCCCAGGTCGTCGTCGAACTCGGGACCTCCACCGGGTTTTCCGGCCTCTGGATCGCCCACGGACTCCGGACCACCGGCGGCCACCTCTACACCCACGAGATCGACCCCGGCCGGATCGCTGAGGCCCGCAGCAATTTCGAGAGGGTCGGGTTGGCCGACCTCATCACCATCATCGAAGGGGATGCCCATCAGACCGTCGCGCGCTACGACGAGCAGGACGTCACCATCGACATCCTCTTCCTCGACGCCGACAAGCAGGGTTACATCGATTACCTCAACAAGCTCCTGCCCCGCGTCCGGCCCGGCGGGCTCATCCTCGCCCATAACATGCGCTACCCCGATCCCGACCCGGCCTACCTCGAAGCCATCACCAGCCGGCCCGAGTTGGAGACCACCTTCGTTCTCATGGAGGGAGCCGGCATCGGCCTGACCCTCAAGAAGCGGTGATCGGCCCCGCGTCGGATGTCCCGGGCGCGATATCATCGTCCCAGGACGAACGAAACCTCAAGCAAGACCGAGGTGAGATCGGATGGGTCAGACTCGGGTGATCGTGGTGGGTGCGGGAGCCTTTGGGGGCTGGACGGCGCTGTCGCTTCGGAGGCGTGGGGCCGAGGTTACGCTGATCGACGCCTGGGGTCCGGGTCATGTCCGGGCCAGCTCGGGCGGGCCGACCCGCGTGCTCCGGCTGGCCTATCCCGACCCCGCGCCGCTCCGCTCGGCCCGACGCGCCCGCGATCTCTGGATCGCCGAGGAAGCTCGGTCCAGCCGTCGACTCTTCCAACCCACCGGCCTGCTCTGGATGACTCAAGAATTCCAGGATGTTGAGCAGGCGATCCTGACCCACTTCAAGGCCGAGAGCGTCCCGTTCGAGCGGCTCGACCGCGACCAGGTCGCGCGGGCCTATCCTCAGGTGCGCTCCGACGACCTGGCCGGCGCGATCCTGGAGCCGGGCGCGGGCTATCTGCTGGCCGCCGAGGCATGCCGCGTCGTCGCCGAGGCGATCCACCGCGAGGGCGGAACAATCCTCCGCGCCTGGGCCGAGCCGGGGACGGTCCGCGACGGGCGTCTGATCGAACTTCGACTCTCCGATGGCTCGACGCTCGAGGCCGATGCCTTCGTGTTCGCGGGGGGCCCTTGGCTCCCCAAACTTTTCCCCGATCTCCTCGAGGATCGGATGATCGTCACGCGTCAGGAGACTTTCACGTTTGGGACATCTCCCCGCGACACCGCCTATACAAGCGATCGCATGCCGATCTGGGCGTGGCACGGTGATCGATTCTGGTACGGGATCCCGGGCGACGGACCGGTCGGCGGGTTCAAGGTGGCCGACGACACGCGCGGTCCCGACTTCGACCCGACGGACGGCTCGAGGCTCCCGACGTCCGAGGGCCTCGCCTCGGCCCGCTCCTTCGTCGCCGACCGATTCCCCGGCCTGGCCGACGCGCCATTGATCGAGGCCCGGGTCTGCCAATACACCAACACGCCCGACGGGCGATTCCTCGCCGATCGCCCGCCCGGCCTGGACAACCTCTGGATCCTCGGCGGAGGTTCCGGACACGGCTTCAAGCACGGGCCGACCGTCGGCGAGGACATGGCCCGCGTCGTCCTCGACGGCGCCGACCCCGACCAACTCGGCGCCCTCCAACCAATCAACCAAACGTGAAAGTTTAGGATTATCGACCCATAAATGAACGAGGAGGACATCAGCCAGGTCGCGCCTCAGGTCGGGATCCGCCGACCGGGATGGACGCGGGCGAAGATCTGGTCGGCGACCTCGGGCGGGGCGATCTTCTTGTGGGGGCTGCAATAGCCTTGCGGGTTGAAGGCGTCGCGGAGGGCGACCATGACGGCCAGTTCCTCGGGACGGAACATCTTGGGCATGAACTCGAGCTTCTCGATGCCGATCCCGTGTTCGCCGGTGACGGTACCGCCGACCTCGATGCACTTCTCGAGGATCTCGTGGCTGGCCTGCAGGACGCGCTGGACTTGATCGGCGTCAGCTTCATCGTAGAGCAGGATCGGGTGGATGTTGCCGTCGCCGGCATGGAAGACGTTGGCGATCCGCAACTGATGGCGTTCGGCGGTATCGGCGACGAACCGGAGGATCTCGGGCAATCGGGTCCGGGGCACGACGCCGTCCTGGGTGCAGTAGGTCGGGCTGAGTCGTCCGATGGCGCCGAAGGCGGACTTGCGGCTCCTCCAGATCGCCTTGTAGTCCTTGTTGTTGCGATCGGTCCAAGCCAAGCGCTTGTGGATCGCGCCGCCGCGTTGGGTGACCAGTTCGGCGATCTGCTCGGCCTCGCGGTCCTGGCCGGCCTCGAGCCCGTCGGTCTCGATGATCAGGATGGCGCCGGCGTCGGTGGGGAACCCGAAGTGGAGGGCATCCTCGACGACGCGGGTCATCATCTGGTCCATCATCTCAAGCGCAGCGGGGATGATCCCGGCGGCGATGATCTCCCCGACGGCCTCGCAGGCCCCTTCGATCGACTGGAAGGTGGCCAGCAAGGTCCGACCCGCCTCCGGGTCGCGGGTCAGGTTCACGATGGCTTCGGTGACGATCCCGAAGGTCCCCTCGTTGCCCACGATCAGGCCGGTCAGGTCGTAGCCGGGGTTCTGCTCGCTGAGCCCGCCGGTCTCGACGACGGTCCCGTCGGGCATCACGAGGGTCAAGCCCAAGACGTGGTTGGTCGTCACCCCATACTTGAGTGTGTGCGGCCCGCCCGAGTTGGTCGCCACGTTCCCGCCGACGGTGCAGGAGACCTGGCTCGACGGGTCGGGCGCGTAGTGGAGCTTCGTGCCGGCCAACGCGCGGGTGAGATGAACGTTGACCACACCGGCCTGCACGCGGGCGAACCGATCCTCGGCGGAGATCTCCAGGATCTGGTTCATCCGGGCCAGGCTGATCATGACCCCACCGCCGATCGGGAACGTCCCACCGGAGAGGCTCGTGCCCGCCCCGCGCGGCACGTAAGGCACCTGGAATTGGTTGCAGAGCCGGACGACGGCCACGACCTCCTCGGTCGACTTGGGCAGCACGACCGCGTTGGGCCGCTGCTTGGCGATCATGTAACCGTCGCACTCGTAGGCCACCAGCCGGTCCGGATCGGTAATGACCGCGTCCTCGCCGAGTCGCCCGATCAGCGCCTCGAAGAGTTCCTCGGTCCGAGCGACCGACGCCTCGCCGAGCCCCCGTCCGTCGCCCGCCGTCGTCGCTGTCACCATCGCGGCTTCACCGGCCATCGTCGTCGCCATCGCCTGATCTCCCTCGTCGGACCCGACCGATCTCAACCCAGCGCCGATGCCCGAACCCCAGGGCGGAGCCTCATGACCGGAAACCATTGTATCCGATCCGTCCTGATGAGTCGCGTCCTTCGAAAACCCGCGACGGAGGCGAACCCTCTGACATCCCGCCGACGTCGATCACCATGGGTCGCCCTCGGGAATCCCCGCCTTCTCCCGGGACACCCCGCCCACCGGACCCACCGAATCGACCGCGAGTCGGAAGCCGATCTGCGAGTCGCGATAGGTCGGGACGAATCCCATCCGGAAATCCGAGCGGACCCCGCGCGACGCGCTGCCCCAGGAGCCGCCGCGGATCGCCCGCTCGGCGATCGACGCCCCGTCCGTCGGGTTCCCCGGGTCGACTGCGACGTCGTATCGGTCTTCGCACCACTCGGCGACGTTGCCATGCATGTCGTGCAGGCCCCAGCCGTTCGGCGGATAGCTGCCTACCTCCGTCGTGCGACCCAGATTCGGATCCGACGACCCCGGATTGGCATGGATCCCATTGAAGTTCGCCAGGTGGCTGCTCGGCCGATCATCGAAGGCGGTCGTCGTCCCGCCGGCGCGGCAGGCATATCCTCACTCCGCCTCGCTGGGGAGGCGATATCCCCGATCCGGGGGCAGCACCCCCGAGGCATGCCCGCGATCGCTCAGCTCCCGGCAGAACGCGACGGCCTCATCCCAGCTCACCGTCTCCACGGGGAAACGGTCCGTCTCCAGCCCCGAGACCGCCTGCCGACCCGCCCCCGTCGGGCTGAAGTGACTCGGATTGATCCCCATCACCGATCGATATTCCCACTGCGTCACCGGATGTCTGCCCAGGAAGAACCCGCCCGCTGGCGTCGACCGACCTCGGCGTCCCCCCTCGACCCCCGGACGCCCCCCGGAAAACGGACCCGGCGAACAATAGCACATCAGGAAGACCCGTTCGGGATCATCCACGGCCAGCTCCCGCAACCTCGCCTGGCGACGCGCAAACTCCGAGAGCGGATCGCCCCGCTCCCAGAGCCAGTCGGCCACCACGTCCCAGACCGACGCCTCGTCCAGATCGCCCACCAACGCCCGGAGCATCGCCCTGCGCGGCGACTCATGGCTCGTCCTCATCGTTTCATCCATAGCTCTTTCAATGGAATAATCGGTACTTTTCGGAGAAGTTCGGGAACCGAAGGTCGATCTAGAACGCCGCCTGGAACTGGGTCCGGATGAGGGTCCCGGTCTGGCCGGCCTGGTAATCGGGGCCGGTACTGGAGGTGGGTGCGCCGATCACGCGGGCCGCGTCGAAGGAGAACTTGAGGTCGTGGCTGCCTCGGATGAACCAGTTGAATCCGCCGGCGTACTCCGAGGCGGTCCCGAACTCGCCCCAGATCTGCGAGGTCCGCGCCAATACTTCCAACCGCTCGGGGATCAGGAAGTAGCCGGCCTGGGCGTAGAACCCGTGGTCGAACAGCGTCGTGGTCGGCAAGGGGCCGGTCCCCCGGATCGCCTGGAGCCAACGGAAATAGTATTCGCCGCTTAAGCTCAGGCCGCGATACTTCCAGCCCGCGTCGACGGTGAGCTGATATTGATCGAAAGCCAAGACCGTCACGTCGGGCGCGAGCGCCCCTAATAGTCCGATCGGCGTGCCATCGCTGAGCCGGATGAAGTCGAACTCCGGCGAGAGGTTCATTAGGAAGGGATTGGTCGGCGGCGACGCCCGCTCGAACCCGCTGGTCGTCCCGAACCGGAACGCCGGTGCCTCGTGATACGAGAGGTCCGAGTAGCCCCGACCGTACTCCGACCCCAGATCTTGGTAAACCGAACCGGTGAAGGCGTAGTTCTCGTCCAGGTCGTCGAACCGCAGACCGTTGGTCGTGAAGCCGTTGGAGATCATCGCCAGGTAGTGCAACCGCGACGACGGCTCGCCCTCGATCCAGATCCCTTGACTCCGGTCGGGTCGGAAGAAGCTCGTCGCCAACGAGCGGTCGGCCAACTGCTGGTACCGTGTCGAGTTGATCCACGCCCGCGAGATCGGCACCCGGCGCTTGCCCAGCCGGATCGCCAACGCGTTCCCGAACCGATAGCCAAAGTGAAAATCCAACAGATCCAATTGACTTCGACCATCAGTATCGCCGTCTATGTTAAAGAAATAAGTCAAGTCCTGATCGAAGAAATAGCCTCGAAGAATCAAACGCGCCCGCTCGATGTCGAAGTCGTCGCGATCCTCAATCAACCCCGGCAACCCGGCAGCATTGAAGAACAACCGCGCGCTCCGGACGAAGTTCGTATTGCGGAACTGAATGCGCCCCCGAACTCGCAACCCGTATGGCACGCCCGACGCCTCGCCTCGGAGGAAAAACCCCTCGTCGTAACCGACCTCGAAGCTCGATTCATCATCCGATTTGGGATCGCCAACCTCAGCCGAGCCGCCGGTCAAATCCGTTGACCAGCCGTCGATTCCCAAAACGCCCGTCGATTGCTCGGTCGGGAGTGGAACGTCTCCTCGGTCGGAGGGAAGGTCCGGCATCATTGAAGACCGCTGATCTCGATCCGATGACTCTGGGGAATCGCCGGACTCGTCGTTGCCTTCGCGGGCGTTCCCTTCCCCGTCCTCGGCGTCCCTCTCGTCGAGTCGACGGCTGAGTTGGGCGACCTGTTTCGAGAGCGATTCGACCTGCTCGAGGAGCCGACGGTTCATCGCCTCCAACTCGTTCAGCCGACGCTCTTTCGAAGATTGCTCATGAGACCCCGAGGGCTCGCTGGGTTCGGTTCGAAATGGCGCCGGGTCAGGCAGCGGCGACGAGGGAGTCGCGTCGCGCGTGGCCTGACCGAAGGCCGTTGGCCCGATGAGGATCCAGAGGCAAGCAAGGAGGAGGCGGAGGACCATGCGATGGTCTCGAGCAGGTTTAGTATCGGGTCCCCTCAACCATCCGCGCGACCGATCCGGCGATCGTCGACCGGGTCATCTCCCCTATCATCGACCGATCGGACCGCCACCCTTAAACTTAACCCAATCCCTCCACGCCGAGCTCCGGATCCGGCCGCAATGAGGCTCGAACCGGCCGCAAAACCACCAGATTGATTATTTATTTTCACATAGCCATGCAAAAACTTTTTACATTTATTCGCATTATGTTAAAAGTGCACAGAGAGGAGTTATTGTCGAAGCGCGTTTTCACACGGCTGGACGACTACTAGATCTATGGTGCATATCTCTATTTACTTATTTGCACAAAAATTTGTCGATTGAAGGGGTCTCCTCGCCGTCTCAGCGACTCGGCCCGCTAAGTCACGCCTCGATGATACCAGAACGCACCGCGGCGGGCTGGATCCTCGACCGTACGAACTTAGATGGCGGCTTCCTCGATCTTAGGATCCGATCCATGATTTACTTTGAAAATTCCTAAGTATCACCTCTAAGATCATTTTGCTTCGCGTCGGAGGCTCATCCACCCCCGACGGCGTCCAAGGGGGTAGATGGCCTCATAAATTGATGTGCAGGATTATCGGATCTCGTATTGGAAGGCGCCGTCGTCGCCGACAGCGACCTTGACGTGTTCGATGGCGGTCCCTTCGGCCATGCGGGCCAGGATCGTCCGGGAGATCTCGGGGAGCAGGGTTCGGGTCAGGATGTGGTCGACGGCCCGCGCGCCGGTCTCGACCTGCTTGCAGCGCTCTGAGACGGCGGCCACGAGATCTTCGCCATACTCCAAGGGAACCTTGTAATGGTCCTGGAGCCGGCGACCGATCCGATCCAATTGAAGCCGGATGATCCGCGCTAGGTTCTCGTCGGTGATCGGCATGTAGGGCACGACGATCATCCGCCCCAGGAGGGCTGCCGGGAAGGCTTTGAGCAGTTCCGGTTGCAGGGCTTCGGACATCCCCTCAGCGCTAGGCGCGGTCTCGGGATCGGCGTTGAGACTGATCGTTAGATCCGACCCGACGTTGGAGGTCAGCAGGATCACGGTGTTCTTGAAGTCGATCTCGCGGCCCTCGCCGTCCTCGAGCATCCCCTTGTCGAAGACCTGATAGAAGAGTTCCATGACGTCGGGGTGCGCCTTCTCGACCTCGTCGAGCAGGACGACCGAATAGGGCTTGCGGCGGACCGCCTCAGTGAGCACGCCACCCTCGCCGTAGCCGACATAGCCGGGGGGCGACCCCTTGAGCGAGCTGACGGTGTGTGACTCCTGATACTCGGACATATTGATGGTGATCAGGTTCCTCTCGCCGCCGTAGAGGGCCTCAGCCAGTGCAAGGGCCGACTCGGTTTTGCCGACGCCGGAGGGTCCGACCAGCAGGAAGACGCCGATGGGACGTCGGGGGTCGGTCAGGTTGGCCCGCGCTGTCCAGATCCGCTGGCCGATCGCCTCCAAGGCCGTGTCCTGACCGATGACCCGCTTCCGGAGTGTCTCCTTAAGTTCGAGGACCTGACGGATCTCGTCGGCGAGCATCCGACCGGCCGGGATCCCGGTCCAGCCGGAGATCACCTCGGCGACGACCTGCTCATCGACGCAGACGGGCATCAAGGGGTGATCCCCTTGGATCGTCCGGAGCTGTTCGGAGAGTTCTTGAAGCTTGGCGCGGTCGGCCTCGATCTCGGGCGTCGGCGCCGGGCGTCGGCCGTCGTCAGCTCCCTGCTCGCCGTGCCAGGCTTCGATCCGGTTCCGGAGTTCCTGGACCTGGGTGACGAGCCCCATCTCCTGCTCCCAGCGGGCCTCCTCCTCGCGGAGTCGCCCCTGGTTGTGCTCCAAGGACTCGCGGAGCTGTTCGAGGCGTTCGTCGTGCGCGGTGCCGGTGGCGCGTTCGGCCTCGAGGATCCGGACCTCGGTCTTTAGGGCGTCGATGGTCCGTCGGAGGTCCTCGACCAGCGGCGGGATGGCGCGTTGGCCGATGGCGACGCGGGCGCAGGAGGTATCGAGCAGGCTGAGCGACTTGTCGGGCAACTGGCGGCCGGTCAGGAACCGCGCTGAAAGCCGGACCGAGGCGTCGACGGCCTCGTCGAGGATCCGGACGCCGTGGTGCTTCTGGAGCACGTCGGCCATGGCACGCATCATCAACGTCGCTTTATCTTGATCAGGCTCTTCCACCTTAACCACTTGGAATCGACGTGCTAGAGCGGCGTCTTTCTCGAAATACTTCTTATATTCGGCCCAGGTCGTGGCGGCGATGGTCCTCAGCTCGCCGCGTGCCAGGGCGGGCTTGAGCAGGTTGGCCGCGTCCCCCTGACCGGCCTGGCCACCAGCGCCAATGAGCGTGTGCGCCTCGTCGATGAAGAGAATGATCGGCCGGTCGGAGCCCTTGACCTCCTCGATGACCTGCTTGAGCCGGTTCTCGAACTCACCCTTGACGCCGGCGCCGGCCTGGAGCAGGCCGAGATCGAGCGTCCGGACGACGACCGAGCGGAGCACTTCGGGCACGTCGCCGCGAGCGATCCGGAGGGCGAATCCCTCGACGACGGCGGTCTTGCCGACGCCCGCCTCGCCGGTCAGGATCGGGTTGTTCTGCCGTCGTCGGATCAAGATGTCGACCATCTGGCGGACCTCGCCGTCGCGGCAGAGGACCGGATCGATCTTGCCCTCCTGGGCGCGTGCGGTGAGGTCGATGGTGAACTGGTCGAGCGCGGGGGTCTTGGAGGCCTTCGACGGGACACCATCGCCGGCTCCAGCTCCGGTCCCAGCACCGACGGCCGTCGCGGGACTGCCGACCGACTGGGCGGCGACCTCACCGTCCTCGATCGAACCGTCGACGATCGCCAACAGCGGTTCGACCAGCGCGTCGGCCTTGATCTTCTTCAGTTCCGGCGAGATGTCGCGGGCGACCCGGCCGAGCCGCTCGTGGGTCAACAGGGCCACCAGGAGCGTGCCGGAGCGGACAGCGCCCTGGCCATACTGGATCGAGCTGAGGAGCCAGGCCTCGCGGACCAGTTCGTCAATCTGGGGCGAGAGGCTGGGCGTGCGATCGTTGCCGGTCTTGAATCGGTTCAATGCCGCGTTCAGGTCGGCCTGCAAGGCACCCGGGTCGACCTCAACGTGTCGGAAGATCCGGGCCAGGTCATTGTCGGTGTCCTCGATCAGCTTGAGCAGCCAGTGCTCCAGCTCGACGGTGGCATGGGTTCTCGAGAGGCAGAGACCGGCGGCCCCCTGGAGGGCATCGGTGCAGGTCTTGTCCAGCGTCTCGATCAGCGACTTTAAGTTCAGTGACACGGCCATGACGATGATCCTCTGGAGAGATCTGGGACGGATTGGCTTACGCTTGCCAGGTGATTTCCAAGCGTTTGACTGAATCTGTACGCTCTGACGCTGGCCGGTGACATCTATGCGCTTTTGGTGGTCATTGCCGATCCGTCGGCCGGGCTAGGGAATCGGACCTCGTCGGCGTCGTGCGGAGCGCCGTCCTCGCCGACGAGCCAGGCCATTTGTCCGAGCCTCGGCGCGTTGTCGGGATCGAGTCGGGTGGGCGGGACCTGCTCGGCGCAGAGGACGAGTTGGAACTCGACGAGCCGTTCCAGGCCGACATAGAGCAGGATCAGGTCGGCCAGGCGTCGGAGCGGCGGTCCATCGGGCAAGAGTCCGAGGAAGCTCTCGCGGTCGAGCGGCCCGAGCCGCACACGCACGGTCGCCTGGTGGTCAAGCACGCGGGTTCCGGCCAGCGCCGAGGTCCCCAGTTGCCCGTTGTGGTCGACCTGACCGAGCTTGGTCTGATCCTCGACTTCAAGGTCGATCCAGCGGCCGACAAGTTGCTCGACATGGACCGGGTGGCCGAGCACACACTGGAGGGTCCGCTGGAGCATCAAGGCCGGCCGTCGCTGCTGGACGAAGGCGCCGGCGAAATGCGGGAGCAGGTCGTCGGGTGCCGAGGAACGGTCGCGGAGCGTGGGGTGACCCAGGCCGATCAGATCGAAGAGGATCGCCGCGAAGGCGTCGGGCTGGCGCGTGGCGGCCACAGTGATCTCGTGCTTGGCCCAGGCCTGGTAGAACAGCGAGATCAGGCGGTGGTTGAACAGGTCGAAGAAGGCGGCGGTGGAGCGGTCGCCGTCGCGTCGACGCTTGGTCAATTCCTCGGTGTAGACCGTCGGCAATGTACCGAGCGGACCGGTCAGGCCGAAGAAGTTGACGGTCATCGATGGGATCGTCGGCCTTGCAGGTTGCTGATCGGAGGATTGGGGTGCCTGCGCGTCGGTCGGGGAACCCGTTTCGGTCTCCGGCTCGGGCGTTTTGGTGACCCGGAGCCGGTCCGGGGGCTCGGTGATGTCGAGCCGTTGAATCTCACTGGCCGGGAAGGCGAGCGTGTTGTGTGCGCGGAAGCGGACGACCTCGCGATGCAACAGCGACGGTCCGCCGACCGGCGCGCGGTCGGGGCAGAGCTGTTCCAGGAGCCGGACGGCCTGGAAGAAGCCGAAGCGGTACGGCTCGGCCAGGAGGCGTCGGGGCAAGGGGCCTTCGGGGATCGCCGAGGGTTCGGCCGGGGTCGCGGTCGAGTCCGGCCCCGAGTCCGCGTCCGATCCCGACGTCGGGTCGCTCAGAGCAGGATCCGATGACCGGTCCGGGGTCGCCATCGCTTGACTACTCCTTCGCGTTGTCGCGAGCGGACCCGCAACTGGGTAAAGGTGTTGATCGCGGCATACATGCTGAGGAAGCGTTCCAGGACGCTGGCCATCAGGAAGATGCCGCTGCCGACGTAGTTCTCCTCGTCGAAGGTCAGATCGACCTCGATCCCGAGGCAGACCGCCAGCCCGTCCGGCGAGGCGATCCGCCCAGCGACTCGACGGCTCTGGAGGTCGACGAGGCCGTCGATCTTCTGGCGGGTGGTGTTCGACCCGGTGAAGTCGTAGGTCGACAGGATTGCCTTGAGCGCCTGTAGGCCACGGTCCGGATCGGTCAATGAGAGGTGGTTGAGGCTCAGCAGGGCGATCAGGGGCCACTGGGTCCTGCGCCCCAACGGGGGTCGGTGCGTCTCGGTCGGCTTGGTGATCAGCGTGACGCCGCCGACCGGCGCGGGGCTGTCGATGTCCAGTTCGGCCAGCGGACCGCCCGGGCTCAGTTCCAAGGGCACGTCACGGTTGGTGCAGGTCAACTGGACGTGGAGGACCTGGTCGGGTCGACTGACCGGGTCGAAGTCGCGGTCGACCACGGCCAGGCTCATGCCGTGACCGGGGTCGCCCTTGCGCGTCGAGTGGGTCCGCCGCGCGTACCAGAAGGCGCCCGGCGGTTCGCCGCGGGCCTCCAGCCGCCTGGGTGTGTAGAAGGGCTGATACGCGGTGCTCTCGCCGGTCCGTTCGGAGATCCCCGCGACCCGCTCGATGGCGAAGATCTCGGCGGCCAGCGGCCGGTTCACGTCGGCGATCAGCGGGTAGTCGGTCCTTGTCTGGTCCAATCGGATCGGCTCGGCGGTCCGGGGGAACAGGTTGACCGCAGGGGTGCAGCCGAGCCGGAACGACTTGGCGTCGATCCGGACCGCGTCGCCCGGCGATCGCCTCAAGAAGATCTGGAGTTCCACGCTTTGGTCGGCCTCGAAGGGGTGGTCGGCCAGCCGTTCGAGCCCGCAGAGATCGACGAAGAGGAACTTCTCGGGCAGCGTGAAGTAGTCCTGGATCAAACGGTGGCCGGGGAAGCTGGTCAGGCGATCGGGCAGCAGACCATCCTCGGGTTCGAACCCGACGGCCTGGATCGACTCGGGCTCCAGTCGGATCGGCGCGTCCTGGGACGTCCCTGAGTCGTCGGTCCGGATCGGCTGGGCCCAGACGGCCACGGCGTCGTTGAGCAGGAGCTCGTAGAGGTCCGAGACGGCGGCGCGATTGCCGTCGAGGTAGAACCGGAGCCGGTCCATCGCCCCGGCGAGTTGGTTCAGCCCGGGCGCTCCGTCGAGCGGTCGGAGCCGGAGCCGGAGCAGCGCGATCGAGCCGGCCGGCTTGCCGGGGATGGTCACGCGGTCCGGCTCCATCTGGGCCGATTCGACCCGGATCGGCCAGAGTCGGACCGGATAAGTGGTTCGGAACCGGCATCGGACCCCGCCGACGGGCCGGGCGACCAGTCCGGTCCCGGCCGGGATCTCGGGCCCCTCGGCCAAGGCGCCGGCATCGCCGCCGGGCCGAAGCTGGACGATCGCGGCGGCCGGCACCGGGCGGAGCAGCTCGGGATAGAGGACCTGCAGCAAGGCCTCGGTGATTTCGGGGAAGGTGTCGTCGAGCTTCTGACGGATCCGCGCTGTGAGCAGGGCCACGGCCTCGAGCATGCGCTCCACATGCGGGTCGGCGCACTGCTGGTCGTCCAATTCGAGCCGGGCGGCGATGGTGGGATAGGCCCGGGCGAACTCGGCGCCGAGGCTCCGAAGCGCCTCAAGCTCTTCGTTGTAGTAGGTGTGCAGCCGTTCGCTCATCGTTCCGCCCTCCGGGTTCGGCCCTTGGGATCCATCCCTCAGCGCCCGTCGCTGGTGACCCGGAAGTTGTGGCCGGGCAGTTCCAGGCGTGAATCGTAGCAGACCGGCTCGGGGTCGGGCTCGACGAGCAGCATCGCGTTGATCTGGAAGTGGAGGATCCGATGGACATCGGGGTCGACCGCGACCTCGACCTCGACGAGGGTCAGTCGCGGTTCGAACTGGTCGATCGCCCGCTCGATGAACCGACGGAGGCGGCGATGATCCTCGATATTGGCCACGGTGTAGTTGCTCAGGTCGGGCAGTCCGTAGGCGTAGACCGAGCAGTCGAGTTGGGTCAGCGAATCGTCCCAGAACGGCTCAACGCGTCGCGTGTTGAGCAGCCATTCCAGGTCGCGCCGAACGTCTTCCTTGAGCTGGTTGAGGCGGTAGTCTCGGCCGCGTCGGGGATCGGGGTCATGTCGGGGATCGAACAGGCGATCCATAACCGAAGGGATCAGGCTTTGCAGGGGGGCCGGACGCGCCATGGTTGGGGGAGCCTCGGACGATCGAAGGTCGAGTGACGGCTGGATGAACGAGACCGGTCGGGGACGGTCCGCGCATTCAGAACCGCGACCGGCCCGGGGCCCGTCGCGGTTCTTGGGGACGGCTTGCCGTATACCGACGCGAGCGGTCGGTCGGACGGACGGTCGGACGGACGGAGCTGAGGGGCTGGCTCGAACCGTTGCGGTCGCGCCGAAGTGAGGCGAACTGAATCGACTCTCCACGCCTCGGCGTGACCGGCTGCATCGCAGTGTTGGCGATGCAGCCGGGAGCCGGAAGGGCCCGGCTCAGATCGAGGCGATCTTCTTGTTCGCTTGGAGGTCGAAGCCGCCGGGCACGGCCGTGCCCTTGCCGCCCTCGTCCTTCTGCGGGGTGTAGTTGAAGACGATCTTGGCGAAGTTCAGGCTGAACGACTCCATCGGGATCGAGTCGCCGCCGGACGAGCCGCTGGACTGGTAGCTGGAGACGAGCACGTCGGCGAACTCGATCTTGTAGTACTCGACCTGCTGCTCGCCGGCACGGGCCAGGCTCAGGGTCGCCTTGGTATAGTGCTTCCCGGTGGCACAGGCTTCCATCAGGACCGGCGAGGCTTTGTTGGCCGACATGGTGAAGCTGATATCGGAGTAGGCGACCTTGCCGCCGCCGCCGCCACCGGTCCGCGAGCCGAAGGTGCCCTCCTGGTTGCAGCCCCAGGAGAACGAGTCGATCTCGATCCACTTCTTGTGCTTCTCGTCGGTCGCCTCGCCGTCGACACCTTCGATCTTGAGGTAATAATCGGTCGCCATGATCGGTAACTCCTGTGTCTTGTGCTGAAACTTAAGGGTTAATCCGGATCAGCTTGTGTCCGGGTATTAACATTACGACGGGGTGGCGTGATGTGACGCCGGATTCGCGGACGGTCCCGGAAAAACCGGCCATGGCTCGGCGCTACCGGTCGGGCCTCAACCACCCTTGCCCTGAGGGAGTTCGGCGACCAGGCGCATCGAGACGGTCAGCTCCTCGAGCTGGTAGTGGGGCCGGAGATAGGCCACGGCCTGATAGGAGCCGGGCTTGCCCTCGACCTCGGCCACCTCGATCTGTGCCTGACGCAGTGGGTGCGAGGCCTTCTGCTCGGGCGAGACGTCGTCGCGCTCGATGACGTACTGGGAGATCCAGTCGTTGAGGAACCGCTCGCAGTCGGTCCGGCTCATGAACGAGCCGACCCGGTCGCGCATCATCGCCTTGAGGTAATGGGCGATCCGGCTGACCGCGAAGATGTAGGGCAGCCGCGTCGACAGCTCGGCATTGGCGTTGGCCTGCGGCGTGTTGTACTTCCGCGGCTTCTGTGCCGACTGGCCGCTGAAGAAGGCCGAGTAGTCGGTGTTCTGGCAGTGGACCAGCGAGATGAAGCCGTTGTCCGAAAGCTCCCTGTCGCGGCGATCGGTGATGGCGATCTCAGTGGGACACTTCAGCGCCACGTCACCTTCATCAGTCTTGAAGGTATGAGTGTGAAGGCCCATGACGGCCCCGCCACCCTCGGGACCCCGGATCGCCGTGCACCAGTTGAACCGCGCGTACGCCTCGGTCAGCCGAGTGCCGAAGGCGTAGGCGGCGTTGCCCCAGAGGTACTTGCCGTGGTCGGTCCCGTCGACGTCCTCTCGGTAGGTGAAGCTGTCGACCGGGTTGGTCTCCGGCCCATAGGGCAACCGCATCAGGATGTGCGGCAGACAGAGGCCGACGTAGCGCGAGTCCTCGGTGTCGCGGAAGCTCCGCCACTTGACGTATTCCGGGGTCGTGAAGATCATCGAGAGGTCGCGCGGCTGGCCGATCTGCTCGAAGCTGTCCAGATTGAACATGTATGGGTGCGCTGCGCTGATGAACGGCGCGTGGGCCGCCGCAGCGACGCCGGAGATCTTCTCCAGCAGGCTCATGTCCATCGGACTGGCATCGAACTCGTAGTCGCCGATCAGGGCGCCGTAAGGCTCGCCGCCGAAGGTGCCGTATTGCTCCTCGTAGACCTTCACGAACAGCGCGCTCTGGTCGAACTCGGCGGCCCGCTTCATGTCACGGAGCAGATCCTTCTTGCTGGCGTTGAGCGCGCGGATCTTCAGGTCGGTACCGGTCTCGCTATTGTGGACCAGGTAGTGCAGCCCGCGCCAGGAGCCCTCCAGCTTCTGGAAGTCCTCGTGGTGTATGATCTGATCAAGCTGACGGCTGAGCAATTGATCGATCTGTGCGATCCGCTGATTGATCATCGCCTGGGTGTCGGCCGAGACGACCATCGCGCCATCGACGATCTGGTCGATGAAGGAGCGGAGCACATCGCGGGCGTGCGGGACCTGCTCGGCATGGCGGACCATGCCGCTGTTGGTGATGATCTCGTCGAGCAGGCCTTGCGACTCGGTCGTCGTCTCGGAGGTCTGCGGCGTTTGGTCAGGTGCAGTGCTCATTTCTTCACGCCTCCTCGTTCGTCGACGTCTCGGACGAATCGGCGCCCGCATCTCCGGCCGGGGCATCCCCGTCCCCGTCCGACTTGGAGCTGAGCTTCCGGAGCGACTCGGTGTTTTGCAAGATGCCTTGCAACGACTCTTCCAGGGTGTCGTTGCCGTCCATCTTGCTGAGCAGTTCGGTCAGTTGGTTGCGCGTCTCCAGGAGCTTGCGGAGCGGCTCGACCTGTTGGACGACCTGCTCGGGGCTGAAGTCGTCCATCGAGCGGAAGTTCAGCTCGATGTTCATCTTGGTCCCGTCGTCCTGGAGCGTGTTGTCGACCTGGAAGGCCAACCGCGGCTTGATCGCGGCGAGGACGTCGTTGAAGTTGTCCCGGCTGATATCGACGAACTTGCGGTCCTTCAACTTGGGCAACGGTTCGTTCGGCTTGCCCGAGAGGTCGGCCAGCACCCCGACGACGAAGGGCAGTTCCTTCTGCTCGATGGCGTCACCAATCTCCACATCGTACTTCAGATGCACGCGCGGCTTGCGCACGCGATCTAATCGGTCGTTGACGCTCTGAGACTTGGGCATTTCGGAGACGCTCCCTGCGGGGATCTCGGGGGAACTCGACTTGGCCGACCGGATCAGACCGATTCATCTCGGTGAGGCCATCGACCGCACCAGGAGAGAAGCATTCGCCCCTCTAAGTTGGGTGATGGTCATCGCCGTGTCGGGACCGCCAAAGGAAACCACAACCTTGTTGATTCTGGGGAACACGCGCCCCCAGATACAAGACGGATTCGGTTAGTTCTGTGACACCGTTCGCGGCCATTTCGCTGGCTCACAAGGACGGTTTGAAGGCGATCCGTTCCGTGCAGGTTGCGCATGCAGCCATGCAGGTGATGTCGTCCCGAATTCGATATCTCATTTCAGAAAATGTCTCTTGTTTTACGCGAGATGGATCTCCACTCGTTCTCCATCGCCATGGCGTCGGCGAAGGGGACATGTCTCGGTTTATTGCCATCCCTGCAGGACGGACCTTCCCCGGGTCACCAGCCAGGGAGCGGAAGACCGATTGACGAACCAGCCTCGGTCATCCCGGCTTGCTCATCGACGATCCGAAAACTCTCGGCTGAATCGTTCGGCTGGACCCATCCGAATGGGCTCGGGTCAGGAATCGGCGTCTGCCAATTAATTGGGTTTGGATGGGCCGTGGACGATCGCGGTCCGGCCCCTCGGGACGTTTCAGGACGGAGCGGTTGGAGCACGGTTGCAGTGGCTCGGAGATCTTCCGATGGATTGGCGACATTTCGTCTCCGTCTCGTTTGGACGCCTGCTTGTGCTGGCGTCCGCGAGCATCTCGGCCTGGTTGCTGAACGTTCCGTTATTGGGGTCGTCTCGAAGGGTCGATGATTCCGAGCCGAGCCAGGCGGCTCGGCCCCGATCGATCACGATGCTGGGGATCCCGTTCATCGAGTTGCCCACCGGCTCGTTTCTGATGGGGTCGACCCGTGACCAGATCGATCAACTCTGCGTGATGTATCCCGGAAGTAATCCGGCGTTGTACGCCGATGAGTTGCCGCGTCACCGGGTCCGGATCGCCCGACCGGTGTTGATGGTCAAGCACGAAGTGATCGTCGGTCAGTTCCGCGCTTTCGTGGAGGCCAACGGATACCAGACGATCGCCGAGCGTGACGGCCGGTCGTCAGTTCCCCAAGCTCCGCGCCCTCGATGTCAGCGACGGCGCCCTCTTCAACCAGTGCGGTCGGCCGGTACCCAGCAAATCGTTTCGGCCTCTGCGACATAATTAGCAACGTTTGGGAGTGGTACAACGACGGATACGGCGAGGATTTCTACGCGTCCTCGCCGACGGAGGATCCGACAGGCCCACAACGCGCCTCCAGCTTCGTGATCCGGGGCGGAGGCTAGGACACCGACGCGCGCTACAACGGCTGGTTGTCCGGAGCGGGGAGTCCCCGCGCTTCTTCAGCATCGCGCTGGGATTCCGGGTCGTCGTGGTCCCGTCGAGCGAGTGACGGAGACCTCGGCGATCCGGGTCGCCCCATCCCCAGCGGGCCATCCGGTTTCGATGGACCAGGTTGGTGGGGCGCTGCGGTCTCCACTCTTCCCCAGCGAGATCGGATCGCCCACCCTGTCAGACGACAAGGAAAACGGCCGATTCATGAGGATCGTGCGCGATCCGTCGCGCTCGCGGATCAGCCTGAACCGTCGAGCGAACCAATCAATCCGAGACGCCGGACGCGGGCGGGTCGAGTTTGAGCACGGGCAGATCGCGATAGTCCAAGGCCTGTTCACCGATCAGCAGGAGCTTCCGACCGCGTCCCAGGCAAGGGCCGTGGGCGTCGTCCCAGTCGGTCCGCAAGCCCAGCCGAAGCGCACCGTCCTCAAGCGCCTCGGTCCCCGGATAGAGGGCCGGCAGATGGACTTCGCCGAGCTGGCCGTCGTGCAAGGCCAGTTGGGCGGGCGTCCAGTACAGGTCGAGCAGGCGGGTCGGCGTCGGAATTTCCAGGTACTGGACCTGATCGAACGGGACCCAGAAGTATCCGCCGGGGGCGAAGACCTCCAAAGTTGGACCGAGCCGGTCGTCCGGGTCGAGCACCAGATCGATGGCGGTCCCGGCCGAATCGGTCGCGGAGGCGCTGCGCGGGCTGATGGTGCCGTTGAGGGACGGCTCGGCCTCAGCGGCTGCCTCGAGCCGTTCGTTCGCGGCGGTCCAATCGCCTTGAGCGATGAGCTTGAGCGCCTCCAGACGGATCCGAGGCGGCGTCCCCGGCTCGACCTCATAGACGAACCGGGGCTCGGCGGTCCCTTGAAAGACCGCCGCCCGCTCCCTCGAGGCATCTACGAGCCGGTCCAGGACCAGCAGGACCGGGTTGGCCTCTTGGCGTTTGAGCACCTCGAGCTGCTTGAGCAGCCGGTCCCAATGGCCGGCGAAGGCCAGCATCGCGACCAGGCCCGTTCGCAGCCCCTGGTCGGCAGGATGGTCGCGGACCCGCTCGATCTGCGTGGCGATCGCGTCGTCCAGGCGGCCCGCCTCGATCAGTTCGTCCACCGTCGCCATGGCCTTTGAGGCTCCCCATCGTCTTGGGTCCGCAGGGGCGGTCGTCGCTCGTGGGTCGTCGACCCGTCAACCGACACAACCGGCAAACCGACCGATTGGCAGGTTGGGCCATCCGAACTCGCTGGAACAGGCAAGGGAACGCGACGCAACGACCGGTCACTCGAAGCGGGATGGCCCACGGATGACCGACTGTTGAGATGCCTGATGGGGCTGGCAGCCGGGAAAACCGATCGGCCCAGTGTCACCATCGGGGCTCATTTCCGCATCAGCAGGAAGGGACATCGGAGTTCAATCGACCGTACGGACGACCCTGACCGATCCGACTCATGCCCCCCCGGTCGCATCCCGGGCCATCATCCCGATCTAGCTTCAAGGCTCAGGCCGCGTGGATCAAGCCTGGAGTGTCCACTACAATGGGAACGGTGACCAAAGAACGACAGGACGTGCGCGAACGATGGCCGAATCGCGGGGATCGGGCGTTCGGTGGTCCACAGCCTCAGCCTAGGAATCCGCTTGTGACGACCCAACGCTGCCCGAGCTGCGACCATCAGATGGCGGCCAGTTGCAAGATCTGCACCTATTGCGGGGCCAATCTGAACCCGTACCAGACCTTGCCCCCGGCCGGCTTTGATTTCGGCACCATCCCGTCGGCCAACGAGGCTCGCGTCGAGTCGCCCGATCCCGATGCGCCGGTCCAGGCCCGTCGACGCACGAAGCGTTCTTCACAAGCGGTCCGATCCCGACCCGATGCGGGATCGCCGCCGAGGCCCGACGTGCCGCGACCGCCTTCGAAGCGCCGACCGGTCGCCCCACGACCCGCCCCGGCGGTCGAGGACGCGCCCGTCGACGAAGGACACGAACCCGGCCCGAAGCGCGGACTCCTCGGTCGGATCTTCGGCGGGTCGCGCGATGTCGGCGAACAGCAACAGGTCGGCACCGCCGAGCAGGGCGTCTACCCTGCCTCGGCCGTCACGCCAACCCCCCAACCGGCCTCCCATCCCCAACCGGTCGAGTCCCGGCAACCCCAACCACGCCAGACGCCTGCACCCTATGATCCCCCAGACGACGATGGCGGCGACTTCGAGCATTCCGCCGAGATGCCCCGAACTCCGTACACTCCGGAGCAAATCGAGCATTTCGAGAAAATGCGCCGGCATTTCGATCAACAAGTCGGCCAGGCCGATGGGTCCCAGACGGTGGGGCTTCCCGAAGACGTCGATTACGGGAAGATCATCCCCGACAGTCCGCAGTACGTCTTGCAGATCCGCGATCCGAAAGGGCGTTGGCACAATTACGCCGCGGTCTATATGAAGCCGCTCAACGTCGGTCGCGGTAAAGACTCTCAGGAAGTGCCCGGCCTCAACACGATGGCCGCGCGCCACTTCCAGATCCGGATCAAGAAGAAGCGTTTGATCTTGGAAGATCTCACCTCGATCAACGGCATCTTCCTCAAGATCGACCAACCGCACGAGCTTCAGGACGGCTCCCGGTTCCGGATCGGCAGTCAGATCTTGGAGTTCCACACCTTCGATGAATCGGAGACGCTCCCGCCCGAGCCGCTCAAGAGCGACGAGGACGGCGAGGTGCTCTGGTCGCAAGACCTGGACCCCTTGGCCTTCCTCGACCTCGTCCGGTCCGACGGCAGGCCGGGCCTCCGCTTTCCGATCACCAAGGCCGATGCGACCGTCCTGGGGCGCGAGGGACGCGAGGCCGACCTCGGTCTGACCGGCAACATCATGGCCAGCGCGCGTCACGCCCAAATCGAGCGCCGCGACGGACGCTTCTTCCTCAGCGACCTGGGCAGCCGCAACGGCACCTACGTCCAGCTCCTCCAGCCCCATGTGCTGACGCCCGGCACCGAGTTCCTCGCCGGACAACTCCTCTTCCGTATCATCGAGGAACGCGGCATCTGAACTGATTGGCGGAGGAGGATGAACTCGACCGGATGGGCGGCATGGAGACACCCGTCCCGATCGGAGGGGGAGTCATCGGGCCGCTTCTGAGAAATCGGGGTCGGAATCCCAGATCGTGACGTTCTCCCACGAGCGACGGCCCAGGATCGGCCAGGTCAGCATCAGGCCGATCACGCTCATCGAGACGATCGCGCCGGCGCTCAGAACCCAAGGGGATCTGATGGGTCCGAAGACATTCAACAACCGGAACCGTGAGCGATATTCGGGCCGTTCGCGCCACGCATCGAAGTACGGTCGATATTCGTCCATGTCACGCCACTGTCGAGGCGATGGCTCGGAGGGGTCGACCACGCCCTCGGGATAGTCCTCGCCCCGGACGCTCCGCTCGACCGAAGCGTTCCATTTGAAGAATTCACGTTTCAGATCGTCGAAGACATCCGGATGCTCTGCTGAGACGTCGCGCATCTCGGCCGGGTCGGCCTCCAAGTCGTAGAGGACGAATGCGGATGCGTCGAGGTCCTCGGAGTAAAGCTTGAAGCGGCGGTCGATCGCCACGCCACGGCCCCGATGGCGGAGCCGGATCGGCGAACCGCGACGGCTCGAATCGCCTTCCAGCAAGCGGCGGAGGCTGAGTCCATCTTGCGGTTGGATCAGCCTCGAGGCGTCGAGTCCGACGATATCCAAAAGCGTCGGGGCTATGTCCATAGTCGAGGCGAGGTGGTCGGTCGTCCGACTGCTGGCGATCACCGAAGGCCACTCCACGATCGCGGGCACCCGGAGACCGCCCTCATACATGGTCGTCTTGCCGCCGCGGAGATGGCCGACCGTCGAGGGGCCGAACTCTTCGGAGAGGCCCCCATTGTCGCTGCAGAACCAGAGCAGTGTCGACTCGGCGATCCCCAACTCGCGGAGCCCTCGACGCAGACGGCCGATGCTCCGGTCCATCGCGACCAACTCCCCGTAGTGGTTCTGCTCGTCCGGGCTCAGGTCGGCGAACGCCGCGCGATCGGCCTCGCTGGCGATGAACGGACGGTGCGGCGTCCCGTACCAGATCGTGGCGAAGGCGGGTCGCCCCGAGGACGCCGCCGTCGTGAGGAACTTCAAAGCCTCCTCAACGATGATCTCCGACGAGTCGCCGGCGAACTCCTCGAAGGCGCCGTTGCGGCTGAGCAACGGATCGCGGTCAAAGAAGTTGGTCGTCGCCAACCAGTTGGCATATCCGAAAACGCTCGGATTATGATCGTCCCCCTTTAGGATGGGAACGCCGGGTCCACGAATGCCGTTGAGATGCCACTTGCCGAAGTGTCCGGTCAGATAACCGGCTTTGCTCAAGGCCTGGACGATCGTCCGCTCCTGGCGACGGAGGGCGAACCCGTGATCGAACACGCCGGTCCGGTCATTGGTCCGACCGGTCAGAACACTGGCCCTCGTCGGCGAGCAGACCGGCGCGGCCGCGTAGAACCGATCGAACCGGAGCCCGTTGCGGGCCATCGTGTCGAGATTCGGCGTCTCAAGGATCGGGTGCCCCGCGTAGCCGACCTGACCGTAACCTTGGTCGTCGGACATGACCAAGACGATGTGTGGGCGGGTCGAAGACGGTTGGTCAGCGAACCCCAAATCAGAACCGAACAGCGAGGCGAGAACCAGGACGAATCCGGCGACGGCGGTCTGTGGACGTCGGTTCATGTTAGGCCTGTTTCCTTGTGAGTGTGCCGCCCGTGACGGATCGCAAACGTACGCGACTGGAACAAATGCCGATAAACAAGCTTGGGCGAATCTTGCCCGTTCCAATGAAGCGTCCGGGAGGCACGCAGAAATCCGAGGCCGATCGCTTCGGGATCGATCCGTGATCCGTTGGGTGCCCGAATGCCAGGCATGTTCGGGAGGGATCGCGGATCCGCATTCCGGGAGGGCGACGTCGGGAATTTGCTGAGACACCGGTCGTCGCCGCGATGATGCATTTCGAAACTACGACCTCGGCCGGAGGCTTACGCCCTGCGACAGTTCGTTTTCCCGCAATCTCCCGGAGGGAACGTGCACATGGTGGTCAGGGCCATTCGCTCATCGAAACTGATGGGGATCAACCGAACGTTTGGATGCTAAATCGAATCGGCGTGCATCGGAACAAAGGAGATCCGAGGCGACGCTTGCTCCCGGGTTGGGCCGGCGATAGAACCGAAGGAAGCGGGTCGACTCGATCACGAGGCCCCGATCGATCCGGGCCGTTCGTTGCCCGGGATCAACACCACGTCGTATCACTCAAGGGGGGAGGAAGAACGATGGTGGGACAGGACGGATTGGGTCGCCGGGGTTTTCTCGGCGGGATGGTCGGCGCGGCGGCGGCATCGACGTTCGCGCACCCGGCGGTCCGGGTGGCCCACGGTCGCGCCGTCGCGGCCAACGATCAGGTCGTGATGGCGGTGATCGGTTGCGGTGGGATGGGCCGCGCGAACGTGCGCGACTTCCTCCGTGCCGACCAGGTCGAGATGGCCGCCCTCTGCGACATCGATCAGAGCCACATCGAGGAGGCCGTTCGCGAGACCGTCGAACTCCGACCGAAAGCCGAACCGTTGCGGACCGTCGACTATCGCTCCATCCTCGAGCGCGACGACATCGACGCGGTGATTATCGGCACGCCCGACCATTGGCACGCCATCCCGTTCATCGATGCGTGCATGGCGGGCAAAGACGTTTATTGTGAGAAGCCGATCTCACACAACATCCTTGAAGGGCGCGCGATGGTCAACGCGGCGCGGGCCTTCGACCGCGTCAGCCAGATCGGCACCCAGCAGAGGTCCGGGACCCACTTCCAGAAGGCTGTTGAGATCGTCCGCTCGGGCAAGATCGGCCGGGTCACCCTGACCCGAACCTGGAACTTCAGCAACGAGACCCCCAACGGATTCGGTCGGCCGGACGATCTGGCCTCGCCGCCGGCGGGCGTCGACTACGACCGCTGGCTTGGACCCGCGCCGCACCGGCCGTTCAACCGGGCCCGGTTCCACGGCACCTTCCGCTACTTCTTCGACTACGCTGCCGGCATGATCGGCGACTGGAACGTGCACCTTCAAGACATCGTTCATTGGGCGATGGGCGTGACCGCGCCCAAGAGCGTCCACGCCTGCGGCGGCAAGTTCGTCCTCGGCGACACCCGCGACACCCCGGACACGATGGTCACCACCTACGAGTTCGAGGGGCCGGACGGGCCGTTCGTGCAGATGTATGAAATGCGCAAGGGTAACGAGCGCGGGATCGGCGGCCAGTCCGGTCACGGGATGCAGTTCCACGGCACCGAGGCGACCCTCTACCTCGACCGCAGCGGCTTCCAGGTCATCCCCGAGGGCGAACGTCGCCCCGCCGAGGAGTCGGGCGGCTCGGATCAGCACTGGCCGCATGTCCTGAACTTCCTCGACTGCATCGTCAGCCGCGAGCGATGCATCTGCGACATCGAAACCGGCCACACGTCGACGCTCGTCTGCCACCTCGGCAACATCTCGCTCAAGGTCGGCCGTCGGATCTACTGGGACGCTGAGGCCGAGCAGGTCACGTTCCAGGACAGCAGCCCCGACGCCGAGGCCAACGCGCTGCTGGGCCGGACCTACCGCAAGGGATACGAACTCCCGAAGGTCGACCGACCCGCCGCCGACTGATCCCGATCCAGCCGACCCCGACGTCGACTGCGACCTCCCCGCACGCAATGACGTTGGTTCCCGACGCCCGACCGATGTTCTTCCGTCGGTCGGGACCGGCACGGCTGGCGAATGTATTGGGAATGTCCCCAAGGTCGGGCCGCATACATTCCAGTCTCCTCAACCACCTGGACCCTCGACCAGCCTTGAGAAGACAGTGACCGAGGGTTGCGATCGATCTCGACCCATAAGCCTTATGGTTTGTGTGCGATCGTCCGATCGCCAAATTCAACCGATCAGGACGGTGGGGCAGCCGACGACGATCTTGCCACCATGGGCGCAGGTGTCGCCCAATCGGGCGGCGGGCTTCTTGCTGATAAGGGTCTTGAAGCTGCCCAAGGCGATCGTGTCGGGCGGACCGACGCAGAGGGCCATGTCCCCGACGCACGCCGCGGGCATCATACCGATCAGGACGGTGACCGCGCCCGGGGGCAGGATCGGTCCGCCGACGTGGGGGATCGGTGGAACCCCTGGAGTGACCATCGGACAGACGTGCATATCGGTGACTCGCGCAGCGGGCATACCCATCAGGAATTCTCCGAATATCGAATTTTGGTGTCATTTGCAGAGCCGACGGCGGATGTGCGGATCTCAGTCCCATCCGTCGTTTCGTCGACGGGTCCCCGATCGTCTCGGCTCAATCTTCGGCGCTTTGGAGGTGTCATCGTCCCAGGACGAATCGCCGGGTTCGGTGGGGGGCGACGGGCTGGAGTCGCCACCGGAACCCTGGTCGGTCGCTTCGAGCATCTCGTTGAGGGGCCACGGGACCTGCCCTTGAGCGACGGTACGCCCCTGCTCCAGGATCACCTTGAACCGCTCGGCGGCTTGCTCCGGCTTATGCGTGACGGCCGTCAAGGTCACCGACGCGGCGACGGCTTGACCGGTCAGTCCGTCGGCCGGCGGGACCTCGTGGAGTCCTTCGGGTGCCAGACTGCCACCGCTGAGGTAGGCTGCCAATGCAGCGCAGGCCGAGGCGGTCTGATACTCGGCCTCCTCAGCGAGCTTGCCGGCTCCTCGGCGGTTCGGTTCAACCGGATCGGCGACCCATTTCCGAGCCGACTCTAGGCAGGCCCGTTCCAGGTCGGTCGGCTTCGGAGCTTCGGGCTCCTTACCGACCGCCTCGACGCAGAGACAAGCCCATTGGACCGCCTCGCGCTTGCCGAGGGCCATGGCGAGGGCGCGAACGGCCTCAGGAAGCATCTCGGCCTGCTCCAGGGAGGAAACGACCTCGGCGACCGGGGTCGTTGGCTCCAGTCCCTGAGATGTCACCAACTCGCCAATCGCTTCGTCACGAGAAGCTAATTCCTCCGCCGTTGCCGCCGTGACCCGCTCCCATTCAGCCATGGACCGACCTCCCTAATCTCTCGCGCCGGACAGGGATTCGAAAGGATACCAATTCTCAGTTGATCATCGTGATCCCACCCTTGGCCTGAAGCATCGCCGACCCATCGACCTGAGTAATCATTCCTTTGACCTGCGTCTGGATCGTTCCTTCAACTTTAATCATCATTCCTTTAATTGTCACTCCTGTCTGGTCGATCTTGATGCTCGACTGACCGACCTTCAGTTCGATCCCCTGCATGGCTTGGGTTGAACTCTTGCCGAGGTTGAGTTTGGTCGTCTGATTGCCCATCTTAAGGGTGGTCGTCTGGTTGCCCATCTTGAGTTCGAGCGAATCGTTCCCTTTGTCAAGGGTCGTGGAGCGGTTGCCCTGCTTGACGCTCAAAGTCTCGTTACCCTGGATGGTGGCGGTGCGCTTGCCCTTGCTGACGGTGTGCGTGTCGTCCCCCTTCTCGACTTTGACGGTGCGGTCTCCGGTCTCCACGGTCAGGGTGTCGTCCTTGTAGATTGTGGTCGTACGGCTTCCCTCATCCGCTTTGCTCGTGCCGACCGTCAAGGTCTGATTGTTGAAGATTTCAATCGTCTGATCACCCTTGTCCTTCTTTTCGAAACCGACCTTGAGGGTGTCGTTGTTCTCGACGACGCGATCGAAATCTTTCTCCGCATGAAAGTAGACTTGTTCTCCACCCTTCTTGTCTTCGAAGCGGAGTTCGTTGAAGGTGTTGGAGTCCCCCTTGAGGGTGCTTCGCGACTTGACTCCGCTCTGGGTCTTATTCTCCGGGAGTGCGTAGGGGGGCATCATGTCGGCGTTATAGACGCTGCCGACGACGATCGGCATGTCGGCGTTGCCCTCCTCGAAGGCCACGATCACCTCCTGACCGATTCGGGGAATATGGATGGCTCCCCATTGGCGCCCCGCCCAAATGGTGCCGACCCGGATCCAACATGAGGAGCCCGCGTCGTGGCTACCTTCGCGGTCCCAGTGGAACTGGACTTTGATCCGCCCATACTTATCTGTGAAAATCTCTTCACCTTTCGGACCGACCACGACGGCCGTTTGCGTCCCCTGGACGACGGGCCTGGGCGTTTGTCGCGCCGGCCGGAAGGTCACCGAGGCGGGGATGCAGCCGAAGGTGTTGTCGTAGACCAGCGACGGGCCACCGTCACCGGACCGATAATCCCGAAGCTCCGCGTTGTGGTTGACTTCGGTGAGGACGTAGGAGCCGTCGGCGTCGAAGTGGTCGACCAGATCGAAGGTCGCGCCTTCGGTCATCCAGACGCAGTCGGAACGTCCCCGGATGGTCAAGCCGTGAACCTGTTCCTCCTCCATCCGCACTTGGGCCAGTCGCACGTTCTCTTTCGAGATCCCTTGGAGATCCGAAGCCCGCTCACCGCCCCCCTTATCGATGCCGTCGAACCGCTCGGCGTAATGGCCGGGGTAGTCGTAGAGTTCCATCGTCTTGTTGGTCGGCAATTTGAGCGCATGATCAACCGTGCCGGAACGGACTGAGCCATCGGTCGGCTTATCGGCGTCGAGCGGCTTGTGCGGTAACTGGAAGTGGTGGTCCCAAAGGAGAACTTTGCTGGCCCGGAGTTCCTGGGCTTTCTCCCAGGCAGTGACACGAGCATCATCGCGCTGCTCACCCTCGACCTCGTCGAAGCGCGCTTTGCCCTCGAACGGGACGGACGCATATCGGGATCGGTCGTCGATCAAGACCAGGGTATGCCCCCCCTCTTCATGCTCGAAATAGTAGGAGATCCCCTCCTCTTCCATAAGCCTGTTCAGGAAATCGAAATCAGATTCGCGATACTGAACACAGTAGTTATGCGGATTGTATTCCACACAGAGTTGATTCTTGTACTTGATTCCATGTTCATCAAGGATGGCCTCGATGATCTCGAGGGCACTCTTTCCCTGAAAGATCCGGCTGTTGGTGCGTCTGGTCAGGATCCAGAGCGATGGGACCACCTCCATCTGGTAGTGCGTGAATTCCTGGTCGCGGTGCCCTTGGGCGATCCGCCGACAGATACCATGGAAATGTCGGAGGCGGCGGGTCCGGAACGGCTCGCGGATCGTGACTGCGATCGGCTTGCCCAGGAGTTGCTCGAAGACGACTTTCTCCGCTTCGTTTTCGGTCTGAGCGATCAGATCCAGATCGAAACGGAACAACTCCGAAAACGCTTCACGTCCACGAAAACCGATCAGCAACAGCACATCCTGATCCAGCGGCGTGGTGATCTCCAGCAGGCGATCGGCCTGCAGATAAACGGACATGGGCGGGCCCCTTCCTTTTCACGAAGCCAGATTCGGACGCCTCGAAGTCACAACGCCCGCTCGACCGGGATCGCGGCGATTGTCTCAGTCCTCGAGTCGACGTGCAACGGGGCGACGGCTGGGTGGGTCAACCCCGGCCGGTCGGCTACGCGTCTCGGAACCTCGCGGCCGATCTCGTCACCGTCTCGGCATGCTCGACATGCCATGGTTACCCCCGAGTCGGTCATCGGTGACAGACTGGGGTCGCAAACCGGACCGTCACACCGGGCAGCATCGAGGGTTTTTTCAACGGGCCGCGATTGGAGTACGATGGCAAGGCGGCTCGTCTCGGTCGGCCCATCATGCATCCCCGGTCTCCTTGGAGCGCGTTTCGGTCATGAGCACATCAAGCGCAGGCGACGATGATCCGACGCGTCGGCGCCCCCCATCCGAATCGTCCGGGAGCCGACCCGAGGCCGAGCCGGATCCGAATCCGAATCCGAATCCCGAAGTTGCTCCGAACGAGCCGGATATCGAAGCGGAGACGGGGAAGGTCGACGAATCGGGCCGGAGGCCCTACCGAACGACCCAGTTCGACCCGGAGCTGGCCACCCAGCCCGAGCCGGAGACCGACGCCGACGACGTCGAGATCGCCTCGCTCCCGGAGATCATGTCCGGGCTCGCGACTCCAGAGGATCCCGAGCCGGTCGACGAGCCGCCCAAGCCGGCCGGCCCCTCAGCCACGTGGGGCTCGTTCATCGAACCGGGCGCGACGGCCGGCACGCCCTGGCCCGTCGAGCCCCCCAGTCAAGCCCGGCCCCGCCCCCTGCCCGAGACCGAAGGCTTCGGACCCTCCCAGACGCAACGAGGCGATCTGGTCGGCGAGGGAACCCAACCGACCGCCGTCCAACCCCCAACCGTTCACCCCGGACAGACCGCCACGACCGACATTCCCCCTCGACCCGACTCGACCAACACGAGTCAGAGCGGCGACTTCGAGGCCTGGGCCGACACCAACGCGCCCAGTCGGCCCGTCCGCGCCCTCGATCCGATCCCCGAGCACGACGACCGGCATCCGCCGTTCGCCCCCGCGCCCCAAAACACCGGCGCGGGGATGCCCACGTTCATCGAACCGGGCCGCACCCTCTTCGACCGTTACATGGTCCTGAGGATGCTGGGCAAGGGCGGCATGGGTCAGGTCTGGCTGGTCCGTCACATCAACCTGGACGTGCTCCGCGCCCTCAAGGTGATCCACCACGTCGCCGCGCACAGCCCGGAGGCCCGGCGTCGGTTCCAGCGCGAGGCGATCGCGCAGGCCCGGATCAACCACCCCAACGTGGTCAACGTCAACGACGCCAACTTCGCCGAGGACGACCTGGCCTACATCGAGATGGAGTACGTCGAGGGCTACAGCCTCGACCAGCTCATCCAGGATCGGCAACCGATGGACCTGCCCTGGGTCGCCCGGTTCGTCGAGCAGCTCTGCGAGGGGCTCCAGGCCGCGCACAACCAAGGGATCATCCACCGCGACCTCAAGCCGCCCAACCTGATGATCCTCTCCGGGCGGCAAAGCGAGGTCGCCCTCAAGATCCTCGACTTCGGTATCGCCAAGCTCCTCGACGACGAGCAGATGGCCAAGACCCGGACCGGCCAGTTCGTCGGCACCCTGCTCTACGCTGCGCCCGAGCAGATCGAGACCGACGGCGTCGAGATCGACCACCGTGTCGACATCTACGCCACCGGCATCATCCTCTACGAACTGCTGACTGGGCGACTCCCCTTCGAAGGCTCGCCAATGCAGCTCATGCAGAAACATGTGCATGAGGATCCCCCACCGTTCGACGAGGTCAACCCCGACCACAACGCCACGCCGGTCATCGAGGAACTCGTCCTGCGGTGCCTGGCCAAAGATCCGCGCGATCGGATCCCCTCGGCGATGGTCCTCAAGCAACGGTTTCTGACCGAGGCCCGTGAGGTCGCCAGCCGACTGCTCGAGGAGGACGACGGCCGCGAAAAGCCCCAGACCCGCGACATCCCGACCTATCTGATCCCCCAAACGCAGATCGATACGTTCCACCAGAACCAGCTCATCGACACCGTCCCGGATCACCCCAAGCCCAAACCGAAACCCAAGCCCAACACCGGGACCAGCCCCAACCTTGCGACCATCCTGTCCCTGGCCGTCGCCCTCGTGGCCCTCGCGATCGTCGCCATCCTGGTGATCTACCAACTCGGCGGCTTCGGACAGACGGGCAGTCCCGGCTTGGTGCAGCAATCCGACCCAGATCCTAATCCGACCGAAGCGGCCTCGGAAGCGACCGAGGAACCCTTGACGCTCCGCCCCTTGCTGGTGGAGCGGGGCTACGTGATCGACCCGACTGGGGACCCGAACGGGGACGATCCGCCCGAGGTCCTGGTCCGCAGGCTTGGCGACCGGCCCATCGAATTCGTCCGCGTGCCCGGCAGCCGAGGCGAGCCGATCGCCTTCGGGATCTTCCAGATCGACGAAGAGACCAGTCGGGTGAGGCCCGGACCGGCCGATCACGAGGCGCCCGTCGTCGAACTCTATTGGCAGCGCGACGAGGTCAGCTTCGGCGAGCTGTTCGCCTACTTCGAACAAGTCGATCGGAGTCCCGATCCCCAGACCGATGGCCTTTGGCAGCGGTTCTGGAACGAGTGGAACCGGGAGCTCGGGGATCGCTTCGATGCGGACAACCTCGATCGGCTCCCGGCCACCGGGGTTTCGAGGCGACTGGCCGAGGAGTTCGCCGACTATTACGGCGGTCGTCTCCCCACGCCCGACGAGTGGGAGTACGCGGCGCGCTCTGGCGGCGAGAGACGACGATTCGTCTGGGGCCTCGAGCCGACGATGGTGACCATCCCCGCTGGCACCTCGCGTGATCAGATCATATGTAACATCGGCAGCCCCGACGGCCTTCTGCTGTTGGTCGGTCAAACGACCTTTCCACAGGGTTGGCTGGATCGGACCGATCACGGCCTGATCAACATGGCCGGCAACGTCCGCGAGCTGACCGCCGCGACCTGCGAGGAGACCGAAGGCGGCTGCGACTCCGGCGCCGTCGTGTGCGGCTCGTCGTACAACGAATATTTCGACCAGTATCACACCAGTCTTCGCCGTTGCCTATGCGTTGCCCCCTATGCGTCGGGCTCGGACATCCGTGACGTCGGCTTCCGGATCGTGCTCGAAGATCCCTTCACGCCTTCGTCGACGTCCGAGCCGTCCCGGATCGCCGAGACCGAGTAATCACCGGAACCCAAAAGGGGGACGCCTGCGTTGACCACGCGCCAACACGGACCGGATCGGGACCAGCCTCGGAGTTCGACGCGACGGGCGTTGGGTATCGCGCTGATCCTTTTCCTTCTGGGAATCGCGTCCTCGACGATCGCCCGGGCGCAGTCGGATCCGGGACCTGAACCCGAGCCGGAACGCCCCCCGGCCCGCTGGGCGGTCCTGATCGGGGTCGACCGGTACGAGGACCCGGAGATCCGCCGTTGCCCGAACGCCGATGCGGACGTCCGGGCATTGCGCTCCTTCCTGATCAACGAGGCCGGTTGGCGGCCCGACCGAATCGCCCTGCTCGGTGACGGGGGTCGGCGCTATCCGCTGGGCCGGTCGGCGCAACCGACCTCGAGCCCCTTGAGTCCGACCAACGCGACCCTGGGGGCGACCTTCGACGACTGGCTGTCCGGCAACGTCGAGGACGGCGACCTCGTCTTCATCTTTTTCGCCGGGCATGCCGCCGAGATCCCCAACGATCGGCGCATCGCGACCGGCCCTGAAGATCCAGACGCGCCCGGCGCGTCGGTCCTCCTGCTGGCCGACACCCGGCTCGATGCGCTGGAGACGACCGGATTCCCCTTGGAGGCCTACGTCGACCCGATCGCCGCGCGGTCCGACGTGGCGATCCTGATCTGCCTGGACACCTCAATATGGGGCCAAGGGGCCATCGAGGACGGTCCAGTCGGCCCATCGCCGAGCCCCAACGGCACCGAGGCCTGGCTGGATCGGCTGACCGGCCGATGGCCCAACATCGAAGCCTGGCTGGCCGCCGATGGTCGGCCGGCGCGGGGCGCGAGCATCGTCGACCCATATCAAGGTCTGCTGGCCGAGGCCCTCCAACGCGCTGCCGGCCGCGCCAACCGGCCCAACAACCTACGGGCCACCCTCGGCGCATTGACGCGCCTCGAGCCGGCCTTGAGCGACCAAGGATTCCTCGCCCGGGGCGACCTCGACCCCAATGCCTCGTTCTGGATCGAGCCGCGGATCGGGGGACAGCTTTCGACACCCCCACGCGTGCTGATTCGACACGGCCATGCCCGGGGCATCACCGATCTAGTCGTCTCACCCAACAACCAGACGCTCTACTCGGCCGGCGGCGAGTCCGACGGCGGACCCGACTCGACCGTCCGCGCCTGGAACCTGCCCGACTGGGACCGTGGACCGCGCGCCCTGGAGGCGGCGCTCAGCGACCTCCGGTCGGGCGTCAACCGCCTCGCCCTGAGCCCCGACGGCTCGTTCCTGATCGCCGGCGACAATGCCGGCCGAATCCTGGTCCACAGCCTCCGCGACGGGCTGACCGTCGACGTCGCCGAGGCTGAGGCTGAGGCCGACGGCGCGATCATCGACCTGGCCGTCCTGCCCGGCAGCCGACTGCTGGCCAGCCGACACCAGACCGGCCGCGCGCTCCGACTCTGGACCCTGCCCGACCCGATCGATCCGGAGGCGATCACCGAATCCCGCCAAGTGGCCTCGGATGTCGACCGGATCGCCGTGGCCGAGCTGGACGACCCGGAGATCCCGGTCGCCCTGGTCGCGGCGATCGACGACCCGAAGGACGGTCGCGGCCTCCTGCTCTTCGACCGCGACGGCGCCTTGCGTCGCGACCGACCTCTGGCCTGGCCCGGTGCGCGGATCACCGCCCTCGCGCTGGACGTCGACGGGTCACGGCTGGCCGTCGGCGACGAGACCGGGCTGGTCGGGCTCTACGAACTGGGGGAACTGGACATCGAGGACGATCCGCCCCCGATCCCGCTCCGATTGGCCGACGGCGTGCCGGTCCGGTACCTCAACCTCGACCGTGAGGACCGGCTGATCGCGGCCCTGGCCGACGACCTCCGGGTCGTCGCCCTGGCGTCGTTCGTCCCCAGCGACGAGCCGCCGGCCGATCCGTCGGAACGCCCGGGGCGCCGGATGACCTTGCCCGTCGGGGACTTCGATGACCTCGCGTTCGCCACCTCCGCCGACGGCCGATGGCTGGGCGCGACGCTCTACGACCGTGGCGCCGGTCGCCGGTCCTTAGTGGTCTGGAACCTCCGCGACGCCCTCGACACTACGGCATCGGTCGACGAACCGATCGACCCTTGGCCCTTGGATTTGAGCGAATCCGACACCGATGCGCGTTCGCGCCTGGGGCTGATCGGTCGGCCCGCCTTCACTCCCGATGGCCGTCGGCTGATCGTCGGCGACACCGGCGGAGCCCTCCACGCCTGGGATCTGCCCGAAGGCTCGAGGCTCGCGACGATCCCGGCCCATCGCGGCCAGTTGCGCGGCCTGAGCCTCTCGCCCAACGGCGACGAGCTGATCCAGATCGGCCAGGACGGCCGCGCCCGCGCCTGGGACCTCGATCGGGGCGTCGGCTTCGACGTCTGGCCTGGGCACTGGTCGGCCCTGATCCACCTGCCCGTCGACGTCGAGACCGAGACGGCCTCCCTCGTCGAGACGGACGACCGGATCGTGCGCTATGCCCTGGTCATTGGGAAGACCACCGACGGTGTCCCCGACCTGGATCCGTCCGACGTCGAGCCGGGCCGGGTCGTGGTCCACGAGCGATCCACCAGGCCGGGGCGACGTCCGGAATCCCGCTGGGTCGTCCTTCCGACGCCCCCAGGATCCCGCTACGCATCGTTCGAGCCCGACCCGGTTCGGCCGGCCGCGCAACGGCTGGTCGCCTCACCAGGGGGACGCTACCTGGCCGCCGCCGGGAGGAACTCCTTGGTGGTCGTCTGGGACCTCGACCCGACATCCACGACCGATGCGATCTTCCGGCTGGCCCAATCGCCGAGCGTCGACGCGGTCTTTCGGAAGCAGACGATGACCCGCGTGGCCGGGATCGCCTTCCTCGACGCCGACCGGCTCGTCATCGGCTTCGACGACGGTTCGCTCGAACTCCGGGACCGTCGACGGTCGGAGCCGAACACCCCCCCGCTCTGGACCGGGACCGCGGAGGCCCTGGAAGACGCGATCGGTTCGCCCGTCCAGGTCACGGCATTGCAGGCGCGTCGATTCGATGCCCCCACGGCGGACGGCGTCGATGGGCGAATGGCCATCGGGACCAAGGACGGTCGACTCGTGACCTGGGACGTCCGCTTCGAGGGCCTCGACGGGGTCGAGGTCTCCTCCCTACGACCGATCGATCGCCGTCTAAACCTCGACCGGAGCCGGGAGATCCGCGGCCTCCGATTCACGCCCGACGGGAGACGGTTGATCGCCGTGGGGCGCGACAAGGAGGTCTGGGCCTACGACCTGGAGGACCTCAATCAGCGTCCCCCCCGGTTCGGCGACCGGCACGACGAGCAGATCAATGCCCTGGTCATCTGGTCTGAGGGCGACCGGATCGCCACGGCCAGCGACGATGCGACGGTCCGGTTCTGGGACCTCGACGGCGCGCGTCTCTTGGGAACGCTGACCGCCGCGACCGACGACGACGCGTCCGCGCAGGGCGACGAGACCGGTTCGGAATGGATCGCCGTGGCCTCCAACGGCCGCTTCGACGCCTCCATCGGCGGGCTCCGACGCGTCGCCTGGATCCGGCAGGGGGTCCGGCTCGACATCGACCAGCTCGGCGACGCGGCCCGGACCTACGGCCTGGTCGCGCAAATGGCCTCGGGAGCGATCGGCGAACCGCCCCCCGAACTCGAACCGCAGACCGTCCGGCCACCACGGATCGCCTTCCTCGAACCGCCCGCCCGGACCGATCAACGGACCCTCAGGCTGGCCCTGGAATCCGATCGGACCGACCTCGACGGCCGGCTCCGCCTCTTCCACGACGGCGTCCTGATCCGGGGCGCCGAGGATCTCCGGGTCGTCGAGGATCCGAACACAGCGCGAGCCCCACGCCTCGAGCGTCGAGGCCTGAAGCGCTGGGCGACCGAGGTCCGACTCCACGATGGGGACAACCGGTTCCACGCCCTGGCCACCAACCCCGGAGGCGTCGACGGTCGGACGCGCGAGATCGTCGTCCGCTACGACGGGACACCCTCACCGCCGCGCCTCTTCGTGTTGGCGATCGGGGTCGATCGGTCCGAGGATCCCGAGACCGCCCCGGGGATCGACGCCCTGGTCGAGGGCCTCCGCGACCGGACGCTCGACGACCGATCCGAACCGACCGTCGTGCGCACCTTGACCGACGCGGAGGCGCGGCTCAATCAGCTCGCGCCCTTCTGGCGGCAGGTCCGTCGCGAGGTGCGCCCCGTCGACGTAGTCGCCGTGCTCGTCGAGGCCGAGGCGGACTTCGATCCCGACACCGGCGCGATCCGATTCCGCTTCGACGGACCAAACCAACCATCGCCCTTGAGCGACCTCGACCTCCGCAACAACCTGGCCCGGATCGGGACCCCTCGACGCCTCTTGGTCCTCGATCTCCACCTCGACCGCGACGCGATCGACGATCAACTGCTCGAAGGTCTCGACGACCATCTCCAGGCCCGCGCCCTCCGCGATCGGACCACAACCCTGCTCGCCGTCCGGGCCGGCCCGGATGCCCACGACGTCCGTCCCCTGCCCGACCTCATCCTCCGGGCATGGGACAACCCCAAAGCCCTCGATGATTCGGGCGCTGATTCAACGGACGATGGGATCGTCACGTCCGTCGAGATGCTCGACTTCGTCGTCGAGGCCAACGGCGATGCGAACGATCCGGGAGCGGAGACCGACGCGATCCGGATCCTCACGACCCGAGGCGTCTCCGCGTTCCCGATCGTCCGTCGGATCACCGATCCGGGAGCGTCTCCGTGATCGCCAGGACGTCCTGTGATCCGCGATCCGAGCGATCGTCCATGATCACCTCGGCGACGACCTCGATCGGATTGACGAAGAACCCGTTGTCGTTCATCAGTTGGACCAACCGCGCGGCCTCCAGGCCGCGTTTGGTGACGACGATGACGATCCGATCGTGACCCTCCTCCCAGCCGGCCGGCTCCGAGGTGGCGGGCTCATCCGCGTCGTTCGACGCCTCCGACGTCTCGATCGGCACCGAGATCGGGCAAAGTTGGGTCTCGATGATCCAGTCGGCCCTCTCCGGGAGCCGCGCGATGGCCGACTCGAAGTTCGGCGAGCAGGTTACGCCACGCAGTCGCAGGACGATCGCCTTGGTCCAGCCACCGATCCGAGCGATCGGCGCCGACCGCCCATCCTCGACCTCCGCTTGAGCATCGATGGCTGGAAGGAGGCTCGAACGATCCTCGGTCGAAGCGATCAGGCCACCCTGAAGCACGACCCAGGACGAACCTAAAACCAGGACCACGATCACCGCCAGGTTCCAGAACAAAAGATTCTTGGATCCAGCCATTATTCGACCGCCCGACTCGATGAGTTGGTTCCTCAACAACCTGATGCCGGATCACTCGGCGCACGACCCCTTGCCCACCAAGGATCCGACATCCCGCCAAGGCAATATGGCGAACCGACTGGGTGTCGACTGTGAGCCGGCCGACATTCGGCGCTCGAGACGACGGGCTCCACGGTGATTCGCGTCACATCCCGGCCCTCGACCAGGTCGGCTCGGCCGTCCCCGTGACCTCCATCTCCAAAGACCTGATTCGCCATGCGTCGTAGTCCCCAACCATCCCGTCGCTCACAACAAGGCTGAGAGCGATCGCTTCGCCGAGAATGAAACAAAACCCATCCGAGGCAAGCCGAAATCTCGACGAAAACCGTTTAAGATCGAACAAAAACCGATGTCTTAAGGGCTTTGACCCTGAACTCGGGCCAGCAAGCAATGCTCGATCACAAAGTCCTCGTGTGATCGTGTTCGCATTGAAACAGTGACAAAGTTTTCCACTCCCGAAAGGGAACTGCCACGAGATGAGATACCTAGCCGACGTGGTCTGAAGTGGACCCCGATTCTCCAACCACTCAGGAAGTTATCCTTGAGGGATCTTCACCGAGGGAAAATCATGGGTCAAATTTGCAAGCATCACCTAGTAGGACCCTAGTCCTAAGTCAAAGATCGGGATCGCCTCAACGCGACGATCCTCGACTTCCCGGAGCGACTCGCCCCCACATCAGCCGATCGCACAGAGAGCGCCGATCGCCGAGAATTCTCGGCGATCCGGCAAGAATCCCTATCCCACCAAGCAATCCAGATCGGGTCCCCACAATCGATCCGGCCAGCAGATCGACGCACACCAAGGCCCTCTACCAACTCGGCGGAAACTGGTAGATCCTTGATACCAACAACCTTCCTACCAATCCGGTACAAGCTATCGACCAGCCCTTGGGATACAACGGCTCGCGTGAAAATCCCCCAGCCCTAACAGGAATTCGAGCCGAGTGGTCTGGACTATAGGGTCCACTTCAGGGATTCACTTCACCGGACGCTTGCAGTTGGGAGGCCAGCTTGTTCCAAGCTGCTTTTTCGGCTTTGCTCAATTCCCGTGGTGGCTTGACTGAACCGGCGGGATATTGAGGTTCCCTTGCGCTAATTCGGTCCTTTCTGTCGCCATGAAGGACCCGCAACGCCGTTGGTTTGGGCTGTGGGCCGCGTTTTCCCACCGATTTCGTCCTAAATGGCCCAAAAACTCAATACTTGGCTGCACACGCATGAGACTGACCGCCCGTACCGCAACCCCTTTCGTCCAACATTTCGACCCGCCCCTTCCGGTCGATCTTGCCGTGCTGACAACTTGACCAAGGTGGAACGCAAGCTCGCCATCGCAAATGAATCTGAACTAACATTTTAAATTTAAAATAGAATATTAGATCTTTTTTCAATCCACACAATAAATATGTCTTCGATATTTTTGAGTAATCACTATTTATCTTTACATTTTAAGAACTAAACATAATCAACTATGAATTATTTTTCTTCGAACTGCAAATATAATAACTTCAATAGGATTAGCCTTTCCTGGTTCGCCACAAAATTCAAGCAAATATTTCTTGTTAACTATAAGTCTTTAATTGAGTGCATTTCAGTTTGCACAAATTTCATTTTATCTAGAACTACAGATATTGTAAAATGTTCTGATTGGAACAGGCTTTTGGCAAGACCTTTAGAATGCTCGACTGAGTCGGTAAGTTATTCTATAATATTGTTCTTTTTCAGAAAGCAAGTTTGACTGATGCGTTGCTTCAGCCGTTTTCTTGAACTGCTCTTTCTGCTCAATGAGTTCCTTCCGAGTAAGCCGAAGCTCCTTCATCTGCAGAAACAGAGAGAGAGCAACTGCAGCGAGGGCAAGACCTGAGAATAGAGAGTTTATTGATCCAAAGGAATCCCCCACCACGCCAAGAGTCGGCCAAGACCTTTCTTGGTTGACTTCCAAAGTTGACGAGGCAGTCTCGGAACCACTCTCCGGAGAATCGATGAATGGGGACACGGAATTCCTTACGAGATATTCGTTGATAGAGGGAGCACAAAACCAAAAAAACAGCAATCGAACCAAATATAACTATGCGCATGATAACAGTAACCAGATTTTCGCAAAACAACTGAATCTTGACGTAATTATCCCGAGACAAACGGTCAGAGTCAGTTACTGCTTCTTGCTTTGTGTTATCGGCCATAATGATCACCTGAGTCTACGACGACAAAATCTATTTCGCTTTGTCGCTATCGTTTCCCTCTCGCAGTAGATTCGTTAACAAACTTCATCGATGATGTCTAGCCTGGTAAGATAGGAGACGCGGTTCTTCAATCTTCCGTTCCAAATCGAACAAACGGAAAACTGGGCTTCTCCCTGGTTTTCGCCTCAATCGCGTTGTGACAAGGACGGCAGAGCGTTTTCAAGTTATCGATGTCATATTGCAAGTCAGGCCGCTTCTTCCTCGGTTCGACGTGATGCACGTCGGTCGCCGGTGTGATCCGGCTTAGCTCAAGACAACGCTCACACAATGGCGACTGCCGACGCTTCTCCATCCGCACGCGACGCCACGGCGATCGCTTGTACCATCGCTGATCTTCGACGCGATCGGCCGTCTCCATCTTTGACTTGGGCAGCGACAAACGACGATGTTTGGGGATCGCTCTCGGCATTATGGAATCGGTGGCTCGTTCTTCTTCGCCATCGGTCAAGGCACGCATTGAGTTCGAATCTGATCGCTCAGCGCTCGCAACTCCGTCGCAATCGCTCGGATGGCATTGCCTTGCTCTGCCATCGGCCGGGTGGCTGGGGACTGCGAGCGTCGCGAGCAGACCCCGGGGACATCCTAGACGATTGAGTGGGCCTCCCGGAGCGACCCTCTAACAAACACCCTGATGGCATTGTCTCCGGGGTCTGCTCCGCTGCGCGTTGCAGTCCCCAGCCACCCCTGAACGGCGCTCAATGGGCCAGCAGAACCGCGACCGATCGCATCGATCTTTTCGAAGAAAGGGCCAAGCGGCCCGGTTCGTCGGCCGATCCGAGAAAATCCTCTGAACGCTTCATCCCGATCGCTTGATCTTACCTATGGCGGGTCCCTCCAAACGCGACGGTGCGTCGAGGCTCACCATCAGGTCGCAACGGTCGTCGGGGTCATCCGGGGTGGGCATCGTGGTTCCCAATCGGGCCATCACCAGACGCATCTGCGCAGCGCTCCGAGCGGGCCAGCCCATGGACGTGGCCTGTACCGCCGTGGGCGTCGATGCCCCAACCTTGAAGCGCTGGTTGGCCCTGGGCGAAGCCGCCTATCGCGAGTGCGAGGAGGAAGACCCGCATTGCCGGTTTTTTGAGGCCTTTACCAAGGCGCTGGAGGACGCCGATCAGGACGTTGAGGCCGACCGTCGGAGAAAGGCCCAAACGGATCCCAAGCCACCACCGCGACCCCGAGCCGAACCGCGACCAACCCAAGGCGCTCGAGCCTCGGAGGCTCCTTCGCTGGTCTGGTTGGTCGTCGAGGAAGCGCCCATCGAGATCGTCATCGGTTCGCGACCTCCCTGGGTCTATGAGACCCAACCAGCGCCGAAGCCGGTCCGGGTGCCCGAGCCCCCACGATCACCCAGGCCCGAAGATGTCTCATCGGAGCCGACGCCGTCGGAACCGTTCGAGGTCGAGCCGACCGAACCGCATCGCGACCCGCCGATCGGGGAGAACCTGGCGGTCATCGCGGTCGGCCTGGTCACACTGGCCACCCTAGTCGTGGTGGTCCTGGCCGTCCTCGCGATGATCCCCATCGTGCTGGCGGTGTTCGCCGCGATCGGGGTGTTTCGCGAGGCGCTGGGCCTGACATACCGCTGGCGGGCCGGCCTGATCGCGCTGCGTGGCGGGACGACCGGGAGCCTGCCGATCCCCGGTCGGCTCTCCTGGAACCCGGATCGGAGAAGGCTCAGCCCGCTTGGGACGATCTCGATGGATCGGACGTCCGGCTCGGTCGCCTTATCAGGTCGCCTACGACCTCAGCGGGAATGAGACGCGCGGCGCCCCGGAGCATCGCCGGGCGATCGGCCGCGCGACCGACCGGATGCCGCCTCCGACCCACCATCCGTGGGGTCGGGTCTGTGCAGCATCACGGCGAGACGTCGCCCACGTCGATCGACGAACCGCGCGAGACGGGGCGTCGGAGCGGATCACCCCGCAAACGGGTTCCGCACGACCGCGAGGAGCGGGCACTCTTTGGCAATCCGGGATCACACGGATCGAATTATCGACCGATCTTCATGCGATCGGCCGCCACCGATTCGCTTGCGCACCGGTGGAAAATCGGTTCGGGTTGTAACGGCTGGAACCCTGCATCGATGGGTAAATTCGGCCGGAAAGGCGAGGCCGGAAACGCGAAGAGGTCTCGATGGTTGGGACAGGGGCATGTCAGCTCAAGCCTTCGCCGGATCTTCTTGCAGACGGGCGAGACCCCAACGCGGCAAGACCGGTGGATCGAAGGCTCATGAGCTTTGCCCGTCGGCCTATCCCATTCATAGTGGCTCATAATCCAGAATTAAAACAAATCTCGATTCTACTTTGTCCCCCGCTCTGGTGGCTGGGGACTACGGCGACCAAGCGAAATAGACCCCAAGGAACGCGTCATGTTGTGAATTGAAATTTATCTCGACTCCACCCGTGCTGCGATCCGGCTGGGCTGGTCGGCGGGGACGGCGGACGGCCGACCATCGAAGAGCGGGGCGTTGCCGTCGAGCCCGTCGGGGATCCCGAAGAAGGGCTCCTGTTGGCCGTCGGAACTGCTGTAGACCCGGGTGCTCATCGCATCGAGGTAGCTTCGGAGCGAGGGGACGCCCTCGCTCAATGGTGGTGCGCTGCCCAGGGCGTCCAGCAGGCCGAGCGCGAAGAGGCTGTGGTCGTCTCGGACGCTCGGCGGCGCGGGCCGATCGTGCGAGGCGGCGGCCACCACCACGTTGTGGTCATACAGCAACGATCGGATCCAATCCTTGCGGGCGTCTCGGAGTTCGCGCGAGCCCGACTGCGGGTTACGGTCCTGCCAGCCATCCATCATCAGGACGACGCGCTGGCCGCCTTCGAAGACGAGCCGATCTAACAAATCTGTCACCTCGGTAATCGGCACAGTGCGGAACGGATCCGCTAATGTGACCGATGTGGATTCCGGGTCGTTCAACGGCGAGTCGGTGGCGATCCAATAGAGTCGGCCCTGGTGGAGCATCAGATGCGAGCGGACGTAGAGGAAGACCGAGCCGCCCTGGTTCAGCCGACCCGCGTCGAGGTCGTCCCGCAAGCCGTCGAGGGTGTTGCGGAGCTGCTCGACGTCGAGCCCCCCCTCGATCGACGACGCCGACGCGACCTGGACCCGCTCGGGGTCATAACGCTCGGTGACGGCCCGGCCGCCGAAGATGTCCTCGGCCAGGTCGCGGGCATCGGCGTCGGCAAACGGCAACGCATAGCGCGGCTCGGCGGCGAACCTCGAGACGCCCAACGTCCGAGCCGCCAGGGTCGGCACCACGACCCGCTCCGGAGGCGACGCCTTGACCAGCATCAACTCGAGCGGCTCGTATTGCCTCAGCAGGGTCGGATCCAAGGGATCACCATAGGACTCGGTGGTCCGGAACTGAAGCACGACCTTGTTGGGACCCTCTTCGAGCCGAACTGGGATCTCGCGGATCTGACCGACGAGGTCGTCGGCCTCGAGTTCCTCGTCGCCCTGGACCTTGTCGTTGACGATCAGGGTGAAGCGGCATTGCGCCCCGTCACGGACGTTGCGGTCGGGCTCGGGGGCGAACCGCAAGGTGACCTCATCGTCGACGACGACCGCATCGGGGGCCGGCGGATCGACCCAGTCGAATCGCGGTGGTAAATACTGCTCAACCTGGGCCACGGCCGTGCCGGTCGGGTCGTTCGGGTCGATCCCGCTGCCCTGGGCCTGGCCGAGTTGCAGGGCTGCCCCCACGTCGCCACCGCTGAAGATCAACGCATCGATCACCTCCGGCTTGTTGAAGATCGCGGCGAACTGACGGATCGGGATATATTCGGTCGACCCAAACCCGTCGACCAGGTCGCCCCGGTTCCGGTGCCAGCCGAGGAACCGCGCGTCGCCCTCGATCGACGTGTCGTAGTAGCCCGCCAACATCCAGGCGACCCACTGGCCATCCACGCTCAGGTAGAGCGAGAGGACCGGCCGGTCGCGTCGGGTCGAGCCGCGGTTGACCGCCTCGCCCTGGATCTGCAACGCGATCGCCCGACCTGGACCCGGTTCCTTGCGATCGATTGCATCGAGCGCTTCCCGGTTCTCAAAAAAGGTTCCGGGATCGAATTGATCGGGCTCAAGTTTGTCCGTCCGGGCGACGAGGACCCGCTCGATGATCATGCCGGCCTTGAGCCCAGCGGTGGTGGCGAAGCTGTTGGCCTCGACCGACGCGACCGCGTATCGCCCGTCAGGTCGCCGCTCGATGGTCGCGCCCAGCTTCGGCCGCACGTCGCAACCCTTGAGGGCGAACAGGCGGACGGTCTGATCGGGGCCGACGGTGGCCAGCCAACGCCCGTCAGGCGACGGGGCCAGGTTGTACGTGATGTCGCCGTCGTGGCCGGAGAAGTGGCGGATCCGCTCCCCGTTCTCGGGATCGAAGAGGATCACCCCCGATCCGGCCGCCACGGCCAACACCAAGCGGGGATGACCCGCCTCCGCGTTGCCCGGCAGAAAGCTGTAGGCATACCAGCGTCGGTCGATCCGCTGGTCCAATGCCAAGGTGCTCTCGACCCGACCGGCGCGGACGACCTGGAGACGGAGTTGGTCGACGGGCCGAACCGACCAGCCGTCGAACTCGCGCAGGGCGCGTCGGACATCCGCCGGCTCCTCGTTGCCGGTCTGACGCCGAATTACATCATAAGTCTGGATCTGATCGGCCCCGTTAGGCCCTTTGCGCGTGAGCACCAGTTGCAACCCCACGGGAGCGAAGCCGATGTCCCAGACCGTGCTGCCTTGGCGGACGGCCCGGTCGCGGACCCCGACGACGCGGAGATCCTGCAGTGGGGCGTTCGGCGCGGCCGGCACGAGCCCCTCGACCAAGGTCAGTTCCTGGCGATCCCCGCCTCCGATGGCCAACCGACCGTCGGGGGCGAAGGCTAGGGCGAGGACCGCATCGTTCTCGCGTCGGAGTTGCCGGAGTTCCTGACCATCACTCATATCTAAGAGGACCACCGTACGCCGCGAGTCGGGCCGCTTTGTGGCGTCGAGGAACGGCTCGGTCGCCCAACTGACGGCCAGTCGGGTCCCGTCAGGGCTCAGACGCGCGGCATCGATCCGGCCGTGGTTCCCGCCCGGCAACTTCCAGGAGACGTCGAAGTCGCGGGCGTCGAAGGCGATCAGGGCACCGTCCTCGCGGCCCACGATGGTCGGCCAATTCTCGCCGTCGTGGCGGGCCCGGGTCGTCAAGGCCGAGACCGCCCGCCCGATCTCGTCGCGGGCCTCGACGCCCTTCTCGGTGGTTGTGTCCAGTTGACCCAGACGCCGCAATCGGCCCCGCGGGTCGATCCGAAACCGTCCGACGAGGCCCGCCTCATCACCGGCCAAGAGTTGCGCGTCGTCGGGCCCTCGGAAGGTCGCGAGGCTCGTCACCACAGCTTTGGATCGATACCGAGCGGCCATCTGAGAGCCGGGCGCTGGGACCTGGCCGTCCGGGCCGACCACGCGCCAGACCCGGACCGTCCGATCGAAGCCCGAGGAGATCAGGTACGACCCATCGGGCGAGAAGGCCAACGCAGTGACCGCCTTAGTGTGCTGGTCCTCGGCCTCGCCCCGGAGGACCGCCGGCAACGTGGTCACGAGCCGACCGGTCGGCTCGCGATCGGGTCGGACCGGATAGGCGAACAGCAGGATCTCCCCGGCGCGGCTGGTGACCCCGGTCCCCGCCAGGGCGAGCAAGTCGCCGCGCGGCGAGAGGGCCATCACCCGGACCTCGCCCCGCGACCCTCGGTTCAAAATCGGCGGACGGAGCGTCACGAGCGGCTCCAAGGCCCGGTCCGCGCCCGAGCCGGTCACCCGCCAGACCTTGACCACCTTGTCGTACCCGGCCGAGAGCAGGCGGCCCTCGGCGTCGAAGGCCAAGGCCGACACCGGAGCGTGATGAGCCGGCGTGTCATAGCGGAGGATCGGCCGCAAGTATTCATTTGATTCCTCGTCGGCAATGCCCGGCCCTTGGGCGAGGACCGGATCAAACAGCCCAGCCGTCCCCCAAAACAGAAACCAAACAAACACGCGGAGAACCCTCAATAATGAAGATCCCCTCTCTCGACCCGAGCTGCCACCAACCCGACCGTCGACTCCCAGATCTCGTCCCGTCATCGTGCCCTTCCCCTTCGGTGACTCACCCTGTGATGACCGGACCGGCAACGCCTCGGAGATCCGCGCCCATCCGACTTATTCCGACGCCCCAACGAACCGGACTCAACCCCAATTTCCCCAAAACCGATAAGCCCCTTACAGGATCGGATGGTCCCCGCACCAGAGCCATCCTAACCCCTCGGGCCTTGATGCCGCGGATCGGCATCGCGTGCCAGGCCCCGTGTCCTTGGAGGATCCCCTCATGAGCCCTAGATCCCCGCGCGCCCTGGCCGCGTGCCTGTCGGCGATCGCCTTCTGGATTGCCATTTCCACGTCATTTGGCCAATCCACAGCTCCGAACCCCGAGCAAACCCAGCCCGACGCCAAGACCAACGAGCCGCCGGATCCCGATCGCGACACGAAACCCGAAGGGACCGACTCCGAAGCCGAGCGTTTGGTCCTGAACGACGAGGTCATCCCGCCGCCCCAGATCCCCGATGGCCTCGATCGGCTCGCTCGGACCGATGCGAGTCCAGGCGGATTGGTCATCCCGCCGCCGATGATCCCCACGCCTCAGAAGTCCATCATCCCACCGCCGAAGATCCCCCAAGATGTCATTCCGCCGCCGATCATCCCTCAGGACATCATCCCGCCACCGATGATCCCCCGACAGATCCCAGCGCCCAAGCCTCCCTACGGGGTCATGCCACCGCCCGCGACACCTAAGCCGGGGCAAATCTCTGGCGTGCCCGGTGAACTGGTCCGACCCGACCGCGATCCCAGCGTGGTCGAAGAGCCCGGCGAATCCCAGCCGACCACCCCAGAGCCCTCCGATACCGGTACCGGAGCAGACGTCTTCGACGGCACCGCGGGCCTGGGAGACGGGACCGGAACCAGTCCGTTGGCTGATCCCAGTCAGGGAGGATTCGACGACTTCGGCGACTTCGGTGGCGGCGACGGGGCGGGCGGCTTGGGCACCGGCTTCGCTCCAACAGAAACCGGCAGCACGATCCCCAACATGATGGGCGACATGGGTCCGCTGCTGGTCGGGCTTCCGCTGGTGCAAACCGAGAACGGCTCCCCCGGCATTCCGACGAGCCCGACACCCCCTGAGATCCCCAACGTGCCCCAGGGTCCGCCCGTCCCGCCGCTCCCGCCGGGCGTCGACGACGGTCCGCCGCTCCCGCCCGCCCCCCCACCACCCCCCCACATAGCCCCCCCCCAGCCGAGCCC
>CAZSSM010000016.1:0-96268 GCA_964609385.1 uncultured Planctomycetia bacterium
TCACGACTCGAGACTCTTCTACATCGACCGCGCCACCGTGCGTGCGACGGATCACGCCGAGTTGCTCGAGGTGATCCAAGTCGCGACGGAGGGTGCTCTCGGAGACGTTCAACTGCGACTTCAGCTCAGCGAGCGTCGCGTAACCACGCTGTTGAATGAAATCGTGCAGAGCACGCCGTCGTGATTCGGCAAGCATGGAAGAGCCCGGCCAGAAAGCGTCATGTAGTTCAATCAGAGGATGCCACTTGCGATCACGATTCGTCAAGAGCCTGCAGGAAAAAACGAGAGAATTGCTGGATTTTGAGTGATTGCGGTGAGTTTGTGAGCGATTCCGGTCGCCCTGATGATGTGGATCGTCCCGGTTATGATTGCTCTCGGATTGCAAACGCGTTGCGAGAGAGAACCACGACTGGGCCATCGAGAGCTATTGAGGGATCGCACGATGCCGGAGTTGCCCGAAGTGGAGACGATGGTTCGGGGACTGGCCCCGATCGTGGGTCGACGAATCGTCGGCATCGAGGTTCGTGACGAAACGATGCTGGTCGGGTGTCGCGCGGAGAAACTCGTCGAGCAGGTCGTCAATTCTCAAATCGAGACGGTGAGCCGTCGGGGCAAATGGGTCCGGATCGAGTTAAGGGATTCTGGAGGAGAGATCGTCATCCAGCCACGGATGACGGGAGGGTTTTGGTTGGTCGAGCCCCCACGCGAGGATCATGTGCGCCTGGTGATCCGACTGGCGGGTCGCGGCAAGCCTGTCTGGTTTTGCGACACCCGTCGGTTGGGCAAAATCCACTGGTACTCTTCGCGTTCGGAGGCCGAGGCGGCGTTTACCGCCTCTCAGGGTCCTGATGCGTTGGAGATCAATGCGGACGAGTTATCCGAGCGCTTGGCCCGAACGCGTCGGGGGATCAAGCCGACCTTGATGGACCAGAAGGTCTTAGCGGGTATCGGGAACATCTACGCCGACGAGATCCTCTTCGAGGCGCGTATACATCCCGAGCATCCGGCCCGCGACCTGGATGCCGAACAAGTCACCCGATTATCGAAGGTGATCCCGAAGGTCCTGCAACGCGCGATCGCAGCGGAGGGTTCAAGCTTCGATGCGGGGTATCGGACGGTCCTCGGCTTAGAGGGTGAGTTCCTGGCTGAGAACGCCATGTATGGCCATGAAGGCGAGCCATGTCCGTCCTGTGGCGCAGCGATCCAGAAGGTCAAGATCGCCGGTTTGATCGGCCGTCCGACCTACTTCTGTGAGGCCTGTCAGCCGATACCTGGTGGTTCAGCATCGAACGGCCGCAATGGGCGAGTCGGCTAGGCGAGGGTGTCCCAATCGGCTAGGGTCACTGCCCGCTCGCTCAGTCGGTCGTTGTCGGGCTAAACTGGGCCGGCAGGAGGGCGGAGGCGACCTCTGCCGGGCTGTGGACCGGTCGGAGTTGGCCGTCGAACCAGTTCGAGGCGTCGGAATGCGGAGCCAGCCGTGTCATACCGGACGTTCAAGCATCTCCTCGGCGAAACGAGTCTGGAACGGAAGTGCCGGTTCATCTTCGGCGCGGGGATCCTCTGCCTCGTCACGGTCAGTTTCTATTGGTATGGCCAGAAAACCGAACGCTTGGTGATCGATCAGAACCGGGAGGCGGGCCGGGCCTTAATCCCGCCGATCCTCCAGAGCCGGCACATGGAGCTGCTCTCGCCGAACTCCGACACGTCGGTCTTCACGCCGGACACATTTGATCGGGCGCCAGTTTACAAATTCCGCCTAATCAAACCGGCGACGAACTCCGGGGATCGATCCGGGTCAAACGACGCGTCGACGGACGACGGGGTCAGTCAATGGGAGCGCGAGTGGCTCTCGCGGTTCGTCGAGGCGGCCGAGGCGGACAAGCAGTTGGAGACCGAAGGGATCGAGGCCAAGCCGTTGGCTTTCCGTGACGGGACTTCGATGGAGGCCTGGCGGATCTCGCCGGACCGACAGCTCTATCAGTATCTCCAGGCGATTCGAATCGAGCCGCAATGCATGATGTCCTGCCATGAAATCGGCGGGATGGCCGGCTACCACTACTACGAAGAGGACGACTCGGGCACGCTCTTGGAGATTGAGCCCGGCGATTTGGCCGGAATGGTCGTGGTCAACCTTCCGATGGAGCGGACGACCAAGGCGATCCACCAGAACCGGGCGATCCTGATCTCGGCCGCGCTGGTCACGGCAATCCTGGCGATGGTCGCAAGCTATGTGATCGTGCGTTACGTCATCGTCAAGCCGGTCAAGCACCTCCGCGACGTCTCCGACGCGATCTCATCGGGCAAGCTGAATATCCGGAGCCAGATCCAGACCGGCGACGAGTTCGAGGAGCTGTCGCACGCCTTCAACCGGATGCTTCACAACCTGGTGGCGATGCAGCAGGAATTGCGATCGGTCAATGATGACCTCGACCGCAAGGTCGACGAGCTGGCTCAGGCCAACTTGGCACTCTTCGAAATGAACCGGCTCAAGAGTGACTTCCTTGCCACGATGAGCCACGAGTTGCGGACGCCCTTAAACTCGATCATCGGCTTCTCCGAAGTCCTCTCCGGGAGCGACCGGCTCACCGAAAAGCAGCGCCGCTATGCGGCCAATATTCAGAAGTCGGGCAAGATTCTCCTCGGGATGATCAACGACATCCTCGACCTGGCCAAGATCGAGAGCGGCAAGATGGAGGTCAAGGCCGATGACTTCTCGATCCGCGACGTCTGTGAGGGGTTGGTTAACCTGATGCGTCCGCAGGCCGAAAAGAAGGACCTGATCCTGGAGTGCCAGATCGACGAGTCGGTCCCGCTGCTCCGGCAGGATCCGGGCAAGCTGAAGCAGATCATCTACAACCTGCTCTCCAACGCGGTCAAGTTCACGCCTGAAGGGGGTCGCGTGACCCTCCGGGCCCGCGCGATGGGCCATCATTTGGTCATCGAAGTCATCGATACGGGGATCGGGATCGCCGAGGAGGACCGCGAGGCGATCTTCGAGAAGTTCCGTCAAGTCCAACCGCCGGGGACACCTGGTTCGGTCCTCACCCGACAGCACGAAGGGACCGGGCTCGGCCTCTCGATCGTCCGTGAGCTGACCCAACTTCTCGGTGGAAAGATCGAACTGGAAAGCCAGCCGGGCATGGGAAGCACGTTCACGGTCCGTGTGCCGCTGCAACTGGAGGGCAGCCGCTCGGTCCCGATGCTCAGCGACTCGACGATCGATCTGAGCCGAGCCCGACTGGTCTCGCCGCACGACGGCCAATCTGCTGCGACTCGACCCATGCACCGCCAATACAACGAACGCGAGTCGCGTCTCCGGTCTTCGTGGTCCTGACCCGATCGGCGTCCGATCCCCCCATCGAGATCGGGAAGCGAGTTGGAACCCTCCTGACGACCGGATCGCTGTTACAGTAGAATGTGGAACCCCGATGTGTTCGGGCGTGAAGGTCTCTCGTCGCGTCCTGGACGTCCGACGACTCGCGCCCGTTTCGAGGCCCTGGGGGATTCGAGACGAGCGAGTTGACGATGCGGATCACCTGGTACGGACACGCCTCGTTCCTGATCGAAACCGAAGGGCTCCGGATCATCCTCGATCCCTACAAGAGTCCGGACTCCGGCGGCTATGCACCGATCGCCGCACCGGCCGATCTCGTCCTGCTCAGCCACGACAACGAGGTCTACCACAGTCACATCGGACAAATTCAGAAACCATTCGAGGTGGTTCGTGGCTTGGAGATCCCGCACGGTGATTGGCAGTCACACCGGGGCTTGGAGATCCACAGCGTCCATGTTTTCGAGACCCCACGACGGCGTCCCGAGGACGAGGTGACGATCATCCACTTCCGAGCCGAGGGCCTCCATCTGGTCCATCTGGGCGACCTGGGTCATGCGTTGACCGACGATGAGGTGGCCCAACTCCGGGGAGCGGAGATCGTGCTGGTTCCGGCTGGGGGACCTCCGACAATCGCCTTCGAGGAGATTCCCGGTTTGATCGAGGCGATCGGACCTCGAGTGATCATCCCGATGCACTACAAGACACCGAAGATCAATCTGGACATCGCCCCGGTCGAGCGGTTCCTGGAGACGCTCGGCGATATCCAGACCGAACGGCCCGGTTCCTCGACTGTCATGTTCGATCAAGAGCATCTGCCCAACGAGCCGAAGGTGGTTGTGCTCGACTACGCCCGTTGAGCCTTCGAGATGATTGATTACGACGACGATCGGATCATGGAACTTCGAAGATGTATATTTGGGAACGATCCTTCGGCCGTTCCAGTCGTCCCTCATAGACGTAAACTTCGTTATTAAATTTGATTCGGACCTTCCAATTAGTTGGGATGGTACGATTGCTACGTGAATTGATATCTCCGACGTCGAAATATTTCACAAACCAACGGTAGGAGCCCGAAGGACCACGCACGGCCTTCCAGTCGTCGGGGGCATCGAACGGGTTCGCGACCCAGAGAATATTTTCCGGTCCGTAGCCGATCAGGTTGTCGACATCGAGCACTCCTCCGCGCTCGGTGGGTTTTCCGCGTGTCATCCAGTAGATGTGTTCGCCGCTGGGCTCCTCGACATGGAGGTCAAGGTCAACCTCTTCATCCCAGATCAGGGTGAACTGGGGGTCGCCGACGCGGACTTCGACACCGTTGATGTTCTCGGTAGGCCGACCGAATTGGGTCTCACCAAACCCCTCGATCTGAGGCGCCTCGACTCGGGTTGTCGACTCGGTCAGGTCTGGTTCGGCAATCGAGGGGCCTTCGGTCAGCTCGATCTCCGTGAGGGGCTCAATCGACATCGGTTCGGGCTGAGGGAGGACTTCGGTCGGTGCCAGCGGCTGTTCCAGTTCGAGGTCCTCGATCCGTTCCAGTGAGTCCTCGGTTTCGGTTGTCAGGAACGACGCAGCCAGGGGTAAGCCGGACCGTTCCTCAGGGTCGTGGAGGGTCGCGAACCAGAGGAGGAGCAAGATCAATGCATGGACCGCGATCGAGGTGCCCCACCCCTCCGATGGCTTGACGTAATCGGGGTCGACCTCCAGATCCTTGGGATTGGTCCGAATGAGTCGTCGACGCTTCGGGGGCTTCGCACCACCGTTGCGTGACTCCGATCCCGACGCTTTCGAGGTTCCTGGAGCTGATGTCCGACTGGTCGGGGTTTTCTGTTTCGAGGTAGGGACGCGCGTGGTCGCCGCGTCCCGAGACTCCGGCTCTTCAAGCTTGGAGACGAGGTCATCGATCCCGACCGCCGGGAAGGGCGCAGTGCCGGTTGGGCTCACCGACTCGAGGCCGTCATCGACGAGCAGTAAAACATCGCGATCAGCCATCGGCTCGTCGGGATCGGGACGGACATCACCGTGTCCCCTCGGGGACTGGGTCGGCGGCGGGTCGCGCTCGATCATCGATGACCTCACAGCTTGAATTCCAGAGGGGACCACCAATCCGATCAGGAGCGTCGGATCTCAAACTTTATTCAGGAGCCCAAGCAAGATTTGCCCACGGTCACGGTCGAAGTCACTTCAATCAACTCTATTCGGAACAATCGAGCCTGGGAAACCCGTTTCCCTCGTTCGACGGGCGGGAGGCGACTCGTGTGACACGCAGATCGAATGCCAGTTCGAACGACGTCGTTCCGACTGCATGTTGCGGAGAAGAGCCAACGATCCCCGATCCGAGCGTTTCGCCATGGGTTACGCTTGTCGCCAGACGGAGCCTTGCCGCGAGTTATTCGGCCCTCTCGAAGAAAGGGCCCACAGATCGATCATAGAGACAAAATCTTATCAAGATAGTCTTGATTCACACAGAAGTGATTGACTTGATTGTTCATCGCTCAATCGTCGATGTCGGAGCGCGACCCTTCCAGACCTGCAAGCGAGAAGAGGTCGCGCTCGAGTGTAGGCATTCTTGTGATTGATCGGACCGTTTACGACGAACAATCCCCGAGGGACCCTCGCCTCAGAGTTCGGGGAAGACGATCTTTCCCGCCTGGATTGGTCCCACGACCCGGTCGCGCGATTCTCGGAGCGCCTCTTCGATGACCTCAACGACCCGGACGAGTTCGGGTCGAAGTACAGGATCGGTGGCCTCCAAGGAGAATTCGACCAAATCAAGGATTTCACGGTCGCTCAAACCAAGGCCGGTTTCGTTGATGGCTCCGGGTAATCGCCGCGCCGCTTCGAGGCGGGTCGCTGGATCGATGGTGAACCCGAAGGCCAATGGGCGTCGCTCGTCAAGGATCACATCGGCGAGGATCCGCTGAGCGCGTTGTGTGGCCAGTTGGCCCAGGATCTTGGCGGTGAGCGGGCCGAGGTCACGGTTGGTTAGGGTCTGTCGGAGGACTTCCTCGGTGCGTCCATGGAGATAGCGAGTCGCACTTGGATCTCGACGCTCCGAGATCAGATCCAACGCTTGCAGCGCACGGAGGCGATTACGCTCGCGATCAGGGGTCGATAGCGGGGCGACATCGAAGGCTCGACCTTCTGCTTCACCAAACTCCAGAGCGAGCAGAACGTTCCATTCATCAAGGTTTGTGAGTCGAGGGATGATTCTGACCTGGGGATAGACTCGCTCGAATTGGCGGAGACGCGAGTCGAAGAATTCGAAGTGATCTAGTGTGTAGATCGAATCCGACTCATCGAAGACAAAAATCGGGATCCGCGCGGTCCGGTGATCGGCCTGGAAGTCGGTGAGCGTGTACCGTAGGGCCGATGTTGTGACGGCTGGTTCGTGCTTGCTCAGTCGGTTCCGGGTGATGAACGATTCGGTAACGACGAAGAGGATCGAGTCGTCGGCCACAGCGGCGCGGAACGCTTCACGACCGCTTCGAACGACGTTTGTGGCGTAGCCCAACTGCTTGAGAACGTCGATCGTCGTGTTCGACGAACGCCCCGAGGAGTCCACGACGATGACGCTCGGAACGGGCAGGCCGGCGATGGTCCGGGTCAAGACGTCGACCACCTGTTCCGGGTTGGGCACCTTTTGATAAGGCTCGGACTCCAAGCAGGATCGGACGATACGCACGGCGTCCTCTAATTGTTGGCTTACGTCGGCGGTCTCGTCGATTTCGGGCTTTCGATCGTCCTGAAGCGGACGGGCGTAGAGATCGAGTGTGAGACTGATCGCGGCCAGACAACTGAGGAGAATGGCAAGGCAAGGTTGGTTCGATCGCCTGTTCAGGAGTGGCATGAGTCGAGTTCCTCGGAGGTCAGCGCACGGCAGAGCGGCCATTCGTATGACACGCCGCGCATAAGGGTCCGTCCCGTCTGTCGGGTGGGGTTCATGAGGTAAGTATCGAGATGACGCCCCAGCAGTCCCGGAACGAATCCGTTCCCGCGCCGATTGGTCGTTCCGGTTGGTCCTGTTGCAGCACTCCGAGCGGCTCGCAAGTGCATCGTTGTCGACAACGCGACTCTCCTCTTCATTAGTTTCGCGTCGAAGAATCGTCCTCCGCCATCGTGCTGGACCGTCCCGATCCGGTTCGAGGTTCGGTTGCGTGGCCAGGCCGCGGCCCGTTACAAGGACAGAATGAGGGCCGATGGCCTCATCCTGACGTTTGAGGATTGAGTTTTGGAGACGTGCTTCGATGTCCAGCCCCGATCCCTCCCAGACGCTCGCGTTGCTCCGAGCCGTCCGCGATGGTCAGGTCAGCCCGGACGAGGCGGTCCGTCGGCTTCAAATCGCCCCACTCCAGCCGACCGGCGAGTTCGCGACCATCGACCTGCACCGACGACTCCGCTGCGGTTTCAGTGAAGTGATTTACGGCGAAGGGAAGACGCCCGACCAAATTGTGGCCATCCTTCAAACGCTCCGGGAACACGGCGAAGGGGGCCTGGTCACTCGCGTTCCTGAAGGCGCCATCGAACCGCTCCGCGAACATTTTCCGTTGGGTCAATGGAACGAATTGGGCCGCACGTTCCGGATCCCGAGCGACGATGAGGCCGATGCACCTCGACTAGGTAAGGTCGTCGTGGTCACCGCCGGTACCAGCGATCTGCCGGTCGCCGAAGAGGCCCGCGTCACCGCCGAGGCCTGGCACTGCGAGGTCCATCTGATCAGTGATGTCGGGGTGGCCGGGTTGCATCGTTTGCTCAACCGACTCCCCGAGATGGTCGATGCCGATGTGATCGTGGCCGTTGCTGGGATGGAGGCGGCGCTTCCGAGCGTCCTGGGCGGCTTGGTCTCCTGCCCGGTCATCGCCGTGCCCACCAGCGTCGGTTACGGGGTCCATTTCCAGGGCCTCACCAGCATGCTGGGGATCTTGAACAGTTGTTCGTCAAACGTGGTGGCCGTCAACATCGACGCTGGATTCCGAGGCGGACATGTCGGTGGCCTGATCGCGCGTCGACTCGGCCAAGCCCGCGCTGAGTCGATGACCAAAGGCTGATCAACCGGATCTAGAAGACGGCCTAGGTTTGCGGCGGGCCTCGTGCTCAGTAGATAGGGGTCGAGGGATCAACGCCATGGACGACTCCGATCGCGAGACCAACCATCTCGAAGGTCTTCCCCGACTCCCTGCACGCCTCAATGGCGGACACAAAGGCGACTATGGCCGGGTTGTCGTGGCCGGCGGGAGTCGAGGGATGTCCGGAGCGCTGGCGTTGACCGGTCTTGCAGCAATCCGGAGCGGAGCGGGTTTGGTTGCCGCCTGCGTTCCGGCCTCGATCCAACCGACGGTCGCCGCCTTCGCGCCGACAATCATGGTCGAGCCGCTTCCCGAGGACGCCGACGGGCGAATCAGCCCTGGACCGGCGCGTCGGGCCTTGACCAAGCGACTCGAGTGGGCCGATGTCGTCGCCGTTGGGCCGGGTTTGGGCCAGTCGGCCAGTCTGACGCGCATGATTGATCGTTGGATCGTCGAGTCGACGGATCGCCCTCTGGTCTTGGACGCCGATGGGCTCAACGCGCTGGCCCACTCGGAGTTGCTTCCCGAGTCGTTCGGGCCACGCCCTTTGATCATGACGCCGCATCCCGGCGAGTTCGCTCGACTTACGGGAAAGCCCGTCTCGACCGATCCGTCAACGCGGCTTCGAGATGCCGAGGCCTATGCCAATCGGACTTCGAACCTCGTCGTGGTACTTAAAGGGTCCGGCACAGTGGTGACCGATGGACGCCGGAGTTTCGTCAACACCACCGGCAACCCCGGAATGGCCACCGGTGGAACCGGCGATGTATTGACCGGCATCATCGCAGCCCTCTTGGGACAAGGGCTTGCCCCGTTTGAGGCAGCTCGATTAGCCGTCCACGTCCATGGTTGTGCCGGCGATCGCGTGGCCAAACGAAGCAGTCGCATCGGCTTGATCGCGACGGATCTGATCGACGAATTGCCTACGATCTGGCCAGAGTTCAGCGACGGACAGTGATGACAGACCACCACCGGCGAGTCACGATTGGGTCGGCAGCCGGGTATCACGGGACGATGACGCGATCCAATCTGAGGTCGGTTTCCAACCGTTCCGTCTGGTCGGGTGGAAATCCTGCCTCAGGTGGACAACTCTTGTATACTGGGAAGGCTCTGGTCGATCGCATCGTTGCGTTTGCCATCGATTCTAGTCGTCCGAACCACTCGCCTCGCTCTGGCCCAGGAGCTGACTGGTGTCCGACAATCTGCCCTCGACATCATGGACCTACCACATGGAAGTCTCCGCCACCGGCCAGTCCGATGACGCGGCGTCTTCCTCAATCACTGACCCGGTCAAGCTCCTCCAGATGCTGGTCAATCTCAGCAACCAGAACCTCGAAGTTCAGCGTCAGATTCTCGACCTTCAGCGCCAGCAGTTGGATCTCTCCCGGGAAGCGACCCAGTTCGCCCGCGATCAGCGGACTCGCCAGCAAGGTGAACTCGAGCGCTGGCAGAACGAACATCAGGATGTCGTCCGCGACTGCCAACGCTCACTTAAAGACCTCGAGGAAGTCCACGTCAAGTTGATGTTCGAGTTGACCGAGCACGTCAGCGACCATAAAGACAACCTGCTCGACAGCGATTTCGCCCTCAGCGACTTCGTCGACAAGTTCGGTCCGCGACTGGCCCACATCAACACGATCCTCTCGGTCCTCCGTCCACTCGCCGCTGCTGCCAGGCGGCGCGAGCAAGCACAACAACAGAAGCAAGATTCGGAGCAGACCGACGGGACCGAGTCGTGATCGAATCAAATCCTTCGGGATCCTCATGATCCTAATTTGATCAACCCTCGGGATCCTTCTTTTGCCTTTCCACAAAAAAGGCTCCTCGAACCGCCCTTCGCGGTTCGAGGAGCCTTTCACTTTCAGGTTATGACAAGATCGATCGGATTTTCCGAGCCGAGTTAGGTTCAGGCTGCTTGGCGATGCATGCGATAACCGACCACGACGGCGACGAGGCCGAAGCTGAGCAGGGCGATGCTGGAGGGCTCGGGGACGGCGACCGGTTCACCGAAGATGAAGTCGTCCATCACGACCAGGTCGTCGAGGTCCGAGCTGACCAGGCCGTTGCCGAGCAGGACGTTATCGCCGGACTTGATCTCGACTCGGGCGATGTTGGGCGGTCCGTCGGTGATGAAGCCGAGGAACGAAAAGCCGGCGTTTTCTGCGGTCAGGACGTCGCGGGTGATCAGTTCGTTGCCGTCGACGTCGAACAAGGTCATCGTCGTCGAGCCTTCGACCTCGACATCGTTAAAGACGACGCCGATGGCGTGGGTCACGCCGTCCTGGTTGTTGGCCGGCTGGAAGAAGTCGACGAAAACGTTGGTGCTGCCCACCGCGCTGAAGAGGCGGTTGTCGCTGAACGAGCGGATGCCACGGCTCTCCAGGCCGAAGAACGGGTCGGTGTCCGTAGGGTTGTCCGGGTTGGCGCTGAGCAGCAGACCGGTACCGTCGGTGGAGAATTCGATGCCGCGGGCTCGCGGAAAGACCGGCGTGTTGAAGAAGTCGCCGGGGAAGGGGTTCGGGTCGGCGATGAAGTCGGGCGCGGCGTCCCAGTCGATCTGGCGACGACCAGGCAGAGCGGGGCCGGCGACCGGCTCGAAGGGGTTGAGCGGCCCCACCGCCTCGCGGAACTCGTCGACGGTTCCAGTAATGTCGTCCTTCTCTGCCCCAGAGACCTCAAAGATTTGGAAATCGGCCCGCGCTGAGGTGGCATACCCTGCGACTGCGGCGAGCGTGGTGAGGATAGCAATACGCGTAAAGAATCGCGAAGTCATTTCGATCTCTCCAAGGAGTGATTGAGCACTGCGACGGCCGACCCCATGCGGGCCGACTCGGACTCGGTCCGTTCTTGGCCGGGGTCGTTGAGCGGTGAGATCGTCTTGGACACGCCCTCGACGATCCGTTGCAACGCCGATCGTTGAGTCATCTCCGATACGGCGTCATCGTCCCCACGAGAGAGACCTGCAAGATCCTCATCCGATGAGACATTGGAGCCATCTTTTTTTCTGAATCGGCGAATCAAGACCGATTAAACGTGATCGGACCGTGGTCGATGGACCCAACCTTCCGAATCGAATCGGCCTGAGAAATCCGATATCGATCTTGGATAAAGCAACAAGGAGCCAGATGTTCGAACACAAGTTGAATACTAAATTTTTGAAATAAATTTAGACATCATAGGGACGACGATACATCTTCGTACCGTCGTCCGATGGCGGTGGACGTGATGACGAGTTGAAGCTCGAGGTCTGGATCGCTGGCCTGGATAAAACCTCAGCGGCCCGCCTTGCGCTCACGAATCTCCTGGAGCAGTTGGAGTTGGGTCTGGGTTAGGACCTTCTCGCAGTCGGCGACGATCCCGTCTTTAATCTCCTGGATCTTTCGCTCGAGCACCTCGATCTCGCCAAGTCGCTGTTCCCGGACTTGATAGATCTTTTCTTTCTGGGTCTGTGAGAGGCCGATCATGCCGAAATAGTCGGGCAGGCGGCGCGCGGAGACGCGGACGGCCGGGGACGGTTCGGGGGTCCCAGTCTCCTCCTGGTTCTCCGGATCCTGCGCCGACAACGATGCGGTCACGAGCATCAAGGATGACGACAGGACGACGACGAGGGCACGGTTCCATGCGGACATCGGATGGTTCTCCCAATCGACGATCAGGTCGAGGTGTAGGTGTGTGAGTCTCAATCCATGCGATCTAACATTCTCTTCCCGACTCCGTCCTATCCCACACCTTCACCCGTGTCCACGGAATTCCTCCGGGACACGTTGGTTTCATCCGGTCTTCAACGATTCGACCGTCCGATTGAGCCATCAGTACAACATGACCATGTCGGGGCGACCCCAGACCGCGATCGGCCAGATGATTGAAAAGGCGTTCGACCCTTGTTGAATCTCTTGGGCTGAACGGGTAAGACGGGACGATCCTTTTCGCGTCAGCCTCGTCACTCGATCCGAAGGGAGGGCACGGACGTGCGCGGAATGAGTGGGGTCGGATCATCTTGGCGCCTTTGGCTGGCACTAACGCTCCTGTCGTCATGGCTCCCGGAAACCTCGAGTCCTGGTTGGGCCGAGTCTCTCGCGACCAAGGCGGATATCGAGTTGGGAACGCTGGAAGTCCATCCAGAATCGATTTACCTGTCAGGTCCTGGGGATCGTCAGGGGATCCTGGTGAGCCTCCGACTCGGCGATCGGGTCCTCGATGTGACCGACCGAGCCCAATGGAGCGTCGACGATCCCAAGATCGCTCGGATGGATGACGGCCCACTGGTCCGCCCAATCACTGACGGCGCGACCAAACTGACTCTCAAGGTCGGCGATCAGACGGCCGAGATCGCCGTGAACGTGCGCGGACAAACTACGGAGCGGCCTCGGACCTTCGAGCGCGACATCATGCCGTTGCTCAGCCGTCTGGGTTGCAACTCCGGGCCGTGTCACGGTAAGCAGCGCGGACAGAATGGGTTCCAGCTCTCACTCTTGGGGTTCGACCCCGAATTCGACTTCCATGCGCTAACTCGTGAAGCCCGAGGACGCCGAGTCTTTCCCGCCGCACCTGAGCACAGCCTGATCCTTCTGAAGGCGACGGGGGCTGTTCCCCACGGGGGTGGCTTGCGGGTCGCGCACGAGAGTGAGGCCTACGAACTGATCCGAAGTTGGATCGCTGACGGGATGCCTCGTGATCCTCACGATGCCCCCCAGGTCACGGGGATCACGGTTTGGCCGACCGAACGTCGGCTCGAACCGGGTCAGTCGCAGCGACTCAACGTCAAGGCTCACTACTCGGACGGCTCGACGACCGACGTGACCCACCTCTCGGCGTTCCAATCCAACGCCAGCGCGGTCGTCGATGTCAACGAGGACGGCCGCCTCATCGCCGGGCCGATCCCCGGCGAGGCCGCCATCAGCGCGCGGTTCGAAGGCTACTTTGCCACGACCGCCGTCACGATCCCCTTGGATCAGCCACTCGACCCGGCAGAGGCCGACTCGTGGCCGCGGAACAATTTCATCGACGATCTGGTCTGGAAAAAGCTCGAAACCCTCGAACTCGCGCCGTCGCCCATGACCGACGAAACCACGTTTCTTCGGCGCGCCTTCCTGGACATCATCGGACGCCTCCCGACGCCCGAGGAGGTCGAAGCCTATCTCGAGGATCCCTCAACGAGCGCTGAGAAACGGAGCCGGCTGATCGACCGGCTCCTGGAACGCCCAGAATACGTTGACCACTGGGCAACCAAGTGGATGGACCTCCTGCGTCCGAACCCCTACCGGGTCGGGATCAAGGCGGTTTTCAACCTCGATGCCTGGATCCGAGAGCAGTTCCGCAAGAACACTCCATACGACCAGTTCGTGCGGTCTATCATCACCGCTCAAGGCAGCACGTTCGACGAGAGCCCTGCGACGATCTTCCGCGATCGACGCACGCCCGACGAGCTGACGACCATGTCCAGTCAGCTCTTCCTGGGGATCAGGCTCGAGTGCGCCAAGTGTCATCATCATCCGTTCGAGGTCTGGGGGCAGGAGAAGTTTTATCAGTTCGCTGCCTACTTCGCGAAGGTGGGACACAAGGGCAGAGGGCTCTCACCGCCGATCAGCGGGAGCGAGGAGATGATCTTCGCTGGAAGTTCGGGGAAAGTGACTCATCCTCGGACCGGCGAGGTGATGGCTCCGACACCCCTCTTCGGCGAGGCAGATGAACCCCAAGTCGATCCTCGAGAAGCGTTGGCCGACTGGATGACCGGTCCGGACAACCCCTACTTCGCGCGAGTCATCGTCAACCGGGTTTGGGCCGACCTGATGGGCGTTGGCCTCGTCGAGCCGGTCGACGACCTCCGCGCGACGAATCCGCCAACCAACCCCGCCCTGCTCGGCGCCTTGGCCGCTGATTTCGTCGATCATGGGTACGACCTCAAGCACTTGATCCGCCAGATCTGTCAATCGGCCGTCTACGGGCTAGCCTCGACCCCGAATGAGCGGAACCTCCGCGACACGCGCAACTACGCGCGGCACTACCGGAAACGACTCCGGGCCGAGCCGCTCATCGACGCGATCTGCGACGTCACTGGGATCCCCGAGGCCTACGCCGCCTCCCCGCCCGGCACCCGTGCCTCGCAGATCTGGACCCATCGGGTCCCAAACCTCTTCCTCGACACGTTTGGCCGGCCCGACCCGAATCAGGATCCCCCTTGCGAACGGACCGCCGACACAGCGGTCACTCAGGCCCTTCACCTGATGAACGCCCCCGCGCTCCACGACAAGATCACCCACGACAAAGCTCTCCCCGCTCGGCTCGCCGACAGCGATGCCGCGCCGGACGAGATTGTCCGAACCCTCTACCTCGCCACGTTCTCGCGACCGCCGAAGCCTGACGAGTTGGCCGTCGCATTGTCGCTCTTCGAAGGCGATTCGACCGACAAACGACGCGCGACCGAAGACCTGCTCTGGGCCCTGTTCAACTCCGCCGAGTTCCTGTTCATCAACTGATCGGACGAGGATTTCGATCCCGTTCGATAGCGACCGTCACCTCTGTTTTTTCCCAAACGGGCTCGTTGACCCGATCCCACTTCAGCTTCTTCTTGTCGAAGGACTTCGCCCATGTCCTCTTGGATCAACTGTGACGGTGCGACACGGCGCGACTGCCTACGGCTCGGGTTGACCACGATGATCGGCGGCGGACTGGTTGACATGCTCAGGCTCCGCGGGCAGGCCCGTGCGGCCTCGGCGATCGCATCCGGGGATGATCGGCGATCCCAGACCCAGAAGGCCATGACGCGCTGCATTCTGGTCTGGATGGACGGCGGGCCGACGCACTACGAGACCTTCGACCCCAAGCCCGACGCGCCTTCTGAAATCCGCGGCGAATTCGATCCGATCGCCACAGCCGTTCCGGGAATCCAGTTCTCGAAGCACCTGACCGAGCTGGCCAAGATCGCCGACAAGCTGGCCATCGTCCGCTCGATCCGCCACAACCAAGGCAATCACGGGGCAGGCAACCATTACATGATGACCGGTGCCCCGACCCGGATTCCCGTTGGCTGCGGCGCGTTCGTCAGCTTTCATCCCAGCCTCGGCTCGGTCACCGCGCACGAGCGTGGACCGATCGGTGGTCTTCCACCCTACTTCTCGATCCCGAGGATGTCGCGATCCGGTGGACCCAACTTTCTGGGAGCAAAGTACGCGCCGTTCGTCGTGCCGGATAACCCGAACAGCAAGTCGTTCCGCGTCCGCGACGTCTCGACACCTCGTGGGCTTAACCTCGGCCGGTTTGAGGATCGTCGACAGCTCCGGGCCCAACTCGACCGCCTCGAACGGTTCCACGACCGCGCCGCTGGGGATCCGACCGTCGCGCTCGACGAGTATTACGAGCAAGGCTACGAACTCATGAGTTCGCGCGATGCTCAACGCGCCTTCGATATCCAGAGCGAACCCGACGCAGTCCGCGATGAGTACGGACGGACCTCGTTCGGTCAGCGATGCCTGTTGGCCCGTCGACTTGTCGAGGCCGGCGTTCCGTTCGTCACGCTGTATGAAGGGGGCTGGGATCACCACAGAAAAGTCTTCGACGCCCTCGATAAAAAACTGCCTCCCTTCGACCGCGCTTTGGCCGCCTTGATCTGCGACCTCGAACGACGCGGCCTGCTGGACTCGACTTTGGTCGTCGCCCTCGGGGAGTTCGGCCGGACACCCAAGATCAATAAGGACGGCGGACGAGACCACTGGTCCAACGCGATGTCCGTGATGTTCGCCGGTTGCGGGACGCCCGGGGGACAGGTCGTCGGTGCCACCGATGTCCGTGGCTACACCGCGGTCGACCGGATCCTCGCCCCCGAGAACTTCGCCTCAACCGTCTACACCAAGCTCGGGATCGACCCCAACACGATCTACTACACCCCCCAAGGTCGGCCCGTCCACCTGGTCAGCGACTCCACCCCGATCGATGAACTCTTCACCTGATTCCAAAAAGAGAAATCGTCGAAATCGTTACCCGATGACTTGATTCAACCTTGAGGATAGATCATCATGGACCGCCTCAAATTCGTTCTGATGATCATCCTTCTGGGGCTACTTTCTCTTCGAGTCGAGGCCCAGAACGCAAACCTGACCGGGCTCTTTCCGGCTGGTGGGCAGATTGGTTCCACCGTCGAGGTGTCCCTGATCGGGACAATTCCCGAGGACATCGGTCCGCTCCACGCCCACGTCGATCGGTCCGGTTTGCGAGTCGAGCCTCTCGAGGCGACCGGAAAGGTCCGCGTCTTGATCGAAGACGATGCGGTCCCTGGTCGATATTGGATCCGCTTCACCAACGTGCAATCTGCGTTCGACCCTCAGCCCTTCCTGGTCGGAACCTTGCCCGAGCGCCTCGAAGTCGAGCCGAATGACGCGAATGATCACGCGGAAGCGATTGGCGATCAGGTCTCGGTGGTCATCAATAGCCGGTTCGCCGAGTCGGGCGATGTCGACACCTTCGCGATCACGATGGAGGAAGGCCAGATCCTCGTGGCCGATCTCGATGCTCATGAGGCGATCGGTTCGCCCCTCGACGCGATTCTCCAAGTCGCCTCGAGGGATGGGTTCGTGCTCCATCAGGTCAACGACAGTCCCGGCCTCGATCCCCGACTCGTCTATCGTGCGCCCCATGCGGGCACCTTTCTGGTTCGCACCTTCTGCTTTCCAGAAACGCCCAACAGCTCGATTCGCTTCGCAGGTGGCGAAACCTATGTGTACCGCTTGACTCTGACGACCGGCGGGGCGCTCCTTCAGACTCACCCGTCCGTGGTCTCAATTCTAGAACCAGTCGGGGATCGATCGCCCCTTCAGCCGATCGGTGAGAACCTGAGTTTCGACCTCGTTGAGGATGCGCTTCAGATCGATCCGATCGACGACGAGACGTCGAGGGTCTGGGCACCAGGACTGGCTGGAACCGTCGACGTCCTCCGGGTCAGTCATCGGGTTATCGTCGAGGGGGAGAGCGCGGACGATACCTTAGGTTGGGAACCTCCGTTGACCATCGGCGGCCGAATCAGTGAGCCCCACCAAACCGATCGCTACCCGATCGCGATCAGAAAAGACCGAGCGCTCAGAATCCGAGTCGAGGCTCACGCAATCGGATCTCCACTCGACCCCGTCCTAATCCTCCGCAGCGAAGACGGTTCGGAATTGAAACGAATCGACGACAACCGAGGCGAACTCGACCCAACCCATGTTTATCAATCTTCTCATGACGGACGCGTGTTTGTCGAATTGAGCGATCTTTACGGTCGGGGTTCACCCGAAATGGTCTACCGGATCCATGTGGAGGAGCCGACTCCTCAGGTGGACTTGTGGGTCGACTCGAACCGAATCGTCGCTCCTCCGGGAGAGACCGTTTCGCTTCAGGTGAAGATCGATCGCCGAGACGGCTACGCGGAGCCGGTAGACCTCACCGTGATTGGGCTGCCTCATGGCGTCCTGACGTCAACGGCGACCTCCCGCGTCGGCGACGACTCGGCCAAATCGATCACTTTAAGGATCCGAGTGAACAACGATGCTCCGGCGTGGTCGGGGCCGATCCGCGTTGTGGGGTGTCCTCGAGGAGGCGACGACCGATATCGGATCGCGACCGCCCCCCTGCTCCGCAATGATCGTACGGCAACGATCTGGCTGACCATTCCGCCGAGGAACGACTTCCTAACGTCGGAATGACGAGGCGCGGTTCTTTTTCCGAATTCGAAGCGCGGCAGACACCGATCGTCGCGATCATAGGGGTCGAGCTCGTCGGGCAATCTGGGCAGGCCGTTGCGTTTGCTTGGGAATCTGGAACGATGGAGCCATCGCGACATTCTTCGGGGATCTCGTGTCGCGATGTCGGCCGCTCCTCTCCATCGCTTCGTGTCCGTCCGACATTCCGATATCCCCCGCTCACTCGAATTCGACAGGTCTTTGAGAATGCATCGAGCAGTCGTCCTCTTTTGTTTCCTCCTATTACTTCCCTCGGTCGCCGAGGGGCAGGCAACACCGACTTCGACCGAGTCGCCCACGTCCGGCTCGCGAATGCTGACCCACGAGGATTACGATCGCTGGAATTCCTTCCGGGGTCAGACCCTCTCGCGCGACGGGTCTTGGCTGAGCTACACGGTCCGGCCCGCCGACTCGGAACGGGACTCCCAGCTCAAGATCCGGGCCACCGACCGGGACGAAGGCTATGTGGTCACGCGCGGGCGTTCGGCTCGGTTCGCGCCAGAGCAAGACATCATCGTGTATCTGGTTTCTCCCGACCCCAAGGCCGTCGAGGAAGCGTCTGAGAAGAAACTCCCGCCCGATCAGCGTCCGGCCACTAAGCTAGAGATTCTCAACTTGGACTCGGGACAAACCACGACGACCGATCGGGTGACTAACTTTCAGATCCCGCAGGAGGCAGGGAGTTGGATTGCCTATCTCCGCGATCGGACGATGGAAGAGCCCGAGCCCGCCGCCGAAGTCGATAACTTCGGAGCGGAGGAATCGCAAGCCCAGGAATCGTCCGAGAAAACAGAAGAATCGGACGAAAACTCATCGGATTCGAAGAAGTCTGACGGACGCGACCTGATCGTCCGAAGTCTGACCGGTCGCGCCGAACTGGTCTATCCGCACGTGACCAGTTACACGTTCAACCGCGAGGGGACCCGACTCGCGTTGGCGACCTCCTCGAAGTCGGGCGACGCGGACGCACTGGCGATCCTGGAGCTCGGCCAGATCGAGCCATCGATCGTCCTGGACGGTCCCGGCGAATATAAGCGAATGACCTGGGATGAATCGGGGACGCGACTCGGGTTTCTCTCGAACAAGGATACGTACGAATCCGACGACCCCACATGGACCCTCTACTGTTGGAATGCAGAATCGGGCGAAGTCAAGCCGCTCGCCGCGACCGACTATGACGGGCTGAAGACGGATTGGATCGTCTCGGACAACGGTTTCTTGCGATTCTCGAAGGACGGCTCACGACTCTATTTCGGCACCGCTCCGGAGCCCGATGATCCCGACAAAGCCGATGACGACGAAAAAACAGAGAGTCAGAACGAAGAGAAGAAAGAACCGGAAGTCAAGGTCGACGTCTGGCATTGGCAAGACCCGTATCTCCAACCCCAGCAGTTACTCAACGTCGACTCGGAGCGTCGGAGGACCTACTTGGCAACGGTCCCTACGGACGGGGGCGCGATCGTCCAACTGGCCGACGAGTTGGTCCCACAGGTCCGGCTAGGTGCCGAAGGCGATGCCGACATCGCCTTAGGGATCTCAAATATCCCCTATCGGATTCAACGATCGTGGGATATCTCTGGCCCTTCGGATTACTACCTGATCGACGTCGAAACCGGGTCGCGTGAGCTGGTCCGCAAGGCGTTCCGTGGTTCGATGAGCGTATCGGTCGGAGGCCAATACGCAACGATCTGGGACACGGACACCGAGCAGTGGTCGGCGCTCGATTTGGAGTCGCGCGAGGTCGTTGACCTGTCGGCGAACCTTCCGCATCCCCTCGCCGACGAGCTGCATGACGAGCCATCGCCGCCGAGGCCGTATGGGCTCGCAGGTTGGACCGAGGAGGACGAGTCGGTCTTGATCTACGATCGCTATGACGTTTGGGCCGTCGATCCGACTAACGGCGAAGCGCAAAACCTGACCGACGGCCACGGACGGGAGTCAACGATCCAGATGCGGGTGATCGATCTCGACCGCGACGAGCCGGCCCTCGACCCCGAGCAACCGCTTCTGCTCTCGGCGTTTCACGAGACGTCCAAGGCGTCGGGGTTCTACCGGGACGGCTTCGACGAGGCGGCCGAACCGGAAGAACTGATCATGGGCGACGAATCGTTCTCGAGGCCCTCGAAGGCCGACGAAGGCGATGTGCTGATCTTTACCCGACAAACGTTCCGGAAGTTCCCGGACTTGTGGACCAGCGGCCTCGACTTTAAGGAACCGGAGCGGTTGACTGATGTCAACCCGCAACAGTCGGAGTATCGATGGGGGAGCCCTGAGCTTGTCTCATGGATGTCCGAGCCGTCCGAGGGCGAGGGCCAGGAACTGCAAGGGATCCTAATTAAGCCCGATGGGTTCGATCCCTCGAAATCCTATCCGATGATCGTCTACTTCTACGAGCGGCTTTCCGATCGGCTCCACCGCTACACGACCCCAGCCCCCGCGCGGGCGAGCGTTAACTTGAGCTTCTACGCGAGCCGAGGCTACGTCCTCTTCCTGCCCGACATCCCCTATCGGATCGGCGAACCCGGCCCAAGTGCCTGTGAGGCGATCCTACCTGGCGTCAAGCACGTCCTCTCGCTCGGGTTCGTGGACCCGGAACGTGTCGGGATCCAGGGGCATAGCTGGGGCGGTTATCAGGTGGCCTATCTGGTGACCAAGACGAACATGTTCGCCGCCGCCGAGTCAGGCGCACCGGTCAGCAACATGACCAGTGCCTATGGTGGGATCCGCTGGAGCAGCGGCTACAGCCGGATGTTCCAGTACGAGCAGACGCAGAGCCGGATCGGCGCAACTCTCTGGGACGACCCGGAAAAATATATTCTTAACTCACCTTTGTTTCAGGCTCCTAAGATTGAGACCCCGTTGCTGATTCTGCACAACGATCGCGACGGCGCGGTGCCTTGGTATCAGGGGATCGAGCTGTTTGTGGCGATGCGACGACTTGGGAAGCCGGCGTGGATGCTCAACTACAACGGCGAGCAGCATGGGCTGACACGCGACCAGAACCAACGCGATTGGTCGATCCGGATGCAGCAGTTCTTCGACCACTATCTCAAAGACGAACCGGCGCCGGTCTGGCTCGCTGAGGGCGTCCCAGCCGTCGATAAAGGCAAGACGCTCGGGCTCGAACTGGTCGAACCTGAGCCAACCTCGGCCGAAACGCCGGAACCTGAGCCCGAGGCAGTGACCGACCCGCAGTAAGATCCGATCGACTGTTTTCAATAAGACCGTCGTGACATCCCGGAGACCTCACCGTTTTGGTGAGTCTCCGGGATCGCGGTCAAGGGCGAAGACGAGACGATTGTATGAATCGGTCTCGATCAGTTCAGTTGCTCGAGGGCTTGGACCAGCTCACTAGCCGGAGCGCGTCCACCGTGCGAACGACTGATCTTGGCATAGGTGATCTTTCCATCCTCGTCGATCACGAAGGCCGACGGATAAGCGGTCTCGCGCGGCTGGTCCCACCGGAGCCCGTAAGCGTTGGTGAAGCGGTAGTCGGGATCGATCAGGAACGAAAACGAGTCGGGAAGGGTCTTGCTGCCGAGGAATTCTTCGGCCTTCGCCTGCAACTGGTCACTGGGTCCCGGATAGATCAGGACGACCTGGGCGCCGGCGGCTTCGAGATCGTTCTGGGCTCGGAGCAGCCCGAGGACCTGCTGGTTGCAGATCGGGCACTGATAGCCGGGGAATCCACGGAGGACCACCAGGGCAACGGGACCGTCTTCCAGAAGCGCAGACAGTTCGACCGTTTTGCCATCGAGGCCCTTGAGTGCGAAGTTGGGCGCTGGCTGGCCGACCTTAGGTTCGTCGGCTTTGGCCGAGATCAAGCCGACCCCAATCAACGCAGCAAGCACAATGAGCAAACCGGAGAGCAACGGACGGGGGATTCGAGTAGACATCGGGAGGGTCTCTCAAGGAAACATCGGTATCGAGGGGACAAACCGCCGCCTCATCCCTGAGCGATCCCGGATCAGGATCGGCAAGTCTTTCAGTCTACCCCGTCGCGGTCATCGTTTTCTGTGAGTCCATCGACGATTTCGGAGCCTCGACCAGTTCTCGGTGTTCCCCAGGTCGGATCCGGAGCACTTTGGCGGCTCCTAAAGCCAAGAAGCCCGCACCAAAACTCCCCAGAGCCCCCATCTTGATCGAGTCCTGGATCGGGCCGGGATTGGGAAAGGCGGCCGTGGAGACGAACAAAGCGACCGTAAACCCGATCCCGGCGATCATCCCGAGCGTCACGAGGTGACGGAACCCCATCCCATCGGGCATCCGAAGGCCCAGCCCTTGACCAATTAAGGCGAATCCGGCGATTCCCAACGGCTTGCCGAGGATCAGGCCGGTTGCCACCGCGATCGTCCCGGCCCCCCAACTCTCAAAGGCCACACCGGCATTGACCAGGCCGAAGAGGCCGAGAATTAGCTCAACGGGTCGCTTCCACCAATGCTCGAACTCGTTTAGCGTGTCCGTACGCTCCTCCTCCTCCTCGGCGAAAGGGCCGAGATCGTTGGAGGCATGGGGCATGGTGGGGATGATCGGGACCAAACCGAGTGCCGCGTGGATCCCGGTCGCATGGAACGAAACCCAGCTCAACACGCCTGGGCCGAGCAGATACCACCAGAAGCTCCGGACTCCGAGTCGGTTCAGACCTAACCCCAGAAACACGGCGACGATCGTCAACACCAGCCAGTACGGCGCGGGCGTCTCCTGGGGATAGAACGAGGCCAAGATGATCAGGCCAGCCGCATCGTCGGCGATGGCGAGCAACAGAAGGAACGCGATTGCCGGATGCCCCGTTCCGAAGATCCACCGCGCGAAGAGGTAGCTGAACGCGATATCGGTTGCTGTAGGGACGGCCCAGCCGCGCCCCAAGTCGTCCATTCGACCAGTCGCCATGACCACAGCCAGATAAAGCCCTGCCGGCATCACGATACCACCCAGGGTTGCCAGCAAAGGGGTTGCCGCCTTCCGAGGATTCGACAAGGCCCCTCCGGGCAAAAGGGCCTCCCAAACCTCCTTGGCCGCCAAGGCGAAGAACAATGCCATCAATACATCGTTGATCAGAAAGTGGACCGTCCAGTTCGACGATTCGCGCGAGGCCGACGGGATCAACGACAGCTCGGTGAAATGGCGGAACCCCTCGGAATCGAGATTGGCCCAGATCAGAGCGGCCAGCGTCCCCAAGGCGAGGAACAACGAGTTCTCGAACATGAATTGGATCGGGCGCCTGATCGGCGACCGACGCGGTTCGGGATCGGTGGACACCGCCGGCTTGCTCCTGCAATCGGGGATCGAACGGATCGGGTTTAGACCTGTCACTATGGGCGATTCGCTATGAGCCGACCAGTCGAAAACGAAATGGTTCGGTCATCGCGAACCTGAGCATTGATGCGAATCTGAAAACGTTCGTCGATCACCCTTCCAGTGGCGATGACTGATCGACTCAAGTGTTTGAGCCGAGAGCCCGCTCGATCGCTTGGGCCATGGCGGCGAGTGGCTCGGGATCGGCCAATCGGTGATCGCGACCCACGACCACCAGTCGCGAATCGGGCAGGCCGCTCAAATGGAGGAGCGCCCGGCTGTCTTCGATCGGAATGACGTCGTCATCGGAGCTGTGCAGGATCGTCGTTGAGGCTTTGGTCGACCTCGCACGACCGTATTTTCGCCAGGCCGGGCAAAGCAGGATCAAGGGGATCTCCCCGCTCTCCATGTTGATTGCCACGGCGCCTCCTCGCGAGGAGCCCACGATCGCGTCGATCTGGGAGACACGGAGTTGAGCCTCAGCGATCGCCATCGACGCATCGAAGTCGTCGTCGGGCAGTGCGGGGTTCAGGACGCGATGGCCCCGACCGATCAGATACGTCGGTTTCACGCCGCCGACAACCGACTGCCAACCATGAAGGAAGAGAATCGTCGCCATCATCAAAGTACGAATAGAAACCGTGTAGTCAGGTCGCGAGATCGCCCCCGATGATCGAGGCAGCCCCTTGCTGGAATCATCTCCAAACCCGAGCTGATCAGGCAAGGTGTTCTTATCCGAAGACGATCCAATAAGGCTTCGGAAACGACTGACCTACGAGTTCGCCTGCAGATGAGCGGTATTCAAACAAAATCTGATCCGAGATCGCCCAGATGGTCTGTGCCTACTTAGACTTGGGAACGCCGATGGACCGTCGGCCCGGCCATCTCAGCATCAGCCTCGATGCCGAGAGATTCCTGGATAAACTCGATGTCTTGCCAATGCTGCAAATCGATTCGGGCCCGATCGAAAATCCAATCGTGCCCAAATCATAAACCAATCAATAAAGCAGAAGTTGAGTCAGGTTCTCTCACTCGCTGTTGGTGGTCGTGACGATGATCTCGGAGCTGGGTCGTGGGTCGAGAGCCTGTGTGATCGTGTCGATGACTTGTTGAATATGCAGCGAAGTGATCTCGTCCCCGGCCTGGCCCCGCTTGGCCTGGAGCTTCGTGAGGATTTTCCGGAGCTGGCCACGAGCCAGCGCAGGCAGGTCGGACCTGGGCGACTCGGTCTTGACGGCCGAGGTCAGGGTCTCGACATAGGCACGCTGGAGGTTCCGACGATAGAGGTCGATCGTCACGCTCGAGTCGTCCAGTTCGGTCCAGATCCCACCGGTCAGGTCATCCATAAACTCGGTCGGGGCGTAGGCGGCCTCGGAGTCGAAGGTGACCTGCTCGGCCATTCGGATGATCCGGTTCTCGCTCATCAGGCTCCGAAGAACCGAACGCTGACTGTTGAGGATCCGGTTGGCCACTCCGCTAGCCTCGAGGCGACGGAGTAAATCGGGTGCGACCAGCGAGTTGGGGACCTGGAAGGCGTTGGCGTTCAGAAAGGCCATCGCGCTCTTCTGACGGTCCTTCGCAACGCCGAAGAATCGGGCGTCGGCATCACCGTAGTACAGGTTCTGCTGGACGACACCACCGATCACATTAGCGACGTGACCCAGCTCCCGGTTACGCTGGCCGAGGACCGCGTCGTACATATTGTCCAAGAGTTCGTAATCGTCGCCGGGCTCGGTGGTCGCCTCAACCAGGTAGCCCATGACGCGATCGAGGTTCTTAAGACCCAGCTCGGTGGCGGCGATCGGGTCGGAGGTCAGGTCTTCGGACTGTTGGGTCGGGTCGACCGCCGGGTTCGGATCGCCGAACCGGAGCATCGGCTCGTCCTTCTGACGCGCGACAATCTTATTGAGCTTCTCCTTGACGGCCTCGGTGCCTTTGGCGTCCGAGAACTCGCGGTAGCCCCACTCAACTGCGAAGTAGTCGTAGATGCTCACTTGAGGCAATAGCGCTGCGCCATCGCCTGGCTGAGCGACGTAGTTGAACCGGGCGTAGTCCATGATCGACGGGGCGGTCCCATGTTTCTTGGTCCACTCCGGATCACGAAGCTGTTCGACGGTCACTGTTGAGCTGGCCTTCATGTTATGCGGGAAGCCGAGTGAGTGGCCGACCTCGTGGGCGACGACGAAGGCGAGCAGATCGCCGACCAGATCGTCGGGCATTGGTAGCTTCTGGGCACGCTCGTCCGAAGGCGAAGCTTGGACGAAGTACCAGTCTCGAGCCAACTTCAAAACGTTATGATACATCCGGACGTCGGCTTCGAGGATCTCACCGGTCCGAGGGTCATGGACGTGGGGGCCGAAGGCGTTCTCAACGGTAGAGGGGAGCCAGCGGATCGTCGAGATCCGGGCGTCTTCGGGATCCCAGTCGGGGTCCTGTCGCGGGTCGGGCGCGTCTTTGGCGAGGATGGCGTTCTTGAAGCCAGCCGCTTCGAAAGCGGGCTGCCAGGCCTCGATCCCCTTCTTAACATAGGGGACCCACTTCGTCGGCACGCCGGGGCCGACGTAGAAGACGATCGGCTTCTTGGGCTCCGAAACCTCGGCCTCGGGATCTTTCTTCTCGAGCCGCCAACGCGTGATGTAGCGGACCTGTTGGACCGTATTGTCGGGGTCGTCGGCGAAGTCATTGAAACGGACGGTGAAGTAACCGACCCGCTCGTCGTGCTCGCGCGGCGTCATCGGCTCCTCGGGCAGCTTGACCATACTGTGGTGAACCACCACGGTGGCCGCCGTCTGGTTGCCGCCGCTGACGAAGAATGGCAAACCCGAGCCGCCCTGTTTGAGCCGATAGGTGGCCAGAACCTCGGTCTCGATGTTCTTAGGGAAGGCCTTGACCTGTTCCAGGAACGTCCGCGAGCTGTCGATCGAAGCGCCGTTGAGCTGACCTTTGACACTGAACTCGGGCACGTCGCTGGTGAACAGGCTGGTGACTTCGATCACCGGTGCCTTGTCCTTGCCATAGGCTTTGATCGGGAAGCTCATGATGATCGGGGCGACGGTGTTGGCCTCGATCGCCTCACGGATCCGGGGGTCATCGTCGCGGGCGCGGATGGTGTACTCGACCAAGCGGAGTAAGATCTTCTCATCACGCTGCTCCCAGCGGACCACCTTGTCTCCGGCCGGATACCCGCCGTAGCTCTTGCCCGCGCCGGTCCGAGCCAACTGGGTGACCCAAAGCATGTCCAAACCGAAGGTCTCGGTCGGGATCTCATAGTAGAGCTTGCCTTCCAACTCATGGACCAGGAACAAGCCGGGCTTAGTTTCGGCCTCCTCGGTAATGACCTCGTCGTAAGGCTTGATTGAGCCGGTCTTGCCTTTGCCGCCGTTGACCTTCTCCTTCATCTCGGCCATCTTCTCGGCGACCTCGGCCGGAACATCTTGGGCCGAAACCGTCGATGTGCCGATTAGGACAGCGGCCAGAAGGGCGATGCCCCAGGCTCCGCCGATCTTGTAACCCTCATTCAAACACATGATTTTCAAACTCCTCGGGCGGTTTTCTCAATGATGTTCGGGCAACGGTTTCGAATGGACTGAACGAGTTCATTTCCTCGAGAACTGGCTCCGTCCGTATCGAATTGGACGACGGCTCGCGAGATTCCCGGAACGATTATGTGGCCTTCGTTCACAAATTACACACAGAACTCGGTTCCGGATCGTCGCGAGACAACGGAGCGTCCTAGCTTGTGTGAACAGTCAAGCTTACCCGGAATGAGCGACAGGGGTTACCAAACGGGGCATTCGCGAGTGATTTCGTATTCGAATCGAGCTGACCGAAGGTGACCGGCCTCCAGGAGATTTGGTCGGATCAAAAGCGTCATCTCAAGGGTCTGTTCCAAGTCGTGGATGAGGATGACATGAAGGTCGATGCTCGGCTATGGTTGAATGAAGCGGCTAGACCCCGGAATTCGAGTCGAAGGGGACAGGTCTAATGACCCGTCGCGACGCGTCGAATGATCTCGAAGCCACAATCGATCTGGAGCGGGAGGCCGCATCAGGCTCCCCGGGACACGCGCACGGCGGGAATGTCCGACCGTTTGGAACCAGCCCGAGTTCGTCGGCGATGGGCGAATCGATCTCCGTTGTGTCGGCCGGAGGTCCCGGCGTCGAGTTGATTCGGGGCGATCACGGATCGCCTCAAGAGGAGTTGCTCCAACTCCTGCAACTCCGACTCCGGGCAGCCGCCTCCGTTCTCCTGGTCGGATTTCTGCTTTACTTCATCCAGGGCATGGTCTTGGCCAAGGAGAGTGTCAATCGGGTCGCCGACGAGTCGCTCGAGTCATGGATCTTCGGCTCCGAGCTGACCGTCATCGGCGCTCTTGTCACGTGTATCGGATTGCTCTCCTGGCGCCGAGACTGGTCGCTGGCCTGCCTCCGCTGCTTCGAAGTGGCGATCTTCGGAACCGTCTTGGTCTTTTTTGCATGCATTCAATACTTTACCACAACGGCGTCGGTTCGTGCCGAAGATGCGGTCTCGCTCGTGACGACCGTCAAAGATAATGTTGTCTTTATGTACTCAATTATGATCATTTATGGTCTTTTTATCCCCAACCCGCTCTGGCGTGACGCTCTGGTCGTCGGGCTAATCGTCCTGGTGGCCAGTTTGGTCCAATTCATGGTCCGCTACACCACGGTCGAACATGAGGCGTTTCTCCAGGAGGCGGCCACGCCGGCACAGATCAGCGGGAACGTCATCCTCCTAATCCTCGGGGCGGTCCTGGCCGTCTACGGGAGTTGGATCATCAATAGCCTCCGTCGCGAAGTGCGTGTTGCTAAGCAATTTGGCCAGTACCAGCTTCGCGAACTGATCGGCTCCGGCGGCATGGGAGAGGTCTATCTGGCCGAGCATCAGTTGCTCAAGCGTCCCTGTGCCATCAAATTGATCCGCCCGACCCGCGCCGGCGATCCGGCCGCCTTGAAGCGGTTCGAGCGCGAGGTCCGAAGCGCTGCGCGTTTGACTCACTGGAATACGATCGAGATCTACGACTACGGCCGCACCGAAGACGGCACCTTCTACTACGTTATGGAGCATCTCAAAGGCTTGAGTTTGGGCGACCTGGTCGTCCAACATGGACCGCTTCCTCCGGGTCGTGTCGTTCATCTGTTGGCCCAGGCTTGTGAGGCTTTGGCCGAGGCCCATGCCAAAGGGCTGGTCCATCGTGACATCAAGCCGGCCAACCTGTTCGCCTCGTTCAAAGGCGGCAAGCATGACGTCACCAAGCTGCTCGACTTCGGCCTCGTCAAAGACGTCTCGATGGGACCGGCGACCCATGACCCTTCGATGACGGCCAGCCGCGACAACACCCTCGCCGGTTCGCCGATGTACATGTCGCCCGAGCAGGCGATGGGCCAGAAGATCGATCCACGCAGCGACATTCATGCCCTCGGCGCCGTGGCTTACTACCTCACCACTGCCAGGCATCCGTTCCGTGGTCAGACCCCCATGCAAGTCCTAGTCGCTGTGGCCCGTGATCCGGTTGAATCGCCACGCACGATCGACCCGCTGATCCCCGAAGATCTCGTCCGCGTCATCCTCTGCTGCATGGCCAAGGATCCCGCCAATCGCTTTCGAACAGCCCTCCAGCTCCGTGAAGCCCTGCTCGCCTGTCACTGCGCCGAAAGTTGGGACTTCGAGGCGGCGCGAGCGTGGTGGGAAGGGAGGGCCGCCTCAAGACGGGGCGAGAACGCCGAGGTTGAGATCGAAGGATCATCCGCTCAGGTCGAAGACGCCCCAGCCGCCTAACTATTTCGAGCGACCTGGAAACGTTTCCTCGGCATACGTTCCGCCTCGAACAGCCGATGTCCGGTGTCGAGTGTTCACGAATACGTCTCAGACCCACTCAGGATGCTTTTCAGCGTCGGGATCGCCTTGCTCCACATCATCTGAATCCGAACCATGGGTCGGATCCCCGATCTCGACTCGAGCCGGGAGGCCATCCCGCGCTTCGATGATCCGGATCGGCTTATCGAGGAACGCCCTGATGGTCGAGGCGTGGGTGAGTAAGTGGTCGGTGACCCGCTCGGTTGTGTAGACGCTTGAGCCCTCGGCCACGGCCAATGGGAGCATGATCTGGTCGGCCGAGTAGCGGTCGACGACCGTACCCGATTCGAGAAATCCTAGGAGTTCGTCGACGGCCTCATCAGCCACAACCTCGGCACGTTTGCCCTTCTCGCCGAGCCCCACGAACGTTGACGGGGGGATCCGAGGGTCTTCGAACTCGACGGTGACCGATACGGCTGCTCCCGGCGACCGCCCCGGCCAAGCGACTACGTTCAGCTCTGGTTCCAGCTCGCGATCGTGGTCGTACAGCCGCTGTTTGATGCGGGTCCGCATCCGTCTCGCGATTCCCTCATCGAGCCGGACGACTCCGGCCGTCCCGTGGATCCGCCGGACTTCGGGTCGCTCCAGAAGTCGAATCAGTTTCGGCCGTCCCGGTTCGATCCGAGCGACCAGGCGACCGCCGCCACTCGGGTAGAACCCTGCTGATTCTTGGCGGACCTCCACGTTCAATCCCATCGCGAAGAGGTGCGCACACCAGGTCGCTTTCAGGAACGGATACGAGGGGGCGGCCAGGTTGAATGTGCCACCGACGAGTTGGACTGTGGTCGGGTGCTCAGCCTCCAAACCGATCGGCAACTGCAATGTTTGGAGGACCAGGGCAGTCGACCCAGCCGTGCCGATGTCCAACCGGAGATCCCGGATCGCCAACGGACCCGGCTTGAAGACGAGTTCCCGCGACCCCACCTCTCCGCCTCGAACCTCAGCGCCACAGAGCATCGCTGCCGTCTCAACAGCCTTGGCATGCTGTGGTCGAAGACCCGGTCGATCTCGATTCGCCCGCACGTTGATCAGGCGAAAGCCGCGACCGGTGATCATCGCCAGGCTCAAGGCCGATCGGACGACCTGTCCTCCGCCCTCACCCTCCGAACCATCCAGCGTGATCATCAGACCCCCCTTCCCTCGATCCCAAAGCCGTCGACGTGTCATCACTCGATACGGGACCGACAACAGAGACGTCCTCGATGTTCGCCGCGCGACCGAACTCCCATAATTCCCATGTGAATGATCCGGGCGTCCTTCAACGGCGCATCAAGTAGCTCAAGAGGTCGCTCATCTGGTCGACGTTGATCTGCGTTTCGAGCCCTTCGGGCATGAGCGAGCGATCGCTGCTCTTGAGTTCCTCCAGGTCGGTGAGCAGGATCGGGACCGAGGTCCCATCAGAGGTCGTGAGCTGGAGTCTGGTTGACGACTGGGCGGTCAGGATCCCCGAGTAGGTCCGACCATCGACCGTCGCCGCTAGGTAGGATCGATAGCGTGGATCGACTTCACGGTTGGGATCGAGGATATGGGTCAGAATCGCCTCGCGTCCTTGACTGGCGATCGCGTCGAGTTGGGGACCGATCGCACCTCCATTCTCTTGGAACCGGTGGCAAGTCGCACAGGCCCGCTCGAAGACGAGACGACCACGATTCGGGTCGCCGGCCTTGGCGAGTGCGGAGCGGTACCTCGTAAGCACTTCGAGGCGATCGTCGTTGCCGGCATCGTGACTATGTCGGAGCCGACGGAGCCGCGCCCCGAATTCATCATCGAGAACCGCTTCCAGCCCATTGAGTGACGACGGATCAAGGCCTTCGATGGCGAAGGTTTCATCTTCCAGAGCGTCCAGGAGGGCGGATTGCCATGCGTGTCGTGATCCCAGGATCCGCACGCAACGAGTCCGAAGTGCGGGGGTCAGGCTCGACCAACGCTGGAGCAAGACGTCGGCGATGGTCGGATCATCCTCATCGCCCATGACGTCGAGAATTGCCGATTGTAAAGACTCGGGTTGGCTCGGCGTGAGCCAACGAACCAAGTCGAGCCGATCGGGTTCCGGAGCCGACGAGGCCACGAGCCGGACTGCCTCGATCCGCGCTGATGTCGTTGCTTCAGAGTCTTCAAGCGACTTCCATGCCCGCGCCAACAACCGTTCACGTTGGATCGCATAGATCCGGGTCCAGGCTCTCGAAGAGTCTTTGGTCTTCAGATCGGCTTCAGTCATGATCTGTGGTCCGATCGAATAACGAAGGCCCATGCTCAACGCTCGAAAGACCGGAGGGATCCAGAACGCATCGTTCGGAGCCTCGGCGATGGCATGCAAGGCCCGTTCGAGTTCGTCCGGGTCGGCCTGACGACCCAGCATCAAGGCGCACTCTTCAAGAAGGGTGATCTGGGCGGCTTTGAGGTCGTGACTCTCGTGAACGACCGCTTGAATGAACGGTCCACCGCCGTTAACCAGAGCGCTGAGGATGGCGAAGCGGGACCAAGGGTCGCCCGCATCGCGAGCGGTGAGACCCCGGAGGATCGGAATCCGGATCGCCGTCGGAAACGCCCCGGCGGTGAACGCCAGTTGGTAGCGGACCTCCGGATCAGGGTCATCGACCATCCCGACCATTCGCTCTCCGATGGTCGGATCGTCGTCGAACCGCTCTGACCATCGGAGAGCGTGTCGACGGATTTGCGGATGGGCGTCGGTCAGTGCCAACGCAATGATCTTGACCGTCAGCCCCTCCAATCCGTCCAGGGTGCCGAGAGCGTGTAAGCGACCGAGCGGCTCGGGATCGTCGACGGCCATCTGTTGCAGCATGGGGACGACTCTTCGATCGTCGCGCTCGTAAAGGAGCCGCGATGCGGTCTGCCGGTGCCATGCGTTCCGATGGGCCAATAGAGCGACGAGTTCCCGACTCGATGATCGATCGAGGTCGACAGGTCGGGTTGTGGGCACAACCGAATCCTTGTGAATGATCCGATAGAGCCGTCCGCGATCGCTGCCCGAGTTCAGGTCGAGATGCCGCTTGATCATAGGCGGTAGGGACTTGGGATGCTCGATGACCTCGCGGGCCATGTCGAGAACCCAAAGGTTTCCGTCGGGCGCGTTGGCCAACTGGACGGGACGGAACCAATTGTCTCGGGAGGTGAGGAACTCGGAGTTGCGATCGATCCGTTCGGCCCGCGCGACCACCCCATCTCGGACGATCTGCTTGCGGTGAACCAGGTTGCTCCCCACGTCGCCGATGAACGCTAGGCCCTGATTTCGGTCTGGCCAGGCGTCGCCTTCGTAAATCAGGATTCCGGTAGCGCCGGTGAAATAGCCGGCTGCACGTCCACCGCCTTCGACCGGTCCCCGGACCCGACCGGAAACTCGGAGCCTGGTCCGGACGATCCGCCAGGGCTCGATCGGGCTCTGACGAAACACCTCGGCCTGTGGACCATCGACCGCGATGCTCGTCCGGGGCGTCGGCGCGACCAGCCAACGATTGCGTTTGGCGTACCGCAGGTCAAACATCACTTGTTGGATATGATCGCTGTTCGAACACACATACTTTTGTCCCCACGCGTCGAAGCTTAGTCCGTGCTGGGCGCCTCCGCTCTCAGCGCGAAGGTCGAGGGTTTTCGGGTCGAAGGAAAAGTCGCGCCCATTGAGTTCGACCGCTGGCAGGTCGGGCCGATCCGGTCGCGTGACACGGCCGCCGGATGAGCTGGTCGCTCCATGGATCCGGTTGTCCAACCCCCAATGGAAACTATTGAGCAACCCTTGGACGTTGGCGTAGCCGAACCCGTCAAAGACGACCCGATCAACGTCGGCCTGACCGTCCCCATCCAGGTCTTTGAGGTAGCGGATCTCAGGCGCGGCGGCGACGAAGATCCCGTCGTCGTATGGGTAGATTGCCGTCGGCCAGCAGAGTCCCTCGGCGAAGACTTGGGACTGGTCAAGGATCCCGTCGTGGTCGAGGTCTTCCATGAGCCGGATTCGTCCCAGGCGCGCGTCGCGTTGTTCGGAGTAGCCACGCATCTCGATCACGTAGACACGCCCAGACGCATCGAATGCGAGGGCGATGGGATCGACCACTAAGGGCTCGGCCGCGGCGATCTGGACGTCGAACTCATCGGCGACATCGAGCGCGTCTCGGGCCGATTCAGGATCGCTTGGCGGGATCCGGGGCAACTCTTGTTCGAAGTCGGGCGCAACGTCCCGATTCGGCGTCGGCTGGTGCTCCAACGAACGATCGAGGAAGGCGTATGCCTCAGCGCGGATCTCGGGCGGGAAGTCGTGCCCACAAGGTGGCTGCACCAACTGAAGCTGATCGCCCGCCTCGAAAAGATCGTAGACCCGTCGCGCCTCGCGGATCGCGACGCGGACTCCAGCCGCATCGAAGTTGTCGTCTTCCAACGGCGAACTGGAAAAGAACGGCCTCGGTGCCAAAGCAGCGATCAGCTCGTCGAACTCGAAGGGCACCCGACTTGGATCCCCATTGTATCGGGTCTGGATCCTCGGCATGTAACGGGGGCTCGACCAGCCGTTCAGATCTCCTCCTTGGTAGGTCCGGAACGGGTCCCAACCACAACTGGAGACGATTGTACGGACCCTGGCGTCGAACAGGGCCAGGAAGATCGCGTTGTGCCCGCCCAGCGAATGGCCGATCACCCCGATCCGGTCAGGGTCGACCACCGGGTGCGCGGCCAAGAGATCGACCCCGCGACTATGGTTGATCACGCCTTTGATCGAGCCTGAGGGATGCCGGTCCTCATCGAAGTCGTAGGGATACTCACCGAAGGAGGGATAATCGGGCGCCAAGACGACATAGCCGCGTCGGGCCAACTCGATGGCGTACTGCCGATTGGACCGAGGCCCCTCACCGGCGACGATCCGCTTGCCCAAAGCCCCCGTCGGGTGCAAAGCCAAGACGGCCGGAAGACGCGACCCCCGCTCCCGATCGGTCGGGACGTACAGATCGGCGGGAACGCGATCACCCGGCTCAGAGATATAACTCAACCGAACTCGTTTATATTCAAGTGTTTTCTTCTCCGATTCGATCTCCACGTCCAGCGGGACCAAAGACAGGTTATTCGGCAGCTCGCCCATGACCCCCTCGACCCCGACCAGGATCGCCCGTCGACGCCTGGACCAGTCGTCGACCGTCTCGACAGGTCGGACTCGTCCCTCGTCATCGAGGTACGCCATGACATAGCTGTGCTCGAGGGTTTCGGGGGCGGCGGCGACCTGACATTCCCCCCGCTTCACCGCTCCCAAAGCCGACCAGGTTGCAAGCAGAATAGCCGAGAGATTCCAAAGCCAAGAACTGGTGCGCGATTCCATCCGAAGGGCCATCGGTCGGTCTCCAACATCGGTCAAACAGGGTGAGTCATCTCACCCTAACCGCTCTGGAGGACCCTTCCTAGTCGCCCCTTCGTTCCCTCAGAGCGACCCCTCTCCGATTTCGTCTCAACTTTCATAGGGTTTGATTTGAAAGACAAACTCGCAATCACCGGGGATCGGGCTACCATCGGAGATCGAGGGGAGGTCCGAGTTTGGGCTCGGTCTCCAATCTCGAGAAAAATGAGGATCCAATCCAACATGGCAATGGAGAACCCCGTGCGATACTTCACATTGATTATTTTCATTTTGGTGTGTGGCTCGATGATTGGAACAGGGCTCGGAGTCGTCCAGGGTGCCGAGCCGTTGCGGGTGGGCACCTTTGAGGTCGATGCCTCGCCTCGGTTGGGGGCTCCCTTGGCGTATGATCCTTGCGAGGAGGTGGAAACGCCCTTGAGTTGTCGGGGATTGGTCATCCTGGGGGTTGATGAGCCGATCGTGCTGGTGGCTGTCGATTGGATCGGTGTGGGCAACGCGTCACAGGACGCGTTCAAGGAAGCGATCGCTGAGGCGGTCGAGGGCGATCCGCGTCGAGTTGCCGTCCACGCCCTCCATCAACACGATGCACCCGAGGCGGACCGTACGGCCGCCGAACTGCTCGCCCCGTTCGAGCTGGCCGAGAAGGTTTACGATCCCGCTTGGGAGCGCGACGTGATCGCGAGGACCGCGTCGGCCGCCCGAGAGGCCGTCGAATCGGCGCGCCCGGCGACGCACCTGGGGCTCGGTGAGGCGCGGGTCGTCGAGGTCGCCTCGAACCGTCGGATCCTTGGCGAAGACGGTCGGGTCCGCGCGACGCGTTACACCGCCTGCCGAGACCCCGAACTCCGCGCTGAGCCGGCCGGCACAATTGACCCGATGCTCAAGATGATCAGCTTCTGGGCCGACGATACGCCGATCGCCACCCTGACTTACTACGCGACCCATCCCCAAAGCTATTACCGGACCGGCCTGGCCAACCCCGACTTCCCCGGACTGGCCCGCAACGCCTATCAGGAAACGACCGGCGTGCCCTTAATACATTTCAACGGGGCCGGTGGCAACATCGGGGCGGGCAAGTGGAACGACGGATCTCCGGCAAACCGACAGGTTCTTGTCGAGAAGGTCGAAGATGCCTTGCGATCGGCCTGGGAATCGACCGAGAGAAAGCCGATCCGAACTGAGGACGTGGACTGGCGGACCGTGCCGGTCCGTTTAGTCCCAGCGCGCCATCTTATGGAGGATGACTTGCGACAACGGCTCGGAGACGAGGCCGGTTCGCTGGCCGATCGGGCCAAAGCGGCCAACGACCTGGCCTGGCTGCTCCGGAATCGCGAACGGGACATCGAGCTGACCTGTCTTCGACTCGGGCGCGCTGCGATCGTCCACATGCCCGGCGAGCTGTTCGTCGAGTATCAACTGGCCGCCCAGGCGATGCGGCCCGACCTCTTCGTGGCGATGGCGGCCTATGGCGACTACGGACCGGGCTACATCGGCACCGCCGAGGCCTACGTTCAGGGAGGGTATGAGGCCAGCCCACGTGCCTCGCTCGTGTCACCACTCAACGAACCGATCCTTCTCAACGCGATGGCAGAGATCCTTGAAGCAGGCCAACAACAATAAATTACAAAACTTGTGCACGTGCAGAAATCATCTCTACGTGATTCGAAGCGTCCCTGATCGGGATCGCGGACGCTAGACAGTGTCATCGAGTCGCGAGTACGATGAGCTTAGTCAGACGATCGTCGTGGCTTGATGGACGGGTTCTGGCGATCGCGGCTTTTCTCCCGAAAGGGAACGCATCAGATCGAACGACTTCCCCCCAGCAACGAGGTGACGGATGCGAACGTTGAGGATGTTCGATTGCGCTTTGATGTCGGTTCTGGTCACCGCCTTGGCAAGCTCGGCGATTTCCCCCGCTTCGGCGCAGGAGGAGCTGGCCCGGTTCGTCCCGGCCGATGACCTGGCAATCTATGTGGAATATCGGGGCTTGGACTCCTGCCGTACGGCTTGGCGTGAGACGGCCGCCCACCGGATCCTCGACGAGACCGGGACCGGGGCGATGCTCCGCTCAGTCGTAATGCAGGTGATTGATCGGCTCCTTCAGGAGGCGCCCTCCGATCTGCCGATGGACCGGATCCAGATCGAGCAGGTCGTCGAGACAATTGTCGCGCGGGGTTTCGTCCTGGGCGTCAGCGTCGACCCGGAGACGGGCGATCCGAACCGGATCAGCGCGGCGGTGGGCGGCCTGGGCCGGGGCGATTTGCGGCGAGCGATCGAGTCGAACCTGAACGCGAGCGGCCAATTGCCGCCCTTCCGCAACACGGCCACGGGCGATCGGGTCGCGGCGGCCGGCCCCTTAGTCCTGGCCTTCCTCGACGAAGACCTGGTCATCTCCTTCAACCCGAATCGTCGGGGCGGTCCGCAACCGCCCGACCTCGAGGCCGAGGTCCGTCGGAGCGTTCTCGAGTTGGATCGCCGTCGCGAACTGCTGCGTGACGGCGACGGGATGACCCCAGCCTTCGCCGCGTTTGTCGACATCAAAGCGCTTCCCGAGTTGCCATCCGAGGCCTTGGACTTAGGACTCGGCGGATTAGAGAGCATTTCGGCACGTTTCGGGTTCGACGGCCGGACTGTGGTCAACGAGCTTACGGCGGAGACCGCTTCGCCCCGAGAGGGCTTGCTCAGCCTGCTCGACCAGCCCCGGTTCGAGGCCTCGACGATGCTGCCGGTCCCGGCCGATGCGACGAGCTTCCTGACCTACTCGCTGGACTACAACCGAGTCCTCGACCAAGTCCTGCGCTTGGTCTCGACGGCCGAGCCCGACGCGGTGAACCAGTTCGACCGCGCCCTGGCCGATGCGCGTCGGCGGACTGGCGTCGATATCCGACGCGACCTCCTCGGTCAACTGGGACCGCGTGTCTCGATCTATGTCGACCCGGCCGAAATCGGCGACAACCTGTCGATTCCCTTCTACGGGGCGATCCCCAAGTTCGCGATGGTCACCGAGGTTCGCGATTCCCGGGCAATGGCTCGGACGCTCGACCGCCTGATGCGGTTCGTCAATGCGCAACTGCAACAGCTCGGTAGTGGGATGTATGCCCTCCAGAGGGAGGGATCGATCCGACCGGCGGCCCTGGACGAACTCGACGTGCTCGCTGCCCAGTTCCGACCGGCCGAGGGCGGACGTCGAGGCTATCGGCTGGTCATTCCACCGGGTGTCCTCACGCTCCCGGCCGGATTTCAGCCCACGGTCCTGTTGGGCGAGAAGACGCTCGTCCTGTCGGTCAATCCGAAGACCGCGCGCGAGGCCTTGGCGCTGGAGTCGAACCCCTCGGGATCGTGGATGGATCAGCCCGAAAACGCGGAGCTGATCGACGGGCTGCCCGAAGATCTGACCGTCTTCAACGTGAGCGATCCGAGGACCAGTCTGCCCGAGATCCTCGTCAATATGCCGGCGATCGTTCAAGCGATCGGCGCGGCGGCCGCAAGCAACTCGGCCTCCTCCAACCCCGGGTCGGCGTTCCTGCTCCGCTACGACCCCGACGACCTGCCCGAGACCGAAGCGATCCGCGAACTCCTTTTTCCGAACGTCACTGTGATGGCCGTCGAGGAGGGTGGCGTCCGGCTAGTCACGCGCTCGTCGATGCCCGGCGGCGACCTCGATCTCAGCAGCAGCGCGACTACGGTCCCAGTACTCATCGCCCTGCTGTTACCTGCTGTCCAGTCGGCGCGCGAGGCCGCCCGACGCGCCCAGTCGATGAACAACCTCAAGCAGATTGGCTTGGCGGCGTTCAACTATGAGTCGGCCAACGGGCACTTCCCCGCCCAGGCGATCACCGATGATAATGGTCGGCCGTTGCTGAGCTGGCGGGTGGCCATTCTCCCATATATTGAAGAGGGGGCTCTCTACGAGGAGTTCCACCTCAACGAACCCTGGGACAGCCCACACAACAGGGCTCTCATCGAGCGGATGCCGCAAGTCTATGCCTCGACGAACGTCCCTCAGACGACCGAGCAGGGCCTGACCTTCTATCGTGGGATCTCCGGAGACCAGGGAATCTTTACCGTCAAACCTGACGGAAAGGGTCGACGGATCGCTGAGATTTGGGATGGGACGTCCAACACGATCATGGCCGGTGAGGCGGCTGAGCCGGTCATCTGGACCAAGCCCGAGGACATCCCCGTCCCTGAGGACCCCGTTCGTCTCATCGAGATCTTTGGCGGAGAGCAGCGGCCCGGAGGCGCCAACGCTCTGTTTTCCGATGGCTCAGTCCGATTTCTCTCTGAGGCAATTGATCCCATGGTCCTTCGCGCGATCATGACAATTAATGGTGGCGAGATTATCAGCGCCGACCAGATCAATTAAATTCTTTTCAACAAGCTACGGTATTTTATATGCTGACTATTTTTCGCGCCCGTTCCTGCTCACAACGCGGGAGCGGGCGTTCTCTTTTCTTCTCGTCAGGGTCTTTGGGCATGGTCTTCCCACGTCTTCTGCTCGAGTAACCGATTGCTTCGCTCCCAAAGGCTTAACTGCGGATGAGAGGGAAACGTCTTCGCCTCATCAACTTAGGTCGATTGACCGCTGACGAATTGGGATCGAGAATGGCCCTGCCCTCCCTTCCCCGACTCGGAGCCAAGATCGATGAAGTTGTACACCAAGATTCTGCTCGGGATGCTCGTGGGCGTCCTGCTCGGCCTGCTGGTTGGGCCCAACTCCTTTATGCTCCCTCAGGGTGGGGTCCGGCTCGGTGGTGGAGCGAGCGTTCTCCAAGCGCCCTCAGAGGACGCCGAGCCTGAACCGCTCGCCGAAGGCTTGGCGACAGCCAAGATTGTCGAAGTCTTGGACCCCGAGGCCGTCGAGGACGATCCGCGCTGGCTCCGAATCGCCTGGACGCTCGATTCCCGAGAGCGGTTGGCCTTGGAGCAAGCGGGCGTCGATGTTGCCGACGCGCAGGATGGCGAACCGATCATCGGCTTCGTGGACGAGTCGACGATCGGCGTCACGCGCTATTCGAGGCTTGGACAAACCTTTGTGGATTGCACCGAGTGGATCGGCCGACTGTTCCTGGCCCTGATCAAGATGGTCGTGGTGCCTTTGGTCTTCTGCTCTTTGGCAGTCGGTGTGGCCTCGCTAGGCGACATCAGTCGTCTCGGCCGGATTGGTAGTCGGACCCTCGGACTCTTCGTGGTCACGACCTGTCTCGCCCTGATGATCGGGGTCGGCCTGGCCAACCTCGTGGGACCAGGCCGATTCGTCGGCGAGGCCGACCGCGCGCAACTGCTCGCCTCGTACGAAGGGGCGGCTCAGACTCGCGTAGACAGCGCGACGGAGGCCCCCGGATTCGTCGACCAACTCCTCAACATCGTGCCGGGCAACCCCCTGGCCGCCCTCGCCTCTGGTCAGATGCTCCAGATCATCTTCTTCGCCCTCGCACTTGGCATCGCCCTGACGCTCATCGACGACCGGCACTCGCAGCCGGTTCTCGACGGCCTGATCGGGGTGAACGAGGCGATGATCAAGCTGGTGCATCTGGTGATGAAGCTGGCTCCCTACGGTGTCGCCGCCCTGCTCTTTAAGGTCGTCGGCACGACTGGTTTCTCCGTCCTCTTGGCCTTGAGCGTCTATGCGTTGGTGGTGGTTTCTGGTTTGCTCTTGCACATGACGTTCGTCTATGGCGGTCTGGTCAAGCTCGGCGCTCGGTTGCCGTTCCTGGGATTCCTCGCCGGGATCCGTTCGGCCCTGATGGTCGCCTTCTCCACGTCGAGTTCGTCGGCGGCCTTGCCGGTGACGAAGGAGTGTTGTGAGAACAATCTCGGCGTGAGCCCTCAGGTCTCCAGCTTCGTCCTACCTCTTGGTGCGACCGTCAACATGGACGGCACCGCACTCTACCAAGGCGTCGCGGCGATCTTCATCGCTCAGATCTATGGGTTGGACCTGAGCCTAAGCGAACAGGCTACGGTCGTCGGAACGGCAACACTAGCCTCGGTCGGCGCTGCCGGTGTGCCCGGCGCGGGGATCATCACACTGGTCCTGGTCCTGACGGCCATCAATGTGCCGACCGAGGGCCTGGCCCTGATCCTCGGGGTCGACCGACTCCTCGACATGCTCCGGACGACCGTCAACGTCGTTGGCGACAGCACTGCGACCACCGTGATGGCGCGGCTGGAAGGCGATTCGATCCACCCGCCTGGACCGAAGATCGAAGCGTTTGATCGACCCGACGACGAACCTGTCGAAGCAACCTCGACTGAGGAGCCAACGGACGAACCGACCGACGGTAAGCCACGTGCGGGTGGAGATGCGTCCGCGACAAATGGCGTTGGTGCGGTTGATCGTGCCGAGAAACCGCCGGAGATCTCTGAGGTGGAGACCTCCGACAATCGGTCGAGTTGAAGCACTCTTCGACAGCAGAGCATCGGTGTCATCAAGATGACCGATGCTCAAAGCTCGATCTTCAAGGGCCGAAACCCGATGGCGTCGGCGGCAACGCATCGATAAAGGATCCTGTCGCGGCGCCCAGAGGCCGTTGCCGACCACTGATGAGTCCCATGAACGTGCCCATACAGGCAGGCCTCGACACCAGCCTCAACCATCAAAGGGACCCAAGGGCCGGGCCGACCACGGAGGTCGAAGGGCGGGAAGTGCCAAAGGACGAGGATCGGCTCATCGGCTTCACGGAGAACTTGAGCCTGGTCTAGTGCTTGGACGAGGACGTCGCGCTCGTGATCGGCCGCATGCTGTTGGTCGCGATTAGCGTCGTCGTTGGGGACGGGAGCGCCCTGGGTGCCACAGAGGATGACCCCGTTGAGGCGGATCGCGTCGCCACAGACGGCAAATTGGTCGTCACGGAGCATTCGACGGACCACCTCTGTGTCGTTCCACCAACGGTCATGGTTGCCCGGGCTGAGGACCTTCCGCCCGGGGAGCCGAGACAACCAATTGAGGTCGGGCTGAAGCTCACGGTGGTTGACGGCCATCGAGATGTCGCCGGGGATCAGCACGAGGTCTTCCGGACCGACCACCTCACGCCAGTACTCCTCGATCTTCCGAGCCTGCTCCGCCCAGCGCGAGCCGAAGCGGTCGGTCCGCCAGCGGCCACCCGAGCCGAGATGAAGGTCGGCGATTGCCCAGATCATCATTAGGATCCCTCATTAGTCAACTAGTAAAATATTTCCGTCTTCTTGATCAATCGTAACCTCAAGAGGGTGTTGATTGCCTTGGAGGCCTTGTCGTCTGATCGTCGACCATTATTCCAATACCGACAGGGGATCGGGGATTGGTATGAACCTCGGAGTTTCCGAATAACTGCCCGATAGCCAACAGATAGCAACTCAAGCAGGCACTTCGAACAGCCTTGATCCTCGCTTATTCCGATATGATGGACCCCCGGGTGGCCCTTGCGATCAGGTCGGAGTCCGGGGATATGAACGCCGTTGTGGGTTCCCTTCGCCAGCGTTAGGATGAGCATTCCCGCTCATCTCGTGTCAGTTCAACTCTCCCCAGGATGCTTCACCGATGACTGCTCAACCTGGCAGCCTCGCCGAGATCCGTCGCGCTGCCTTGCTCTTCTCGGGAGGCCCGGCCCCAGCGGCCAACGCAGTGATCTCGACGGCCGCCGCGTCGTTCCTCCAACACGGAATCGAAGTCGTTGGCGCGCTCAACGGCTACTCGAACCTAATGGAGTATCGACCCGATCGACCCTTGGTCGACGGAACAGATTATCTGACCCTGGATTACGCGCGACTCCGACGGACCCGAAACAGCCGAGGGATCTTGATCGGCACTGCACGAGCCAACCCGGGTAAGCTCGTCCAGGCACCCGATCATCTTCAGGATCCGGAGCGTACGGCGCCCTTGCAGACGGTCTACGATGCGCTTCGCTCGATCGGCGTCGATGCGCTGGTCTCGATCGGCGGCGACGACACGCTCAAGACCGCGAACAAATTCCAACGCTTCCAGGAAAATCTTCCGGAGGGAGCGCCTCGGATCCGCGTCGTCCACGTCCCCAAGACAATCGACAACGACTATACCGGGATCGACTACACCTTCGGCTACTTCACTGCTGTGGAGACCCTCGCCAGTTTGATCCGCAATCTGCTGGCCGATGCCGAAGCGAATCGCTCTTACTTCTTAGCCGAGACCATGGGTCGCTATGCGGGCTGGTTGGCCTATGGCGCGGCCATCGCCAGCGAGGCCAGCCTGGTCATTAGCGTGGAAGATATGGTCGGAGACTGCGTGGAGGATGAGACGGTGACGAACCCCGTCACCGGCGAGACGACCACCCGCAAGGTCATGAACACCGATGCGGTGGTCGGTCGGATTATTGGAACGATCCTGGCCCGCGAGAAGGATGGCAAGCACTTCGGCGTCATCGTGCTGGCCGAGGGCTTGGCTGAGTACCTCCCGGCCAAGATGTTGGAAGGCATTCCGCGCGATGATCACGGTCATATCTCGATCGCTCAGGTCGACCTGGGCAAGAATCTCGGCAAAGTACTCGCGGACACCTATCGGGAGAGAACCGGCACGAAGAAGAAGATCACACCGATCCAACTGGGGTATGAAGCGCGTTGCGCAGCGCCGCATGCCTTCGACGTGATTCTGGGCAGTTCGTTGGGCGTTGGGGCCTTTCGAGCCCTCTGTGAACGCGGCCTGGACGGGGTCATGATCTCGGTCTCAGGACACTTCGAGTTGCAGTATGTTCCCTTCCACGAGTTGGTCGACCCCTCGACGCTGGTTACCCGCGTCCGATACATCGATTTGGCCTCGGACTTCCATCGCCTCGCACGGTTCCTGGAGATCGTCTCGACACCGAGCCTGGCCGAATTCGAGGACCACTTCCCCGACAACGCCCAATGACGATCGCGCCTCACCTCTTTGTGAGACCGTTCGGAGAGACAACGAACCGACAACGAAGCGATGGGGTCCAACGGTCGACGAAGTCCTGCGGCTCGTCAGGTCAGATCAACGCAGGATCGGGCCGGTGTTGTGGGCCGGACCGACCAATACCCTGGAGGCCGGGCGCGGTCTCCCGGTACTCAGGTAGGGAGGGGGGTGCGACGATCGCCTCGAACGATGGGCCTTGACCTGTCGCCGAGCCGGTTGCCCCACGCACCCCGGAGCCATGGTTGCCATCAAGTTGCCGGACGGGACCCTCAAGCAGTTCGACGACGGGGTCACCTCCAAGCAAGTTGCCGAGTCGATCGGCAAACGGTTGGCCGAAGCCGCCGTCGCTGCCGTTGTCGACGGACAGGTCGTCGACCTGGAGCGGCCGTTAGATGCCGATCCGACCGGTGCGAACGAGCCGGGAGGTAACAGCGACGTCTCGCCGCTGGAACTCCGGTTGTTGACTTCGCGCGATGCCGAGGCTCTTGATGTGCTCCGTCACTCGACAGCCCACATCATGGCCCGCGCCATTCTCCGGCTCTTCCCCGGGACCAAGCTCGCTTTCGGACCGACTACCGACAACGGGTTCTATTACGACGTCGATCCGCCCGGAAAAACGCTCTCCGAGGACGATTTCACAGCCATTGAGACCGAGATGGCACGGATCATCGAGTCGGCCGAGCCGTTTGAACGGTTTTCTCTGCCCGTTGAGCAGGCCGTTCAGTTCGTCGAAGACCTCGATCAGACCTACAAGGTCGAGCACATCCGCGACGAACTCGCGCGGTCCGATGTACTCAGCTTCTACCGCCAAGGGGAGTTTGTCGACCTTTGCCGAGGTCCCCACATCCCGCACGCCGGCAAGGTCGGGGCCTTCAAGTTGGTCTCCGTGGCCGGGGCCTACTGGAAGGGTCAGACCGATCGCAAGATGCTCCAGCGCGTCTACGGTACCGCCTTCTTCGACAAGAAAAGCCTCAACGCCTACTTGCAACAGGTCGAGGAGGCGCGGAAGCGGGACCACCGGAAGATCGGTCGCGAGCTGGGTCTGTTCACGATCAGCCCGCTAGTCGGCGCGGGCCTGGTGCTCTGGATGCCCAAAGGCGCTATCGTCCGAAGCGTTCTCGAGACCTTCATGAAGGAAGAACTGGTCCGGTGCGGCTATCAACCAGTCTACTCGCCACACATCGGCAAGGTCGAGCTCTACAAAACCAGCGGTCACTATCCCTACTATCGCGACTCGCAGTTCCCGCCGCTCCGGTTGTTCGACGACGCTGCGATGGAGCTGATCGACGGGATCGAGAAAGGCACACTCGACGACGCCGCTCAGAAAGTCCTGCTGGCCCGAGCAGGGATCCCCGAGAAGATGCCCCGAGCCAACTCGTCCGGCGACGGCAATGGGTCTGATTCGCAAGAGGCTGATCCGGGATCGGTGCTGAACTTTTTCAAGTGTGGGTCCTTGGAGCGGGTCCGTTATGTCGAGCAGTTCGCCGATCACGAGGAATACCTCCTCAAGCCGATGAACTGCCCGCATCACATTCAGATCTTCGCGACGCAACCCCGGAGCTATCGAGACCTGCCGCTTCGGTTCGCTGAGTTCGGCACGGTCTACCGCTATGAGCAGTCCGGCGAACTGGCCGGGCTCACTCGGGTCCGCGGCTTCACCCAGGACGATGCCCACATCTTCTGCACGGCCGACCAGGTCCGCGACGAGTTCCGCTCGACCATGGAGCTGACCCAGTTCGTTCTGGGCAGTCTGGGCCTGAGCGACTATCGAGTTCGCCTTAGTAAGCACGACCCGAACGATCCGAAGTATCAAGGCGCACAAGGTGAAACCTGGACCCGCGCCGAGCAGGACATCCGCGCTGTCATCGAAGAAATGAGCCTAGCCTACGAGGAGGCCCCCGGCGAGGCGGCCTTCTACGGTCCTAAGGCTGACTTCATCGTCCGAGACTGCATCGGACGTCAGTGGCAGCTCGGGACCGTCCAGCTTGATTACGTGCTGCCCGAGCGGTTCGGTCTGGAATACACTGGAGTGGATAACCAACCGCACCGGCCGGTGATGATCCACCGCGCGCCCTTCGGTAGTCTCGAACGCTTCATGGGGATCCTGATCGAGCACTTCGCCGGCAAATTCCCGCTCTGGCTGGCCCCGGAGCAGGTCCGGGTCTTGCCGATTTCGGATAAATTCACAACCTATGCCGATCAGGTCGAACAACGGCTTCGTGCAGTCGACCTTAGGGCTTCGGTCGACCACCGTTCCGAGAAGATCGGCGCGAAGATCCGGGCTGCGCAACTCGAGAAGGTCCCGGTTATGCTGATCGTCGGGGGGCAAGAGGCCGAGTCGCAGACCGTTTCATACCGCGATCGCGACGAGGGGGATCTCGGATCCTTGCCGTTGGATGAGGCTGTTGAACGGCTCATCAAGGCCGATCGCGAGCGGATCGTTCCCGAGACCGAGGGCCTCGGCGCGACGGGCTCGGCAGCTATGCCTGATGAAGGCGACGCCAAGCACACCTACTGAGTCACGCAAGTGATCGATGTTCGCGGGAGCTCCCCGAGCGGCGATCCTTCATCATTTTAGGTCGATGCGGGAAAAATCCTATAAGCAGCAGGCCACCGCAGTAGTCAGCGCGTTGGGCGCAGTGACGGTGGCCTTTGGATCAAAGGACTCGGGTCGAAATCGACTCCGTTCCGCTCAGCGGGGAGCGACCAACGCAGTCATAAACTTGCCCTCACGCGAAGGCAACTTCTCGACCTTGGCGACTTCCTCAAGCTCTTTCAGAACCTGAGAGATGACACGATGGCCTTCATCGATATGAGCCATCTCGCGACCACGGAACTGGAGCTTGACCAGGACCTTGTCCTTCTGTTCCAGGAAGTCCTTAGCCCGCTTGACCTTAACACGAATATCTTCAACACCGGTCTTGGGTCGGACGCGGATCTCTTTAACGACCGATTGGTGCTGCTTCTGTTTGTGAGCGCGCTTCTTCTGCTCGTACTTATACTTGCCGTAATCCATAATCTTGCAGACGGGCGGTCGCTCGTTAGGGGCAACCTCAACGAGGTCGAGTCCCTGCTCACGGGCGGTCTCAAACGCCTTCACCGTCGGCATCACGCCTAGCATTGTCCCATCGGTGCTGATCACGCGGACCGGCGAGATCCGGATCTGGTCATTAATGCGTTGGGCGTTATTGTCGCGGGGATCCCGATCGCGATCGAAAAACCGAGGAGGAATGGCTCTGTCTCCTGATGACCTCAAGGTTCAACGACGCCTGACCCCGTGCCGAGGCGCCTCGCACCGAATAGGCCTACGTCGTGGGGCCGCGGCAATCGCCCGATGCGGCGACCTTCGAAATGTTTCGAGTCATCCAACCCGAACACTCCGGATACCACGAAGGCACCGAGTTCCTAGGATCCTACAAATCGCTTGGGGACTCGACACTCTACCTACGACAATCATATAGTATCGGGTTACGAACCACCCGCGTCAAGAGACGTTCTAGCCATTCGGCACGCAGAATGCATTTTCCATTATGACGGTTCGCGATCCCCGATCGAGCGGGGCAACTCATCGTATGAGATCAGCAAACCGATCCAAGTGGATCGTTCTGGATCACGTCTCGACCTCCGGATAAGGTATGTCTCAAGAGGTCTTAGAGGTCCTCGAGAAATTCGATCGAGACGCGGAAGGGATCGGACCGGACTGACCATGCTTGACTCTTCCCAGTCAGATCGTCCCAGCCAGATTAGACGCGTGTGCTTCGGGTTTGGAGTCACGGTCGTTTTGTTGCTGGTGCTCACAGTCTCCGAGGCATGTAACCGTCGGGACGTCCCGGAAGTCAACGACCGAAAGGCTCCTCCTGATTCTCCGGCTGAGACGGTTGTCCTACGGTTGCGGATCATCGCAGCGGATCGCCTCGAGATCGATGCCACCAAGCAGGTTCCCCTTGGAATCGGGGGGCTCGACGCAATGAAGCGGCTGATCGCATTGGAATCGCGGACATACTCAGGACTTGGTGAGTTTGTCACGAGCCTCTGCGGAGTCGAGGCGTCGACAGATCAATACTGGGCCCTCTACGTGGATGGTGAATACTCACAGGTCGATATCGCTAGCATCCAAATCGATAAGGACACGGACATTGAGTGGAAACTCCAAGATCAGTGATCGTCGAACGTCCGAAGCCTCGGATCCGGTCGGCAACCCGGATTCAACGCGTCCCTTGATGCTCGAAGGGTTGTTAATCGCCGCCTTAGTCATGCTCGGCGTAGTCGGTCGTCTCCTGCCCCACCCCCCGAATTTCACCCCGGTGGCTGCCGCCGCTCTATTTGGTGGCTTCCTGATTCGCGATTGGCGTTTGGCGTTGCTCGTCCCGCTGATCATCATGTTTATCAGTGATCGCTTCCACACCATCTACCAGCCTGAGATCCTGGTCGTCGTCTACGGATCGCTCTGCCTGCCAGTGGTTCTCCGAAGGTTCCTTCGATCACGCTTGACACCGTTTCGGGTCGCCGGCTGCGCTTTGGCCTCGTCGCTCCTGTTTTATTTACTAACCAATTTCGCGTTCTGGTGGTTCAGCCCGTTCTATTCTCACGATTTGCCTGGATTGCTGGCCTGCTACGTCGCGGGACTCCCATTCCTGAAGTACACCCTGGCCGGGGATCTGTTCTGGTCTAGCGGGCTCTTCGGCGCCTATGCCTTGGGCTGCTCGGTGATGGAAACCAGCCGAGGATCACTGGCTCGACCGCTCTCCTGACTTCAAAGGGAGTTCGCTCCAAGACCATCGCTGGCTTTGACCACCAAACCACAGTGGATCACGAGACCAACCTCGAGTGCGGAGAGTCGTCCATCTCTCATGGGGTTGGCCTTGGCAGGTCGCGACGGCGGTGCTAGTTTCTACAACTTGACCGGACTGTTCCCCGACGGAACGATGAGTTCGGTCGGGAATCTGAAACCTTGCAGGTCTCGAGCGCACAAGACTCGACGTCAGATCCCCCAATTTCCCACACGATCAAAAAGGGGCCGCGTTCTTCGGCTCCAGGGTGTTGTTATGCCGAAGATGAAGACCCACAAAGGTACTAAGAAGCGGTTCAAGATCACCGGCTCGGGCAAGGCGGTCCACAAGCGGGTCGGCTCGTCTCACCTGATGAGCCACAAGAACGGCAAACGGGTCCGAAACTTGAGGCGTCCTGGGATCCTCATCATCGAGGCTGAGTCGGCCCGGATCCGAAAAGCCTTGGGCGTTCGCAAGCGTCGCGTTAGCCCGAAGCGGTTGGCCGAACTGGAGATGCTCAAGGCTCGGGCTGCTGCTCGCCTCGAGGAATCGGGGGAATCTCCCGGCACTCTGAGATCGGACGCTGTCCCTCAAGCTGACGCTCCGGCGTCTGAGTAAGCGCGCACTCGATCTTCACCTATCCTCCGGGAAGGCCGATCTGGTCCTCGATCGTGCCATCTGTGTCGTCTGACCGAAGGACTTGGTAGCGAACGGTCAACCCAATCCGCATCAATCACTCATTTTCCATAGCATCTTCGATGCGGAGCCCTATGTGATCGGGCTCCGTTTGGTTTTCCTAAGCGAGTCACGTCCATGCGATCTCCCAAGGGGGCGGCCCGAAACAAGGCCAAGAAGCGACTCTTCAAGGCTGCCAAGGGATATGTCGGCGGTCGCCGTCGACTGCTCCGAACGGTCAAAGAGACCTTGATCCGAGCCGGCGTCTTCGCCTATCGCGACCGCCGTCGCAAGAAGCGCGACTTCCGTCGCCTATTCATCACCCGCTTGACTGCCGCCGCCCAGATGCGCGGTCTGCGTTACAGTCGACTGATTCACGGCCTGAAGCTGGCCCGGATCACGCTCGACCGCAAGAGCCTCTCGGAATTGGCGATCTTCGATCCCGAAACCTTCGACGCGATCGTCGAGAAGGCTTGGGCCGAACTCGACCAGGAATCCCAACGAATCGCGGCACGCGACCAGGCCCGCGCTGCGGCTAAGGCAAAGCCTGAGCCGCAACCGGTGTGATCCGCGGCATCGCCCCCGATTTTTCAGAGATGGCCATGGCGATTTCATGACCACGCCCGAGGGATCGGCCGTAGAATCATTGGGCGATCCCTCATCGTTTCTGAACGCCGTCCGTGACCTTGCGAAGCCAGGAAACAGTCGTCTGTGATTGCCTTGGAACGCCTTAAGGCGCGTCGCTTCGGGGCTCCTGACGGATCGGCTTCTGCGGGCCTGGTTTGAACTCGAACAAGACACGTCGTCGCAAACCATTGTCCCTTGCGTTCTCGTCTTCGAATCGACCGAGACCTCTCCCACGATGACGACCTCGACCGAACCGAACGCCGTGTCGAAGCCCTCGGACAACCCCTTGGCGGACCTCGATGCCTTGGAGTCGCTCGGCGTCGAAGCGTTCGGGGACGCCTGCGACGCGGATCGTGTCGAGGCGTTACGGATCGAGTTCCTCGGTCAGAAGCAAGGGCGAATCAAGCAGGCTCAGGAACGGCTTAAGACCCTGCCCAAAGAATGGAAGCGCGATTACGGTCAGCGGTTCAATGCCGTCAAGACGCGTTTGGAAGCGGCCTGGGAGACGGCTAAGACCCGCGTCGAGCAGGTCGCCACCGTCGACCAGCGGATTGACGTGACGCGACCGGGAATCCGGCCTCGGATCGGTCGCCGACACCCCCTGACCCGGACCGCAGCCGACTTGATCGAACTGTTCGGTCGACTCGGCTTCACCGTGGCGCGGGGGCCGGAGGTGGAGGATGCTCATCACAACTTCGAGGCACTGAATATCCCTGCCTCGCACCCAGCCCGCGAACCGACCGACAACTTCTATTTGCCCGGCGGACTCCTGTTACGGAGCCAGACCAGTACGGTTCAGATCCGGGTCATGGAGCGGCAACCGCCTCCCGTCCGAATCATTGCCATCGGGCGCGTTTATCGGCCCGACGAGGTCGATCCAACGCACACGTTCATGTTCCACCAAATCGAAGGTCTGATGGTCGCCGAGCATGTGACGATGGCCCAGCTCAAGACGGTACTCCGACTCTTCGCCGAAAGCTACCTGGGGCAAGAAGCGACGATTCGATTCCGACCCTCATTCTTCCCGTTCACCGAGCCGAGCGTCGAGGTGGACGTGCTCTGGCACGGTCGCGATCGCTGGGTCGAAATGGGTGGTGCCGGGATGGTTGACCCGAACGTCCTCCGGAATGTGGGCTATGATCCCGAGTCGGTGACCGGATTCGCCTTCGGCCTCGGGATCGAGCGGATCTGCATGCGTCGCTACGGGATCGACGATATCCGCGAACTCTACAAGAACGACCTGCGATTCCTCCGCCAATTCTGATCGATCCAGAGCGATGATACGTTGCTGTTGTCGACGGCGAGAGGTCATCATTCGGTAGATCTCCACAGGCCCAACCAACTTCGAGGAGCAGGCAGATGACTCAAGATCCTGGTAAGGTGGTGGTCTCGTCCGGATTGTCGACGGGAGGGCTCCAAATTCATCACCGCGATTTCCCAGAAATCCGGGCTGAAGGTGAGTCGCCCACCGAGGCCGCCTCGTACCTGATCAATAAGCTCAATGGTGCCCTCGATACGGCACTGACCGATTGGCGACGTCAAGGGATCGAGACCGCCATCGCCGATGTTTCGGCCTTCGCCGATCAAACCAAGAACTGATCCGATCATCTGCTTGAAGCTCTCAAAGTCGCCCGGATCCGAATCGATTCCAGGCTCGTCCCAGTCGGATCCTTGGCCCTCGGCGTCCTCTCCCCACTCCTCGACACCGTCGCGCCTGCGAGGTACCTGCCTCAGCACGTCGCGCCTCGATCCAGCCCCTTGATCTCCCATGATTGTCAGTTGGAACTGGTTGCGGCAGTACTTGAAGCTGGAGATGTCCGTCGAGGAGTTGGCCGATCGACTCAGTCTGACCGGGCTGAATCATGAAGAGACGACCACGGTCAAGGACGAGTTCGGCGACGATCTGGCAATCGATTTAGAAGTCACCAGCAATCGGGCCGACTGTCAGAGTCACCTCGGAGTCGCCCGCGAGATCGGCGTGGCCTTCCAGATCCCATGCGTCGAGCCCGTGCCGGAACCACCCACGCACGGCGATTCGGTCGAGCATCTGGCCCGAGTCGATGTTGAGGTGACCGATCTTTGTCCACGCTTTACTGGACGCGTGATCACTGGAATCACCATTGGGCCAAGCCCTTGGTGGCTGAAGCGGAGACTGGCCACGCTCGGTCAGAACTCGATCAATAACGTCGTTGATATCACGAATTACGTGATGTTTGAGTGTGGCCAACCATTACATGCCTATGATCTCGAGACACTCCAGGGGCATCGCCTGGTCATCCGGCTTGCACGGGGCGGCGAAACCCTCCGGGCTATCAATGAGACGACCTACGAGTTGGACGAGTCGATGCTGGTGATCGCCGACCAGTCGCGGCCGGTTGGGTTGGCTGGTGTGATGGGGGGCCAAGAGACCGAAGTCAGCGCGTCGACCACATCGTTGTTGATCGAAGCGGCCCAGTTCGATCCGTTGAGCGTTCGACGGACCTCGAGACGGCTCGGTCTCCGGAGTGAGGCGAGCTTCCGCTTCGAGCGTGGGCTCGACCCGGAACGGACCGAGTGGGCCAGCCGTCGATGCTCCGAGCTGATCCTTGAGCTGGCCGGCGGCACGCTTCATCCCGGCTTACTCGATCTGGCCACCACGCTTCCCGAGCCGCCGACGGTCACCCTCCGTTTCGACCAAATCGCCCGGATCCTCGGCATCCCGATCGAGCCCGAGACCGCCAAGGAGATCCTCAAGCAGCTTGGTCTGACCCTCCTCGAACAGCGCGATGGTGACCGCCCTTCAACGACGTGGCGACCACCAAGTTGGCGCTCTGACCTGGAACGCGAGATCGATCTGATCGAGGAGGTCGGCCGGATCTACGGCTACGAAAAGATCCCCGAAACCGTCGCGGTCCCCTTGACACGCTCTGCGCTCGGTACGCGCGAGTGGGTTGAGTTCGATGTTCGCAACGCCCTGACCGGCTTCGGTTTCGACGAGGCGTACACCTTCAGCCTCGTGCCCGAACCGCTCTCTCGACCCTTGTCAGGAGAGCGTCCATCGATCCAAGTCGCCGAACCGCGCGACTGGGTCGAGAACGGTTATCTCAGACAGAGCCTCCTGCCTAGCCTGATCCGAGTCCGCTGCCATAACGAGGCCAACAGCGTCGAGGATCCCGAGTTCTTCGAGATCGCCAACGTCTACCAGCCGCGCGATGGGGATCAATTGCCCTACGAGCCGGCTCGGTTGGCCTTGCTGGGAACTCGAGAGTTCCATGACCTCAAAGGGGTCGTTGAAGAACTCCTAGAACGGCTCCATGTCTCCGGTCGTCTGGTCGCTCGGCCGTTCACGAGCCCTCTGTTCGTTCCCGGACAAGGGGCCGAACTTCGGCTCGACGACGATCCGCTGGGCTGGCTCGGGGTGATCTCACCGGAATCAGTCGAGACCTACCTCGGCGCCGAAGCCCATCGCGAGATCCGAAAGACCTTGAAGCTCCGAAGTGTCTGTGCCGCGGCCGAACTCGAGTTTGAGTTACTCATCGCGCGATCCAATTTGAGCCCGCAGTACCGGCCTGTGCCCCGATATCCGGCCGTCAGTCGCGACCTCTCGTTGATCGTCGATCGCGAACTGCCCTGGGCTGAGATCGCTGAGGCGGCCTCATCGGCAGTGCTCGAGGCGAGCGTCGAGGGTCTCACCCTGGAGGACCTCGCTTTCCTCGACACCTTTGACGGCGCGGGCATTCCCGAAGGCCGACAGAGCGTCCACTTCGGACTCCGGTTCCGTCATCCTCAGCGGACTCTGACCAGCGACGAGGTCGAGTCGGTGGTCCGGCAGATTGTTCGGACCTGCCAATCGCGGTTCGAAGCATCGCTTCAGGGTTGAGACGACCGATCGAACCGTCATCGGAATGTTCGAAACGTCGAAGAAATGGCCTCGCCTCACGAATTGCTTAGAGAGTCGGATGTCGTCAGCGTGACGACTTTTCAGGGTCCATGGCCAGCTCTCTTCGTCCAGGAGCCTGGAGCGCTCGATCGATGTGGAGTCCGTTACGAGCCGCACTACTGGTCGTGCTCCTGACCATCCCGTTAGCGATCTACATGGGTTTGGGGGCCTATTGGCTTTGGCAGGCCGGCTATCTGCTCCCGGTCTCAATCGTCAGCGTCATTGCGTTCACCGCCTTCGCCCTCTTGGCTCGCCGCTGGACACGGAGCGAGAACGAGTCGGTTCTGCCGCCGATCGATTGGTCCAAACCGGCCACGCACACACCCCGTGACCGTGAGGCCTGGGCGATGGTCGAGCGCGAGAACCGACGCTCGGCCGATCTGGACGTCGAGGACCTCGGGAAGCCCGACACCTATATCGATGCCGGTCGCCGGCTCTTCGAGAATCTCTCGAGACACTACTACCCCGACGCCAAAGAGCCGCTCGATCAGGTCCCGCTCCTGCAGCTACTCACCGCGCTCGAGTTGGCCGCAGAGGACTTGCATGAGCTCGCCTCGAAGGTGCCCGGAGTCAACTTCGTCACATTGGCCCGTTCCAAGATGGCGGTCAAGGCGGCCAATGTGATCTCCAGGGCCAGCGACTATTACACCTATATTCTGCCCCTGTTCAACCCGGCCGCCGGGCTTGCACGGTTGGGCGTCTCCAAAGGGATCACCAAGCCGGCCATGCAAGCGATCCAGGCCAACCTAATGCGCTGGCTTTATCAAGCATACATCAATCGGTTGGGGACGCATCTGATCGCTCTCTACAGCGGTCGGCTCGCCGTCGGTGCCACTCGGTATCGCGAACTGTCAGAACGCCTGAAGCATGAGGGACCGCAGCAGACCTCGGTTCTTCGCGACCCCAATCTCGAAATCCGAGTCGCGGTCATGGGACCGGATGTCCGACGCGATTGGTCCGATCAGTTCGTCTCCGGCTTCCGCCGAGCGCGGTCGTTGGACCCAGTCGATCTTCGCGATCGGCTCGACGGGTTGGGCGTCGATCCCAGCCTTGCTGAAGGCTTGACTCGGATACGCGTCGAGTCCCTAGAGTCATATCCATGCAAGATCGGTGATCCGCTCACGCGCGGCCAGCGCCAACGCTTATCCGGACCGATCGACGCGTCCAAAGCCTTCGATATGTTGGTGATCCTCGTCGACCTCCAAGCGTCCAACGTCAATCCCATCGTCGCGCTCGGACGGCTCTGGGATGAGCGGGTCGGATCGGATCCTGGTCGGGTTCCGCCGCCGGTACTCGTACTCGACGTCGATGCGGATGCTTCATCCCACAACGGTCGCGACGGAAACGAACTTGAGGCCCAAGTCCGAGAAAATGTCCATCGACTCGCCGAGTCTGACCTACCGCTCGGATTCGTCACACCGCTAACGTCGTCCCTGAACCCGAGTATCTTGGCACAAACGGTGTTACCAGCCATCGTCAGCCGGCTCCCCCAGGCCGAACAGGCCGCGCTTCATCGGCAGCTCCATCCCGACAGCCAGCCCTCGGTCTTTGATCAGGTCGCCCACGCCGCGGCTGAAGGAGGTCTCGCCCTGCTTCAGCAAATCAACCCGTTTCGCCGTGGTCAGGATAAATCCAAACCGGATTGATCCGCACAGACGCTTGGATTTGATATTTCTTTGAGCACCTGTCAAATTAGAGCGGTGGTATCTCGATCGTTCGGTAGTGTGCCCGATAGATGGGTCGCCCCTCTTGGCGGAACTTGCGCTCGAAGTTGGTCAGATAGTCGAGGTCGTGCGCTGGATCGACCGGGCGAGGCGGGGGCATCGCGGTAAAGGTGGTTGTCCGCGACTCCATCGAATGTATGATCATGTCGTAGTACTCGCGAACATCGGTGGCGACCCAAAAGTGACCGCCCGGTTCCAAAACTCGGAACACCTGGTCGACGAAGGCATCGTTGAAGACCCTTCGTTTTTTGTGCCGCTTCTTCCACCAGGGATCCGGGAAGTAAAGGTGAATGGCATGGACCGAGTCGGTCGCGACGAACCGCTCGAGAACTTCCAGGACCGGCATGCAGAGTGCTCGAGTGTTGACTAGGCCGAGTTTGGCGACCCGGTCGGCGGTCCGTCGCGCGAACTTGTAAGCGATCTCGATGCCGAGAAAGTTGTGATCGGGCCGGGCTTGGGCAGCGTTGGCAACATAGAGACCCTTGCCGCAGCCGACATCGAGTTCGATGGGATGATCGTTGCCGAAGAGTTCGTGCCAATCGAGAACTGTGGTGAGCGATTGGGAATCGATCCAGTATGTCTCGAGGGCTTCGGCGGTTTTATGCTTACTCATATTCAGGGACGTTTGGATCTCTCAGTCCGTTGGTTTCGATTCGGCCGGTCGTTGAGCTGGTGTGAAGGTCTCGGGCAAGGTGATGGGGACGCCGATGATTCGGGCCTGGAAGACGAGTTGGGCGTCGACGAACCCTTGGGTCTCGAAGATCGACTGGCGTCGATTCAGCCGCGTCGCCTTACAGGCGATGACCAGGCGGTCTCCCGGTCGGACGATCCCGCGGAACCGGACGTCTTCCATGCCGCCGAACCCGATGAACCCGTCCCCCTCCATGAGGTCGATGATCTGACAATAGTAGCTGGCCAACTGTGCGGCGGACTCGCACATTAAGACGCCGGGTAGCAAAGGGAAGTCGGGCATATGGCCGCGACTCCAGAACTCATTGGCCACGACGTCTTTGTAGCCGATCACGAGCTTCTCCTCATGATCGACATAGACGATGGCTGTGAGCTGCTCCATCTCGTGGCGTTGCGGGTTGACTCTCCGGATCGCCTCTTGGTCGGCCAGGATCGTCGAGCAATCGATCGTGCGGATGTCGATCAGGGGCGGCGGCGGCATGCCGAGCAATCCTCTCGCCGTGGTCACGCGCGTGCCGAATTCCTCGAGTGTTGGAACTCTCGAACTCGACTCCTGGGGGATTCATCGCGTTATTTTGATCGGCCCACAGAGTCAGGTAAAGATCGTCTCGACGGTTTTTCAGGATGGCCCTGATGGTCCGACGCGATCGCGTCGATCTGGTTAGGTGTGGCACGAAGGACGCGCTACGACAAATCGGCTGGGGGCTCGAAGACGGTCACCCGAGGGTCATCGACTCATCGACCGACTGCGCGGTTCGGTCCGGAGTCGAAGCACCGACCAAGTCCCGCCACCCGGCCCATCGAACTCATTGCTTCGCACGACCGGAGGTCATCCCGTGAGCGTTGCCGACCAAATCGATCGACGCGCCATGTTGGGTCGACTCGCCGTGATCGGCACGACCGCCGCCGCTTGGTCCTCGGAGTCGGCCCACGGTCAACTCTCGATGCCTGTTCCGACGCTGCCGCAACCCGCCATGCCAGTCGCTCCTCAGCCCCATGTCGGTTGTGGAGTCCGCGGTCGGATGACAGGTGCGCAAGCGGCCGTTCGTGCGCTCCAGTTGGAGGGAACCCCTTGTGTCTTCGGGATCCCCGGTGCACAGAACAACGAACTCTGGGACGAGTTCAAGCAGGCTGAGCTCCCCTACTTGCTGGTCAGCCACGAGTTCTCGGCCAGCGTGATGGCCGACGCGGCGGCTCGAACGACCGGGACCGTCGGCGTCTGCTCGGTTGTGCCCGGTCCTGGCCTGACCAACACCCTGACTGGTCTCGGCGAAGCACGATTAGACAGTGTACCGCTGGTGGTCCTTGTGACCGATGTCAAGCGTGGCCCCGGAGCACCAGCGTTCCAGGTCCATCAACTCGATTCGATCGGCCTGCTCCGCCCGGTCTGCAAGGCGGTCTATCAAGTCAGCTCACCAGACCAAATTCCGTCGGCGATCCACGAAGCACACCGGTTGGCCCGCGAGGGCGAGCCCGGTCCGGTCGGTGTGGTCGTTCCGTATGACCTCTACATCAAGAGCGCGGAGTTCAACGACTCGGGCCCTCGGGTCATCCGCCTGCCTTATGATGAGGTGGCGATCGAGCGGGCTATCGGCATGCTCGACGCTCAGAGCGGATGTCGTGTCGGAATCTATGCCGGACAGGGTTGCGTCAGTGCGACGCAATCGCTGAGGAGGGTGGCTGAGATCCTTCAGGCACCGGTAGCCACCTCAGTCAGCGGCAAGGGCGTCTTTCCCGAATCACACCCCCTATCCGTTGGCTGGGGCTACGGCGCGTATGGGACTCGGGCGGCCGAAGAGGCCTTCCGACACGTCGATCTGGTCTTGGCCGTCGGCGTCCGGTTCAGCGAAGTTTCCACGGCAAACTACGCGGTCCCGGAGGTCGGGTCGTTGATCCACGTCGACGCCAGCCCGGAGAGCTTGGAGCGCAATGTGAAGACTGACTTGGCCGTCTGCGCCGACAGTCAGTTGTTCCTGGATCGGTTGCTCGCCGAGAGGCATCGGATCGCCCGTCAGCCCGATCCACGACTCTGGCGACACGTGGCGCGGGCCCGTCGACGCGATTCCGTCGAAGCCTGCCGGGCTCGGGTGCTTCAAGACGTCGATCCGATGCTGCTCTATGCTCGGTTGAATCAGCATCTTGGAGCCGAGGACCTCTTGGTCGTCGACGTGACCTCCTCGATGCATTGGGCGGCTGAGGTATATCGAGTCGAATATCCGCTTCGTTATGTCGCCCCAATGAACAACCAAAGCATGGGTTACGCGATTCCAGCGGCCATTGGCGCCCAGCGCGTCCGACCCGACCGCCGGGTCGTGGCGGTTACCGGCGATGGCTGCCTAATGATGTCGGGCCTAGAGCTGGCCACCGCCGCGCGAGCACACTTGCCGGTCAAGCTCTTCGTGCTCGACGATGGGGCCTATCACTACATGCAGATGCTCCAAAAGCCCGTCTATCGGCGGACGACCGCCACGGAGCTGCCGACAATCGGCTACCCGCAACTGGCCTCTGCACTCGGGGTCGCTTACCTCGAGGTGTTCGACAACAACGCCCTCGACGCGGTCATTTCCCAGGCCATGCAGATCGCCGGTCCGGTCCTGGTCCGTGTGCGAGCCAGCTATGAAGGGCGCGAGATCCGTTGGCTTTCGGCGCTCCGAGAGCACTATATCGATGGCCTCGCCACCGATCAGAAAGTCCGAATGGCCTCGAGGATCGCCGGGCGCGTTCTCATCCCCGGCTCCGAGAACGATTGAATTGGCCGTTGGATCGGAGTGACGTCGCCTCGTGATCATTCGAAGCCGATGACTGAGCTTCACGAAATCGCTCGGAACCGCTAGGGTCCCCGTGACAATTTGTCGACACACGCTCGAGTCCTCTTCTTTGGGGACGAGTCCCGATCGGTTCCGGCCTCAGTTCGTCGAGGATGCGAATCACTCATGACCACACTCTCGGAGCCGACGGCCGGCTGGTCGCACGAACCTTCGGGATCTCCTTCGTCGCTTTCCTGGCCGTTGCGGGCGATCGGGACCATCCTCGACGACCTTCGCGAGTTGGTGACCTATCGCCAGGTCCTCATCGACATGGTCGTGCAGACCCTGAAGGTCCGGTACCAGCGATCGGTCCTGGGGTTCCTCTGGTCGTTGCTCAACCCGATCATGATGATGACGACCCTGGCGATCGTCTTTTCGCAACTCTGGCGGATCGAGACCGAGGGGTTCGCTGTCTATGTCTTCGCCGGCCTAGTCCCCTGGGGGTTTCTCAACGGAAGCCTGATCGACGCGTCTCACTCGGTCATTCAGAACGAACAACTGATCAAGAAAATCTACATCCCCAAGCTCGTCTTTCCGCTCGCGAGCATCTGTTTGAATCTCGTGATCTCAGCCTTGACGCTCGTGGCGATGTTCGGCCTGGTCCTCCTGCTCGGCTCACGGCCCAATGCGTCGCTGATTCTCCTGCCGTTGGTCTCGATCCTCTTCGCGATGTTTTGTCTAGGGCTCGGCTTGGTCGTCGCGGCGGCGAACACGTTTTTTCGGGATGTCGGCCACCTGGTCACGGTTTTCCTACAATCGTGGTACTTCTGCACTCCGATCATTTATCCGATCGATCGCTTAGGCGAATACGGACGACTCGTCTGGCTGAATCCGGCCTATCCCTACATTCAGATCTTCCAAGTCGTCATCCGAGACAATGAATGGCCGGGCCGCTCGACACTCGCGTTGGCCGCGTTGTTCGCTGTGGCCAGCCTGTCGCTTGGCTATGCGTTCTTCAAGTCGTGCGAGGATCGACTGGTGTTCCGACTCTGAGGGCGACGTGCACGACATTAAGATCAAAGATTCCGGACTGCGTCCGATCATCGAGCTTCGCGAGGTCAGCCTCCGCTTCCTCCGCTATCACGACAAGGCGTTCTCGCTCAAGCGGGCCGCCTTGAACTGGTTGACTCGACGTTCGGCCCCGCCAGCATTCGAGGCCTTCTGGGCCCTGCGCGACGTCGACCTGACCGTCGAGGACGGGACCCGGCTCGGGATCGTCGGCTCCAACGGGGCGGGCAAGAGCACCCTGCTTCGAGTCATCGCGCGGATCTACAAGCCGACGACCGGAGCTTGCTTCATCCGAGGGAGTGTCGCCCCGCTCATCGAGATGGGCGCCGGCTTCAACCCTGAACTGACCGGCCGCGAGAACATCCTGCTCTACGGCGCGTTGCTGGGAATCCCGCGCACGGTCATGCGGGAGCGAATCGACGCGATCCTCGAGTTCACCGAGCTGGGTGAGTTCGCCGGCACCGCCTTGAAGTACTATTCCAGCGGGATGTACGCCAAGCTCGCCTTCGCGGTCGCCACTGAGGTCGCGCCTGACGTTCTCCTGATCGACGAGTCGCTCTCGGTGGGCGACGCCGAGTTCGTGGCCAAAGCGTATGAGCGGATTCGTCAGCTCATGGCGCGCTGTCGAGCGGTGATCGTCGTCTCGCACGATCTCCAATCGCTCCACGATCTCTGCGACCGCGCCATCTGGATCGATCACGGTCGCGTCCTCGCCGACGGGCCGGTTGATGAGATCCTCGATCGCTATCGAGGCCGGTGCCCGGGTCGAACCGCAGAGCCCCCTCAACTCGGCATCGCCGGCTGATCACGCGCCATGCGAGGGTGATCGCCGACAATCGGAGCTCGACCGACGCCTCATCTTTCCCCCAATCGAGGCGTCTGGACCACGCAACGTGTCTTCGGCGGATGCCGGCTGTATGATGTGGCCTGACGAAGGCCGCAGCGGTCCCCTTCGTGGATCGGTCCTGGTCGTGGGCGTCCGGCGATCGCCGATGCGCCACGCGTCCCAACGGCCTGAGACCGGATCAATGACCGCGTCCCGGCCACCCTCGACCATGGGACCCGCAGCTTAGCCACGGAGTCACGCCACGATGAAGGGGATCATTCTCGCCGGGGGCATGGGAACCCGGCTCTATCCGCTGACCCGCGTCATCAGCAAGCAGTTGTTGCCGGTCTATGACAAGCCGATGATCTATTTCCCGCTGACGACCCTGATGCTGGCCGGTATCCGCTCGATCCTCTTGATCTCGACTCCCCATGACCTGCCACGGTTCCGCGAGCTTCTCGGCGATGGGTCCCAGTGGGGCCTGGATCTCCAGTATGCCGAGCAGCCTCGACCCGAAGGGCTCGCCCAAGCCTTCATTATCGGACGCAACTTCGTCGGGACCGACCATGCCGCCTTGGTCCTCGGCGACAACCTCTTTTACGGACACGACTTCCGCGAGATCCTCCAACGGGCCTCCGAGCGTGAGACCGGTGCTACTATCTTCGGATACTTCGTCAACGATCCCGAGCGTTACGGCGTGGCTGAGTTCGACGACTCCGGCCGGGTCATCTCGATCGAGGAGAAGCCAGCGCAACCCAAGTCGAACTACGCCGTGACCGGGCTCTACTTCTATGACAATCAGGTCCTCGATATCGCTGCCGAGCTGAAGCCTTCGCCGCGCGGTGAGCTGGAGATCACCGACGTCAACCGAACCTACCTCGAGCGGAACCAACTCCACATGGAGATTTTGGGACGCGGCTTCGCCTGGCTCGACACCGGCACGCACGCCGCGCTGCACCAGGCCTCCGGTTACGTCCAGACGATCGAGGAGCGTCAAGGGCTCAAGATCGCTTGCGTTGAAGAGGTCGCTTACCGGATGGGCTACATCGACGCCGAACAGGTGACGCAACTCGCCGCCGGACTCAAGAACGACTACGGCGCCTACCTCCGAGACGTCGTCTCGCGTCGAGTCATCGAGTGACGGGCGACCGGAGAGCGATCGCCGTCCAACGGCTCTAGACGGCTCTCCGTGCGTTTCAATGGAATGGAAATGGTGACGTTGAGGACGACGCGTGGCGATCACGGAAAGATTTGGCTCGGATGACGACCGATCGCCCTCGAACCCAGCGCTGAAACCGTCGATCGAGCAACTCCTCCGCGATCCCGAGATCGATGCCTGGCTCCGACGGATCCCCTGGTATCTCGACTGCCAGGAGCAGCCGGTCGAAGCACTCCGACGCACTTTGGTTCAGCATGCCGGGCGGATCGTTGAGTGGACCGACCGACCCCGTTTCTCCTTCGTCGTCACGCTGGATCGTGACGATTTCGCGATCATTGACGACCTGATTCGGTCGTTCCAGGTCCAGGCGTGGCCCGATTGGCAACTGGTCTGCATCAGTTCGTTTCAAGATGATTCGAACTGCAAGTCGATCCAAGCACGATTCGAACGGGAGCAGGATCGACGGATCCAGTTCGTAACGACGCAACTGGAGACCCGGGCCGAACGACTCAACCTCGGCCTCCAACGCCTCGATGGGTCATGGTTCGGCGCCCTGGAACCGTCCGACCTACTCCATCCGCTCGCTCTGGTCATTCTTGCTCGCGAGATCGTAACCCAGCCCGATATCGAGGTTGTGATCGCGAACGATGCCACCCTGGACCTCGCTCGTCGACGTGTTCGTAACGTGAACTATCGATCCCGTTGGAGCCGGTTCGCTTTGCTCCGATCGGCCGATCTCGGCCACTTAACCCTCATCTCACGTTCCCGTCTGGATCCATTGGGCGATCCGGAATCGATCTTCCGTGCCGATTTCGGAGGGTTCGAAGAGTTCGATTTGGCGCTTCGGATCATCGAGCAAGGCCCGATCGCTTCAACAACGGTGCCGCTTGTACTTCACTACCGGAAAAGCTCCGGAACGCGATCCTTCAATGAACGTCCAGATCGTCCATCGAAGCGTCCGGAACATCTCGCGAAACTGATTCGCGAGCATTCCCGCTCGCTTTATCCAGGATGGATCCCTGATGTCGACATTGGACCGACAGCGGAATCAGGTTCTGACCCGGCTCGCTCGGAGTCGGTCCGACTTCGGCTCGTGCCGTCCAGTGATCGGTCTCGAACCCCGGTTCGGGTCGTCGCCTTCGTGCCTTTCCGCGATCAGGTCGACCTGACGAGACAGTGCCTCGACGCGATCGAGGCCCAGCGGTTCGTGTTCGATCTGACGGTCGTCCTGATCGATAACAACTCCCAAATCCCGGAGACTCGAGAAATATTGGAGACCTGGCTCGCTGAGCCTCGACGTGCCACCTATCGTCTCGTCCGCGACGAAGGACCGTTCAATTATGCGGCGATCCACAACCGAGCCGTCCGAGCGCATGGTCAGGAGGCCGATCTCCTCCTTTTGATGAATAACGACCTCGAGCTCCGCGACCCGGAGACCCTCGCAACGATGGTCACCTCGGTGCTGGCCGAGCCGGAATCCGGATTCGTGGGGATCCGCCTGATGTACCCCGACGGCCGAAGCGTCCAGCACGGTGGACTTCGAGTCCTCGAGACGATGGCCGGATCGGGTTACCACGCCTTCGGACATGCCTTGGAGCCTCGCGAATCGATCTTCTCAGATCATCCCTGTCTCGGAGTCACCTTCGCCTGCGTGGCCTGCCGTCGAGAGGTCTGGGAACGACTGGGCGGACTCGAGGAGATCCTCGTACCCAACGCCTATGGCGACGCCGACGCCTGTCTACGAGCCCTGGCCTTGGGCTATCAGAACCTGTATCTCGGGACTGTCGAGGCGATCCATCACGAATCGAGGACACGCGGACGGGCCTCCGAAGAGGCCGAGTTGATGACGCTCTATCGTCGACATGCCGCGACCCTAGCTGATTGGCGGCTGCAAGGCCCCTGGCGGCTCTCCCAACCGGAGTGGCCTCGCGCAACGTCCGGACAACTGCTCGGCGCCTATTCTGACGAGTTCCCGCTCCGCTATCGGATCGCCGATGCGATCAATCAGGTGGCCAAATCGGTCCTCGGACCGATGCACCGGATCCTTCGCGGCCGACTCATACGGCGGACCAATCGCGGTTAGTCTCGATCGATCGGAAGGTGCACGGGGCTCGCCGATGAGTCGGCATCAACGTCTCGAGGATCGAGTCCGGTGACGAGCGAATAACGACCGCGCCGCTGCGACCCCCATAATCGGCAAAACTTCAAGAGCCGGACGGGTCGCGTCGATTTAAGAGATCCAGATCGAGTTACGGATTGGAATCCTGTCGGACGGAGCCGGCGGGCTGTGACTTGAGCGTACTCGGGACGGACCCGCGCGATGCTGAGTGCCCCACAGCCCAAAACGCTGAGTTGGCTCTGCGTGTGCCTTCTCGCTCTCGTCTGGCTCTCAGCCTGCCAATTGCCGGCCCAGCTTCCCGAGTTGGAACCATCAGTCTGGGACACACCGGTCGCCGCGACCCGTTCCGAGTCCATCGCGCCCGGACAACCGACTTCGAGCGTCTCTCGACAGCACGGGTGGGAATCGCTTCAACTACCGGCAAGCCCAACGACTCATGCGTCACAGGTCCAGGCTTCCTGTGATTCATCGGGTCAACAAATCGACGTCCGCAAATCTGTCGGGACATTGAGGCAACGAACGTCCAGCGACAGACTCCGGCGGTATGATGAGAATCATGCCGTCCACCAGACCGCTCATCAGATCGATCGAACACCCGACTACTACCGAACCCAATCGCCGACCCCTTCAGCAGCCATCGAAGCTGTCTCGGCGGCGGCCGAGCGAACGTCAACGGCAGCGACCGCGGCCGTTGTTGTCAACCAAGCGCGGATTGCGATGGACCAGGACGACTCGGACCGGACGACCGATCCGGCACCAGCGCCGGCTCCTGTTCCTCCCGAAGCTTCCGACGTCGCGAATGCTCTTAACGTCACGACCCTTAGGATCGTGGATGAGCCGGATCCGTTGCAAAGGCCAGAGGTTCCTTCTTCGACTCCGGTCCCGATCGTGAATGTCGCGGACGTACCCCGACCGGTCGAACGCGTCGCGATTCAAGGCCTTCAACCGCCGGTCGATTCCCCCCCGATCCCGCGCCCCATCGATGGTCCGTTTCGTGACGACCCACTGGTCCCGACCCCGATCCGGCCCGACTCGTTCCCGATCGGGGATCGGCTCGACGAGCCGATCGAGGAGTTGACCATTCAGGGCACGGTCTTGGACGGACTCAAGCTGCTGGCCGACCAGGCAGACGTCACGATTGTGCCATCGCCGGGGATCAGTCAACTCCCCAACCTGGATATCAAGTTCGAGAGCGCATCATTCCGCGAAATGCTCGAAGCCCTCGCTACGTCAGCCAACCTGGAGGTCGTCGAAAAGGGCAATCTGATCTTCGTCTACACCAGCGTGGAATATGACCAAATCGAGCTGTCGCAAACAGACCAGGAAATGCGCATTTACAAATTGAATTACATTTCCGCCCAAGATTTGATTCTGATGATCAGTCCGTTCGTCACTCCCACCGGTCTGATTTCGGCAACGCCTCCGAGTGGTGTAGGGATCGCGTCGAATTCGGCCTCGGCCAATGCCGCTGGCGTGGGCGGTGGCGCCGCTCCGGCAGGGGATATCGGTGGTGGTGGAGCGGGTGACGATCTCGGAGGCGGTGGCGGTGCCGGCGCAGCTCAAGGCGTGGGCATCGGCGGGGGCGCAGGGGCCGGGGGTGGGACAACGGGTGGCAACTCGCTGGCGGCCTCCGACACCGTCATCGTTTTCGAGTCACCGGAGAACCTGGAGCGGATCGATCGGATCGTCGCCGAACTGGACGTGCAGCCGTTCCAGGTGCTCATCGAGGCGGTCGTGATGAGCGTTGATCTCAATGATGATCAGGAATTGGGTGTCAACTTCGGTCTGGTCGATGACATGGCCGAGACCGGGCTCGTTGCTGGCAATGGCTTGTTACTCAACGCGGCTGCCGGATTCACACCCGCGCAGGTCCTCTCAACGGCGACTCAGCCGATCGCCGGGCTCCGCGAAGGGACTTTCATCCCGGGCTTCCTCTCAAGCGATCAAGGATTGAAGTTCGGATTCATCGACGAGAACGTCACCGGGTTCATCCGCGCTTTGGAGGTCAACAACCGGATCAACATCTTGGCCAGTCCGCGGATTCTGGTCCTGAACAAGCAACCCGCCGAGATCCAACTGGGTCAACGCTTGGGCTTCCGGAACACAGTGACGAACCTGACCTCCTCGCTGGAAACGGTCCAGTTCCTCAGCGTCGGGACCCTGTTGAACTTGCGGCCCTATGTCTCCAATGACGGCATGGTTCGACTGGAGATCCATCCCGAGCAGAGCACCGGAACGATCGACGCCGAGGGCGTCCCCCAAACCAATACCACCGAGTTGACCACCAACATCTTGGTCCCCGATGGCGCGACGATCGTTATCGGAGGCTTGATCGATGAGTCGCGCTCGTTGGCTCAGCAGGGCTTACCAGGCCTCAGTCGGCTGCCGATCCTTGGTCCGCTATTCCGGCTTCGCCTCCTTTCGCAGCGGAAACAGGAACTGATCGTTCTGCTGACGCCACGAATCCTCCGTCGAAGCTCGTTGCCTCAACCGCAACCGGGGCTCCCGCCCAAGACCTATAACGGCGTTCCCAATGGCGGACCGATGCCTGGTCCGGGCTTCAATATGGCTGCCGGTCCCAACCCCCAACAGATCGCCTCTGGTCTGATTCAGAAGACCAACGCGACCCCGTACAACTTCCCGCTGCCGGTCACCGACGGCTATTCGATTCACAATCACCCTCGGTATCAGCATCCCGAGCACCACGCCTCGACAACTCCGGCCGGTCCGGAATCGGTCATCACCTCCTACGCGCCCCAAAACGGACCGCTCGGCCAACCCATCACTCCTGATCCATCGGCCCCCGTACCCATCCCGAACAATCCCCAAGGAACCGGACCGGTTCAGAGTTCCTTCCAGAACTCTCCCGAGCTGGACGGTGTCAGTGGCGAACCGCGATCGCCTCAACCCTTTCCGGAGATCGGTTCGGCTTGGCAAAACACACCCTGGACCACCATGACCGCAAACGGCCCCATGCTTGATCGTCAGGTCATGCCGACCAGCGGTTCGTCGGCCGGGACTACGAACGCGGTTGAATATGTGGTGACTTCGAGGGATTCGTGGGCCTCGATCGCGAAACGCGCTTACGGCGACCCGCGTTGGGCCGAGGCTCTTTGGCAGGCCAATCGCGATCGTTACCCCACCCCTCATCATCTGGCACCCGGTCAACGCCTGCGGATCCCGGCCCAACTATCGGTGATGCCGCAATCGATGCCGGAGCTTCGGGGTACCGGCTCGAAATTTTCTTGGCCCTGGGACTTTCGACGCGATCGGCAATCTCGGCGATGACGACGATGCCGATCCGTACGATCGTTGACGGTTGACGACACGTTCGACGGTCTGGGTTTGCCGGTTGTTTCTCTGGGGAACTCCCCGATCATGAGTTGGGACCGGTCCGTTTGACCGTTTCGAGAACGCGACCTAGCTATTGAAAGACGTCCATCGAGCGAGCCTTGGTCGGGGTCAACGGACCCGGGCCTTGGTCTCGAGCGTGGAGTCGGCGAGTCCTCGCTACTCTGGATTGGCGCCAGGGGAGAGGAACGTCGCGACGTTGCGGCTCGGATTGCTGGGGTCCTCGGTCTCGTCAGCGTGAGTGAGTCGCACGAGTCGATCGGAAACAGCACCAAGCACGCCCGCTCATGAATCTGAGCGGGACCTGTCCCAAGATACATGCTCCAAGCGAGGATATTTCAACGATGATGCTCAGTGTCCATAGCCAACGTCAGAGCAAGGGTTTCACGCTGGTCGAACTGGCGGTGGTGGTGGTGATCATCGGCGTCTTGGCCGCCTTCGGCGTGCCCCGCTTCCTCGAAGCCGTCGAACGATCCAAGGCCGCTGAAGCCTTCGCCTACCTGGCCGCCGTCCGCAACGCTCAGGAACGCTACCAGGCCCGCGAAGGCACCTACGCCGACGCCCTGAACGACCTCGACATCCAGTCGCCGACACCTAAGTACTTCGACGTCGGTTCGATCACCGCCGGTGAAAACACCTGGACGCTCACCCTGACCCGTAAGGCCGGTTCGTCGGGTTACGAGGCCAACTACACGGTCGTCTTCACCCAGACCGGTTTCGATTCGGGTACCAGCACGATCCCGGCCGACATCAACCCGATGGGTGCCGCTTCCACCTGATCCTGACGAGACGCTGGCCGATTGAGGCCACCCTTCATGAGCAAAGTCTCCAAAGGTTTGGGGAACCGAGAGCGACCGGCAACGACATAGACGGGTCGGTCGCTTTCATGAGCCATCTCGCGGATCTTCTGATCCGTTCCCTCAGGGTAAACGACACAACCTGCTGGCTTCAACGATCATCTCATCAGAGGATTCGCATCCATGTACGCTCACGTCACGTCCCGTCGTCAGAGCAAGGGTTTCACGCTGGTCGAACTGGCGGTGGTGGTGGTGATCATCGGCGTCTTGGCCGCCTTCGGCGTGCCCCGCTTCCTCGAAGCCGTCGAACGATCCAAGGCCGCTGAAGCCTTCGCCTACCTCTCGGCGGTCCGCAACGCTCAGGAACGCTACCAAGCCCGCGAGGGCACCTATGCCGACGCCCTGAACGACCTCGATATCCAATCGCCGACGCCCAAGTACTTCGACATCGGTACGATGACCGCCGGTGAGAACACCTGGCAACTGGAACTGTCGCGCAAGGCCGGCTCGTCGGGCTATACAGCCAACTACACGGTGATCTTCACCCAGACCGGCTTCGATTCGACCAACAGCACGATCCCGGCCGACATCAACCCGATGGGCGCCGCAGCGACCTGATCGAGCCCCTCGCGATTCCTCCTCGAAATCCCTGGAGTGATCCTGAGGCTTTTCCCCGATCCGCTTCTGTTCTTCTGTGGGATTGGGGAAAAGATTCGATCCAGATTGCATCCCATAGGTTCGCAAGTCTGTTTAGAGATCCTGAATCTCTAAACACTGCTTGGTCAAACTGTTTGTGAATTGTTTGGATCCGAAGTCATCCAACTTCGATCCAACAACCTGTTCACTTTTAAGGATAACACTAACGATGTACGCTCACGTCACGGCCCGTCGTCAGAGCAAGGGTTTCACGCTGGTCGAACTGGCGGTGGTGGTGGTGATCATCGGCGTCTTGGCCGCCTTCGGCGTGCCCCGCTTCCTCGAAGCCGTCGAACGATCCAAGGCCGCTGAAGCCTTCGCGTATCAGGCTGCTGTTCGTAACGCTCAGGAACGCTATCAAGCCCGTGAGGGCACCTATGCCGACAACATAAACAAGCTGGACATCCAAGCGCCCACTCCGAAGTACTTCGACGTCGGCGCGATGGCGATTACCGGCGAGAACGCCTGGTCGCTCACCCTCAGCCGAAAGGCCGGCTCGTCGGGCTACACGGCCAACTACACGGTGATCTTCACCCAGACCGGCTTCGATTCGAGTACCAGCACGATCCCGGCCGACATCAATCCGATGGGATCCGCCTCCACCTGATCCTGATCTGATCTTGCTCAATCGATGGGATCACGTCGCGATCCCGTCTCTTCCGGGCTCGGTCCGGCGGCGCTGCTTGGCACCGTTGGGCCGAGCCCGCTCTCGTTCCCATCCGATCCGGCTCGCTGGAAAACGGGTAGGATAACCCGCCATTCGATCAATGAGCGCTTCTAAGCTTATCGCAAGTGCCGATTCCACGGCATACTCACGGTCCCTTAAGTCGTCGAACACCACCGAGCCTGGACCAACCGCTCGTCGAAGCCTGGCAAGCCCCATCATCGATCCAAGACGATTCGATGTCTTGGATTCGGATTGGAGCGAACGTTCATGAATCGCCTGCTGAAATTTCTTGCTCTGAAGCGGATCATTGCCGTTTGCCTGAGCGATACCCAGATCGCTGTCTGCCGGACGGTCAAAACGCCCTTTGGCCTGATCGAGATCGACCGGTCCCTGGAACCGATCGCTTCCGAGATCTCCCTGGAAGAGACCGTTATCAACACGCTGACCCCACTGCTGGCCGCCTCGGGATGGGAGAACCCTGCGATCGCCTTGGCTGTTCCGGCGAGCTGGGGATTTACCATGATCAGCCCGGTCTCCGGACCGACTCAAGCCCAATCGTTGACAGCTTTGGGGCTTTGCAGCGAGGTCTGTCGGGGAACCGACATCTCGCCGGACGAACTCGACGTGGATCTGGTCGTGACCGAGCGTCCCCAAGAGAACTATGCCGGCTTGGTCGGGATGGCTCGTCGCCCGCTCCATGAGCTGATCGACGCGGTCAAAGGGCTCTCCGGACGACTCTTCGGGGTCGAGCCCATCGCCAGTACCATGTATCGCCATGCCTATCTTCGTCAGAAATTGCCGGGCAAGTTCGAATCTCAGATTCGTCTGTTACTCTTCGAAACCCACATCCTGCTGATCTTTGGGATCCATGAGATCGCCCTAGCCTGGAGCCAGTTCGAGCTCCCTCAGCAGTGCACCGCTCATACGGTCCTGACCTCAATGATGATCTTCCGCGCCCAACTCGACACGATGGGGCTGGAGGCGATTCCCGACTTGTTGGTCATTCACGGTCGCCACGACATCGAACTCGATCTCGATTCCTCGGATTGGAATCTGGTCGCTGGCGAAGTTCTCCGCGACGAATCTTTGGAGATCGACCCCGGGACAATCGTCACCGAATTGGCTGCGGGCTGCGATCAGGAGCCGGTTGCCTACAACCTGATCCGCGAGCAGCGTCCGGGCCGATCGGTCCTCGAGATCTTTCCATGGCTCCAGGTCGCCGTTGAGGTGATCGCGCTTGGCTTCGGCTGGTTCATGGTGGAGTCATCCCGAACCGACCTCAATCAGGGCCTCTGGGCAGTCCAACAGCAACTCGGCCAGTTCACCTGGGCCGAGAATGAGACCGTCGCCAACCTCAAGACACGCAAGACCGAGCTGCTCGACGAAGCTGAAGCGATCGGCTACTTCCTGGAGCACCGAGTCCCTTGGACGACCTGCCTCTCGGAGATCCAGGACGGACTCCCTCCCAACCTCCGGATCGTCAAGATCACCGGGCAAGCTCATTACAACCCCAGGGGACGCAGTCGTTCGAAGGTCGATCGGAATCTGACGCTTAACATGGAGATGATCATTCCCGACGGCGAGACGATGCCTCACGACAACGAAATCTTCGTTGAGAACCTGCAAAACTCTGAGACGCTCACCAAATACTTCCCTATCATTGAGATGGGTGAATTGAAGTCGAGTGATCAAGGTGACGGTGTCGGGGCCACATTGATCTTTAGTGTCATCTGCGCTCCTGAAAGTTGATCGCGCATGGAATCGTTCGCGAATCGTTGGTTTCGTCGTATCCTGGCCGACGATACAGACAACTGTTTCTCGGTACGAAGGGGCAGTTGCGGCCGATAGGGACAACCCCATGCACTTCGTCACACTCGGCTACGACAGGAGATCGCGGTGAACGACAAGACGCTCGAACAGTTGCAAGCCATTAAAGAGCAGGTCGACGTCGTGCTCCACGACCCGATGAAGCTCCGCATGGCCATCGCTGTCTTGGGCATCGGGCTCTGGTATCAGTTCGCCTATTCGCCGATCCAAGAGGATTCCACGAAGATCCAGGAGGAACTACGAAGCGAGCAGGAACGGCTCCAACTGGCCCGCGACATCAATGAACTGGAGGTTGAGGCCGAACGGTTCCTCACTCGGTTACCGCAGGGCGACTCGCGGCAAGGCTTGAAGTCGTTCGTCTCTGACGAGTTCCGTGAACTTCGCTTCCAGACGATCAACCTCGCGACGGTTAAGACCAAGGAGGTCGGCCCCTACCCCACCGAGGGGATCCGGGTCGGCTTCAGCGGGCCCTTCCAGAAGGTCGAGCAGTTCCTCCGATGGGCCGAGTCGGCCGAACGCATGCTCCGGATCGTCCAGTTCACGGTCGAGCCCGTCAAGGGTGACGCGATGTCGGAGCTGCCCGCCGATGCGGAGCCGACGCTCAACGCCGAACTGACCATCATGGGTACCTACGACGAGTCGAATGACACGAGCGATGAAACGGCCGACTCCTCCAGCCAGGGGTGATCTTCCATGAAAGCAAACCAAGCGATGATGGCGCCCCCGATCGGCCTGGTCGTGGTGGTCGGCTACTTGCTCTGGCCCATCGTCATGGGCGAGGAGCAAATCTCCAGCTCCAACTCTGAGGCCATGCCGATCCTCAAGACGACCTGGCTGGATCCGGATCTGAAGGGGTCTCGGGAACGCAACCCCTTCGTCGATGTTGAGCCGGTCGAAGTCGACCTCAGCGCGATCCCTGACGAGGAAACGCTTCAGGTCCAGGCCGGCCCCACACTCCCCGACGGGATCCGCCTGGGCGGAACTATGATCACGAACGCCAAGAGCACCGCGATCATCAACGGCCAAATCTACCAGCCCGGCGATCGATTGGCCCTCGAGTCCGAGACCGACACGCGATGGGCGCTGGTCGCTGTCGAGTCGAATCGCGTGATCCTCTCCAACGGCCTTCCAGGAAAATACGCCGTGTTGGACTTCGACCACAACAAGCCTGTCGCATCGGTGGCTAGTGCGTCCGGCATACCGGGCATGCAAGGGATCCTCGGGATGCCCGGCGTGACCGATCCCAAAGGCAACGGTGTCCCGACCGAACTGGCCGAAAAAGTCCAGCAAATCTTGCCCGATCTGACACCGACACTGGGCAGTTTCCTCGGGGCAGATGGGCGTGATCAGAAGATCGAGGATTTCATCAATCTTCTTAAAGAATAATCAACGACTAGGATGGTGTTTAGGTTGACCTGGAGCAAGTGTGACACATCCAAATCTCGGGATGATGCCCGGGCCGCCACGACGGCCCCAGGTTCCCGAACATCAAGAGGAGTCGAAGCATGGCGTGGGAGGAGTGGGTCGTCGCCCATGCGCGGACCGCGAGCAAACCGCACAAGAAGATCGGCATGGACGACAAGCTGGCTTTCTTCGATCAGCTTGCCACGCTGGTCTCCTCGGGGACCCCACTGCTCCAATCGTTGCGTATCGCCGCCGATCAGAGCGAAAGCCTCGACCTCCGCACGGTCTTGCAGGGCATCGCGACCCAAGTCTCCACCGGCAGCTCGTTCAACGGCGCAGCACGCGAGCACCCCAAGATCTTTGAGCACACCTGGGTCGAGGTCATCCGCGTCGGCGAAGTGACCGGCAAGATGCAGCACGTCCTGGTCGAACTCAGCAAGCAGGTCCGCGAATCGCGAGCCACCCAACAGAAGGTCCGAGCCGCCCTGACCTATCCCGTGATCCTGCTCTGCGTTGCCGCCCTGGCCATGACGGCGATGCTCATGTTCGTCGTCCCGACGTTCAAACAGATGTTCGACGACATGGGGGCTGAACTTCCCGAGATCACCCAGGTCGTCGTCAACCTCTCCGACTACGTCGTTGACTACGGGCCTTACGTTGCCGGGGGGATCGTCGTCTCGGTCGTCGCCTTCCGGAAGTACAATGCCACCGAGAACGGCCGCCGCAACGTCGACAACCTGTTGATCGTCATGCCCACCCTGGGCGATCTGTTGGTCATGGCCATGATGTACCGGTTCGCCTCGAGTATCTCGCTGCTGCTCAACAGCGGCGTGCCGATGCTGGAGACGCTCACCACCCTCCGGGGAATCTTCAACAAGAACCCGATGTACCGCGATGCCCTAGGACATGCCCAGCAGCGCGTCTCGGCCGGACGATCACTGGCTGACTCCTTGGAAGAGACGGGCCTGTTCACAAGCATGATCGTCAGCATGGTCCGGACCGGAGAGTCCTCCGGTCAACTCGGACCGGTCATGGAGACGATCGCCCCGTTCTATAAAGAGAAGATGGAAGGCCTGATCACCAAGGTCTCCAAGATGTTGGAACCAATCATCATCCTGGGCATGGGATCGGGTGTCGCCACCATGATGCTCTCGATTTATATGCCGATGTTCGAGATGTCCGGGAAAATCAACTAATGCTGACCAGCGCCCACGAAACGGTATCGATACCATCCTCTCAAGACGGGCGCCGAGCCCACGCAGGATACTCGTTGGTCGAGGCCATGATCGTCGTCACGATCATGGGGGTCCTGGTGGCGTTCGCCGTCCCGTCCTATCATCGTTCGCTCGAACAGTCCCGAGTCGATGTCGCCGGGGCCAAACTCTACGCCATCTGGGGCGCTCAGCGGTGCTATTACTTGGAGTACCGGACCTTTACATCGAACCTGAACAACTTGTCGGCATTGGGTTTGATCGACCCCGACCTGATCGACTCGGAATGGTTCAGCTTCACCATCAGCGCGGCCGATGACGACTCGTTTCAGATCACCGCCACACGGATCGGAAGTACTCGATTTAGCGGCATGCTCTGGATGGATCAGAACGGCTCGCTCAACGGCCAGATCGCCGACTCGCAGTCGACCCCAATGACCCCCGGATTCGATTGAGGAGCCGCCTGGACGATGCTGATTCGACCCGTAGCACCGAACCCGTCAGAGGAATCAACTCGGTCGGTCGCGAGCCCTCAAGCCGTCCGACGAGGATCGAGCTTTATCGAGATCCAGGTTGCCTTCGTCGTGCTCGGGCTTACGTTGGGGGCCGTCGGGCCGATGACAGTTAGCCAGCTCCGACAAGCCACCCGGATCGAGAAACGCTTCTCCAATGATTCGGTCTATTATGTGGCTCGGCCAAGTACCCCTTGGGCGAGCAAGCTAGGCGCTGCCGCGTCGATCGGGACCGCCGACCCAGGTAGCCCGAGCCCCTTACCCAGCAGCACCATCAACGACTTGACCATCAACGATCTCAACACCGATATCACGAGTGAAACGCTCAGCGCTGAGATCGAGGTCACCGAGCACGTCGATTGATGGACGACGCACCCACACCTACGGACCCTTGACTCATGAGACCTCTTCACGCGATTCGAGCCGATCGCCCTAGTACCACGAATCGCGATCGACGAGCCGTTCGCCCTCGGCATCGAGGCGCGCGCGACGGGTTCACCGTCCTCGAGTTGGCAGTCGTCAGCGCATTGATGGGGATCCTCATCGCGGTCCTGATGGCCACCTGGTCAGCCTTCGGCCAACCGGCCGTCGACGTCGTCACTCGCGTCCAGTTGACCCGCGAGGCGCGGATGGCCGTCGAGTCGCTGGCCACCGACCTCTCCGGACACCTGCCCGACGACATCGAGGCCGGCTTGCCGCTCCGCGATGCACGGTTCGGGCCGATCGCCAAGGGACGCCTGCTCGACTGGAGCCATCCGGGCGATACGCAACTCTGGCTCTGCTTCGATGGCACCAACCCCAATGGATTGGCCGACTGGAGCGGGACCGACGTGGTCGTCACCTACCGGGTCGTCGGCCAGACCCTCGTCCGAACCAATCAGGCGACCGGCGACGCCATCCCAATCGCCGACAACGTTCGCGCGATGGCCGTGACCGACCTCGACGGTCGATTCCGGATCCAGATCGAATTCGGCTATCGCGACCTGACACGCACCTACACGATCGAGGCCTACGACCCATGAGATCGATCCGGACGAGGCGTCGCGGGTTCGCCCTGATCATGGTCCTGGTCACGTTGGCCCTGATCCTGGCCATTTGGCTCTTGGCGCAGGATCATCTGGGCGCCGCACTCCGTCAAGAGACCCTGCATGCCTCGCGCGCCGAGCGCGACCAGGGGCGACTGCTCGCCTTGGCCCGCGGGGTCCGTCTCCTCGAGACCGGCGAACCCTCGACGAACCCCTATTCGTGCCAGGTCAGCTTGAGCACCCCGCGCGGGAACGTCATCTACAAGGTGACGTACGAAACAAGTCAGATCGACTACTCGACGACCTCACCCACCACATGGACGGTGACCGCCACCGTCCGGCCAGACATCGAGGTCTTGCCCCTCATGCCGGATTCCTTCGAATAACCCTCTCTGGAACGTCTCGCTTCCCCCGTAGCGGGCCGATTCACGTCGAGTTTCTTGGGGAATGCGTTGGTCGCGGCATACAATGTCGGGGCACGCATCACGCGACGAACTCGAACGAATCACGCGTTGACGAGACGGATTATAATGGCGGTCGCGAGCAACGGGATCGGTCGTGCGGAGTACCGAGCTTCGGGGCAGGTCAAACTCGTCTGCCCACTCGATTGTCCAGACACATGCCAGATGGTCGTCGACCTGGCGGACGGCCGAGCCACCAAGTTGCGCGGGGATAAGACCCACCGGTTCACGCGCGGGTTTTTGTGTCAGAAGATGGCTCGGTTCCTCGAGGATCGGGTGTACCATCCCGAACGGCTTACCTATCCGCTGCGCAGGGTTGGTCCGAAAGGGAGCGGTCGTTTCGAGCGGATCTCGTGGGATGAGGCGTTGTCGACGATCGTCGAGCGGATCCGTGCGGAGCTCGACTCGCCCGAGGGTCCTGAGACGATCCTCCCCTACAGCTACGGTGGCACGCTCGGACTGATCCAGGGATCGAGCCTCGACCGTTGTTTCTTTCACCTCATCGGCGCGTCGCGGTTGGATCGGACGATCTGTTCAACGGCCGGTGAGCTGGGATACACCTACACCAACGGTTCGGGCAAGCTCGGGGCCGATCCGTACGGCGTCCCCCAGTCGCGACTGATAATCAATTGGGGTTCGAACACCTGTCATACCAACAGCCATCTCTGGAGCTTGATGGTCCAGGCCCGCCGCGACAACGGCGCGACCTTGGTGGCCATCGACCCCTACCGGAGCGCGACGGCTCGACGATCGGATTGGCATCTCGCCCCCCGACCTGGGACCGACGCAGCACTCGCCTTGGGAATCATGCACGTCCTCTGGCGTGATGAACTCGTCGACCAGGATTACCTCGAACGCTACACGGTCGGAGCCGAAGCGCTTCGCCAGCGGGTCGTCGATGAGTACGATCCCCAACGTGTCTCGGAGATCACCGGCCTCGCAACCGATGAGATCGAAACGCTGGCCCAGCGCTATGGGACGACCCGCCCATCCGTGATCCGAGTCAACTATGGGATGCAGCGCCACGGGGGCGGCGGGATGGCGATGCGGACGATCGCCTGCTTACCCGCCTTGGTCGGGGCCTGGCGTGACTGGGGCGGTGGCGCCCTGCTCTCGACGAGCGGGACTTACGACCTCGACACCAGTGTGTTGGAACGGCCCGACCTCGGGCCGTTCGCCCGAACCATCAACATGAACCAACTGGGCTTGGCCCTTGAGGGACGCTTGCCGGGTCCACCGGTCCGGCTCTTGGTCGTCTACAACTGCAATCCAGCAACTGTCGCGCCCGACCAACGCCTGGTCCGGGCCGGCCTCTCACGCGATGATCTCTTCACCGTCGTCCTGGAACAATTCCCAACCGACACCGTCGACTATGCAGACCTAGTCTTACCCGCGACGACGCAGGCTGAGCATTTCGACTTGCACGTCTCATATGGCCATCACGACGTCATGCTGAATCGACCGGCAATCGAACCGATTGGAGAATGCCGATCCAACGCTGACGTCTTTCGTGCTCTGGCCAACCGGCTCGATCTGCCCACCGAGCTGTTCCCCGACGACGAGACCTTGATCCGAGACGCCTTGGTGGGCGCAGGTCCGCGCGCCTCGGGGATCACTTGGGAACAGCTCTGCGAGCACGGGTCGGTCCGGCTCAACCTACCCGAACGGTTCGTTCCGTTCGCCGAGGGCGGCTTCCCAACCCCCTCGGGGCGTTGCGAACTGTTCAGCGAGACGATGCGGGATGCCGGTCTCGATCCGCTCCCGACGTATATCCCCCCGCACGAGGACCCGCAGACGCGACCCGACCTCGGAGCGCGCTACCCGATCCAACTGATCTCGCCCCCGCGGGCCTCGTTCCTCAACTCGACCTTCGCCAACTCCGAGCGTCACCGGCAGACGGCGGGCGATCCGACGGTCGATCTGGCCCATGCCGACGCCGAGGCCCGCGGCCTGAATGCGGGTGACTGGTGTCGGATCTACAACGATCGTGGGCAGTTCTTGGCTCGAGTCCAACTCGATGGCGCAGTCAAGCCCGGAGTCGCCGTCGCCCAAGGGCTCTACTGGGGAAAGCTCGTGCCCGGCGGTGCCAACGTGAACCAGACAACCTCGGCCGCCTTGTCTGACTTCGGTGGCGGCGCGACGTTTTTCGACAACCTCGTGCAGATCGAACCGGTCGCGATGGAGGACCTGCCGTGACGATCGTCCGCTCGCTCCTCTCCAAGATCTCCGGGAAGTCGACCTTGCAAGAAAACAAGGCGATCCCGCTGACGTTCTACACCCGGAAGAACTGCGGCTGTTGCGCAAAAGCAATGGACGTCATTGAGGCGGTCCGACGCCGAGGGAAACACGCCTTGACCGTCCAAGCGATCGACATCGACGACGATCCAGAACTGGTCGAGCAGTACGGGACCTGGGTCCCGGTCGTCGCCATCGACGGCAAGGTTCGATTCAAAGGCCAAGTCAATCCGCATCTGCTCGAGCGACTCCTGCGTGCCGAGGCGAGGCGACGCTGAGATGGCCTCTCGAATGACGAGTGAATCACGATTCGTCGTCCCGATCGGCGGCGTCCTTGGCCTCTTCGGCAAGCAGCCGATGCCGGGACGAGTCAAGACACGCTTGGCGCGGACCTTTGGCGATGACTGGGCGGCCCGCTGCCACGAGGCGATGCTCTTCGATGCGCTCGAAGCTTGGGGAGTGGGATACCCGATCGACGCTCAGTCAACGTCCGTCCATAATCCGCCAAGAGAACGGGACCGACGTCGTGTCTTCGGACTGGCCCCCGACGAGTCGCATTCTTGGTTCGCCAAACAGATTCCCGATGCTTGGGGCTGGGAGCTTTGCCCTCAAGGAGAGGGTGACCTTGGGAACCGAATGGCCCGTTTCTTCGATCGCGAACTTGCGAGGCCCGACACCGAACGCGCGGTCCTGATCGGATCGGACAGTCCCACGCTCCTATCGCGACTGATCCTCGAGGCATTCGACGCCTTGATCGAGCACGATCTGGTGCTCGGGCCTTCGACCGACGGGGGCTACTATCTGATCGGGATGTCTCGACATCTCCCCGAGTTGTTCGAAGGAGTCGCCTGGAGTACGTCAACGGTCTTGGGAGCGACGGTTGAATCGGCTCGTCGGTCCGGCCTCCGCTTGGCCGTGCTCGATCCGTGGTATGATATCGATGCTGCCGACGATCTCTACATGATGGTCGGACATATGCGGTCTTTGGAAATGTCGGGGAATCCCTTCCGCAAAGGGCGCTTATGGTCCTTGATTAAAGACACTAATTTAATCCCTGAGGATGCGGAACGATGACGAGGCCCGACCCGATCGCGATCACCGAGGGCGCCCTACATCCGTCCGGGTTGGACGAGGAGTCGTTGATGGGCGACTGCGCGATCTTGTTCATGCGACGGAGCGGTCCCGGCGGTCAGAACAAGAATAAGGTGGAGACCGCCGTCATCCTCGAGCATCGTCCGACCGGCATTCGTGCTGAGGCCAACGAGAGCCGGAGCCAGCAGGAGAATCGGAAGTCGGCCGTCTTTCGACTGCGCACCAAACTGGCTCTCGAGGCGCGTCGATCGGTCAACATCGAGGAACCGCCGAGCCCGCTTTGGAACTCACGGCTGAAGGGCGGACGGATCCAGGTTAGTCCGAGCCATCGCGACTTCCCGAGCTTGCTCGCCGAGGCTCTCGATCGCATCCACGTCTTGGAGTATGACGTCAAAGCCGCCGCCGAGGTGCTCGGGTGCAGCACCTCGCAACTGGTCAAGTTTCTCAAGGACGAGCCCAAGGCGATCCGCCTGGTCAACGACCAACGCAAAGAGCGTGGACTCCGACCGTACCAATAAACCGATCGCACGGGAAAGTCATCGATTGGGCTTCAAGGGCTGCTCTCATGCAATGATATCGTGAACAACATGACCATGGACGTCGGTGAGTCGGAAATCACGTCCCGCGTAACGGTAGGTCAGTTTCTCGTGATCGAAGCCGAGCAGGTGCAGGATCGTGGCGTGCAGGTCGTGGACATGGACCTTGTCCTCGACAGCCCGGAAGCCGAACTCATCGGTGGACCCATGGATATGCCCTCCCTTCACTCCGCCGCCGGCAAGCCACATCGTGAAACCGTAGTGGTTGTGATCGCGCCCGTTCATCTTGCCCTGGTTGGCGCCTGCCTGGGGCAGCTCGACCGTTGGGGTCCTGCCGAATTCGCCGCCCCAAATGACCAACGTCTCGTCGAGCAGGCCGACCCGCTTGAGATCTTTGAGGAACGCGGCGATGGAGCGGTCGCACTGGTTGGCCAGCCGCCGATGCCCTTCGGCGAGGTTGTCGTGGTGATCCCAGGGCTGGCTCTGCCCGTGCCAGAGTTGGACGAACCGGACCCCGCGCTCCAGGAGCCGGCGGGTCATGAGCAATTGGCGGGCGTGGACTCCGGGTCCATACAGTTCCCGAACCGACTCGGGCTCGCGCTCGATATCGAAGGCATCGCTGGCCTCGGACTGCATCCGGAAGGCCAACTCGAACGACTCGATCCGACTTTCCAACACGGCCTCGTTCGCCCGACGCTCGGCATGTCGACGGTTGAGGGCTTGGAGCAGATCGAGCTGTGCTCGCTGTTGAGGCAAAGCGATGCGATCGTTCTGAATGTGGGCGATCAGCTCCTCGAGCCTTGACTTCGAGCTGTCGATATAGGTGCCTTGAAAGATTCCGGGCAGAAACCCTGACTGCCAGTTCTGCGTTTCGGCGATTGGATAGCCGTTCGGGCACATGACAATGAAGCCGGGTAGGTTCTGGTTCTCGGTCCCGAGCCCGTAGAGGGTCCAACTGCCCAGGCTGGGCCGAACCTGACGCGCATCGCCGCAGTTCATCAGCATCAGGCTGGGCTCGTGATTCGGCACGTCAGCCTGCATCGAGCGGATCACACAGAGGTCGTCGGCACAGTCGCCGACGTGCTCGAAGAGGTCGCTGATCGGGATCCCGCTCTGGCCTCGAGGTCGGAACCGAAACGGCGAGCCCAACGCCGCCCCAGTCTTCCGCTCCGTCCGCAAGTTGTCGATCGGCAACGTCCGACCGTGATAGCGCGTGAGAGCTGGCTTGGGGTCGAACGTGTCGACGTGTGACGGCCCACCATTCATGAATAGGTGCACGACCCGTTTGGCTTTGGGGGCAAAGTGAGGAGCCTTCGATGCCAACGGCGAGAGGCTGTTGGAGCCCGAGGACCGTCCAGCGATCGCGGTCGACTCGCTCATGAGGCTTCCGAAAGCCAGGGCGCCGAAGCCGGTCCCGATCCGCTGAAGCAACTCGCGACGCGTCCAGGTGACCGGGTGCTCGTGGGGATTTGGAGAGGTCATCACAGACATCGTCCCGATCAATCGATGAAGAGGAATTCGTTGGTCATCAGCAACGCGTGGGCGTACGCGTCCCAGGCGTCCATTGGTTCGTTAAGGGGTCCATGGAAGTCGCGGGCGAACTCCCAGCGCTTGGGACGGGTCGCTCGCGAAGCGTTGGAGGGCGAGGTCGCGCGGATCCTCGGTTTCCAGGCGAACGAGTCGAAGGCGTGTCCGTCTCGGCAGTCGACGACGAAATCAAGTGTCTCGCCGACCTCGACGTGGACGGCCGACTCTGCGGTGGCGACGTTGTCGTTGTGGGCCACCCAGGCCCCGAGCAGTCCTCGACGACTCGAGACGATCCGACCTCGGACCCCGTCGCCCTTCGCGCTTTGATGCGTGAGCGTTCCGTCGATGTCGATGGAGAGATCCTCGGGTGCGGTCCAACGGATGATCGCCGCGCGATCGGCGCGGGGACCGACATGACCGCCTTCAGCGTTCAGATGTAGGTAGCGACCGACCGGATCGGGCAAGCCGTCGCCGAACTGCCAGGCCTCGCCGGTCCAGTGAGGCAAGGCGGTCCATCGCGTGACGCGGTTGGCCTGCTCGTCGTACAGTCCGTAGCCGTAGCTCCAACTCGCCGATGGGTCTCTTTGCCCAAACGACTCGGCGGACAAGGCTTCGAAGCGGTCGAGGAACTGGTTCGCCAACGCGACCTCGACCGGCTCGGTCGATCGCGCGAAGAGCCGTCGGTGGATTTGATCGACGCGGGAACCGACTGCTCCGTCCTCGAACTCGGAGGCCAACGCGCGGGCGAGCCTGATCATCGGTGGAGCGTTGAGCAGGAAAAGCGCCTGTTGGGGAACGGTCGTTCGGGCGCGTCGGCCCGTCGAGGTGTTGGGGTTGGCCGCGTCGAAGGTCCGGAACAGGCCGGGAATGTTCTGGCGGTCGAGGAAGGCATAGACGGTTCGTCGGGGGGTCGGATCGTCGCCGGTAATCGAGACCGAACGGCCGCCCATGGTCGCTTCGAGCCGACCCGAGACGGCCAGCAACGCGTCCCGGAGCGGCTCGAACTCCAAGCGTCGCCGGTTCATCCGCCAAACGAGCCGGTTCTCGGGATCGGTCCGCGCTGCGTCCTCGCGTGTCGTTGACGACTGCCGATATGTGTGCGAGAGCAGGATCCGCCGATGGGTCCGTTTGATCGACCAGCCGTCCTCGACGAACCGGGAGGCGAGGTAATCGAGCAGAAGCGGGTGGGTCGGCCGATCGCTCCGCGTTCCGAAATCGCTGGGCGTCTCGACGAAGCCGCGACCGAAGTGATGGCCCCAGATCCGGTTGATCATCACGCGGGCGGTCAGCGGGTTGGCCGGATCAGCGATCTTGCGGGCCAGTTCGAGCCGACCGCTTCCCTTGCGGAACGGTTGACGGTCTTGGCCGTCGAGCAGTTCGAGGAACCGTCGAGGGACCGACTCGCCTCGACGGCCGGGTTGGCCGCGTTCGAAGATGTACGGATCGACCGGACGCTGGCGATCGCGGACGATCATCGCTCGGGGAGGCGAACCGGGATGCTCGACCTCTAACCGATCGATCCGACGCTCGAGCCGCCGACGCTCGTTCCGCTCGGCGCGGTTCAACAGGGCGGTCACATCGCCGAGTCCGATCGATGCCAAGCCATCCGGACCATACAGCGCATCGCGGAAGCGCTCGCGGTCCTCGATCCACTGCGTATCACGGTCCAAGTCGGTCGCCTCCTCGTCGAGCCCGGAGAGCGTCGACGCGATCACGATTCCGATGTCGACCGGCTTGTCAGATCGAACCACGTGCGGCAAGCGATCTCGGACGAAGCGGTTCACGGGTGGGTTGAGGCTTTCGAACTGCTGATCGAGCGAATCGAGATCGAGTGATTGGGCCTCATCGGGTTGATTCAGGACGAGCCGGCTCCAGACATAGAACGGGTCGTCGGACGCGGGTGTCGCACGAGCAATCCGAGCTCGGGCGCGATCGACGAACCAGTTCAGGAGTCGGGGCCGGAGGTCGTCTTCCTGGGCGATCGATTCCCGAGCGTTGCGGTCCCCCCCGAAGTCGAGTCGAACCGCTGCACCGACGTACTCGTGAAGCCGTTCGCGGAGATGGGCCTCGATCTGCGCCCGGAGTTCCTCCATCTTCGCGTCGAGATCGGCTCGACGCTTGGCCCGCTCGGCCCGATAGGACTCGACATGCGGGTTGGTCTCGCCGCCCGGCAATCTGGGCAGCGATTCGGGTTCCTCGACGCTCGCGAACACGCCGTAGAGCGAGTAGTAATCGGCCGTGGGGATCGGGTCGTACTTATGGTCGTGGCATCGCGCACAGGTAACGGTCAGGCCCATCAGGCCGCGCGTGGTCACGTCGATCCGATCGTCGATGATGTCGTGCCGATTGTTCAGGAACCGTCGGCCGACGGTCAGGAACCCGAGCGCGGCCACCGATTCGGGGGCCTCCTCGGCCATCGGTGCGTCCGCCTCCAGGTCGGCGGCCAACTGCTCGATGATGAAGCGGTCGTAAGGCGTATCGCGATTGAACGCTTTCACAACGTAATCGCGATAGGTGTAGGCGTTGGGATAGCGCCGTTCTTCGGTGAAGACGTAGCCTTTGGTGTCGGCGTAACGAGCTACATCGAGCCAGTATCGACCCCAGCGCTCACCATATCGGGGCGAGGCCAAGAGCCGGTCAACCAACCTCGAGACCGCATCCGGTCGGTTATCGGTCAGGAACGCCTCGACCTCCTCGACGGTCGGCGGAAGCCCGAGCAGGTCGAAACTGAGCCGACGAATCAAGGTCCGACGATCCGCGCGTAGCGAGGGGTTCAAGCCCTGCTCAGCCAACCGCGTCTGGACGAACGCGTCGACGGCATTGAGCGGCTCGACGCCCGAATCGAGCCTCGATCCACTCGGGACCGGGGAATCCCGGACCGTTCGAAACGCCCAGTGCGACTCGGAGCGGGCGATCATCTCCGACTCTTCGAGAGAAGCATTCGGGTCGGACCAGGCCAGACCGTCGGCGATCCAGCGTGCCAGGACGCGTTGTTGTTCCTCGAGCAGTTCGCCTTTGGGCGGCATCTGGGGGAAGTCCTCGTACTCGACCGCCCAGACCAACAAACTGTCCTGCGGAGATCCCAACTCGACGACCGGCCCGGAATCGCCTCCCGCTAAGATCCTTTCCCGACTGTCCAAGCGCAGTCCGCCCTTCTGGGCCTCCGGACCGTGGCAATTGAGACAGTGCTCGACCAGGATCGGCCGGACCGACGACTCGAAGAACGCGACCGCCTCGGCGGAGAACGCCGGACCATCGTTCGGCTCCACGCTGGCTTCGACCGCCTCGACGGCCTGGACAGTGGAACCGATCAACGCCCCGAAGGTCGCGACCCCGAACCAAGCACAAAGGCGTCCGATCTTTACGGTGAGTCGAAGAGCCAACACCAAGGTGAGAGACCTCCAGCAAGTCCGGTCGATCCGGCAACGACGTCGAAATCTCCTGCGACGCGCGTGCGAAACGTTGTCCAACAATCGTTAGACGTCGCCGAATCTTAATCGAGTCGACACGTCTGGTCAAAGCGAGCTGGACCGCGGGCGCGGTGTTCAGCGCGCGAGGTGTCCCGTAGTCAACGTTGTTCTGAAGAGGGGCTCATGGGGTTGGGGACTCGGTCGAAGCCCCTTCGAGCATGGCCTGGGCAACAGCCAAGCCGGACAGCGCGGCCGATTCGACCACCGAGCCGGTGAACCCGTCGCCGGCCAGCCAGAGACCGGGCAATCCCGGAAGCGTGACGTATGGCCGGTCGGTCCAGGGATCTCTCACGAAGCTGTAGCGCCAGCGTTGGACCTGCCAGGAGAGAACCTTTGCATCCCCAAGCGCCTCGGCTGCGGGCTCTGATCCGAGGAGCAACTCGCGGATCGTCTCATGCGGCGTCTCGAATTGGGCGTTCGAGAACTCGGCCGAGCCAAGCAGGGTGAGCGCGGGTTCGGTCGAGATCCCCTTGACCTGATTGTCGGCGATCCAGCAGAGCGGACCGCTGTCGAAGGCCAGGGCGCCGGGGGTCTTGAGCGTGCTCGGACGATCGAGGTGCACCAGCAACGCGAAGCACGGATCGTACTGGATCGCGGCGAGACGCCCCCGGACATCATCCGTCAACGCGAGGGCGCTGGCGTCGAACAGGTCGAGGGCTTGCGGGACCGGCATTGTGAGCAGGACCCGACGTGCATGATAGGTCGTCCCCGACTCGGCACGGACGATCCATCTGCCGTCGCCGTCTTCGACCCGAAGCGCTTCGATCCGCTCGCCTCGGGTGATCGGCAGGTCGGCCGCCCAAGCCTTGGCCAGGTCGGTGATCCCCCGAGTGCCCCGATAGGCCGGGCTGGGTGCTCGGAAGCCGGGCTGACCGGTCTGGTCCAGTTCATCGCTCCAGACCACTGCCGATCCCGTGTCGAGCAATGGGGCCAACCCGGCGGTGAAATGGGGGTTGGTGGCGCGGACGTATTGGACGCCATGGTCGAAGACCGCCCTGTCAATCCGTCGTGTGGCCATCCGTCCGCCCAGGCCGCGACCCTTGTCGACGATCCGGATCTGCCAGCCGGCGCGCTGTAGGGCACCTCCGGCGAACAGACCCGCTGCGCCGGCACCTATAATCAGGGCATCCAACGTCATGCTCATTCGAGGCTCCGGGACTCGAAACGATCGACGATCGCGGTCCGACCGGATCGTCGTCGAGATGGCCACGCTCAACAGCTTCCGTCGCGGTCACGCCCCACGCGATCTCGCGTTGAATTCGTTGTAGGCGACCCGATCCCGAAGCAATTCGGCTTGAGGCCCTCTCGGTGTCGCATCGTTCAAGAGGTCCCTGGTATCGTGGCTCGGCAAAGGAACGATGGGGCGAGTCGGAATGTCGATCATCGAGACGACTCGGCGACGTCGACCCCGTCGAAGGCCCACAATGGGACTGTTGGGGCTCGTCTGCGGGTCTGGCCCTCGATGAGCCATCCTTGTGACCGTTGATGGGGTTCGAAGATGCCTCGGTTGTTGCGGAACCGCGAGATCGCCTTTTGCTGCTTGGTCTGTCGCCAGCCCAACCGGGCTCACGCCATGCAGGTCGGCCGCACCGTGACCTGCTCGACATGCATGACCGATCTGATCGTGCCCGATCCGGTCCCTCAAGGGGCGCCGACTGGGTCTGGCGATCCCGACGCGATCCTGCTCGATCCGGCCTTCGGGAGCGTCGATGCCTCCACGATCGCGGATCTGTCGACCGGAGCATCGCGTGACGACTTCGGGGGGCTCGCCGCGTTTCTTCAACGACGGATCGCACTCCTCGTCCTGATCGGGCTCTACGTCGTGATGGTGTTCTGGTCCCTGAACTCGATCCAGATCGCTGCGTTGTTCTTTCAGCTTTCGTTGATCGCCAGCGTCATCGCCTTGATGATCGGCGTTGGACTCTCGGTGATCATCCCGTTTCAAGAGAGCCTGGCCGTCGGATTCTGCAACCTGCTGGTCCCGTTCTACAACATCTACTACACCGTCACGCGTTGGAATGAATCGAAATATTCCGTCTACGCAATCTTGTTGGGGGTTCTGTTCTTGAGCGTCGGGGTCTTGGTGGTCTCCCGCTGGGGCGGAGGCGCAGTGCTCGATCCGGAGCCGCTCAATGCGGTCGAGCAGTTGCAGCGCGACCATCCCCAGGAAACCGTGACCGTCTCAGTCGGTCCGATTGCCCAGCAGGACCCCGAGCGGACCGGACCGATCCGACGGACCATCGTCGAGGCGCTCCGAATCCCACCTGAGAACCTCGTCGAAGTCTGGGATGATCAGGACAAGGTCGACGACGAGCCGCGATGGCTCCTGGCCGCCCGTTCCGAAGTCCCGGTCGCACAGATCGTCCGGTCCCTGAGCGATGGACTCGACGTCGTCGCCTTCGCTCGAAACCGATACGTCAACGTCGAACTCGACATGCCGCTCAATCCCGATGAGTAAGCGTCTTCGAGAGATCCTCGAACTCATGCGGCGCACGTGATTGAACAACAGTCAAGCGTTTTGCTCGGGAATCTCGGCCAAGGCATCTCCAAGAGTTGGGCGGCGACCCGCATCGGGCTGATCTTGCGTCCCTCAACGATCGCCTGTTCGGCAAGCAAGACCGGTCGGCGTTCGGTCTCGATGCTTATCGGCACCCGTGGATAACCCACTCAGGACGGATCGCTCGGCCTGCCGGTCTGCTTGCCTGAACTGGAGATGAGCCAACGCTTCAACGGCTCAACGCAATGCGCCAACCGAACCACCCCGAAGGTCCCACCCCCGGTCTCGGGAACCTGTCCGATCACGTCCGCACCGAGCGAATCAGCGATGTTTTCCATGCTGTTGTTCATTCGTTCCCTCCTACACACAATCGAGGCTGTGGGACGAACCTCGTCGCTGGATCACTGGACACCCCGATGAAATCTTGGATATTTAATTATAATTTGAATCAGAGCGTACATATTTTAAAGGCATTAATCGCTTGGCAAGAGGACCCAGAGTTCGGGCCGTCCGCTGTTGCAATGGACAGCCCGGCCGAGCAGGCCGAGGCAAGGCCAAGAGAGGTACAGGGCCATCCGGGCGGCCTGCCAGGCGCCGAGGCCGACCGGCTCGGGACGTTCGAGGCGTTCGCGTCGCGAGGCGATCGAGGGGATCGGATGAAAGATCGTTTCGATGGCGCGGGAACGGGCCGGCTCGTCCTCCTGCCAGCGGTCGAGCTGCTCCATCGTCGCGACGAGCCGATCACGGTCGGCGCCGTGCTCTAGGGCGAACCGATCAGCCGCGAAGATCCCGGGACGGCTCACTGAGGGCAGGACCAGCAAGCCCAAGAACGACCAGAGGGTAAAGCCCAGCGCGGTGGTCGCCAACTCGTCGATATTCGAGACGCCTGCACCGGGGATCAACGTCGCGGCGAGTCCGAATCCGACCAGATTCCAAGTTAAGGCGATGACCAAGCCGAGCAGTCGCCATCGGCGTCGAATGAGGCCGATCCGGCGGGTCAGTTGAAGCGCGACCTGATCCGGGTCGAGTTCGCGGACCCAATGCGCTGGCACGATCACCACGTTCCGGAACAGACCGACGATTCCTCCCGAGAACGACAAATCGCGCGCCTCCCAGGTCTCCAGTGGCGGAGCGGGTGGATCGTGGATATCGAGCCGCTGGGCGATCGCGTCGGTCGACAGCGACGTCCGGCGGATCCGCCCCAAGAACCGCGCCAACCTCGGCTGGATCCCGATCAAGCTCAGCATCACCACGGCAAGTCCGACCAGAGCCCAGATCACACCGCCGCGTCGGCCTAGCTCGACTAAGAGCCAGGCTGACCCGATCAGGATGACTCCCTGAACAACCACCCCCTGGACCCAACCGAACAGGGCCAACCCCGGCGCGGGGACCGGTCGCCCATAACGTTTCGGAAGCCAGTAACCGCCAAGGAAATCAAACGGGGTGCTCGCAAGGATATAACCCAACACCAACAGGGCGATCACGCCCAGTTGCGCGAGCGATGATGATTCGGAATCGCCAATGATACGCGTGGGAACCTGGAAGAGGAGTCCCAAGCCAGCCAAAACGACGAAGAACCCGACCCCAGAAATGCCCAACCAGAGACGTGCTCGCGCGTATGTCACGATGGATCAACCTTTACACAGAAAGAGAGAGGAGTGATCTGCATGCGGGACGTCGACGTATGACGTCATCGAACTCGTCCCGGTCGTCTCTTGGTTCTTCGACGAATCAGACGTCTCGGTTTTCCGGCGGTGTGATCGGACCTCGTCGACCCGGTCAATCGAAGAGCAGGCCTTGGACCGGCGGTGCGGGTGCATTCCGATCATGACTCGCCGGCGCAACGGGCCGGGTGGCTTCGGTCTCGTCGACGAGGCGCAGGAGGATCTCGAGGGTATCGGCCTGCTCGGCCGTCTTATCGGTCCGTTGGCGGAGGATCCGTGGGAAACGGACGGCTAGGCCGGACTTGTGCCGCGTCGAGCGCTGAATGTTCTCGAAGCCGAGTTCGAAGACGAGGAGTGGCTCGACGGTCCGGACCGGCCCGAACCGCTCACGCATATGCTGACGAATCCAGGCGTCGAGGTCGCGGATCTCGGCATCGGTCAGGCCGCTGTAGGCCTTGGCGAAGGTCACGAGTTCGTCCCCGTCCCAGATGGCGAAGCTGTAGTCGGTGTAGAGGCTGGCACGCTTCCCACTGCCGCGCTGGGCGGCGACCAGGACCGCGTCGACGGTCAAGGGGTCGACCTTCCACTTCCACCAGTCGCCGCGGACCCGACCGACCTGATAGGGCGACTCGAGCCGCTTGATCATCAGGCCCTCAGCGCCGACGCGTCGTGACTCAGCCCGCGCCTCGATCGTTTCGGACCAGTCGCCATGCCGGAGCCTCGGTGAGATCAGCAGCGGCTGCGAGGGTCCAATGGACGCCGCCAACGCATCGAGGATCGCCCGACGTTCCCGGAGCGGTCGCGAACGGATATCTTGGCCGTCCCACTCCAGGATGTCGTAGCCGACCAGCACAACGGGGACTTCGCGGAGCAGCTTCGGGCCGACTGTTTTGCGACCGATCCGCCGTTGCATCTGAGCGAACGGCAATGGACGGCCGTCGCGCCAGGCGAGGATCTCGCCGTCGAGGACGGACCCATCGGGAAGCGATCCGGCCAGGCCGACCAGCTCGGGATAACGCTCCGTGACCAACTCCTCACCACGAGTCCAGATGGCCACCTCGCCACGACGCTTGAGCATTTGAGCGCGGATGCCGTCCCACTTCCACTCGACCTGCCAGGCCTCGCGATCCCCCAGCGCTCCGGGCGCCGACTCCAAAGCGTGGGCGAGGCAGAACGGGTACGGCTGCGTGGCCAGAGCGTCGGAGCGGTCCGGATCGATCAGACGGGCGTAGAAGGCCTCGGAGGGCTCCCAATCGCCCATCAGGCGGTGCGCGATGACGGCCGGATCGACCCCGCTGGCCTGCCCCAACGCCCGGATGACCAACTGTTGCGAGACGCCGACACGGAAAGCGCCCGTGATCAGCTTGTTCCAAACCAAGCGCTGGGTCGCGTCGAGTTCGCCCCATGACTCCAAGAGCAACCGTCGCTGGTCGCCCTCATCGGCGTCGCGGATCGCCAACAGCCGATCCTCGACCCAGACCCGGAGCGGCTCGGTGCTTGAACGCTCGGCGTCCGGCAACAGTAAGGCGATCGTCTCGGCGATGTCACCGACCGCGTCGTAGCACTCCTGGAACATCCAATCCGGGATCGATGCTGCCGCTCGTGCCCAGTCTCGGAGGCTCCTCGAGGCGACGACCTGGCGCAGCTTGCGACCGACCAGGAAGTAGATCGCCCAGGCCGCATCCGCCGGCGCGACCGAGCGGAAGTACGATGTCAATGCCTCGACCTTCTCGTTCGTCTTAGTCGTTTGGTCGAGCCGAGCATACAAGGTTGCGAACGCCTTCATGACTCGCCCCTATCGCTCGATTCATCGATCGTGGCGAAATCATCGAGGTTTCTGTCCTCCATAGAGAACGATGACCCATTCACTTCGTTCTCTTCGACATCAAGTTGGTGATGGTCAACGATATCGCCGTTCTGCTGATCTTGGTCCGTTTGCTCGGAATCGGCTTCTAATTCCGGGGCGTCGTCGCGCTCGCCGACGTAGCGGGTCTCGACGACGCGCGTATCGATCCCTCGGGTCTGGGCGAGGAACCGTGCCAATGGCGCGGAGTATCCGTGGGTCAGCAAGACCGTCTCAGCGCCTGTGGCGGCGATCGCCTCCAAGAGGCCGGGCCAATCGGCGTGGTCAGAGAGCACGAACCCCCGATCGACGGCGCGTCGGCGTCGAGGTCCCCGGATCCGCATCCATCCCGAGGCGAAAGCGGTCGAAGCGGCCCCGAACCGTCGAGACCAAGGCGTTCCGTGGGCTGACGGCGGCGCGACGATCAACGAACCGGCCCAGTCGTGTCGTTTGGGCATCTCCCCGACATAAGTGGTTTCGGGCAACGCGATGCCCGTCCGTCGGTAGGCGGCGTTGAGCTTTTCCACCGCACCGTGGGTGTAGATCGGGCCGATCGACGGGTCGAGCCCGGCCAAAAGCCGTTGCGCTTTCCCCAGAGCGTAACCGAAGAGCAGGCTGGCCTTGCCGCGCTCGCGATTAGTGCACCACCAAGAGTTGATCTCATTGAAAACATCCTCCTGGGACGGCCAGCGATAGATCGGCAGGCCGAAGGTCGACTCCGAGACGTAGGTGTGGCAACGGACAGGCTCGAAGGCCGTGCAGGTCGCATCGTGGCCGTCTTTATAGTCCCCCGAGACGACCCAGACCTCGCCGTCCGACTCGACCCGGATCTGCGCAGAGCCCAGGATGTGTCCGGCCGGACGAAACTGGACTTGAACGCCATTCAGATCAATTTGATCACCATATGGCAGGGTCGTGATCGTGGCCTTCGATCCCAAGCGGGTCCGAAAGACCTCACGCCCCTCCTCGGCGACCAGGTACGACCGGCATCCCCAGCAGGCATGGTCGGCGTGGGCGTGCGTGACCACTGCGCGATCGACCGGAGACCACGGGTCGATGTGGAAGTCGCCGCGTTCGCAATAGAGCCCTTTGTTCGTCAGCCGTAGCATCGCGGACGCCCGTCCTCCCCGATTTCCGATCCCTGGTGGTGGATCCCTTCTTTCGATTGGAGTCCCGAGAGTCGGGGCGATCGACGATTCCGGAGGCCCGGACGGCTACAATCGCGAGGGTCGTCGACGACTCGCCCGATCGATCCGGGCATCGGACTTGGCCGTCTCCCGACCTGGACCATCAAAGGAGCCCTCCCATGGAACAACGGGACCGGATTCGACTGCGGAACTTGATTTGCACCCAGGCCATCGGTCTGACGTACGCGCTTCTCTGGGGCCTGAACACGCCGATCCTCCACGCTCAGGATCTGCCGCCGGTCACCGGGCTGGACTGTCCAGCGGAGCGCGGATTCGTCGAATCCGATGGGGTCCGCATCCATTATGTGCAGGCCGGCGACTCCGGTCCGCTGGTCGTGATGCTGCATGGCTTCCCCGACTACTGGCGGACCTGGCGCGAGCAAATGCCGGCTCTGGCCGAGAGCTGTCGCGTCGTTGCCCTCGACCTCCGAGGCTACAACCGGAGCGATCAGCCCGAGGGCGTTGAGAACTACCGCCTGGAGCTGCTGGTCGACGACGTCTTGGCGGTCCTCGACCACTTCGAGGAGTCTCAAGCGGTCATCGTCGGCCATGACTGGGGCGGAGTGATCGCCTGGGAGGTCGCCATGCGGCATCCCGATCGGGTCTCGAGGCTGATCATCCTCAACCTCCCGCACCCGACCAACCTCCGTCGCGAGTTACGCAACAACCCGGCTCAGAAGCTGGCCAGCAGCTACGCCTATGCGTTCCAGCAACCGAACGCCGAGGCTCTGTTGAGCCCGTCGCGATTGGCTCTGTGGGTCAACGATCCGGAGGCCCGCGAACGCTATGTCGAGACTTTTGAGCGATCCTCGATCACGTCGATGCTCAACTACTACCGTGCCAACTTCCCGACCGACCTCGAGGAGATCGAGGAGCCCCCGCCGGTCACCTGCCCGACCCTGGTGATCCACGGCCTCAAGGACGTCGCGCTCCTGCCCGGTGCGCTGAACGGGACTTGGGAGCGGGTCGAGGCCGAGCTGACCCTCGTGACGATCCCCGAGGCCGGCCATTTCGTCCAGCAGGATGCCGCCGAAACCGTTACGAACACCATGACCGACTGGCTCGACCGCCAAGCCCGGAACACAAACGAGGAGCCACCGGCTTCGCGGTGAACCTACGTCGAAGCGTCGGCCGATTTCGAACACGCTCGACGGTCCTTGGCCCGTTCGATCCTGCGGGGTACGGGAGCCCCGCCCCGGACCGTCGATTCAAGGAGGAGACAACGTCATGAGATCGTCGAACCGGATCGTGACCGTGATCATCGTAGTCGTCGGAACTTTGTTGCTGCTCGCGAAACCGGAGCCGGTCTCGGCTCAGAATTTCGGCGACTTCGGACGCTTGCTGGAGCGCGAGGCCAAGCAGTACCTCCGCGAAGCAATTCGTCCGAGCGTGCCCGGGTCGCTCGCGTCCGACGCGGGACGATCCGCCGTCGACCCGTCGCGGGGTACCCCGGCTCAACCCTTCTTCGACCCCAATGCCACCACAACCCAGACGGTCCCGGTTAAGACCGGCGATGGTTGGACCCTGGTGGCGACCCGCTATCAGTCCGCTGCCCCGCGACCGGGCCTGATGCCGGTGATCCTTTGCCACGGCCTGGGATACAACGCCAACTTCTGGGACCTGGAGCCGAGCAGCAGCCTAGCGCGCGACCTGGCGGCCCGGGGCTTCGATGTCTGGGCCGTCAGCCTGCGTGGATCGGGCCTAAGCACTAAGTGGGTCTTCCAGCAACCTCAGGCGGCCACCGAGGGCCTCATCGGCGATGCGGTTCGTCGGCTCAGCAGAGGCCGGTTCACCCCCAACGGCTATGCGACGGTCGACTCGAAATACTCCAAGTGGACCCTCGACGACCACATCAACTACGACGTCCCGGCTCTGGTCTGGATGGTCCGACGGACCACAGGCGCCGCCGAGGTGGCCTGGGTCGGTCACTCGATGGGCGGGATCGTCGCCTTAGGTCACCTGAGCCGTTATCAGAACCCCGGGATCGGCAAGCTCGTCACCATCGGCAGCCAGATGACGATGCCCGACGGCCAGGTGATCATCCAGTTTGTCGAGGAGTTGATGCGGACCCGTCAGCGTGAGCTGACCGGGTTGGTCACGACCACCGACGCGGCCTTGCAGACCCGGCAAAGCGTCCACAACCTTTTCTTCAACGAGCAAAACATCGGCGCGACGAGCTACCAAGCCCTCGCGACCTGGGCCAAGGACACCCCGTCGACCGGTCTGCTCAAGCAGTACCTCATCCTTGGCTCGCGTGGGGAGCTCCTCGACGCGAGCAAGCAGTTCTCCTACGCCCGAGCCTTGGGCAACGTCCAGGTCCCGATCCTGATCGCCGGCGGCGCGGCCGATCAGTTGGCCCCGCCCTCGGTCCAGGAGTATCTTCATCGTCATGTCGGATCGACCGACAAGACGCTCTGGATCCTCGGGCGCGTCCAGGGCCTGAGCATCGATGCGGGTCATAACGACGCGGTCATCGGCCTCAACAGCCGGACCGAAGTCTACCCAGCCCTCGCTGGTTGGTTGGCCCGTTGAGACGCTTCCCGTGAACGCCGAAACATCCAACTCCCGGTCCTCGCCGACGGATCCCCAGATCGATTAGGATGTCGGGCGATCCGAAGGCGTTGGGCTCAAGGAGACAAGCGGTCTCCGGCCTCGCTCGGAGGGGCTCGATCGATCGGGATCGACGGATGTTGCCAGGATTGAGGGGGTCGGCTTTGATGTCAGGGTCCGAACCGGGTCGTCCGGTCGTCGTCATTCCGGGAGACCAGCCGACCAAGATCGCCGATTCCCCCCATCTGGAACGCCTCCGCGTCGTCGCCGAGGTGATCCTCTATCCGGATCGCCCGGCCGACACGGCCGAATTGATTCGACGGGTCGAACCGGCGACCGCCGCGATCAACTCACGAGGCGGCGTCCGCTGGCCCGCAGAGGTCTTCGAAGCCTCGCCCCGACTCCGGTACTTGACCGCCTGCGGTGTTGGGACCGACACGATCGACCTCCCCGCCGCGCGTCGGGCCGGCGTGGTTGTCTCGAACGTGCCCGGCAGGACCGCTGGCGTGGTCGCCGAGCACGCCTTGGCCCTCCTGATGGCCGCGGCGCGTCGGATCGGCTCACAGGCGCATAAGATGCGTCGAGGGCGCTGGGAGCACGAGCTGGGTATGACGTTGGATGGCAAGACGCTCGGCCTAATCGGGACCGGCCCGATCGGCGCACGGATGGCTCACCTGGCGCGGGGGATCGGCATGAAGGTTCAGGCCTGGACCTTCCATCCCACGCCCGAACGTGCAGAGGAACTCGGCGTCCGCTTCCTCGAACTCGACGAGCTCTTGGCGACCAGCGATTGCCTGAGCGTGCACGTCCGCTTGAGCCCCGAGAGTCACGGTCTGCTCAACGCCCGCCGGTTCGCCCTCATGAAGCCGGGCGCGATTCTGGTCAACACCGCGCGGGGCGCTGTTATTGAGACCGAATCGATGCTCGACGCCCTCCGAACGGGTCAGCTCTCCGCTGCCGGTCTCGATGTCTTCGAGCAGGAACCCCTACCCGCAGACCACCCCCTGCTCCAACTCGACAACGTCGTCCTGACGCCCCATAGCGCCGACCAGACCCCCGAAGGCCGCGACCTACTCAACGGCGGAGCCGTCGACAACGTCCTTGCCTTCCTCGACGGACGCCCCCAACACATCGTCCATGGGTTGGTCTCGTGAGAAAAGACGAGACACGCGTTACCCAAAGAATCCTCCCGTCTTTCCAAGACCGGTCTGTCCCCTGTTCGCCTCGACCTTCGATGAGGTCGTAACGGCCCAGCACAGGACTGGGCGATCGAATCGAAGACGACCGCCCCGGAGGATTTCTCATGGCGACGCACCAACGCTCGAACGGCAAGATGTCCCGCATTCTGACCGCCGCCGGATTGGCCTTGACCGTTCTCATTCTGGCCAGCCCATCGCTTCATGCTCAGCGCTTTGAACGCGTTTCGCGCGGTCTCCGAGGAATCGATCGCCGGCCGGTCGTCATCGATGTCCAGCAACAGGTCGTCCCGGTTCCGCATGATTCACGGTTAAAGCACAACGCACGGTTCCAGACCAGCTTTGGTGGAGGACGCTCGCGATTCGTCGTCCCGCCGTCGCCTTCGTCTCTGACCCGCGTCGACGTTCAAACCTTCGGGCCGACCCCGATCATCCCGGCGCCGATCCCCGTCGAGCCGCGACTCCAACAGCAGTTCCCCGGCGATCCGCGCTTTCAAGAGCCGTTTCCGGTCGGACCGCAGATTGGGGTCGGTTCCGCCTGCCCGACGCCTTTCGAGCAGGTCGTGGCCTCGACCGATGACCTGCTTTTCTTGGTCGACCAGTTCATTTTGGGTCACGGTACACGCGCCTCGTTCGTGCCCAAGGGGCGTCGGATCCTCGACGGTGCTCAAGATCTCAGCGAGG
>CAZSSM010000017.1:0-96254 GCA_964609385.1 uncultured Planctomycetia bacterium
TCCTTCGCCATTTGTTTCTACTTCGCCTTGCTGCGTTGATTCGTTGGGTTGCGGGACGGTGGGCCGGTCCCGAGTGGAGTTTTGGGAGGGGCCGACGTTTTTGTCGATGGGGGTCGCTCGAAGCGCGATACCTAGTTGGATCGTTCGGTTAAAGAGCGACGCGAACGGTGGGTCTTAGCGTTCGATCGTCAGGACTCCATCGACCAGACGGCCGCGGAGATCCGTGATGTATTCGGGCGTGGCGGTGAAGACGGGCCGGCCGGCCACCGCCCGGTTGCGGCCACTGGGCATCCGAATCGAGAGGGTCCAATCCCCAGGCGGCAGGGGGATAACGGCCTCGCCAAACTCGTCGGTCGAACGTCGACGGCCGCGGTAACCACTATCACGCGCAAGGGGCTCAGCAGTGACGGCCACACCTCGGATCGGCTCCTGCGTGTCGCGATCAACAACCGCGATGGTCAACACCGGAAGGAAGCTGCGGCCACTGACCGGTCGTCGGACCCGACGCGTGGTTGTCGCTCCGATCGTATCATCGTCGGGGAGCGGAGGAAGCGGCATCCCGTCACGCTGAAGGGTTCCATCGAGATCCCCCGCATCCCTCGTCGGATCGATGATAGGTGATCTTTCAGTCCCATCCTCGGCTCCTTCTCCAACCTCGTTCGCTGGTTCGGCCGGTGGTGGAGACGTTTCGGTCGAACTGCCACCGTTACGCAGGCCCGCATCGTCGTACCGAAGGTTGGGACTCGATTCGATCACGCGATCCTGAACGCGCGGTGCGTCGCGGACGACGACTGGCTCGTCGCGAATCACCGACGAACTGTAGCACGAGGTACCGGCCTCGATCGTCGTCACAGCGGTGGGCGTTACGATGTCCTCGTAGATGACCGTCTCGGTCACTGGCGCGAGGAAACTGGTCGGTCGGACGTAGTACAATCGACCATTGATCCGGGACAAGACGCGCTCGGTGGAGGAGCCGATCCGGAAGCTGGTCGGCACGACCGTCTGGAAGCTCGTCGGCACGACCGTCCGCACGCTCGTCGGCACGACCGTCCGTGTCTCGGTGATCACAGGTGTCGAGAACGACGTGATCACGGGCGTCGATAGGAAGCTGGTCGACGTCACCGAGGTGGCGTAGCACGAGGGGGCGAAGCTGGTCACCACCGGCGTGGCGTAGCACGAGGTCGCTAAGACGGAGGTCGGTTGGATGTACCCGGTCGTGAAGATCGAGCCGTCCCCGAAAAGCCCTCCCGAGGCGTGAGCTGGCCCGACTCGAACCATCGTCGTGGCCAACAGAACCAAACCGCCCAGGATCAGGCCGCTGAGGACGATCCTGGTCCGCGTGTTCCTCTGAGTCATCGGTGCAATTTCCCAACCACGGTGCGAGGAATTGAGTCGGCGTCGACGCCCGTCGACGCTTCCGGTCGAGCATTGTAGCCGATCCTTGGGTGACCCGAAGCCATCGAATCCCTGGAATCACCCCAACAGGACGATCTATTCACAATCATCCCTATCCTAATTCCCAGCCGTCCTCCTCGGGATCCGAACCCAATGGATGACCCGGGCGACCGTTCGGGTTGGCGCGATCGCGACGATCATCCAAACCTGACGGCTGATTCGAACCTCCTCGAACCGAACCACGGACAAAGGAGATCCCGCCATGCCGCTCGCGACGCGTCGATTCCTCGGATTCGACCCTCAAGGCCTCGATTTTCTCCGACTCTTGGCCCAGCACAACGAGCGCGATTGGTTCGAGGCCCACCGTGACGTCTATCGCGAACACCTCCAAGAGCCGCTTCGCGACCTCGTCCACGACCTGGCCGCCACGCTGTCGGAACGCCAGATCCCATTAACCGGCGATCCCAAGCGTTCGTTGTTCCGGATCCACCGCGACGTCCGGTTTTCGGCCGACAAGTCGCCATACAAAACGCACGTCTCAGCGGTCCTCTCACAGACGGGGAACAAGCACGAGGCCGGGATCCTCTACCTCCACATCGATCCCAACGAATCCTTCGCGGCCTCGGGGTTCTATGGGCTGCCAACTCCGGAACTCAACCGGATCCGCCATGTGATCGTCGAGGACCCGAAAGCCTTTCTGGCCACCTTGCCCGAGCCGATGGGCGACGAGACTCAAGACGCATCGACGTTGAAGACGCTCCATTTCTCCGAGGTCGAATCGCTCAAGCGTTTGCCCAAAGGATTCACCACCACCGGGGACGATCGGATCGACCACGCCCTCCGCCAGAAGCACCTCATCCTCAAGCGAACGCTCGACGAGGATCTGCTCGGACGAGCCGAGTTGGCCGAGGCCCTCGTCGACGTCGCCGACCGTTCGCTCCCGATGCTCCGATTCGGCTGGAACGCCTTGGCATCCTGAATCGCGGGCCGCTTCACCACCCGAATACGCCCCGCATCAGGCATCACGGAGAGAAGAACGGTTTCGGCTCATGGCGCGAAATCGCTGGCTCCGCCGTTATCTCGAGCAGACCGCAGGTTGGGTTGGCTGGGGACGGGGCCGCTTTGGGGCCAGACTCCGTGGCCGAGCCGGGAAGAAGGCTGACTGTTCTGACGAAGGGTTGGCCGACTCGAGCCATCGATCCCAGGGTCGGCTCGCTTCATGTAGCAGTCCCCAGCCACCCGAGCACGGCGCTCGGTGGGGTTGGAGCCAAGCGCAACACCAAAGCTGCCTCATGAGCCAACTGCTTTTCTGCCGAACCCGATCCGCGAGGAGTCCGTTTCCCATCTCCGATCGCTCACGATACGTGACGATTGATCCAACAGGGAACCGTCTTCTACATGATTGTGGACAACTTTTAGGCAAGTCGCTCATGCTTTTTCGATACGGATTCTGAGGAAGCGTTGCTTGTCTCGATCGAAGCTCCGTTGCGATTCGGCCGAATCGTTCAGGTCGGTCTCGACGGATTGGCGTGGAGCCTTCACTCTATAAAGAACCTGCGTCTGGTTCGGCTCGCGGCGATCGGCCGAATGGCGTGCCACCGGGCCGACCGCCGGATCATGCATGGTCAGGCCTAGGCGCACATCTGTCGCGTCCCGGCTTCGGTATCTTTCCCCTGCTCGGCACGAGTGACTCTCCGCGGCTCATGACTTCCTCGTCGTCTCAGCTCACCGAAGACCTCCTGGCGATCGAATTGATGCGGGCTCATGACGGGCCGGAGCCCCGGTATGATCCCGAGATCGATCTGGAACTCTATCAGAGTCCCAGCCTGACCGGTCACGTCAACGAGGGTCGCGATGGCGAGGTCCTGCGGACCACTGAGACGATGGCCCGACGCGCCGGGCTGATGCTGGATCGTCGGATCGGTCTGGGTTCCCGGTGGCCGCACCTGGTTCGCGAGACCGTCGGCTGGATCCAAGTTGGTCTGGTCGTCTTGGCGATCCTGATGGCCCTCGGCGCGACGGCCCCAACCCTGCAGCCTCGTGACGATCAGGTCGTGCCCATCCTGTACTACCTGGCCGTCTTCGCCATCCAGATCGTTTTCATGCTCCCGCCGCTGCTCATGACGGTCGCGGCGATCCTGAGCGGTCCGGGCTCAAGCCAGGCGGACGATCGCCCCAACCTGGCCAGTCGGATCCTACAACGCCTGGGCGCGGCGACGACGCTCTCAACGGTTGTCCTTCGCGCCGTGATGCGTTGGATCCAACCTTGGTTGCTTCGGCTCCGAGGGCGCGACCGGGCCCTCGAACCGGATCAGGCCGATCGACTCCGACAGACGCTCGACCGACTCCGCGAGAGCCGAACCCGCCATACCCGGATCCTCTCACTGGGCATGGCCACGATCAGCCATCTCTGCGGAGTCGCCTTCTCGATAACGCTCTTGGCCACCGCCTGGCTCTTGATGTCGTTCCAGCAGCTCGACTACCGACTGGGGACCAGCACGATCCCGCTGGACGACCTGGCCGGCTTGGTCCGAGGCGCGTCCAACAGCGTCGCCTGGTTGGTCGAGCCCCCCTCCGACGCCGACATCGCCTGGTTGACCGGCGCTAGTCTGGTCGAGGTCCGATCGGACGATCCCGAAGCACAAGCCCGACTCGAGGCCGATATCCGAACCGAGTGGTCCGGGCGCCTCCTAGCGTTGCCCCTGGTCTTCGTCCTTCTGCCCCGATTGATCCTGCTCCTGCTAAGCCGCCTGATGCTCGGTCGTGCCCTGAAGCAGATGCGTCCCGACCCTCAACGCGACGACTACGCACGGCTGATCATGGGCTATCTGACCCGCCCACCGGTCCACGGCCTCTCGCACATCCATGACGATGCCATCGCCGCCTTGACTGAGGTTGAGCCCAACGACCCACGGGTTGAGCCAGTGCTCGCCGTTCAGACCATCAGTCCGCCGACCATCACGCCCCCTTCGACAACCCCAACCGGTACCGACCACGCTCCACCAACCCCGAGCGATCGGGTCATCGTTTCGAATCCCACTCCGAGCCCGGCTCCGACCATAACGGCCACTCCGCTCGCGCCCGCCAGGACCAAACGCGTCCCCACCGCGACGCTCTCGTTCTGGTACGAGACCCAGCCGCCCGATCAAGTTGAGGCCTTCCTGAAATCGGCCGGGCGTCGACAGATCACCGACGCCTGGTTCAGCCGTGGCGAGATCGATGGACGACGCGCCCGACGCGCCCTGCTGGACTGGCTGGAAGCGCAACGCGAACCGATCGCCCAGATCCTCATGATCGTCGACCTGAATCGGACTCCCGACGATCAGCTACGCACCTTCCTCAGCCGACTACACGAGGCCGCCGCAACCCACGCCCACTTCCGCGCGATCTTGACCGGTGGTGAGAGCCTCCGACAACGCTACGCTCACGATCCGGAACGGATCGGACAACGAATCACGCTCTGGCGTTCCACCCTTGGTGAGACCGGTTTCGCTGATCGAGGAGTCCGCGAGCACGATTTCCAGACCGAAACCGAAGCCAGCCGGAGCCGATTGGCCGCCTGGCTCTCGGGGAATCCGGAGCCCCAGGATTCTCAAGACGTCCCGGGCACGAACTCTGAGGCGTCCGTGGACCGAGCCGAGCGATTCCGCGCCGGCCTCTTCCCGGAGGCCATTCCGAAAATCCTCGAACCGCTGGGCGAGTTCGAGGCCGGTCACGTCGAGCCATTCATCGCCGCCGAGCGAATCCAACAGCAACTCACCCAACTCTACCGGGACGGGGACGGGAAGGCAGCCGATCGTTCGCGGCTGGGAACGTGGCTCAAGCCATCCAACGAAACGCTTGATCAGCTCACAGCCCGCTGGGATGCCGTCCGCGAGGCCCTGCCACAGACCGATGGTTGGGACGTCGATTCGGCCCGCCATTGGGTCGGTCAGGTCGCCCGCCTCGAACGTTTGACCCGGCTCCTCCCCACCAAATGGACCGGGATCGGCGGGCTCTGTGGCGCGGTTTTGGGCACCAGCGGCGCCATCGCCCTGGGAGCCGCCGCCCCAGCGGTCGCTCTACCAGCGGTCTGGGCCGCGGCCCTCAACGCCGGTGTGGTCGGGGGTGGCTTGGGAGCCGCGATGGGCCAATGGCTCCCCGGTCGGATGAAATCGAGGAACTCGACCGCCGATCCGGGAACGACCGTGTCACCGACCGAAACCGAAGCGGACCAGGCGGCGACGCCACCCGACTTCGATCAGGTCGCGCGGAGCGGCCTGCTCTGGGCGCTCATCCTCGAACTGCAAGGGAATCCGGAGCAAACCATCGCCGAAGGGCTCCGCGAGATCCTGGGCGAACCCGGTCCCCCGTTGACGACCACCGACCAGGTCGCCGACCATTTGCGACAGATTGAGGATCGGCTCACGATCTGGAGTCAGGACTCTGATCCGCTCCGGAGCGCAACGGTTTTCCTCGAGGAAGGTGCCCCCGATGACCTCCGTTGATCACGAGCCGCGCGGAGCCGGCTTCGGAACGCCCACCAACGCCAACCCCGGCGCCCCATCCTCCGGCTCGAGTCCCGGTGGGACGGGGCTGCCCGTGGCCGACCTCGACGCGATCGCGCGGAAGCCGATCCGAATCACCGTCGCCGGACACGCCAATCATGGCAAGACCTCGATCGTCCGGACCCTCACCGAGGACGAGCGGTTCGGACAAGTCGACGATCGGGCCGGTGTCACCAAGCGCGTGACCGAGCGCGAGATCAGCCTGGCCGGGAAAACCTTCCTCCGGATCTTCGACACGCCCGGCTTCCAGCACGCCGGTGATGCCCTCGACCAGTGTGGCGACGACGCGCCGATCGAGACGATCCTCGAGCACTTCCGGACCCACGACGATCAGGACGAGTTCCTCCTCTTGCAACGCTGCCGCGACAGCGATGTGATCCTCTACGTCATTGACGTCAGCCAGGCACCCACCGAGGACTTCAAAGACGAGTTCAGGCTCTTAGCCCGGTCCAAGGTGCCCGTGATCCCCCTGATGAACTTTCTCCAAGCCGGCTCGCCCAAGCATCGCGAGGCTTGGGTCGACTTTCTCCAGCGACACAACTATCACGACTTCACCCCCTATGACGCCCACATCCGCTACGACGATGCCGAGGAACTCCTGCTGGATCGGATCCGGCTGAAGCTGAGAGACCCCGCGCAGTCGGCCTTCCTCCGTTGGTGGATCACCTACCGCCACGCCCAGGTCGAGAAGCGTGTCAGTCGCTGCGCTTCGATCTTGGCCGCGATGCTGCTCGACGTCGCCGCCTACCGAGAACGACGGAGCGGCCTGGGAGCCGACCAGCGCGCCGACGTCCAAGCCGAGATGACCGCGCAGTTTCAGGATACGGTCCGAGAACGCGAAGCCGCGACGGCGCGCCAACTGGTCTATACCTTCGAGTTCGACCCCTCCCGACTCCACGGTCAGGTCGATCCGACCGAGGCCGATTCGGTCTGGTCGACCGACCTGTTCGGCCCGGAGGTCCGCCGCCATTTCCGGATCGGGGCCATCGGAGGCGCCCTCGGAGGTGCCACCGTTGGAGGGATGCTCGACGTGGTTACTGCCGGATCGACCCTCTTGGTCGGTTCGATGCTCGGCGCCGCCAGCGGCGCGGTGCTCGGCGTGATCGGCGGAGGTCTCTACAACACGCAGTTCGATCGCGTCACTCAGAGCCTCGGTGTTGAAACCGGACCAAACATCTGGCGCGTATTGATCGGCCGCGGGATCGCCCTGACTACCGACCTCCGCTTCCGAGGACGCGCCGATACACGCACCTTCCTGGTCACCACCAAACCGCCCAAATTGGACAAAGCCCGGCTCAGCGAACTGAACCGACTCCTCGAATCAGCCCGAACCGGCACACGCCTGAGCGCCGAACAATTGGCCGACCCCAATGGACCTCGGACGCCGAGGATCGAATCCCTCCGCGAACCGGTCCGACAATCTGTCATGGCCCTGCTCACCGACGCCTACCACGAACGGCGTGCCGAGCTACCGACACTCTGACCATATCAATGTTAACTTTGGCGTAATTCACCGCAATAACCGGCTTATAGTAGCACTGATCACTTGGAACGTCATTGATTCAATCCACGATCGGACATACGACGCCGGAGCGTCGACCAATGCCAGCCGCTGCCGAAATGGTCGGAGCCTCATGAGGTCTTCGTCGTGGGATCGAATCGTCGGGTCGTATGACCGAGCCCACCGATTTGACAGGCGAAATGAGTTATCGACCCTTTGAGGATGACCGAGGGCCGAGGATTTCGTCAAGGAACTGAAGAAATCCGGTCCGCTTCTTCCGTCGTGTCCGAAGTTCCAAGTCCTGTCGGAGGAAATGCAGGTGAGCGACCATCGCCGCCTGCTCTTCGATCACGGAATCCGAGGAGTTGGCGGGCTGGCGACGCCGCTGTCGCTTACGCGAGTTCGGCTGAGGCTCAGGATCGGAAGGGATGGATCGAGATGCAGCGGCGGACATGAAGAAACCTCAACGATCAAGGAGAGACGTCATTGCGTTTATCGGCACGACAGCATCTTACCGAGAGGAACCAGATCTAAGTTAAGGTTCTTGTCATCCAACTGAAACGTCCGTTTCAAAGATTCCACGTGCTCAGAGATCTGCAACAAAGTCCGCCCTAGTTCTTCAATCTGCTCGTCGTTGAACTGACCCTCATCGATCCTCCGCAAGGCTTGTCTCTCGAGGAGTTCACGCAGAAGCTGGATGACCGTTAAGGTCAATCGCCCCAATTCGTTGCCGACCGGCTCCGGTTTCGGGACCGGACAAGCCAGACCGGTAGGCTGACTCCTTGAGGGATCGGACGCGCGAGTCAGGTAATCCTCAAGCATTTCGCGGAGATCGTACAGTGCATTGTCCATGAAACAGCCTCCAAAATGTCTGAAGAGCCAGTCAACGCCGACGACGGTCACGCGATTACGACCGTTGCGAGTCCCGGCAGACGATCCAGGAAGATCCGGTCTCCGTTGCCCCCGAGATCGCCGCAACGCCCAAAACCCTCATCGACGAAGTCTGGGCCGATCGGGCATTGGCTAGAGCGACACATGCTTCGACGAATCGAGACCGACCTCGGATTCTTGTTGATCCAAGGCAACATCCGTTCCGCAATAGGGGTTGCGATCAGCTCGTTGAAGCACCCGGTCATCGGTGACCTCCCCGAGTTCGACGTCGAACGATTCGCACAGTTCGAGAGATCGAACAGTTTCGGATCAACCCCACGCTTAGCTCCTGCGGACGATCCTGGTCCAACCGAGCCACTCAGATCTGACCAGTCTTCCGGCAGTCATCGGCCATCTCCCAGAATCCTGTCACAACCTGCTCGGCATTCTTTGGCAAGTCTGCTTCATTGACGTTTTTTCAACGTCGTCGAAACGCGTTGCTGAAGAGTTGACTCTCATCGAGGAACCGCAGAAGGGGCAGAGGTTTCCGAAATCGGACCCGGAGAAGTCAATTCCCCAGCGATCCGATGTCTCTTCGGATCGGTCGAACATCGTGAAGCCTCATCGCCAGCGCCGCGAGCTGACCCAATCTCGACAAGCCTCGCGGATTCATCGACTATTCCGAGTCTGTCGGAGCAAGAGTCGGTGACTGATGCCATATCGACGAAGTGATACGGTGGCCGAGGACCCTCGATGTGGATTGAACCGCTTCCCTCGAGAAGGCTCGCAAAATTCACGATGGCATGGCCCAAAGCCTTGAGCCGATCACTTCGGACAAGACAAGCGACCTGGACGATTTCGGTCTCGTGATGGATCGGCCGTTCCAGGATCTCGTCACAGATTCCGTCGAGCGCCTCGATGATCCGGGTCGAAATCAGCGTGTCATCGGCCGCTCGAAGGTTCTCGAAGTGATGAACCAACCCGGTCTTCTCACCCCGGTTTCGCTCGCTCTCATAGCCTCCTCGGACGAGATGGTCGCGCATGGAGGCGAAACCGGAACGGAGTTCGATCACGAAGCCGGCGATCTCAGATCCACTCTCGGACATCCGCAGGCCGATCTCGACGCGACCCTCGACCCGCGCGAGTTGTTCCTCGAAGGCTGTGCAGTTGTAGCGAAGCATCCGGTGGATCGCCTCGGTGCTGTCAGCGACCGTCCCAAAAGGCATCGGCAGGATGGGTTGGTCGGCCATCAAGTCTTGAAGCACGCCATGGTGAGCAGCGAGCTTCAAGCGCTCGGGACGGATCGTCGAAGAACTCCTCGGCATATCGCTGACGACCGCGGCGATGCCCAGACTATCCGATGTGAACGTATGTACTCGCGTCTGATCCAAGCCTTCCAGGTCGAGGATCGTCGGACCAGAGTCCTCCGGGACAGCGATGATCGCGTAGAGGTAACGGCTCCGAGCCTCCGGGACAGTCGAGGTCGGCGCGGTTGAGGCGAAGGATGGCATCGCAGTCGCTTTCCAGAGAGGTCACGCCCCTGTCATCAGGGATAGACGAGGCTTCATGAACCAAGATGGAACTTGGTCGGACGGATCGTCGAACGAACGTCAAGCGGATCCGAACGGGGCCGGTTCGGGAATCGCCTCTTAACGGTCGTGCTCCCCTGCATGGAACTTAAGACATCGCAGGGCAGAGCGCCTTGTTCGATCGCCCGTACGGTGTCGTGTAGGCGTCGAGCTTCGATACGGCGGACATAAACCGCGTCGTCATGTCATGCAATCTGCGTCTCGGTTCCCGTTTATGTAAAGAACGACCGCGAAAATGGCTCGACGTTCGAAAAACGGAACGGACATCGAGAACCAGCCCTTTTTTGATCGGGGGCGTTCCCTATCGAGTCGCCTCGCAATGAACATTCACGCTTGCTTCTCTTTATTTCAGAAACTCAACGATGCGGTCGATCACTTCTCGAGCCACGAGGATCCGCCGATGCCCGAAGCGCTCGGTGCGGACCAATCGGGCGCTCGGTAACGTCTGAACAGTACGCTCGGCCTCGGAGAAGGCGACTTCGCGATCCTTAGCGTCATGGATGATCAGGGCAGGCATCCGCACCCGTTCCGCGACCGCTCCGATGGCGAAGGCCTCGACACCGATGCCGAATCGACGGCAGATCGCCGACCGGATTGCGTCGGTCGCGTCGGGCTCAAGTCCTTCGGAGCGGACCCAAGCCTCGATGAGGTGGTCGAGGCTCTCGGAACCGCTGATCAGTCCAAGCCGTTCGACGGAGATCGGTCCCATCCCGAGGGGTCCCCCGGCGACCACCAGGGTCCCGGTCAATGCCCCGAACGAATGCCCGACAAGGCCACGGAGCGGGCCGATCTCCCGAGCGACCGCAACGATCGCGCGTGAGAACCGAACCAGGTTCGTCTGCTGTCCCGCCACGCCCTCAAAGGCCCGACGGCTATGGGCCGGGGCATCGAAGGCGATTACGGACAATCCCGAATCCACCAACCTTCGAGCGATCGCCGTGAGGTGGCCGGCCCTCGAGGCCCAACCGTGGACCAGCAGCACCGACCGCCCCGTCCCCCATCGGTAAATCGGGACCAGCTCGCCGTCGGAAACGATCTCGGATCGCTCGGCCCCTCCCAGGGCACGCTCGTCACGATGCCCGAACACCGGGAGCGTCGGCGTGCAGAACCGCTCGAACAGCTCCTCCTCGCAATGCTCAAGCTCCGCCGCGACATTCTGAAGCGTCACAAAGATCTCCCATGTCCTGATCGGTCGTAGATTCCGGACGCTCCTCGAGCCCCCCAATCTGTGTCCAATCAGCTACGGGACATTCCCAGGTGCACCACTCGCCGGATCTCTCACGATCTTCGCGAACTGTCCATTCGCCATTGAGCCTCGCTCGGGAGGCAGTATGTCCAGTCCCCGGATGGCGTAGGAACTCGGCCAGCGGTTCGCCGCGATCCCAGCACCAGTCGACCACCACACCCCATACGGGGTCTTCGTCGGGAGCACCGACCAATTGAAACAACCACGCCTTGGCTTCGTCGTTCATCGTCGACACCTTGGCTGTGTGTCCTCGATCGGACCGGGCGGGTTGACCATGCCATGGCCAACCCGCCTTCATCGATCTGACCCCGCCGAACTGGTGTCATTGGCAAAATCAACAGAATCGGGGCTCGAGCATATTGCAGTTCGAACATCCTAACCAATCAGGCTGATGTACCCTTGCTGTACCCAGGGGTGACCTCTTTGATATTGGGGGTCGTGTCGACTTCAACTTGGCCGGTGGCCCAGGCCAGACCGCCAAGCACGAGCCCCTGGAACAGTTCACTGGTCCAGACGTCTTCGCGGTGCCCCATCGAGGTGTAGAAGATCCGGGCCTTCTGCTCGGTCCGGAGCCAGGTCTCGGGAAAGTTGGGGCGCTCGTAGAGCGGGTGGTCCATCGACTCGGTGTCGTGGGCAATGAGCACGCGGAGGTCGTCGCCCAGGTTCTTTTGAGCGTACCACTCCTCGAAGAGTTCGAATTCGGTCCCGAACGGGGCAACGCCAGGGAACTCCGAGTCGGTGATGAACAGCTTGCAACTCTCTTGGGGACCGTGGCCGGAGAACTCGCCACCGATCAGCTTGACGAACCGGCTGACCGGGCCATTTTTCGGACTGTGGAAGGTGTCCGAGGCGCAGTGCATGCCGACGAGGCCTTTGCCATCAAGGACGGCCTCGAAGAAGGCTTCCAGGCCACGCGGGGACATCGGCGGATTCTGGTCGCGGCCGGGTTGGGTCAGGTCGCCGGTGGTGTAGAGGGCGAAGGCGTCGAACTCGCCGATCTGATCGGGCTCGAAGACGGCGCCGTCCTTGGAGACGGTCACGTCGTAGCCGTGCGACTTGCCCAGATCGATCATGATCCGCTCGGCGAAGGCTGGAGCGGTTCCCTCTCGACGGACGACCGAGTGCTCGAAGCCGGAACTCTTGGTGAAGAACAGGAGCTTCTTGGTAGGACCTTGGGCACCGGCCTTCACGAGGTGCGCCGCGCTGGCGCCGACGATCGCCGCGCCGGTGACTTGCAGCATTTGACGACGGGTCAAGCTCATCGGTGGACTCCAAGCAGGGTCTTGAGTCAAGGAGGGTGTTCGAGGGTGGGCGACGCCCCAGTCGATCGCAAAGGGTTGGCCCGCGTACGTCGGGCGACCGCGAGACGGGGCAGGAGGGGCTTCGCGCCCCATTTCCATCTTACCGAGGCGTTGGCATCAAGCGAGACCTCCAAGGGGCTGCCAAAGTCCTCGGAACCGTCGAGGGGATGGCCAAGGTTTTCGGCGCCGTTCAGTCGTGGAACATGTTCCAGAGCAGCCAGATGGTCAGGATCATCGCGATGCTGAACCCACCGTAGCCCAGCACGATCGACCCGGAGCTGGGCTCGCTGGAGACCACGATCAGGCTCGAGCCGATGATCAGGCCAGCGATGACGATCCCAGCGGTCAGGCTGTTGCTGGCCCGGATCAACTGGCCGACGAGCGTCTCGAACCGGGTCAGGTCGAACTTGAGCGTCAACTCGCCGCGACGGATCGACTCCAGGGAATGGTTGAGCACGTCGGGCAGGAGCATCGCGGTCCGGCGGAGGTCCTCCAAAGCCTGGGCCGACTCGCGGACCAGGCGCTTGGGCTGATAGCGCTGGCGATGGACCCGGTGCAGGACTGGGCCGAGTTGCGCGGCGATGTCGAAGTGCGGATCGAGCGTCCGGCCCACGCTCTCGATCGTGATCAGGCTCCGGATCAGCAGGACCAGGTCCGGCGGCAACCGGAGTCCATGGGTCCGGATCAGTTGCATCAGCTCGCTCAGCAACGTGCCCAACTCAATGGAGTCGAGCGTCAGATCGGCATAGGAGCTGATCATCATCGAGACATCGCGACGCAACTCGACCTCGTCGACCTCTTCTCCACGAATGTTCAGATCGTCGACGGCGCGAAGGACTCGGTCGAGATCCTGACGCATCAACCCATCGAGCAAGTCGGCAATCCGTTCGCGCGTGGTCAAGTCGAGCTGACCGAACATCCCGTAGTCGAGCATCGCGATGACGTTGCCGGGCAAAACCCGCATGTTGCCGGAGTGCGGGTCCGCATGAAACAGGCCGTATTCGAAAATTTGTCGGGCAAGGATCCGACCACCGCGTCGGGCCACCTCTTCCGGATCAATCCCATGAGCCCGGAGCGTCTCAACATCGTTGATCACGAGGCCCTCGACGTACTCCATCGTCAGGACGCGCGTGGTGCAGTATTCCGGATAAATCTCCGGCACCCGGACGGTCGGATCACGACTCAGCAGCACCCCGCAGCGCTGGATCGTTTTGCGCTCGGTGACGAAATCGAGTTCGCGGTGCAAGCTCCGCTCGAACTCGCGGACGATCAGGCTGGGTCGGTGGACGGCCAGGTCGGGGACGTGATGTTCGATGAGATGCGCGATGTTTTTGAGGATCTCCAGGTCGGCCCGGACCGTCTTGGCGATCCCGGGGCGCTGGATCTTGACGGCCACCGGCGCACCGTTGGGCAGGACGGCCCGATGTACCTGGCTGATCGAGGCCGACGCGACCGGCTCGGACGCAATCTCCTGGAACAACGTTTCGATCTCGCCGTGCAGCTCCGACTCCAGGATCGTCCGCGCCTCCTCAAAGGCGAAGGGACGCGCCTCCTCACGGAGCTTGGCCAGTTCGCGCGTATAGGCTTCGGCCAGCAAGTCGGAGCGTGTGCTGAGGACTTGACCGAGCTTAATAAACGTCGGGCCCAGGTCTTCACAGATCAGTCGAGCACGACGGGCACGATCCTGGGGCGGCACCGAATCGCCCAGCGCCGCCCGTTCCAAGGGCCGCACGACCCCCTCCAGGTGTAGCGCTTGGACTAGATCCTGATAGCCATATCGGACGAGAGTCGCCAAGATTTGCCGATATCGTGGCACGTCTTTCAGGTGCGTCATCGTTTCACGAATCACCCGTCACCCCGATTCTCGGCAAGGCTCTGCTCCGGACGCGACCTCGACACCGCGACAATCCCCGACTGATCTTAGGCCAACCCGAACCGACCTCGACAGGCCAGTCGGCAAACCGAACCCGAACACCTGAATACCAGAGGGACACGCTGGGGTTGCTCAGATCCGGAAAATCCGCTAACAAACCCCGTGCCGGATCCCGCGTCATTGTGCGTAGGAGTCCGCCAATCTCAAACTCAGCGCGAGGGTTTCACGTGCATCGTATCCTTACGACCGAGATCGAATTCGCCGAAGCCCGCCTCGAAGCTGAAGGCTATATCTTCCACGGGCGCCTCGGCCGGGCCAAGAGCAAGGCCCAAGCCAAGACGACCAATGATTCCGATGCGAACGCGAAGCCCAACGCCAACACGGGGAGCACTGGATCGCGCGCGACCTCGAACCAAGTCCACTTCCCCCACTGCGCCAAGTTGGAGCGCGTTCCCGAGGAACAGACCAAGATCTGGTTCCCCACCATTCGTGCAGCCAAGGAATACCTCGACGTTCATGCCGGAACGCGACGCTGGAAGTGGTGCAAGATTTGCCAGGCCCAAATCACCCAGAGAATCCTCGACCGGGAAGAACAGCTCGAACCGGCCGGATCTTGATCAACAAATCGGCGGACATCGAGGGATTCCATTTCTTGATCCGGCACGAAACATATGGACGATCAGCCAAGGAGCGATTTCCTCGAGACAGGCTCTTGTCTGAGGATGCCGACCAGGTTGAAATGGACAAAACTAGTTGAGAGCCTGTGGTTCCCTCAGACCGATCCAGACACAACCGGCGCCTGTTGATGGAGAAACAGTCGTGGTTAACACCCATGAAAGTTTTAACGATTCGACAGAAACTCGATTGAGAGCAATTGATTTGCAACCGGCAAAGCCGAGGCGAGGCTTCACTCTCATCGAACTCCTCGCTGCCATAATGATCTTAATGATATTGGTCGGGCTTTTATTACCTGCCATCCAAAATGCTCGCGAAGCCGCAAGATCCACAACGTGCCAAATTTAACTCAGACAGATTGGCATGGTGATCCACGGATTTGAATCAGAAAACAACTTACTTCCAGCTGGAATGGGGCTTGGTCACTCTGCTTTCGTTAGGATTCTGCCTTATTTAGATCAAAACAGCTTGTATGATGCTCACAAACTCGAACTTCCTTATTACTTTGTAATCCAAGAAAACGACACAGCAACCAATACCAAAATTAATTCTTTTTTATGCATAAGTGAATGGTATTATGAAAATAGTTTTACAGATTACGCTATGAACTCTGATGTATCCCATGAAGGTGCTCGATCTGGTTCTTTTACACCAAATTACTTGGTGATTCGGGACGAAGACGGCAAGCCTCTTAGTTCAATCCGCGACGGGACCGACCACACGGTCGCGTCAACGGAATGGTTGGTCTCGGCTCCGGGAGACGGCGACTTGGGCGATGTTGGACGTTCCCTGGTTTTTTCTGAACAAGATTGGGATCTCCGGACGCACCTTGATTCGTTTCTTCATGACTGTCTCCAGCAGTCTCATGCCTGCCCTTTCTCAAGCTCAAAAGGCTTGAGGGGAGCAGCTTGGACTAACGGCAATCCGAATTGAACGTTGTATAATCACCTTTTGGTGCCGAATTCGAGCTCCTGCGGAAATGGGCACGATGTTTACACCGTCGGAGCCTGGAATGCTGCAAGTGGCCATCCGGGCAAAGTTCATGTTCATTATTTGTCGGGCAAGGTCGCCTCCATCGATGATTCGGTGAACATTGAGGTCTGGAGAGCACTTGGTATGATCGCCGGCGGGGAAATCGTCGGTCACTGAGAGTCAACTGGCTTACGACCGCACGAATGCAGGCAGTGGAGCCTGGGTGGAGACAGATTCACAAACACATAGAGACCAAGCCGACTGAGCAAAGCGGAGCTCTCAAAATCTCGAGGGGCATTGATCCTGCCCCTCGAAGCTGAAATTCGAATAAATTTACAGTCATCTTATATCTATCAGTCGTCGGAACCTGGTTCGCCTTGAACCCACAGATCAACCGTTGTTCCGTCGCTGTAAGTTATCACGATCCAGAATTGTCGATCGGTATCGAAATCGTCACCCGGTTCGAAGAAAACGGAGGCGGCATCGCTTGAGGATGATGTAACGACATCGAGGTACCACCACGGACCGTCCGGATCGCCGAAGGCCCAACGCCCCGCACCCAAGCCGACCAGTTCGGCCGAGACGATCGCGCCATGGTCGGTCGGTAACCCAAGCACGTCGATCCGCGTGTCGGCACGGCCATCGGCACCGGGATCGGTCGACGGACCAACCCGGTCGGACCGAGAGTCGAGACCATACCAGAGTCCACTTAGCTCAACCCCCGACGACGGAAAGGTCACCGCGATGTCCTGTCGAACGCCGAGATTGCCGGCCAGATCCTCGGCACGAACGGCGACGTCATAGGTGCCCGGTCCCAAGTCAGCGAGTCGGAACGAGGTCGCTTCACCGATCGCGATCCACTCGGAGGTTTCGGGCGAGTTCAACACGCGATAGTGATAGGCGATCGCCTCGGAGACCGGGTCAAACTCAACGGTGCCGTCATTGAGGCTCCGGAGGTTCGTCACTGCGGAGGGACCTTCCCGATCGCGGATGACCGTCAAAGGATCACTGATGCCGGTATTCCCTGCGCGATCGGACGCGTGCACTTCATAGACGTTGGGACCTTCGACGATCGAACCGCGATCGCGGAGCGGCTTCGGTACGCTTCGACGATCGAGCACGTCACCATCGCTGACCAACGCAATCTCGATGGCGTCGGTGGGAAAGTCGGCCTCGAACCGCAAGATCTGCCGCTTCGTCACGTCATCGGTCGTCGAGATCCCCGAGTCGGCGTCCGTGCGGAGATCGGGAGCATTCGGATTCGGGGCGACCGTGTCGTAGGTGAACGTCAATGCGGTCGGTAAACCCGACCCTGTGGCCCGGACCAAAACTGTGTTCACACCCTCGACAAGACCGACCGGCTCGAAACTGTTCGGATCGGGGACCGGGCGGTAATTGTTGTCCGACTCGCCGATGAGCCGGTATTCGTAGTCCGTCCCTTGTGTGCCATCGAACCGAACCCGCGCGTCGTTGGTGACTCGATCGTTTCCATCAATCCCGCTATCGTTGATGAGTTCCAAGGCTTTGGGGGTCTCGGTGGAGAGGATGGGGAGGGAGCGAACCGTATCGGTGAGGACCTCGCCGTTGACGGTCGCCGACGGGATCATCAGGCTCGCCGACGGGTCGGCATCCGCTGGGAGCACCAAGACGTTCCCGGCCGCCTGGACATGTATCTCGGTCGGGTCGAGCGAGGCTTGATGGCCCAACGTCAACGCGACAGGCTCAACACTCGGATTGAGGCTGTCCAAGAACGATTGGGTCCAGACGATCGTGTTGTCCACGATCGAACCGGTCGCGTAGAGCCGACCCTCGGTCGACTTGGACACGCCGCCGTGGAACACGTCGAAGGTACCGCCCTTGAGGCTGTCGACCCACTCATTGCCCTGAACGAGCAGGTCAAACATCGGGACCCGCGACCAGCCCCAGACTCGAGGCGCTTCAGTCGGCATCGCGGTGAGGAACAAGGCGTCGTCACCACCGATCAGGCGGTTCCCCACGACCCGCGAGTCCCACTGATTCCCGAGTAAGTTGATCGGTCGTGTCGTCGAACTGCCAGTCACATCGATCGCATTGTTGACATACTCCGAGTCGACGAACCCTGAGGAAATCACGACGTCCGGGCGCCAGTCCGGCAACGGGGCATTGAGGAGGAAGGTCGATTCGTCAATCACCTGAACGACACGCCGCCACTGGCCCGCCGACGGACCGTTGAGGACAGAGACCACAGAACCCACCTCGACCGGTGAACCCTGGACTACGTCGACTTGGATGAGCATCCGGTCCGGGCTCGACCGCCGGATCCGCCCTTCGAAGTGGACCCGATACGACTCAGTCAGGATCACCTCGGGCGCGTTGGCCGAAGGGATCACGTCGTCATCGCGCGGACCGACGTCACGGATCGTGTTGCCGACCACCGAGATCCCCTCACCCTCCTGGGTCAGCACCAGGAACCGCCAGGTCTTGCCCGAAGGACCTTCCGACGACGCGGTGTTGCCTTCGACCAACAAGTCGCGGGGACGACCGACCGAAAGGACCGCTGGCGTCGAGGTTCCAATCGGCGTGCCGGTGTGCGTATTGTCGACGAATGTCCACGGTCCGCCGGCTAGTTCCGTCATCCCACCTCGGAGCGTGTTCCCTTCGATCCGGCCGCTCGAGGCAGTGACCAGCCGCATCAGGCGCGGGGTCTGTTCCCAGTCCTGCGTTCCCGACGACGGCGGACCCTCGATGTCGAGGTTCAAGACGTTCAAGTCGACGATCGGTTCGGTCCGGCCGGAATACCCCGGATCAAAATTATCGATCGAACCGATGACTGCCGGGCCAAACCCGACCGCCTGGTTCCATCGGATCGGTCCCTCGAAGCGGACATCAAACGATTCGAGGCGGGTGTGGCTGGCCATCACCTTGATCGCGGTCGTCCATGCCGGGCTTGTCGAGGATTGCGAGAACGAGAGCACAGCACCCGGCTCACCGACCAGGGTCGTCGACTTGTTCAACACCAACGGCTGATCGAGTCGGTAGGTGCCAGCACTCAGTTCGACGACACCGAACTGGTCGACGAGGTCCTGAAGATCGTCGCCAGGTTGGGCAACCACCGATCCGCGATCGTCACGCGTGTCGGGAAGGATCGCGCTCGGATCTGTCGCGGAGGCCTCGACATCGGCGATGAACCGACGGCCGTCGTCCAAGGTCACGAGCAGGTGGAGCGTCAAGCCTTCCAAGTTGTGACGTGAGACGAATCGGAGGGCCGCCGTGTCGGGGGCCACATCGTGATGTTCGAGTTCCAATCGCGCGAATCGATCGGTTGAGTCGACGGGCGTCCAATGCCAAGAGGAGTCGATGCCATCGGTTAGGGTCGCTTCAACGATCGCGGCGTCCTCAGGCAGATCAGCGACGGCCAAGCGAATCGCGCCGGGCTCGCTCGCATCCGATCCGTCTTGACCGAGGAAGTCCAACTCGAGCGTTTGGTTGTCGATTGTGGGGAGGGATGGTCGTGGGGTCGGCTTTGCGGGGTTGCTGGTCTGAGCGACGACTTGTCCGGCGTCACGCGATCCGTTGGCGTAGAGCAACTGGAGGGTCAACGGAAAATTCGAGAGGTCGCGGTCGGGCTGGATGAACAGCGTGCCCTGGCCCGGCTGGTCGGGGTCGAGCACGAGTTCGGCGTTCGAGTGGCCTGCACGATTGAGACCGAACTGCCACTCGATCCCCGGCGGGCCGGACAACCCGATCGACTCCACTGTTGTCAACGCCGAGAGGCCGCTCAGACGAATCTCGACGTCCTGAAATCCGTCGGGGCCGACTGCCGGACCCAGTCCAACCTCGTCGCGGCCGGTCTGACCGATCCAGGCCAACTCGACGATCGCCCCGGGCATCCGGAGGTTCGGGTCCGCTTCGCCGCCCTCGAAGTAGATCTCGTGCGTCGTATCATCCTCGTACGTCAGGGCAAGCTGGAATTGCCGGCCGGTTTCGAAGCGGTCCGGTTCCACGAACAGGTCGCCGGTCGAGCTTCCAAGATCGCGGATCAGCTCGGCGCGCCAGTGCGGACCGAGCCCTTCGGCCTCATATTGCCAGGCGCTTCCGCCGAAACCCTGGAGTCGAATCGTTTGGACGTCGCGATCTGGATCCAAACCATCGATCTGGATATGGATATCCTGGACATCACTTCCGCCCGGCTGCGCCGATGGTCCAACCAGATCGCGTTCGTCTTGACCAAGCCAACCGGCGGAAAGACTCGACGCGTCGGCGTTGAGCAAGGTCCGCGGCTCTAAAGAGTTATCACACAATTGAAATGAAAAGGGCGATCGTCGCCGTGACCTTCGGCGTGTCACTTTGTTCATAGTTAGCCCGAACCCATGTGTCAGGACATTCCGAATGTGTCTGACCGACCGCTCCCTCAGCATCGGCCCGACAATGGACCCCGCAACCTTCATGGGCGGGGACGATCCGATCGGGGTGACTCGGAACGGACTGTGAGACGACGTTGTGTCCGAACGTCTTAGGTATCTCAGACCATCCGTGTCGCAGGGACCATAGCACGCCGATCAGGATGAACTGGGGATGGGGCAACCGAAACGAGCCGAACGGCCGTCCGGAGGACCCGATCACGACGATTCTGAGGAGGACTCCGCCTCGACTTGGCAACCGATTGTTGTTTCTCCAACCGGTTTGTCAGAATCGCCGGGGTGTGCTCGAGCTGATCCGCGTACGGACGACTCACGATTGAGCAGGACGAAGAGGGCAAGGCCAAGAGACGGAATCGGCATGAAGACGAGCGCTGGGATCCAGAACCGCCAGCTCCGTGGATCACCACGTTCCAACAAGACCAGAAACGCCCAAGCAGCCGTGACGAAGAAGTCGAGCATGGCGAATCCGAAGATCGGGTCGGTCTTCAGCATCGTCCAGAAATGGTCGTCGGGCAGGTTGGTCAGAAACAGCCAGCGATAAACCAGCCAACCTCCCAGCGGCACCAACGCACCCAGCATCACCCAACCGGTCGCCGGCTTCTGACTCAATTGGGGCATCTGAGGACGTGGGTTGGCAGTGGTCGTCTCGGAAATCGCGGTCGTCATCGGTGCTGTCTCATTGATTGGATTCAGATCATTACAAGCGTTCTAATCGCATAAACTCGCAGAGGGCAGTGTTACTGACCCGCCCAGGTTATAGGCTTCCGTGGCCCGTGAGGCCAGTATCAGCAATCTCTCCAATGAGCGTTCAACGATTGCAGTTCGAATACTTCAGCGATTATCAATTAATCGAGTCCCAAGTCGCTTCGAGAAGCAGAATCATCTCGACGCGTTGAATTCGACGGGCGAGGGCCTCAGCTTCAGAGCCCGGTTTGGCGTCGTTGCAAAGGTCCAGGAAGGCGGCGATGTTCCAATCAGTACGGTTTCTGAGGGCATCGACACCTGGAGTCTCGGGGGACTCCTCCAGCAAGGGAGCGACCCGCTCGTCGAGGTCGTGGATGAGGGGATCGGACCCGACTCGCCGAAACCAGTACGAGGCGTTCCAGTGGTCGGGCTCACGACGGTGGGCGATCGCATGCCAATAGAGACTGAAGCGGCGATCACCCAGATCGTCGGATCGTTGCGCCGCATCGTGGCTGAGATCCCAGAAGTCGAGGACCTGCAACAGTCCCGCAGCCAAGGCGAACCGAGAAGATCGCACGACATGATCGGGCAAGAGACCCTCAAGCGATCGATCGTCGATCGCTCGCGCTGAGTCCCAACGCGGCCGACCATGGACCAGCGGCAATCCCTCCGAACCGTCCGGACCCAACGCCATCCGGACGACGGCGGCGATCGCATCGGCCGGCTCCAGTCCTCGAGCACGAACCACCTCATCGATCGCCTCTCCGGCCCGCAATGCGTCCTCCACCTCCGCACAACCCACGCCCGACCCAACCAAGACTGGCCCCTCAGGCATCTCTGCGATCCGTGACCACAAGGTGCTGCTCGCCATTTCAGAAACTCCCAACCACTTCGAACGATGGAAAATTCGGTCAACGATAAGTTCAAACAACCACCGAATGAGAAACCTGATCGAGGCACAAATGTGCTGCATGAAAGATCGATGATTTTACAGATAATGCCGATACAAGTAGCGATCTCCGTCCGTGCCTCCACGTTGAGGCACGGACCGCGGATCGTCGATGAGAACCGCCACGCTGAAGATCCAGCAGATTCCCTCGGAACACATGTCACGATTTATCAATTGTCGGCGTCATCCGCCTTCGTCTTGATGGGATCGGCGGGACGCTCTGGCAACTCGATCGGGTACTCGTCCAGGAGGCGCAGGACCTCCTCGATCCCTCGTTCCAGTTGCGGGTCACGTCCCTCGATCAGGTCGGCCGGTCCGTTGTCGACTGGGATGTCCGGGTCAACACCGTAGCCTTCGATGATCCAGGAGCCATCGACGGCGTTGGTGCCGAACTCAGGGACGAAGACAGTGCCGCCATCGATGAGCGTACCGCGGTTGGTGATCCCGATGACGCCGCCCCAGGTTCGTTTGCCGATCAACGGCCCGAGGCCGGCCTGCTTGAACCGAGCGGGGAAGATGTCGCCATCGCTGGCGCTGTTCTCGTTGATCAGGCAGACCATCGGACCGACGAAGACCGTGCCAGGATAGGTGCCGACGTAGTCGTTGGTCCGGCTGAACCGGGTGCCCAGCAGCTTGCGATCGAGCCGATTGATCAGCATCTGCGAGACGTTTCCGCCCCCATTGTTGCGGACATCAATGATCAAGCCTTTCTTGCGGATTTGACCGTAGAAATACTTGATGAACTCTTGAATCCCCTGGGCACCCATATCGGGCACATGGAGGTAGCCGATCCGGCCGTCGGTGGCCTCATCGACCCGCTGTCGACGCTCGTTGACCATTTGGAGGTAGTAGAGGTTGGTTTCGCTGGTCCGCGGCCGGAAGGTGATCTCGCGCGCCCCTTCTTCAGTCGGTTCGTCGTTGACGGTCAGGGTGACCGGTCGATCCGACTTGTAGCGGAGCAGTCGGTAGGGGTTGTCCAGAGGGCGGAGCGGCTCGCCATCGATGGCCAGCACGTAAAGACCTTCCTGGGCGTCGACGCCGACCTCGGTCAGCGGCGAGCGATAGGCCGTTTCCGCATTCTGACCGGGCAGGATCTCGACGATCCGATAGAGGTCGGCCTCAGCATCCCGTTCGAAGCGGCAACCCGGCAGGGCCACGTCGGGCCGGTCGGGCGTCTCGAAATCACCGCCGTCGATGTAGGCATGGCCAACGTTCAGCTCAGCGATCATCTCGCCGATGACGTAGTTGAGATCCGAACGGTGCGCGACGTCCTCGAGCCAATACTTGTACTGGTCGCGGAGCGCTTCCCAATCGTAGCCGTGCATATTCTCGACGTAGAAGAAGTCCCGATATCGGCGCCAGACTTCGTTGAAGATCTGCTCCCACTCCTGGGCTGGAACCCGATCGTAGGCCATGTTGGAGGTGTTGATCGCGGCGCGTGAGCCTTTGCCCTGGGGCGTCGCGTTGTAAAGGGCGAACCCTCCACCTTGTCCGACGATGATCTTTGAGCCGTCCGGCGCGAGGCTGTAGCCGCCGGCCCCCTCGACCAGAACGGTTTGCTCCCGGTCGGCCATGCTGAAGATGTGGATCGCTGGCGGCTGCGCAGGCGCTCCGCCGTAGACGAACGGGACGCCTCGGACGTAGAGCAGATGCCCCTTCTTCGCCAACAGATTGTTGTAATTATCGGCCGGGACGGGGATCGTCACGACCCGCTCGGCGAGCCCGTCGTAATCGATCGTCAGGTAGGTTGATTCGTCCTCATCTTCCTCCTCCGCATCGTCGTCGCCTTCGTCGGAATCCTCCGCATCATCGCTCGAGTCGTCGTCGTCACCCTGCGACTCTTCCTCGTCCGCGTCTTTGGGTTCCTCATCGTCTTGGGCGGGGTCTTCCGATGACTCCTCGGCGATCTCGACCTCGTCGCTTTCAGGCGGGAAGGGGTCCTTGACATCCTTGCGGAGGGCGAGGGCATAGATCCGGGTCGCGCGGTTGACGACGTAGTTCCATTCCGCCGAGCCGATCTGCGGGGCATAGTTGCGATTGCTGAAATAATAAAGGTAATTTCCTTCGGGATCCCAAACCGGTTCGTATTCACTGAAGAGGGACCCGGTGATTCGACGGACCTCCCCGTCGTCGCGGCTCCAGATGTAGAGCGAGGTGAAGCCGGACGGTTCGGGCATACTGAAGGCGATGTGACCGGATTTGGGCGACCAAGTGGCGTCGCCGATCAGACCCCCGGGCGAGTCGACGATCTCGGTCACCTCCTTTGTCTCGACATCGAGGACGGAGAGCTTGCCGTCCTTGTCGCCGAAGGACAACAACTGGCCATCGGGCGACCAACTGGGCGCGTAGCGCATCGCCTGGCCGCCGCTGGTAAGCTTCTCGGGCTCACCGGAACCATCCTGGTCAATGAGATAGATCTCTTCCTCGCCAGTGGCGTCGGAGATATAGGCGATCTTGCGACCATCGGGCGACCACCGCGCGCCTTTTTCGTGGATCCCTGAAGTCCGAGTCAGGTTCCGGGTCGGACCCGACTTGGCTGGGACGGTAAAGATGTCGCCGCGCGATACGAAAAGAGCCCGCTTGGCGCCGGGTGAGAGTGCAAAGTCGCTAATCTGGTCCTCGACGGTGATCCGCTCGGGCCGTCGGGCCAGGCCGTCGTCGGGCACATCGATGTCCAACTCGGTGATCGAGCCGTCGGCCAGGTCGAGGACTTCCAGCTCGCCGGCCCGCTCGAAGACGATCCGGTCGTCCTCGGCTTTGCTCGGCCATCGGACGTCCCAGAGCTGGCCTTCGGTCCAGGTCTTCAATTCCTCATTCGTCAGATCGTACGAATAGAGATTGAGCGTGCCGTTACGGTCGGAGGCGAAGAAGATCCGGTCGCCGATCCACATCGGGTCGCGTTCGGTCCGCGGATCATTGGTGACCTGGATGGCGCGGTTGCCTTCGAGGTCGAGCACGAAGAGGTCTTGGGCCCACCCGCCTTGATAACGCTTCCAGGTCCGGAAGTCGCGGGTCAGGGGGCTGAAAACGACGCGGTCACCCTCGGGCGAGAGGTCGCCCCCCCCGCTGACGACCATCGGCAGCGGTTCGGGCAGGCCACCGTCGAGGCTGACGGTGTAGAGCCGGGTATCGGTCAGGGTCCAGCCCTCGCGCATCGAGCGGAAGAGGACCGCATGGCCGTCGGGTGTCCAGCCATAGACCTGATTGTCGTAGCCCCAGCGTGCCGGAAGGGGGCCTCGGGCCGGGTAGTAGGTCAGTTGCCGGGGCTCACCGCCCTGGACCGGGATCACATAGACCTGTTCATCCCCGTCATATTGACCAGTGAACGCGATCGACTGGCCATCGGGCGAGAACTTGGGGAACAGCTCCAAGCCGGGGTGGGCCGTCAGTCGACGAGCCGGACCGCCCTCGGTCGAGGCGATCCACAAGTCCGCACCGTAGACGAAAACGACCTGGTCGCCGTGCAGGTCGGGGTAGCGGAGCAGCTTGGTCTGGGCCGTCGCCTGGGGCATGGCGAGGACGGTGGCGAAAACCGCCAGGGTTACAGTGATCGAGCAGATCATCCGACTCACAAGAAATCTCCTGAGAAGCAGTCGCGTGCGGAAGCGGATCGAAGGCGCTTCGGTGCGTCTGAGTGGGCGGGAAGGTTTGACGGAAAGCTCATGGACCGAACGCCGATCGGGCTCGCTGAGGATCACACCTCGACAAATGTCGGACCTACGGTGTTCCGGGGTCCGCTGGAGGGCTATAATACCGCAGTTCGCCGCCCAAGATCGGGGTCGGTCCCGTCCAGGGAATTGGTGCCCGCGCGTCCTGAGGAGTTCCGCGCCATGGCCTTGAGCACCCAGCCGTCCGGCACACTGCTCGATTATCCGCAGTTTATCGAACATCAACTCCGCCAGACCCAGACCCGGATCAAGATGACCGACGCGTTGACCGGCCTGGCCACGCTGGTAACGGTCTGTCTGACCCTGCTGTTCGTGGAGATCGTGCTGGACCACCTGGTGCCGGCCGGCCTACCCGATTGGGCGCGTCGATTCTTCCTCTATGGCGGCCTGACCTTCGCCGTCGTCTTCGGATTCTTCCGAGTGGTCCGGCCCCTGATCAGCTCGGTGCACCAGCTCTATGCGGCCAAGGTGATCGAGGACACCACACCCGAATTCAAAAACAGCCTGGTCAACTACGTCAGCCTCCATCGCTCGCAGGAGACCTCGGAGGCCAAGGGGATTTCCAAAGGGTTCGTCGAGGCGTTGGAGCGGCACACCGTCACCCACCTGAGCAAGGCTGAGATCGACTCGGCGGTCGACCAGCGCCCGCTGTCACGAACGGTCTATGCCCTGCTCGCGATCATCATCCTGTTCTGTCTCTACTCGCTGACCACACAGAAAAACATCCTCGATTCGTTGCAGCGCGCTCTGCTGGCCGACGTCCTGCCACCGACCGACACGCGGCTCGAAGAGATCGAACCGGGCAACATCCAGGTGGTCTCCGGCGAAGACGTCAAAGTCTCGGTCCGGATCCTGGGCAACGTCCCCGAATCGGCCACGTTGTTCACCAGCACCGATGGCGGCGAGTTCTACAACGAGCAGCAACTGAGCCAGGGCGAGCCCTATGCCCCCTGGACGACCACTCTCCGCGACGTCCGGACCGACACGCTCTACTACATCTCCGCTGGTGACGCGATCTCCCGGACCTACACGCTGGAGGCCATCCCGGCGCCGGCCTTGGTCGACGTACGAACCGATCTGGAATTCCCCGAGTACACGCAGACCCCACCGCGTCGGGGGAACCCGGGGGGACACGTCGAGGCCATCGTCGGGACCCGCGTGATCGTCCAAGCCGAGGCCAACCAGGCCGTCAAGCAAGCTCAGTTGAACATCGGCGGGACCGGGCGACCGATCGTCATGACCGTCGACCCGAACGACCCGTACCAGATCACCGGGGAATTTCTGGTCGAAAGCAACGGCTCCTACACGATCAACTTCACCACCGTTGAGGATCAGAATAACCCCAACCCGGTCCTCTACGACATCATTGCCCTGCCCGACACCCCGCCCTCGGCCCAATTCCTCAATCCCACCCGCGATCGCTTTGAGGTGCCGGCGAATGGGCGCGTCAACCTTCAGTTCGAGGCCGTCGACGACTTCGGCTTGGTCGACCTCCAACTCCACCTGACCCGTGACGACACCCCGCTTCGCGATCCGACCAACCTCATCGAAGAACCAACAAGCCTCTTCGAAGGTCAATCGCTCGTCGTCCCCGAGGAGTTGGGGCTCCAACCCGGCGATGAGGTTGAGTACTGGCTCACGGCTCAAGACAACCGCCTTCCGGTCGCCAACGCGTTCCGGACCAACCATCGCGTCCTGCTGATCACCGAACCGGTCGAACAGCAACCGCCGCAGGATGACCAGCAAGGCGCCCCGCAAGACCAAGGTCCGCAGCAACAAAATCCGCAGGACCAACCTCAGGACCAAAACCAAGATCCACAGCAACAGGGTGGAGAGCAGGGGAATCCGGGCGGAGAAGGGTCCGCACAAGAAGGCGACCCCAACGACGAGGGTCAAGCCGACCCGAACAACAGCGATCCGGGCAACGAGGGACTGGATAACGCCGATGCGCAACGCGAGGGCGAGCCCAACTCCGCGACCCAGGACGGCCGCCCTCAAGACGGTCCGGCCCAGGACGATCGTGATCCGGCCCAGGGTGACCAGGCCAATCAATCTCAGGATGGGGCGAGTGAGCCTCGCGAAGGTGACGACCCTGCCGACCCATCCGACGCGCAACCGAACGACGACCAAGCTTCGGAATCGAGTTCAGGCCGACGCGACGGCTCGTCCGGCAATCGCTCCGAGGACCAAGACTTCCGTGGTCGTGATACAGGCCCTCAAGCCGATCCCAACCGCAACGAACGCCAGCCGAGTGATGGAAACTCCGAGACCTCACGATCTCAGAGGAACCCCAACACCAACGATGATCCGAACAACAACGATCCACGGGAAAGAAATCAGGCGGACTCCGACTCCCGTGAGACAGGCAACCGAGACGAGGATCGAGGCGGTCGTCAGCAAGGTGGTGAGAACGGACAGGAGTCGGATCAGTCTCGAGGATCGGGACAGGATCGAGGTCCGTCCGAACAGGGCAGTGACGGTTCCTCCAACGACCGCGAACCGGAGATGACCCCCGAAGAACGCGAGCAGTTCGAAAAGCTTCAGCGCGAACTGGGCCTCGATGAGGAAGACGCAAACCAAGGTCAGGATCAAGGTCGAGACCAAGGGAACGCCGAGTCGTCGACTCGAAACGAGCGGAATGGCTCACAAGATCGATCCGATTCGCAACGAGAATCGGGGGCTCAGCAGCAACGTCCTGAGGGCGATCGCGACCCCACCTCCGAAGAACGAGGGGGCAACACCGATCCATCCAACAACGCCCCGCAAGCCGAACGCGATTCGAACGCCTCGGAGAACGATGGGGGTGACCCGTCCAACCCGAATGACACCGCGGATCCTCGCGAGTCGAATCGCTCCGGGGACGGTGGTGATCAGCAGGAATCGGGCGGCTCCGACAACCAGTCTCCGACCGAACGTGACGGGGATGAAAGGGCGTCCAATCAACGAGATCCGTCAGATGAATCGAATATGGGGAGCGGCGAACAACGCGACCCGACCCAGGCCGACTCAAATCGCCGAGACGGTACCGATCGGTCGAGTGACTCGGAGAGAAGCGACGGAGCAAACCAGCCTCGATCTCAAGACAGCGCCGACTCTCAGGAATCTCAAGAGGGAACACAACCTCGTGAGCGTGGTGACAATCCTTCCGGCTCTGACATGAGTCAAGAGCCTCAGGACTCATCGTCACCATCTCCTGAGTCGAACGGTCAGCAGAATCGAGAAGCTGGCGGTAATCCGGATCGGGTTCCGAACGAGCAACCAGGGACGAACCGGGAGCAAAACTCCGCCGCGGAGCAATCCGGAACCAATTCCGAACGATCCGGCAATCCGCAGTCCCAGGAACGCCGAGGTGACCCGAATCGGACCGATCAATCCGGAGAAAACGCCAGTCAAGGCGACCAGACCGATCAGCAGCCCGGTAGCCAAGACCCGTCGGAGGCCGAACGAGCCGGTGAGCCGAACAGCGCCGAACGCAATGGCGACCCGAATCAGCGTGATTCCTCCACGGACCGAGCCGACGGGAATCGGCCCGACGCGGAGCAGACCGGTCGGCCGCAAGAGGGTCAACAAGGTCCAGGTGAGGATCCGACCGAGCGTAATGCCTCCGACCCGAGTGCCCAATCTCAAGGAGAACGTTCGGGATCCGAGGATCAAGCTCCACGCTCGAACGAACAACCGGGCGGGAACGAGCCTAATGGTCAGCGTTCCGACAGTGGTGAGGAAACGGGTCAACCGAACTCTGATCCGAACAGCCGACCCGATTCCGGAGAACCGCAGAGCGGCGAAGGTCAGCGCCCGTCTGATCAGCAAAGAAATGATCCGACAGAGACGGATTCGCCACAAGACGGTCGTCAGCCAGGATCCGATGAGGCGTCCCAGGAACGCCTGGGCTCGGGTGAGAACCCAGAGGCTTCGTCCAGCGAACGACCCGACAGTCAACCCAACGACAGCGGCGAGACCCAGAACCCGGAACAGCCGAGCGATTCCCAACAGCCCGGATCCGAATCGCAGCCGCGAACCGAGCAGCGGTCAGAGCAGGGCGAAGGTCAAGAACAGTCGGGGAATCCCGAGTCGTCCTCGGAGCCGTCCGGCCGAGAGCCTACCGAAGGCCAATCGTCTTCAAACGATCCGCAACAGGGCAGCGAAGCCGGTCAGCCTGAACCTGGAGAGCAGACCGACTCGAGTCGACCCGGTGAGCCGTCCGACCAAAGCCAGCCCAGCCCGAGCCAATCAGGTGGTGATTCAACTCAACCGTCTGATCAAGAGGGTGGTCAACCCAGCCAGAGCCAACCTGGAGAGACACCCAGCGACGAGCAACAACAGCCTAATTCTCCCGAGTCCAATCAAAGCGGCGGCAAGGAATCTCAGGAGAATGATGGAGAGAACGGCAAGGGCCAAGGAGAAGGATCGGGCCAAGGACGCGGCGGAGAATCCGATCAGGGAACGCCGGGGCAGCAGGGTCAACCCCAGGACGGCGAGGGCAACGAGCCAGGCGACGGACAATCGGGTCGCTCGGAAGAGGGAAATCCGTCGGGACGCCCTGGCGGTTCTGAGTCGAGCGAATCGGGAGAACAGGGCGAATCGGGCGAGACGGGCTCGGGCGAATCAGGGAAAGGAGGCACTCCCACCGGAGAGACTCAGCCCTCTGATTCCAACGATGACAGCTCGGCGGTCCCTGGAGATACCAACGGCCAAGGGCGACCGACCGAATCCTCCAACGAGCCCTCCGACGCCAACTCGGGTCGACCGACCGATCGGCCAGGAGACCAGGGTTCGCAACAATCGGGGGAACCCAACGGAGAATCCTCGAACGGTGGGCAGCCAAACGGCAATACAACACCCAGCCAACCATCGCCCTCCGAAGGTGGCGGTGGCATGAACCCCTCCGGCAGCGATGGGGATCCCGGACCGCTCTCGCCCGACGATCTTCCCTACGAAAAGGACACCTCCGAGGCCTCACCCCAGGCCGATACGCCTCCGGACAATCCTGGGGAGTTGCCTGCGCCCCGCGATATCTCCTCACGTCAGAAGGTGGTCAACCGGCTCAAGGAGATGCAACAGAACGGTCAGATTACGCCCGAAATGGAAGAACGCCTGGGGATGGATCGAAACCAGATCGACGACTTTATCCGCAAGTTCGATGCGCCGCCGAGTCGCCCTGAGGCCGGACCTGTCGAGACGATCGAGGGCGAATACGGTGAGCAACCCGAGTACGATGCGGGTCGGAGCGTCCGAGGCCCAGGCGGCAATGCACGGCTTCGATCGGGCACCCGTCGGGGAGGCAACTCGGTCGCTCAAGATGAACTCCGGGGCAACCAGCAAGGCTCGGGCACCGAGGTTCCCTCGTTCCTCAGGCGTCGTTTCGAGGCCTACCAACGGAGCCTCTCGGAGACCAAGACCAATGCCGGCTCCGGAAATCGCAACGGCCGGAGCAGTAGTAACACAGGTCGGCCTGGCCCACGCTAAAATCGGGTGATTCGTTCCGACCCGGCAAACCCCAGACTTACTGGGTCGGATCAGATGAAGACCGAGCGACCGGAACTCCTGTTGTCGGTCTGTCACCCGCGTCGCCCAATCCAGCAGTCCCGGATCGAACCGCACTGGCGGTCGATTCGGGACGTCCAGATAACGACCCCGCCGACCATCGGCTCCCGCGACCGATCGAATCGGGTCGTCCAGGAGGCTCCTATCACTGCACGCGCTACATCCACGATGGACGTTCCCGCCCACGATCGCCGGTACCTGGTCGACTTCGATCCGCGCGACATGCCGCATCACTTCGCCGATGTCCTCGTACTCGGCGGTGGTGTGGCCGGCCTTCGCGCAGCCCTGGGGATCTCGGAGCCGCACCGAGTTCTGGTCGTCACCAAGGACGGGATCAACGAGAGCAATACCACGTACGCTCAAGGGGGCATCGCTGGGGTCCTCGACCCGGAGGACCGCTTTGAGGACCATGTCGCGGATACCTTGACGGCTGGTCGCGACCTCTGTGATCCCGAGGTGGTTGATCTGGTCGTCCGCGAGGCACCACAGCGGATCCGTGAACTGATCGGTTGGGGCACGACTTTCGACATGGTCAATGGTGCCGTCGCGTTGACCCGCGAAGGCGGCCACTCGCACAAGCGGATCGTCCACGCCATGGGCGACGCGACCGGCCGCGAGATCTCCCGCGCCCTCATCGAGCAAGCGCGGACCCGCGCGAACCTGCGAATCTGGCAGAACTGCTTCACCGTCGACCTGCTGACCTTCGACGGCCAGTGTCGCGGCGCGTTGGTCTGGGACCCCAAACGCGGACCGGGCATCGTCTGGGCTCGGGCAACCCTGCTGGCAACCGGAGGCGCTGGCCAAGTCTATCGCGAATCGACCAACCCGCCGATCGCCACCGGCGACGGCCACGCCATGGCCTATCGCGCCGGGGCCACCCTCCGCGACATGGAGTTCATCCAGTTCCACCCGACGGTGCTCTACATCGCCGGCGCGGCCCGACACCTGATCACCGAGGCAGTTCGGGGCGAAGGCGCCTACCTTCGCGACCGTCACGGCACCCGGTTCATGCCCGAATACCACGAGTTGGCCGAGTTAGCACCCCGCGACGACGTCTCACGCGCCATCACCGATCGAATGGCCAAGACCCAGCACCCCAACGTTTATCTCGACCTCGCTCACCTCAATGCCGACTTTATCCGGAACCGGTTCCCGGGCATCGATCGGGTCTGCCGTTGTTTTGACCTGGACATCACCCGCGATCCGATCCCAGTCCGCCCCGCCGCCCACTATTTGATTGGTGGGGTCCAGGTCGATACCGACTCGCGGACCAGCGTGCCGGGCCTCTGGGCCGCAGGAGAGGCGACCTCCTCGGGACTCCACGGGGCCAACCGGCTGGCCTCCAACAGTCTCTTGGAGGGGCTGGTTTTCGGGGCCCGGGCCGCCGAAGACATGCTGATCCACTTGAACGATCAGCGCGACCAACCCTTCCAGTTCTGGCCGATCCGGCCCACCGCGTCAAGCACACCCAGCCCCGACGCCCCACTCGACCTGACCGATATCCGCAACTCGCTGCGATCCCTCATGTGGCGCCAGGTTGGGATCCGTCGCGAGGCCGACAGACTGGCCGAGGCCGCTCGCCAGGTCGATTTTTGGTGCCGCTATGTCTTCTCTCAGTCCTTCCCAGACCCGACCGGCTGGACCCTGCAGAACATGCTTACCGTAGCCCGTCTGATGATCGCCGGTGCGGCCGCTCGGACCGAATCGCGCGGCGTCCACTTCCGAACCGACCACCCCAAACCGCGATCCGAACAACTCCGGCACTGGGCCGTTCAACGAACCGAACCGGATCCCGATCCGTCCACCACGCCCAAAGGCGTCGCCCATTCAACCGCGTCCCCACGCTAGGAACCGTCTGGTCTGGGATTTCCCGGGACCCCCCAACCCCGCAGTTCGGGTTCTCGATCGGCTTCATCCACCAGCAAAGATCCGATTCGGTCGTCTCAGGGCCATGCGAACCTGTGCGAAACGCCGTTGTCAATGAGCGGTCTCTTGGGTAGACCATCGCCACTCGGCTCGTCGGGACCGTCAGAGGATCTCAACGGAATCGAGGACAGCGAATCGGAAAGACTAGTGAACCGCTCGTGAATTTGCCGATAATACCATCGACACCGGTGAGTCGGTCGAAGCCACGGTGATGCTCCCAGGGACGGGGGCGATACACGCGCCGTCAGAGGAGGAGGAAGCGTGATGTCGATGACGATGGCGAGCGCTGAGCGGATCCATCAAACCGCCGTGATCGGCCCAGAGGTCGAACTCGCCCCCGACGTTGAAGTCGGACCGTACGCGATCCTAGAGGGTTCGGTTCGGGTCGGCTCAGGATGCCGGATCGAAGGGCACGTTTGCCTCTCCGGCCCGCTCGAGATGGGTCGCGACAACTTCGTTGGTCACGGCGCTGTACTGGGCAAAGCGCCTCAGTCCAGGCACTACCACGGCGAACCGACTCTACTCCGGATCGGTGACCACAATACGATTCGCGAGTTCGTCACCATCCACCGCGGGACTGTCGATGGCGGCGGTGAGACAGTGCTTGGTGACCACAACATGGTGATGGTTAACTCCCATATTGGCCATGACGTTCGTTTGGGCGATCACTGCACTTTGGTCAATAACACCCTTCTAGCCGGACACTGCGAACTGCACGATAGCTGCATTCTCTCAGGCCACTCGGCGATCCAGCAGCGGGTCCGCATCGGCCGACTCGCCATGTTGGGAGGCAACAGCACCTCGACCAAAGACATCCCGCCCTACGTACTCCAACAAGGACACAACTGCGTCAGCGGGCTCAATCTGGTCGGCATGCGTCGCGCAGGGTTCGCGCCCGAGGCGATCAACGCCATGCGGATTGCCTTCAAGATCTTCTACAAAGACGTGCTGGCCACCAAAGAGGCCCTGGAGCGGATCGAGTCCGAGTTCCCCGGCATCCCCGAGATCGACGAGTTCGTCGCCTTCATCCGATCCTCCAAACTCGGTGTCAACGCCGCCCGCGACACCCTTCGAACCAATTGGCACGACACCCTCGACGAGGATTGATACACCAGCAAACCTCCGAGGCGTAGTCTTGTCTTACCCCATCGAGCAGATCGTTTTCATCGTACTTCCAAACGACCTCGATAATGCCTGGACAGGACATTTCGTCCCGTCTAGGCATACATCACAATATATTACATGAAGTCCACTAATATCGTTTAAAGACTCACCAATCCATCCTTGCGATACCGTCAGAGCGGATGGGTCTTTCCCTCAGGCCATGTGAGTTCGACGCCCTGATCTCGGAGCCGGCCCTGGAACTGCTCGAGGAATTTCGTTGAGCGGAGGACAGAGCAGGGAGGCTGATCGACCTCCAGGCAGAACGCAGCCAAAGCGCCGGCCGCCTCGCCGATCGACCATTCGACTGGGTGCAAGCGGTAGCAACCGTTGGTCACGTGAGTGGTTCCAATATTCTTGCAAGCCGGGATCAGATTCTCGACCCGGATCGGCACAAGAGCACCCAGCGGGATCTGAAACGGCAACGAACTGAAGTCGATGTAGTTGTCGCCGCCGGTGCTGGGATGCAGATCGATCCGATAGGCGCCGACGCCGATGCTGTCGGGAAACAGCTCGGAGCTGACGGAGGCATCGGGGCCGAGCCCTAGGATCATCCTCCGCGCGTCGAGCCCGACATGCCACTCGGTGACGGTGAACTCGGCACGGATCCGTCGCGACTCCCGGACGTAGACCTCCTTGGCCAAGCCGTCGTGGGTCCCAACTAGGTCGGGGCGAAGTCGGAGTTCCGGCCAACCCGTCCCGCCGTCCTCTCGAGGCGCTTCGGTCTGCAACCAATAGAGCATCGAGAGGCTGAGCTGCTTGGCCTGCGCGATGTGTTTGTTGGCCGTTTGCTGGTCGACACCGACCAACGGACCCAGCCAGTAATCGTTCTGCGGCCAATTGATCAACGAGATTCCACCAGCATATGTGCCCGGTTCGAACTTGAGCGGATCGATGATCCGTCGATAGCGCCAGAATCCCTCTCCGGGCGAGCGGGGATCGAAGCTCGCTGTCCTTGGCCTCAGCGTTGGCGGATGGCTGTAGGTCCAACTCAACAGGGGGCCCGGCCAGGCCGGCTCGAGCGCTGGTTGGTAGTTCCTCCAGAAGTCATAGCCTTCAGGACGATCGATCACATGGGACTCGCCGGGACGGAACTCAACGGCGAAGCAGGCCGTCAACGCCTGCTGGTTGAGCGCGTCGGCCTGGTCGGCGGCGTGCGGCTCGTTTGTCTCGTCGCGACCCTCCGCACCCACAACGTGCTCGACCCCGGCCATCGGCAAGAGATCGCCCAGTTCGGTCGCGTCCAGGATATACGGGGCCCGTAGTGTTCGACGCGTTCCTGTCCGCGCTTCACGGACCACCAACGCCAAGACTCGATCGCCTTGGACCTCTACCTCAATCGGTTCGTGCTCCTCCAGCAGGCTCAAGCGACCACTAGAGAGATGCGGTGCCATAAGACTGCGAAGCGCCGCCAACGCGGCACGGGGCTCGTGGCAAAGTCTCGAGACCGAACCATTGCCCGGATTCAAAGTGGAATCGGCTCGGGCTTCCTGGCTCAGTCGATAGAACCGGCGATAATGCTCGCGAATCGTTCGGCGGAGTCGACGGTAGGAACGATTGGTCCCGAACTGTTCGATCCAGGGATGTTCATCCGGAGGAACAGCTTGCGTGGTCAATTGACCACCAATCCAGTCATAAGCTGCGACGAGCACAACGTGACGGTCGGCGCGCAATGCCGCCAAAGCGGCCGCACAGCCACCCAAGCTCGCCCCCGCGACCACCACATCGGCGGCGATCTCATCGGGACCGAGGTGGCCGTCCGCGGCCAGCCTAGATCCCCGCACCACGCTCCCCACCCCATGGGGCAACGACATTGACCCTATCCACGGTGCCAATCCCGTTCCAAGAAAGACACGTCGTCGCATAGCGCAACCCTCCATTCATCTCGAGGTCTTTTCGGCACCCTGACCTCGTTCGCAGTTCCAGATCTGAACAATAACCCAGCCGCAACGCACGAACCATCACCACACTCAGCGCATCGATCCGTAACCGAACAATCACTCTGAGCCCCTCCTTGACGATTCCGTCCAACTCACCACTTTCGTCAGACGTCGATCGCGAAATCGAAGTAAAGTCGGATCGAAAAGTAGCCCCCTGATCTTGTACAATAGCTGTCGCGCCTGGTACGTTATTAGGCGCAAGCCGTGCAATCTCTGACTCGGGGTATTCGTTCGGGACGGCTCGCCTCCCTTTGGGTCGACTCGTTGGGAATCGATCACGGACGAACGATTGATTGATCCAAGGTCGGCACTCAGAATTCGCTCACAGATCGCACAGATCGCAAAGTCATTGTGGACCGGCCGGACCACGCTGGTTCGAGCCACAGACGGGGGGTCTTCAGTGCGGAAGGCCACGTGACCCACACCCACAGAGATGAAGGAGTCTCGCATGGATGATCGGCTTCCAAGCAGTGCGTCCCTCGCGCTACTTACCGATTTGGAGCGGACCAGCCGTACGCCTCGCCTCGCTGGCTCGACACGAACCACACGATCACGCCCTTTCAGTCGGCCACCCCAACGTCGCCTGCTGACCCCTGTCCAAGAAGGTTGGTCCGATCAGTCGAACGCTGAAACCTCGGAGCCATGCGGCGAGCGGCTCGACGACAACGACCCCGAGAATCGCGCCTACGCCCCGCGAACCCCTTCGGAATTGATTGGGGAATCGCTTCACGTCCTCATCCATAAAAGCCGGAACATCCTTCAACGTGGTCAATCGAGCCTCGAGTTGCTCCGCTTCGAGTTAGGCCCAGCGTCGAGGTCCCGCGAGGTCGACGACCTCCTCAGTCGTCTCAACGCCGCGCACGATGACTGGATCTCTCTGATCGACCAACTCCGCGACTTCCTCGAGCCGATCGAAGCTCGTCCGATCTCCTGTCGACCCGTCGCACTGTTCTTGGCGACCTGGGAGGATTTGTTCCATGGTCACGCCGACCGGATCCATGTGACGCCCCGAGAGGCCGCATCCTGGTCCTGTTGGGCCGATCCCGAACTCCTTGAGCAATGCTTCACACAGATCCTGATCAATGCCGCTGAGGCGGTCGATGATCTGCCATGCGTCGATCTGGAGGTCTACGGCGCTGATGACAACGGCAACGAGACCAGCGGGCCAAACATGTCCTGGATCGAACTGACCATCCGCGATCACGGACCCGGCCCGACCGCCGATCTCGACCTTCAAATCGCCGATCCCTCACGGCTCTGCGAACCGTTCGTCACAACCAAACGCTCCCGTCTCGGGGTCGGCCTGACTATCGCTCGGCGCGTCCTGGAATCGTTCGGAGGATCGCTTACGATCCGATATGCCAGCCACGCTGAGTCGGCCGATTCGAACTCTCATGCTTCGCCTGATTCACGTTTCCCGACCGATCGTTCCGGACTCGAACTGACCCTTCGTTTACCACGGAGTCCTCGATGAACACGACGCTCCGCATCGCCGTGGCGGATGACGAACCCGTGATGATCGAGTTCTACCGCAAGATCCTCCATCACATGGGACACGAGGTCATCTCCGAGTCCAACTCGGGTGCCGACCTGATCAAGGCCTGCCTGGATGAGCGGCCCGACCTGGTCATCACTGACATTCAGATGCCTGTCGACGGCCTGGAGGCCACCCGCGAGATCCACGCCGTCTCCACCGTTCCGGTCATCTTGGTGACCGCCTACTCGAGCCGAAAGTTGATCGAGCAAGCCAAACGCGTGAACGTCTTGGCCTATCTTATCAAGCCGATCACGCGCGGACACCTGGAAGCGGCCATTGAGGTCGCCATGTCTTGGTACGAAACGGCCGAGCAATACCGCCGGGCTTTAGAAGATCGCAAGTACATCGATCGCGCCAAAGGAATCCTCATGCATCGATACCAATGGCCCGAAGCTCAGGCGTTCCAGCAACTCCGTAAGCGTAGCCAAGACCTGGGAATCCCCATGGTTGAACTTGCTCAGTCGATTATCCGCGCTGATGACCTCTTCTCAGAGATCGCCACGACCGGCGCGACCGGCTGATCGAAAAGGGGCTACGATCACTCACAACTGTCGGGGATCCGGACGATGCAATGGAGCGGAGTCCGACAGTCGTGAACATGATAGGCGATGGGCTCGTTTCACAGAGGACGAACCGAAGTCGCCTCAAAAAGACTAAACGCAAATTCGGTTCGGGAGACGACACCTGAATTACGTTGGGTCGAAACTTCTTCCGAATCCTCGAGAGACGTTTGGATTGGACTTCCACAAGAACCTCGCCTGTTTATAATTCAGCCGCCTAGTGGCACGGAAGCCGACGCGGTCCCATAGCGCGGAAATCAAAGCGCGGAATGCGTCGGACTTGGTTCGACCCGACTTCGACGATGCATCCGGGAGGATCCGATGCACTCACAACGACGCACTTCTCATGCGCCTGTTACTGCCCACCGCTCGATCCGCCGACGCGCCCTAATCGCCCCCGAGGTCCTTGAGCACCGGACGCTGCTCGATGCCGGCGCTGCTTACATGATCGACGGCACCTTGTTCATCGAGGGAACCACCGGCAACGACTCAGTCACACTTATTGCGACGGCCCCAGAAGATGGCTGGATTCAAGTCGACTTTGGATCCGATGGCACCATCGAGGACCAGTTCAGCCTACCAACTCCGCCCCCTGGGGTCGACCAAACCGACTACTCCATGATCGACATCGACCTGGGTGACGGCGACGACGCGTTGACGATCGAGTACACCCGCTCGACCCGAAGTGATTCAGGGGTCTTCGACGCCAAGGTGGATCTGGGTGACGGCGATGACACCGTTAGCGCCGGCGAGGCCTCGATCACCGTCGACGGCGGTGCTGGTGATGACTCCATTCAGGGTTCTACCGCCGCCGACTCCCTCATGGGGGGCGCTGGCGACGACACGATTCAAGCCGAAGGCGGGCGAGATTTCATCAATGCCGGCCAAGGCAATGACGTTGTTCGTGGCGGTGACGACGCCGACCAAATCTTCGGTGGCGAGGACGACGATTTCCTCTGGGGACAGGGCGGCGACGACACCATCTATGGGCAGCGTGGCGATGATACCCTCGACGGGTCACTACAAAACGACATGCTCATCGGTAACGCCGGTGACGACCTGATCATCGGCTGGTTTGGCGATGACGAAATCGAAGGCGGCGCTGGCTCCGACTCCATCGAAGGGGGATCCGGTCGCGATTCGATAGCCGGCGGCGAAGGCGACGACACCCTTCGCGGCGGTGAGGATGACGACCTGCTCTTCGGTTTCGGGGATGACGATGAACTCTACGGCGACAACGGAGACGACACCCTTCGCGGTGGACTGGGGGATGATTTCCTTTGGGGTGGCCACGACGAAGACCTGATCGCTGGTGCTCAAGGCGATGACACGCTCGATGGTTCCGTCGGGGATGACACCCTTCGCGGTCAAGAAGGCGACGATCTGCTGATCGGCTGGGCCGGCAACGACATGATCGCTGGTGATCTTGGCCACGACATGATCGAGGGCAATGGCGGCAACGATACGATCACCGGAGACGACGGCGACGATACCGTCCACGCCGGAACGGGCGCTGATATCGTCGAAGGTAACGCAGGCAATGACAACCTTCTGGGTCAGGACGGCTCCGATACCATCGATGCCGGGGACGGCGACGACACCGTGGAAGGCAACCAGGGTCCGGACGTCATCGACGGCGGCGTTGGTGACGACGACCTGAGCGGTGGCCGAGGACCGGATACGATCGACGCCGGGGCCGGACACGATACCGTCATGGGTAATGAGGGCTTCGACTCGGTCGTGGGCGGTCCTGGCAACGATGAGATCGCCGGAGGCAACCAGCGCGACACGCTCCGAGGTGGTGGCGGCGACGACGTCATCGAAGGGGGACGCGGGAGCGATGAGATCTACGGCGGCCAGGGCGACGACAACCTCTTCGGTGGTCTCGACAAGAACACGATCGTGGGGGGACCTGGCGCGGACGTCTACCACATCTTCGGTGACGTTAACGCCAACGCCCACAGCCGCGAACGCGTCGACGTCATGCTCCGCCAAGATCGTCGCGATGACGCCCAGGTGGTTGCTATCGACCTGATCACCACCGATGTCGACGACGAGCTGATGCTCATGGCTCTGGCCGGTCAGGACACTGTCGACGCCATTGGCCTGATTGACATTGGTGGCATCCTCGATGGGGGTGACGACGAGGACGATCTGAACCTGATTGGTGCGGCCAGCACCGAGGACTTCGACGTCATCAATTTCGAGGTCTGATTGGGACCGAAATGATTTCAAGTGCGTTACAAGCAACTTATTTTTGGTCGTGACAGCTACACTTATCGTCACTCCGAGGGCTCGCCTGATGGCGAGCCCTCGATTTTTTCCAGTCCGGTTTCTGCTCATATTTGCGGGTCGGACGTCTCACCGTACTCCGCGTTCTCCTCGACGGCGGGAGTCGGCTCGGGGATGCTCTGTTCGTCGTTCCCATCGACCTGGCCGTTTGAGCTGGTCTCGATCGGCTCCTCATCGACGGGGATGGCAACGTCCTCGGGCGGAAGCGTTGAGTCGCCACATCCGATCATTGCATTCAGAACCAACGAGACGGCGAGCAACAAGCTGGCCATAACGATCCGATCTGAGCACACTTGAACCCTCATGAATGACCTCTCCTCGATGCTGGGGGGGCGGCCCCGCTGCCAATCGGTCAAAGCGCTGGGCGGCGGGCATTGGAACGGGCCTCGGTCGTAGGTCCGAGGCTGCCTATGATAAGTCGAGGAGAGCCGGCCGGGCGATCGCGAATCGCCTAGGCAACCAGTCGGAGTCGGTACTCGCGGCTCAACCACAAACTTCGCCGATTGACAGTCGCGTGACCAACCACGTTGAGGGAATCATGGGTCTGATGGATGGGAAGATATGCGTGGTCACTGGGGCGACGTCAGGGATTGGGGCCGAGTCAGCGCGTCAGTTGGCCGAAATGGGAGCCCGCGTCGTTTTGGTCGGCCGCAATCAGGAGAAGCTTGAACGCACTGTCGAGGCCATCCGAGTCCAATTCCCCGAGGCCTGTCTGGAAAAGGCTTTGGCCGACCTCTCTCGACAAGCCGACATCCGACGGCTGGCTGAGAACCTCAACGAACAGCTCCCGCGCATCGACGTGCTGCTCAACAATGCGGGGGCGATGTTCACCAAGCGTCAAGAGTCCGCCGATGGGATCGAGTTGACCTTCGCCCTGAACCATCTGGCCTATTTTCTCCTGACCAATCTGCTTTGGGACCGGCTGATCGCCAGCGCTCCATCCCGAGTGGTCAATGTCTCCTCGGATGCCCACAAGGCCGCGCCGGATCACTCCAAGTATTTGCGGGAACTGACGTTCGAAGCGATCCAGCTCCGCGACGATTACGGATCGTTCCGCGCCTACGCCCTCTCCAAGCGCGCCAACATTCTCTTCTCGAGAGAGTTGGCGGCACGGTTGACGGGAACAGGCGTGACGGCCAACAGCCTTCACCCGGGCGTGGTCGCAACCAACTTTTTCGCGAACAATGGACCGGTTAGCCGTGTCTTACGTGGGGTGTTCGACCTGTTCAGCATCCCCGTGGAGCAGGGGGCTCAAACGCCGGTCTACCTCGCCTCGTCACCCGAGGCCGAGGGGATTACCGGGCGCTACTTCGCCAAATGTGCCGAGGCCAAACCAACCATCTCGGCTCAGGACCCTGAGGCCGCTCGTCGGCTCTGGGACCTCAGCGCTGAGTGGACTGGCCTGAACGAATCCAAACCGAACCTTCCATCTTCGACGATCTTGAACGACACAGCCGAACAGCCCAAGACAACCTCAGATTGAACGATTGGGCCAACTGCGATAGCGTAACCTAGGGAGCATCGGGCACAGTCCGGCTGATCGATGAGTTCGCTTCGCGACCCATCCTTGCGAGAGTGGTGGAACTGGCAGACACGCAGGATTTAGGTTCCTGTGCCGCAAGGCGTGCGGGTTCGACTCCCGCCTCTCGCACTATCTATCCCGATATGATGGGGAACGTTCAGAAGCGTCGAGGTACGACGATTCCTAGAGATTCATGTGGAATCGTGCCTCAAGTCCCTCTCGGGGTATTCTGACAGCTTGCGAACGAATCCCCCCTGACGGTCGTCGTTTACTACCAAATCCACAGCCATGCCTAGAGAGCGACTTGCCCAGTTGCCTTCTCGATCGGACTCGAGGGTGGTCGAGGTCTGGGATCACCTCCCCGAACAAATCCGGAAGGACATTGCAACCCTGGCCGAAACGGAGGGGCGTGTGATTCCTGTTGTGATCCGAGAATCCCTCCGGTTCATGCAGTGTCCTGCCCAGTGCAGAAAGAATCTCTAAGCGGATTTCATGTCGGGCTTGAAGTTGCCATGATGTCGGGCCGAACCTCAAAAATCGAGGAGCATCCAAGGCATCAGCCCGATGTTCCCCATCCATTAATCCTCGAAATTGGTCAGAGTGAAGTTGGCGGCGACTTCCTCCGCAACATTCGCAATGTCGCTCCCGTTGCCACCGTCAACCTCGGTTCTCAGGCCGTTAAAGCTCGCCGAAGCGTTGAGAACATCGTTGCCTGCATTGAGGAAGAGTAGCAAGAGATCGAGCGTATCGACGCGAAGAACATCGACATCGAGGATTGTGCCGTCTGACGGCGATTGACGTCGGAGAACATGATCACCTTGGTTATTCCGGAACAATTCGGTGATACTCGAAGAGGCGAAATGGTTGATTCGATAGGTATCTGCTCCAGCGCCTCCGACAAGCGTGTCCCGCTCCCGGCCGTCAACCAACGTATCGTTACCCGACCCACCAAGGATCGAGTCGAAACCGTTCCCCCCGTCGAGATAGTCGTTGCCACCTCGTCCGAGGATAGTATCGCGGGAGTTACCACCGAGGATCACGTCATTGCCTGGGCCGCCGTCAATGTAATCGTCACCGAATTGTCCGCGAAGCGTATCGTTCCCGGAGCCTGAGGTGATCGTATCGTCATTGCCACCTCCGTCGACGACGTTATTTCCATGACCTGCGTCGATCAAGTCGGGGAAACGATTTCCCTCGATCGTGTCATGACCATTGCCTGTAATGATCGTATCTTCACCATCGCCTGCTCGGACGAAGTTGTCGCCGACCAGATCGGCGATCATATCGTCGTTACGCCCGGCGATCATGCTGTCATTGCCGACACCACCGTCAATATAGTCGTCGCCAAAATCACCCCAGATGGTATCGTGGCCCGACTCACCAAGGAGCGAGTCATCGCCGTCGGCAGCATCGCTGTCCTCCACATTGCCCCGAATCTGATCAGCACCGTCTCCACCTCGGATCGTGTCGTCACCGAGATTGCCTCGGAGCGAGTCGTTACCTCCCTGGCCGGCGATCGAGTCGTTACCCCCTCCACCGGCAATGAGGTCTTGCCCGTCGCCTCCGAAGGCTGTGTCGTTGCCGCCTCCAGTATAGATCTCATCAGGACCACCACCTCCACTTACGATGTCGTCATTAGCGTCACCGTACAGTGTGTCAGCGCCCGCTCCACCTTCGATGGAATCTTCGCCCATTCCTCCTGAGACCGAGTCGGCTCCAGCTCCAGCCAGGATGGTATCGGTTCCTCCAAACCCTTGGAGCAAGTCGTTGCCGTCACCTCCAACCAGTGTATCGGAACCCTCGCCCCCGATAAGTGTGTCGGCGTCCGCGTTCCCAACGATCGAGTCGTCGCCGTCCAATCCGTTCAAGACGTCCAGTCCGAGACCTCCAACGATCACATCAGGGCCCGAACCTCCAAAGACGGTGTCATCACCCCAACTAACGTTAATCAACGTCCCAATCAGGACTCCATCGTCGATGACCACGCGATCGTTGCTGAACCCAGTGCGAACGTCGATGATGCCTTCAGGGACAAGGGATGACTCGATGATTTCCTCGTCGATGAGCACATCGAGACCCAACCCCGTCGAAGATGGGCGGACCTCGATTTCGTCCGCCAGATTCGTGCCACCGATCCGGAGATCTCCATTGACGATCGCGACCTCACGTACATCGATCGTCAACACGACGGGATCACTCTCGTTGCCGAATTCGTCGAAGACGGTGAAGGTGATCTCGTTCAGTCCTGAAACGAGGAACGTCTGCTCGTGTTCGATCGTGGCTCGGGGATTCGCTCGTGTATCATATTGCGTTTCAAAGTTGCCGTTGATTTCCACCTGGAACCGCAACGGGAAGTTGACCTCGACATCAGCAGTCACGGTGTAGATCGACTCGTAGAGACGGACGACTGGATCATCTGCATTATCCACCGTGAGGGACAATTGCTTATTCCAAGTTGTCCGAGAAGAGGCCGGCAGTTGACGACCAGTCCAGGCGCCCTCGATTCCCGCATTGGATCGGATGAGGAGTTCATAGCGACCGCCAGACTCTGTGAGGCCAGCGAGACCCGAGAGGGTCCAAGTCAAGCCTCCGTCGGTCGATTCTAAGTCCAACCCACTGCGCGGAATCGATTCTCCGTAGTACGTCAGACGAAGATCGTTGATGTTGAATCCAGTGACCGGCTCGTTGAAACGAATCGTTGCTTGATCGATCGGGAATTGAACGATGCCATCGGGAATACCCTCGATCGACACTGTCAGATCACCCTGAGTCAGCACGACGGCATCGACCTTCGATGCAGTCGCCCCCCAGTTGTCGGTGACTTGTACAGTGATCTCGCGACGGAAAGTTCCATTCTTTTCGGAATCAGGATCGTCATAGGTATGCGTGAATCCGAAGTTCAGATTCCCAGGCGGCAAGGTGATCGGCTCAGAGATCGTCTCATCACCCCATTCAATCACAAAGGTATGTGAATCATGAATTGAGAGACCATATTCGCTCGACTGACCTGGCGGCAAGAAGTCGGTGATCGTTCCAGAGACTTCGACAGTCGTCCCGATCTCAGCAACCTGCGGTGTCACCTCAAAACCATTGATCCGAGGCGCAACCTGATCGAACGAGCCATCGGGTCGACGAGCGATGGTTGTTACACCGACTGCGATTTCATCAAGCATGCCGTTCCGGAAACGGTGGAGGACGTTGGCGTCGCTGAGGATCAGCCAAGTCCCATCGCGCTCAATCTCGAATTCGGCCACGGGCACTATCGAGCCGTTCGCGAATAGAGGCCAGACGCGACCATCGACATCAAGGGTGCCGTCATTGAGGACAGCGATTAATTGACCGAGAGCATCGAACTGGAACGACTGAACTTCTTGTTGATGAATGGGGTCACTGCGCTGAATCACTTGATTGGTCGCATTGAAGCTCAACTCTCGGACAACACCACTGGTCGTCAGCACGAATAATCGGCCGTTCTCGTCGATGGCAAAGTCGGCGACGCCTAGCTCAATGATTCCAGACTCGCCGAACGACTCGATGTAGAGTCGGTTGTTCGCTTCCAGGACAACCGCCCCACCCAATCGATCAAGACCGATCTTGAGCCCCTCCGTGATGCCATTCCCGAGACCGGACAATTCTCCTCCGCCAGAGTACCGGAAGACACGATCGTTCTCCTGGCGAATGAGAATCGAGTTGTCGACTGGGTTCGCGACGAATTCGACAACATCCTCAGCAACTTCGACAGGATCTGAGCCGTTCAAGGCATCGAAGCGGACTACGTTGCGTTGGGTTCCATTGGCCCCTTCAGATTGCCAAGTGATTAGACCATCCGCTCCGACCTGGAAGCCAATGACGTCGTTAGCAACGTTCGACGGTCCGTCGACCGCAAATCGGGTTAGACTGCCGTCGCTGCCGAGCAGATAGACTTGACCAAGGTGGTCCTCGATGATCGACTCGACTCCACTATAGACCGTGATGACCTCGGTCTCCTCGACGGTCAGTCCAGGACTGTTAGATTGGTTGAGGCGGATGGTGACGTCCTCGATGGCGAACGATTCGTCGGAAATGTCCTGGACCCCATCTCCGTACATGGACCATTCGACGGTCAAGGTCGACGAGGAGTGGGGGATTCTTTGGAACTGAGGATCAAGCCTCGGGTCATAGGCGTTGTCAAGATACGAATTATTAAATCCAAGAATATAACCCGTCGCTTCACCGGCCGGCGGCAATGTCCTCCAAACCCCTGGATTAGGTTGATACGATTGGAAAGCTTCTGCAGGAATGTTCAAGCTCCCAAGATTACTGAAGGTCTCCGCAAAAATCTCTTCACCATCGACCGAGATTCGCAGACCATCCGGGCCAAAAGGCGCGCCTCGATCACCATCCCATGAGTCGATGACCGCCAAAAGGAAACCGAGATCGATGCTTTCGTGCTCCGGAAGATCTTCAAGGGTAAGTGTGATCGTATTATTCTCATCAGTTCCGCCACCGCGATAGAAATCACCTACGAATCGCGATTCGAGGTACGGTGCCGAATACTCAAACCCGGTCTCACCGATGTTATCATTCGGACGAAGAGGGTCGACAACTGTATATCCTTGAATGCCTGTCAGAATCCCGCCATCGAATTCCCCTGGCACTCCTTCATCGAAGGTCGTCTGGAAGGCGAGACGACTTGCTTCAGCCTGCCAAACGATCGGTTTGCCTTCTGGATCGATCAGGAAGTCGACCGCGTTACGGACCAAGACCTCCCAAGGCTCGCCCGGTCGACCGACCCGGACGAATTGATTGAGGTCTGGCCGAAGCAGATAGGCTTGACCGTCCTCAAGAACAGCGTATTTCCAACCAACATTGATCGTGTCGATGTGGCCGTCGAGCACCTCACTGGGTTCATCTCCAAGAATGTCGTCACTCCCGGCCCCCCCGACAATCCAGTCGAAACTCTTTTCCGTCTCGAAGCGTGCTCCACGAATGTAGTCGTCTCCGGGGCCACCGAAGATGATGTCTGGAGCCTTCGAACCTCTGATTACATCATTGCCTTCTCCTCCAAAGATCGTGTCTAATGCGTTAGAATCGGAACTTGGAGTATCTAGAAAACGAGGACCTCCCCATATGTCGTCATTGCCTGGTCCTCCATCAATCAGGTCCCAAGCATAGCCGCCGGCGATCTCATCATCGCCGCGCCCACCGAGAAGCACATCATTGCCTCTTTCACTAGTCCCTCGATCACCGCCTTCAAGAACATCGTTTCCTTCGCGACCCAGAATGGTGTCATCACCGATTCCACCTCGAAGCGAATCGTCTCCTGGACCTCCGTCGATGACGTTGGCACCGCCGCCTATCGAGACCCAATCATCACCAGCGCCGGCTAGGACGGTCGCATGTGGTCCATCTCCAACGACCAGCGTATCATCGCCATCGCCACCGTCGACTAGCAATTCGACTTGGTTTCCTTCGGCCAGGACCTCATCGTGGCCTGGTCCACCGAGCACATCCAACTCGAAAGTGAACCCATCGAAGTCGCCGATCGTCATCCGATCGTCATCCAAGCCCCCATCGAAGGTCGAATGCTCAATCGGTGAGGATGGGATCGAGAACACATCGATTCCCTGCCCTCCGAGTACCGTGCTGTTGATGATTTCAGTCCAATACCCGGACTCGATGATGTCATCGCCACTTCCCGCATCGACGAATAGTTGGTCGACGCTCGTATCGATTCGGATCGTGTCCGAATCATCTCCGCCTCGAATGACTGCGGATGAGGCCGTTGTGACATAGTCGAAATTGCCCAAGAGGAGAGTGTCCACTCCACTACCGCCAGAGAGGTGGAACGACCGATCGGGCGGCAATTGAGGGATCAAGCGAATTTCATCGAGGACCGGACCGTGAGACGAAGTGGCGACGGCCGTTGAGCGAATTCGGATTTCGGAAGAGGGTCCAGTCGCGATAAGATTTCGGATATGGACGGTTCGCCAAAGCATATTCGAGTTTGTCTGGCCAGTAAAAACGACTGTGTCACTGGAGACCAGTTGCCCATTCCAGAACACCTCGATTATCTTTGGAATCCTATTGCCTCCTTCGAAATTCCCAGACCTTGCATAAAAAAGTGTGTATTGCTCTCCTTCCTCGGTTACCAACTCTTGGAAGATCGTGCCCGGAGAGTCACCATCAAGATCGATACTAAAGATGCCCCCGGCCGACTGCCAGTACGACTCGGGAATTATGTCAACACTCCCTTCCTCGACCGTCCAACCACCGATCGTCTGTCCGGCGAATCGCGTGGTCACACCATTTGACGGGGCGCCAGAAGATTCGAAACCACCGTTCTCGATCAGCGAGGCACTATATGGCTCCGGCACATCGATGATGTCGTCCCCGGCTTGACCTTGGATCGCCAACGTCTCGTAATCCCAGGCGAAGACCCCTGAGTTGTCGCTAATCCCGTCTCGGTCTTGAATCACGCGGGTCACGTTGTTGAGCGTCGGGATGTCGATGGGGGCGTTCGTGGGTGGGATGATCGAGGTGCTCGGTATCGCGGTTAGAGCATCGTTGGCATCGCCACCGGTGACGCTCACGACATCGGTGCCCGGGCCGCTGTCGATGAAGACCGATATGTCTTGAAGGGTCGTCGCATCGTCACTGTCAATGAAGGCACCTTGACCCCCGATGAGGGTGTCATTCCCTTCACCACCGCGAAGCGTTACATCGCCAAAGAAACCGCCACTTTTATCGTGGTCGTATTCACCTACGTCGAGTAAATCGTTGCCAGGTCCTCCAGACAACGAGACCATGAACAGGGCGTTGCGTTCCGTGTCAACCTCAATGACATCGTCGCCTTCTAGGCCGTCGACACCGATGACCTCGATCCCTCGCTCACCCGCGTCGATCGTCTCCTCATCGCCAACCTGGATATCGGTTGGGTCTCCATCGCCAACGCCAATAGTTACAACGAATCGATCTAGTGAACCATCGTAGTTAACAAATATTCTATCGTCTTCGACTGTAGCGGGTATCTGGAACGTATCGACTCCATCACCTCCATCAATGATATCGCGAAATTGATCGTGGTTGCATCCAGTGGCGGAATTCGAAGGAGTTCGCGAATACCAAATTTGATCGTCACCTTCACGTCCGTAGAGAACGTCCGGGAGCACCGAGCCATGGAGTGTGTCCTGTCCCCCATCTCCGGAAGCCACATCGACGACAGTACCTTGGCAGATTTGAGCTTGTGGGAGCGGCTCTAGTCCCAAACTCTGGACGATCTCGTTAGCGTTGCCCGTGTAGATCAGATCGTTGCCCTCATCGCCGAAGAGGACATCTTGACCAGACTCTCCGAGCAAGGTGTCTTCACCGTTATCACCGCGAATCACATCGCGAGAAGCGCGGCCTAACAATAGGTCGTTTCCAAGTCCACCAACAAGTACATCATCGCCTCTGGTGCCGATCAGCGTATCGGCACCCGCCCCACCTACTTGGAAGTCGCCAAAGAGGTCCTCATCAACACCAGCGAGGAGATCATCTCCACGACCGCCCTCCAGGATGTCGCGGTCCAGGCCTCCTCGAAGTTCATCGTTGCCCCCTTGACCGTAGAGGGCGTCATTACCAGCGCCTCCGTGAATGGTGTCATCGCCACCGTCGGTCTCGGGATCGAATTCGACGTCGTCGGATCCTCCTTGGACTCCGAAAGCGAAGCCTGATTGTTGCGAGAGCGCGGTGGCGTCGGTTGAGTCGAACGCTTCGCCCCGGAGTTCATCATCGCCCGCCCCGCCTTCGATGGAATCGTTGCCGGGCCCACCCGCGATCGTATCGCGACCGCTCCCTCCAATCAGGGTATCGTTGCCAGCGCCTCCGTTGAGGACGATTCGGTTCGTAACTCCGGGACGGACGGCGATCCGATCGTCGCCTTCACCACCATCGATCATCAGCAGTTCGGTGCTCGGCGATAACGAGACGCGAAGATATTTCGTCTCTTCGACCGGAACGAGATCCGACCCTCCGTTCTCCGTTGGCTGACGCTGAAGGACGGTGCGCTGCGAGCGAACCGTGTAGGAACGATCCCCATTGGCATTGAAGACCGCAATGTCATCGTTGCCGCTGGCCTCATCGGGCCCCAAATCGTCGAACTGTCGGGTCTCGCGGTTGAACTCGCGAATCTTGTTGATGCTGTGGCCGACCACAACGACCAGGTCACGACCAGCATCACCGAAGAGCTGATCAGGCTGGCCCGGCAAGTCATCCTCGAAGGTCAGGATCAGCAGATCGTCCTGCCCCCCACCACGGAGCGTGTCGATACCGAGCTGGCCGTCGAGAATGTCGTTGTCGCCCTGACCGAGCAGTTCGTCCTTGCCCAAGCCGCCTTCTAGATTATCCCGTCCTGCACCGCCTCGGAGCGAGTCGTCACCCGTCTCCCCAGCCAGCATATCGTCGCCGTCTTCGCCCTGGAGCGTGTCGGCCCCGGAACCGCCCATGATGCGGTCGTTGTCGCCCTGACCGATCAGCAAGTCGTCACCGGATCCGCCTTCCAGGGTGTCGTCTCCGAATCCGCCTCGGACAATGTCATCGCCGGCCCCAGAGCGAACCGAGTCGTTGTCCGCCCCACTATGGATCGAGTCGTCGCCAGGCCCGCCCTCGATCGTATCACGCTCAAAACCGCTCTCTAGGCGATCATCGCCTGATCCACCCTTGAGCGTGTCACGTCCATTGTTTCCCCAGACCGTGTCGTTCCCGACCCCACCATCGAGCATGTTCCCGACATAGATGTCGGTCTTACGAGTGGTCCAGACATTGTGGGAATAGTCAAAGAACTCTTCGTCTCGGGTGACAACCCTACCCGTTCCCGCTCGCATCGAGTCGTTGCCTTCACCGCCGAAGAACTGGTTGACCCCTTCCCCGAAGCCATAGAGTTCATCATTGCCGAGACCACCATAGGCGGTGTCGTTTCCGTTACCTGCTTCCAGGGTGTCGTCTCCTCCTCGAGCATCGAGGAAGTCGTCACCGTCCTGGCCGCGGAACCAATCCGGTCCAGCGCCGCCTAAGATCGTGTCGGAGCCCGCATTCCCACGCGCGGAGATCGGGAGAGGGAAGTCCGAATCAGCCTCCAGGAGGTCGTCGCCGGAGCTGCCTTCGAAATCGACGCGGCTGACGCCACCGAATTCCTGCTCATACCCGAACTGGTTTGAGACGACTGTCCTGCCATTGCGGTAGTCCAGCCCAAGTTCGAGCGGATCGTTCTGCGGATTGGGTCGGATCACCAGAGTGTTGCCCTGCTTCAGGACAACACCTCCGAACGGATCGCTTTGGGCCACCTGGAGGGCGCGAGGCTGGATCTCGAGTTCGAAGAGTGTGACGTCCACCGACAGGATGTCGGCACGGAGCGAGAAGAAGAGGAGGTTGACCTCGGCATAGACCCGTGCTGTCAGGCTCCCGGAGATTCGAACATAGAGGACATCGATAAAGTCCTGGAAGAAACTCTGTCCGCCGGTGAAGACCTCGCTGAGGTAGGCTTTGCCGTTGTCTCCGGAGTAGCTGTTGATCGGATCAACGACGTAGACCTCCCCTTGGAGCCTGACACCAATGGCGCCGCCGGCCTTGGCCAACTCGATCCCGAAGAGCTGCGCACTTCCCTCGACGGCCGCGTAAGGCTCGACGAACACCGAGAGGCCGGTAGCCTGCTCGATCTGGGGCGTCTTCGGATCATCACCAAGGATGTAGAACCCACCGGTATCGACACCGACGGTCGCCGACCAAGACCATCCGCCCTGGATCCCGAGCTTCAGGTCGGCCTGGATGGCCGCCACATTCGGGACTCCGATGGCAAACAGGGGAATCGAGAGCGGCTCAAACAAATCACCACTCTTTCCGCCCGATCCCCGGTAGCGCAGTAGATCGATCCGCTCGCCTTGCACAAGCTTCAGCAATTCACCCGCAACGCCATCGACACCGGTGGCACCTGGTAGGACGATGATCCCGAGATTGCTCAGATAAGAGCCGACGTTGCCCGGTAAGAGATCGTTCGGCGTCACCGAACCGGCGCCGATGAGGAAGTCGGGAACGCTTTCGGAGATCCCGAGCAGGTCGGCAGGAGATCGGTCGAAAAACGGCAGCGGATCAGTGAGGAACTGACCGACCGGACCTAGGATGTTGAACTCGGCGACCGAATCGAAGAAGCCTTTGGCGAAGTCCCCCAAGACGTGACTCAGGCTCGGGGCTTCAACCCCTCCGGATGTCGAGATCCGGAAGCTCTGATTGCCCACCCCGAACGGAGTCTGAGTCGCCGTCACATTCCAGCGTCCCGTCCAGTTCAGTTCGGGAAGCACGAAGATCTTCGTCGAGAGTGCAACATTGTTGAGACCGATCGAGCCGGTGATCGCCGAGGAGACAATCTCACTGATCGGACGATCGAAGTCATCCAGCCGGAGTTTATCGGATCCTGGTTCGGTAGGATTGCCCGATCCATCGGGATCTTGAAGAACAAGCTTGGCTCCCAAGTCTACGTTCAAAGTGGCTTGTGCTTGCACATCAGCCAATTCTTTAATGGTAAATCCACCGGAGATCGAGGCCGAACCACCAACTCCTGCGACCTCGATGTAGCTATCCTCCTGGAGGAAGAACCGTGGGTTCCCATCCACAATGTCGACACCGAAGGTGATATCGACATCAAGCAGGGCGGTCTCGCCGGCAAGTTGGCCTGAGAACCCCGCGCGGTTCTCGTCGGTGTCGGCATCGAAGTAGGGGATCCCCGTCTCCCCGCCCACTGACAACTCGGCCGCAACTCCTGAAGACCGCGTCCAGGATAACTCCAAGACGTTATTGGTGCCCTGCTCAGGCTGATCCAGGTAGAGTTCAGCCGTTGAGAACCCCTGCCTGAGGAAGAATTCTTCGGCCTGTTCTTCCGTAGCAGTTCCTGGTGGGAACGCCTGTACAAACGGCTCAGCAATCGCGTCCGCCAACTCGAGCGCTTCAGTGAGCGTTTCGCGGACGAAGGGGAAGTCTTTGGCGAAGGCTTCGTCGGCAAGCTCTTGACGTAAATTGGAGATCTGCTGCGAGCCTTCCTCCAAGACTTCGAGAATCCTAGGAAGCGCCCAACTACCATCGCCGTTAAGCATCACCCGATCTTCGAGAGACTCCCATGAGGGCAACCTGAGCCGCCTCGCCTTGGGGTTCGAGCTCATCCAAAGTCGGGGGGGTCTGCGAAATCCTTGCAGTTGACGCTTCGTCATGGAAGGAGTCTCTCGAGTGCAAAAGGGCGACGCATTGAATCGGTGCAATGTGTCCTCGGTGGAGGGCTCACCTAGGACACACTTCGAGACACCTTAGCGAACTCGAGATGGTTGAATCAATTGAACTTCGTGTTAACCTAAGTTCAAAACCCTATCCATAACACACAGAACATGTTACGTTTCGGCCAAAACAACCCCTTTTGGGGTTGACATCGCAGGAGAGTCGTATTGAGCACGGTACAGCTCAGAGGCGGGATTCTCCGCTCGTATCGTGAACGCTTGGGCGTTACACAGTTGGCTTTGGCTCGGGCCTATTCACCGAATGCCAGCCGCCAACGTGTGGGAAAGCTTGAGAGGGGGGAACCGGTTCGAATCAAGTTCGCCCAAGCCATGGTCGAAGAGATCAATCGCCGCCTGAACGCACGGGGGATCGATGACGTGTCCCCTTTGGTCTTTGACGATCTCATCGTCCCAAATTCGCTAGGGAACCTGATTCCCGATCAGGATGTCGGCACGACCCATGAGACCAACGACCCCCCGAAGTGTCATCTCACTTCGATTCAAGAATCAGAGTCGCCAAACGTAACATCCCAGTTGAATTCCGAGTCAGTAATTCCGGAGACATCCTCCGACCAAACGAAGCCTGCCCTCTCTGAAACGGATTCCACCGATCTCGGTGAGCCATCTAATTCCGCGGTCGAGTCTCCCATTGAAGCCCTCATCGAATCGGAACTCTCCAATGAGGAAGATCCGGGCTCCGAGTCCAAGCCGACGACCACGAGCTACTTAGAAGATAGGCCTTCCAGATCAAATCTCGGCGAAAATCTTCCGCACAAGGTCAGACTGATTGGACATTTTCCTGGGTTCGTTGCTGTCGTTCTGATGATCAGCTTGGGAAGCGGCCTTGCGATCTCAGTCCTTGCGCCGATCATCACCAGCCACTCTCCGCTCACTGACCCTCCTCCGCTCCGCGCTGAGGTTTCAACGCCCCGCGAACAATTGGCCATCGATCCTCTTTCGATCGAAGAACTGGAACAGATTGAGGAATGGATTGCCGAAGCCTCGACCGAATTCGCCACGCATTTCGCGTCCGATCTGGGAAACCGAGTTGACCACGATCACTTGAACCAGGTCACCAATATCGGCGGGACGAAATATCTGAGCATCTTGACGCAAGAGAAGCTGAGAATCGTCCTGTCCAGACTCAATCAAGTGTTACCGTTCCTATTCGACCGCTTCAACTTTTCTGAGCGGGACATTGATCGGGTGATCCTCTGTCGAATTCGAGCACGACACCTGCTCGGAGATTGGTCGCTCAACAATAACCTCGAAGATACAGCGTTTCTCGATTCGTACTACTTCACTCTGCTTGCCCAGAACGATCTCATTAATAAGCGGATCCAGCAGTCTCAACGCGAGGCCCACGTCTACTTTGAGATCGGCGTCATCAACATGCTTCGAGAACAAAGACCCCAGGCGAAGATTGCCTTCGATCGGTATCAGTCGCTCGTTACCAATCCCGGTCCAGAGGAGCAAAAAGTCCTCGTCTTCTATCACATGACCGAAGGAGACGCCTTCAAGCGCGCGGGGGATCAAACCCAGGAACACGAGCAGTTCGCTATTGCGGCCGAACTCCTCAAGCAAGTCTTTTCCGCGCCTGTGAAAGCCGACCCAACCGATCCAAGTCGGATCTTCGTCGACTTTTGCGATGAGGATGGCGACTCATTGCCCGATAATTGGAATGCGTACCCCCGGATCGGTCCAGTCAATGCAGCGGTCGTACGTGATTCCAATAACGTTCAGGCGTTGAGAATCTGGTCCGAAGGTGGAGCATTTGGATTCTACCGCCGGGTTCAACTGAGCGGACCGAACGAGGATTATCGAGTCCGCTGGTCCTGGCGGGTTGACGAATTGCCGGAGAGCCCCGACTACGGCGCCTGGATCGCTAGCGGCGAGCCAACGATTCCCGGACAGTCGTCGAAGAATCCTCGTCGCATATACTGGACGAACCAGCCAGTCCAAGTGATGCTTTTATTCCACCGTTCTCCGATCATGGGGTTCGATGGCTCGAAGCCACGTAGTGTCGTGCTCCAATATTCCTGGGACCCACACGCTCCGGTCGAAACATTCTATTTGGATCGAGAGGATCCGGGGTTGGAAGGTCGATTGATCTTCGGAGTAATTGATGTCCCCACATTCGTCCTCGAGAGCGGACCGCGACGAGTCGGCCAATGGATTGGCGTTGAACGCGACTTCGCGGCCGATTATCGAGCCGTATTCCCCAATGAGAAAATGCCTCCGCTCGTTGCGGTCGGAATCCAGATCAGCAGTCAGTTCGGTTTGGGAAGCAGGCCGGAATTCTCAGAATCTGCAATCAAACGCTTGGTCTTAGTGAATCACAGCACGATAGAATAATTTATTTTAATACACATCAAGGTTTGATAGGATAGCTAGGTTATAGCGCCCGATCGTAGCAATGGTAGTGTAACAACGTCTGTACTGAGAATGAAAGCCCGACGGCTCAGATTCCGGAGCTTCGGGTGCGTGGTTCGCTGGTAGCGATCAGTCCGACCGCCAAGCGGATCCATCGTGTCACGATGGGACAACCAAGACCTTGAGCAATTTGTTTGAGGATCCGGATAAAGTGCGTCCTGAGGTGCGAATATACCTTAACGTACATTTGAATTGCATCAAATAAACACGAATTACAAATAAATGTTTGTATAACACAAAACAAAAGTTTATTTTTATCTAAAATCATAAATCGATTCGAGAATGGACGGGAGTGCATCCACAGGGAAGACATCATGGAGTGCATTCTCGACGAAGGCGACGCGGTTCATGCCATAGACGACCGAAGTCGACTCATCCTGGCCGTAGGTTCGGCCTCCAGCAGCAAGGATCTGTTTGCATCCCTCAACACCATCGCGGCCCATCCCAGTCATTAGAATGCCGACCACATCAGATTGGTAGGCCAATGCAGCGCTGAAGAACAGCACGTCGATCGAAGGACGATGTCCTTGAACGGGTTCACGATCATCTAACCGCATCCGAACTCGGGGCGGACGACCAGTCAGCCGAAGATGATGTGAGCCGGGCGCCAACCGCACCGTGTTCGGTTGAATCACTTGGCCATCTTCGGCAAGTTGGACGTCAAGTGGACACACCCCATCGAGCCGGCTCGCTAGGGTTTTTGTAAATTGCGGAGGCATATGCTGAACGATCAGCAGAGGTGGAATTGGTCCGACGAGCATTCTCAAAACGCGCGTCAACGTCTGTGGACCACCTGTCGAGATTCCGAGTACCACGCAACGCGCTGTGCGGCCAGCGAGTTTCGCTGGGCGAAACGCAGAGGTACTCGTTGTCTGAGAATGGGACAACTCACGACGAGCCGCTAGGCATGAGGAGGAAGAGCCAGGCTTATCGGGAGACAAAGGAAGTGGCGGACGACAACGAACAGCCGCGCGGAGTTTCTGGACGAGCAGATCGCGATTGGCCCGAATCTGGCCGATCTGATTGCGGTCTGGCTTCGGAATGAAGTCGACGGCCCCACGTTCCAGTGCGGTCAAGGTCGTTTCAGCACCGTCTTGAGTCAGCGCACTGACCATCACGATTGGCACTGGATGAACTGCCAGAAGGGCGGGAATCGTGTCGAGCCCCGAGAGTCCCGGCATGTCGACGTCGAGGGTGACCAAATCGGGCTTGAGTCGACCGACCTGTTGAATCGCTTCCATGCCATCGCGCGCGGTGCCGGTGACCTCAAGATCGGGACTCGACCCGATCAGATCCGAGAGAACCCGCCGAATCAGGGCGGAGTCGTCAACGATTAGCACACGAATCGGATCCGTTCGGCTCACGATCGGCCTCACCCTTCGTTCGTGACGCCCGTTACTCTGAGGTATGCTCTGACCTCGCGTTCCGCCTGGCGACCTTCGCCAAAACGCTCTGAATCCGGTCTGGCCGGATCGGTTTGACAAGGAAGTCTAAGGCTCCGAGACGGATCGTTTCCATCAGTGTATCCTTCTGGTCGATGGCAGTGACAATGACGACCTGCGCATGAGGATCGAGGGAGCGAACTTCCTTGAGCGTTTCCAGGCCGTCCATCAACGGCATGACCAGGTCGAGCGTCATCAGGTCGGGGCTCAGTTGACGATACAAGGCGAGGGCGTCGCGACCGTTGCTCGCTTCACCGACAACCTCCCAGCCAGACTCGATGGCAGCATCAGCAATAAGTTTGCGCATGATGGCTGCATCATCTACGATCAACAGTCGCTTCATTTGCAACCTTTCTACATTTCTCGCTTCGAGAGGCCCTGAACCGGTCTCTCAGAGCCAATATTCTGCGCCCCCGGGAATCTTCACCGCCAATGTGCCGGTCCTCGTGTCCAACGTCACTTTGCGTCCCGTTTCGCCACCGAGATCGTGGGAAACCACAGGGATCCTCAACGCCTTCAGGATCGCTTCCGCTGCCTCCCGATTTTTCTCTCCAATCGACTGGGTCATCGGGGTCGGGAACATGTTCGCTCCACCCACCAGTTTGGCCACGAGATGCCTCGGCTTCGAGGATCCGGTCCAAGCCTTCAATGCATCGAACATGGATGGGATTGCTGTATCAGCATACCGTCCGGGGTCATCGCTCACACCACGCGAATCAGGTAAGACAATGTGGGCCAGGCTTCCAGCCTGATTCAACGAATCGTAGAGCGTCGCCGCCACACAAGACCCCAACAAGGTCCGGATTCGTGTGGGTGCCCAAGCGACAGCCCAACGACCAATCGGTACCATGATCGTCTCGACGTTGGGTGATCCTGCTGGATCGGCCACGGTCCAGATCCTTCAACCGGATTCGACATCGGAACCGAGACACGACGTGAGTCGACGAAACTCTGCCAACGACTCACCACTCGGAACATACAGCAACCACCAAGCCAGCGGCGCCCCAGAAGCTCGGAATTGGCTGCGAATCAACAAAATTCGATCGACCATGGTCGCCTGATCCATCACGATGCCCTGCAAGAGGCTGGCTGCGAAGTCCCGGCGAAATTTGGGTGGCGAAGGGATCAGCGCCCCGGATGCCATTGAGGATGTCTGGCCGTCGTCGGGAAGTTGGGTCGCCATGTGATTGAGGAAACTGCAACCGAGGATGTTCGCCGTCTCTTGGGCGGCCGAACGCTCCAGCTCGTTCCATGACTTCGCCGTCCCCACCGGCCGCCTCAAGATCATGTCCGACAGAGCCAGTCCGGATTGGTCCTCGAAAATCAGAACGATGAGACCACTCTGCCGGCCCGTCACGTGCATCGAGCATGAGACGACAAGCGTCTCACCAGGACCAAGTTGATCGCCTACATCGGCCAGTTCGACCTCCTCAATGACCAGATGAGACAATTCGATCGGCGAGTCCAACCAGGATGACAACGCTCCTGTTGCGTTCGCGATCCCTTCGCCAATCAGACGTTGGAGGGGCTCAGGAACTCCGAGTCTCTGGTTCTTGTCTTGCGAGGAGTCAGAAGTCGACTCCAGAGGGGCGTCTGTGCTCATGAGATAACCTCTCCATCGGCTGGAGCAGAAGACCACTTCTCCTGGCAACGGCCCGACGCATGTTGGGAAGCGGTCGACGCCATCTCAATGATTGCGTCAATATCAAGAATGAGACTAACTCTTCCATCGCCCATGATGCTAGCTCCTGAGAGACCAGGGACCGCACGGAAGTGGCGCTCAATCGACTTTAAGACGATCTCCTGAAGACCAATAAGCGTGTCGACTCGCAAGCCGATGCTGGCTTCAGATGTATGGGCAACAACGACGCGGATAGGATCCCCAGGATGGATGATCGACTGATTGTCATCCGCACCATGTGAGCGAATGGCAGGCGCACGAGTCCAGCCGAACACCTCGGCCAAATCGACCAAGGGAACGAAACGCCCTCGAATCTCCAAGACTGGTTGCCCCTGGATCCATTGAACTTGGCGTGTGGAAAGTTCGACGATTTCGTCAACAGCATCGACAGGCACTGCGTAGTCGGTCCCGTGGATACGGACCATCAAGCTGGGCAAGATTGCCAAGGTAAGCGGAAGTCGAATCTCAAAGGTTGTGCCTCGCCCCGGTTCGGATCGAATCGACAACGTTCCATTCAGTTGTTCGATTCGGTCGCGGACGATATCCATGCCAACCCCTCGCCCCGACACGTCTGTAACATGCTTGGCTGTGCTCAAGCCAGGGTGACAAACATACATCCAGAGTTGGCGATCTTCTAGCGATTGAGCTTCAGGGCCATCTAATAATCGATGTTCGATGATTTTACTTCGAAGCCGTTCAGCGTCGATCCCTCGTCCATCGTCAGAAACGGTGACGACGATACTGTTCCCGCGATGGGCAGCTCGGAGCCGGACCACCCCGTCCAGCGCCTTACCTGCAACCTGGCGTTCCTCTGGAACCTCAAGTCCATGATCGACGGCGTTCCGAACGAGATGGATGAGGGGGTCACTCAATTCGTCGATCATCCTCTTATCTAGTTCAGTCGATTCGCCTTCTAGTTCAAGCCGGACTTTCTTGCCCGATTCTACGGTCAGGTCGCGGATCACTCGATGAAATCGATCAAACAGAGGGCCGATCGGCACCATCCGTGTCTCCAAAACGCCTTTTTGAAGTCGATCAGAGACCTGATTAAGTTGATCAAGAGCCTCAGACATATCGACCAACAATTCGCTAGCGCGACGAAGCTGCGACAGATCTCGGCCGATCTCCTCGAAGGTGATCTGCAAGTGACGAAGCGGACCCGCCCATCGATCGGACCGACCGTTCCGAATTGGCAATCGATCCGAATGCTCCAAAACCCGAGCGATCATCTCAAGCTGTTCGAGGCCGTCTGACACAATCATCGGCGAGGATGCGTCTCGAAAAATCTCATTGAGTTCTTCCGAAATCCTCGTGAAACGAGCCTTGCTAATGACAAGCTCACCCGTCAAGTTCATCAATTGATCGAGGCGCTCAGTATCGATCCGAAGAGTTTCTGAGACACGCCCGCGTTGGACGCGAACTGTCGGTTGCGAGACCGCAGTCGATGTGTCTATGCTGGAGGAGACCGGAGGTCGCGGCGTTTCACCAACCGACATCTTAGATGCCGAGGAATATTCATCAAATTTATTAAATTCACCCACATCTAATTGCGGATCATCAAACAAGAAAGAGTCCGGGTCACCAATGATTTCAACATGAGAATCTTGATTCCCGGAATCGGTGGCTGTTTCTTCCTGAGCAGCACGAACCGACTCGCCACCTAGTTTGAAACGATCCTCAGACGATAAGATCATTTCGATCGATTCTTTTTCCTCTACGATCACAATATCAAATACACCATCGACGTCAATTTCATTCTTTAATGTCAATGGATCACCGTCGAAGCGGATCCACAAGCGAAATTCAGCGCGTTGTTCAACGAGTTCGAGCTGGTCGGATGGCGGATCGCTCGCAACGACTTCGAAGTCAGACGCGAGCCGACTCATGATCAGCTGAGCTTTCATATCCAACCATGCTAAACCCTCGATGAATCGGATCGTTATTCGCCAAATCGCGTCGGTCGTTTTATGTGTACCCTCATTGGGATCGATCTTTTCTTCCAAGCTGGGTTCTTGGACGGGGTTGCCACCCAGTGCTTGCATCTCAGTTCGGACTTCGTCGATTGAGGGCACTTCATCGATGTTTCGTCCCAGGTCATCATCGACGACTTGGGTGTCAGTAAAAACAGTCGGCCGAGTCGTCGGTTCCGTCGGCTCATCTTCGGGTAGTTTTGGCTTTAATCCAGGCGATGGCTCACCAGACAATAATTCCTCGACGCGAGTGAGACAGACATCCAGGCGAACGGAAGTCACTCCATCGGCTCGTAATTCGCGGTGATAGCGACCGAGTAGATCGAGAACCTCAAAGCAAACTTGAAGGCCGTGCGCATCGATCAAACGATCTTTGCTCCGAATTTGATCGAAATATCCTTCCAGGCCGTGAGTGACTGCAGTGACATCTTCAAACCCCATCACTGCTGCAGAACCCTTAATTCGATGAAACATTCGGAATGCTTCTTCGAGGGCTTCAGAGCAGTTCGGATCAGATTCCAACGTCAAAAGGGCCCGATCGAGAGCGGACAACTCTTCGTCGGTCTCATCGAGGTAGAACGGCAGCAGTTCGCCGAAGTCAGGATGATTCATGACGAACCCTTTTGATTAAGGACGCCGATATTCAGTTGCTGTCGAATTCGCCTCAGGCATTCGATAAAGCCAAGGCTTGATCCGCTCCAACGGTTCGAGCATGTTCATAACCCCCTCGGTCGGGCCAAGGACGAGGTAGGCTCCGGGCACCAAGCGATTCAGTACATGCTGAACCACAGATCTCTTGGACTGCAAGTCGAAGTAAATCAAGACGTTTTTCAGGAACACACAGTCAAATGATCGACTGCTTAATGGTCCCATCAAATTATGCCTTTTCCACGATGGTATTGCTCCGATCTCAGGACGAATCGACCATAATGTCCCATCAAGGTTGGGTAAAAAAAAACGCGAAATTTCATCGTCTCTCAGATTCCTGAGCGAACGGTCTCGAAACGTTCCTTCAGCGGCAGATTTTAACGCACTCGAACTCAAATCGGTTCCCAAAAGTTCGATTGACTCGTTTCCTACCTTGACTCCTGCTTCATGCAGGCAAATTGCAATCGAGTAGGTTTCTTCACCGGTGCTGCAAGCGGCCGACCAGATGCGGAGCGGGCTTTGCCTCGATCTGTTCTCCTTCAGTCCGAGCCCCAGTGCGGTGGGTAAAAACTCATGAGAAAACCAATCAAACTGGTATCGATCACGGAAAAAGAAAGTTTCGTTTGTTGTAATTTCGTCTAGGAATTTCGAGATCTCATTACAAGCTTGTGCGGAGTTTAAGAGTTTGTAGTATGATGAGAAATCGGCGATTCCTGTCGCTTTAAGCCGCCTGAGAATTCGATTGGATACAAGGACCGCCTTCTTTGGAGACAATTGAATTCCGGACCATTTATATATCAATGCACGAAATCGCTCGAATTCTTCGGGGTTGAGAACATCGGGGCGTGGTGACGGTTGCATCAGTCGATTCGCCCGAAATCGAGGGATCGGACACTGGGAGCGGTGTCTGTTTTGGATTGAACGACGGCGGCTTCTTCATCGATCACAAGTCACTGCTCCAAGAATCCGAAACGTAGTTTTCCACAAACGTTGTTAGGACAGCTTGAAGCGGGAAATCAACTGTTTCAGCGATTCAGCCTGTGTACCGAGCTGACCAGCGCTCGCTGAGAGTTCTTCAGAGCTGGAGGCATTGGTTTCGGTGAGCGTGGAAACATCTTGGATCGCTCGGTTGACCTCCTCAGCCGACTGAGACTGTTCGCGCGTGGCCTCTGCAATTGATGCGATGCTATCCGCTGTCTGATCGACTCCTTGGACAATCGTAGCAAGCGACTCACCGGCTCGAACTGACAGCTGTGCACCATCGGCGACCCGGCTGGTCGATTCTTTGATCAGACTGCGGATCTCTTTGGCCGCAGCGCTGGATCGTTCCGCCAATTTGCGAACTTCATCAGCGACGACCGCAAAACCCAACCCATGCTCACCAGCTCGAGCAGCTTCGATTGCAGCGTTCAGCGCGAGCAAGTTGGTCTGGCTCGCGATCTCGCTGATCACTTGAATAATTTCGCTGACATGTTCGCTGGATCGCTTGATCAAACTCATCGCCTCGACCGCTTGATCGACCGCCTCGCCACCTTGTCGCGCCATGTCTCTCGACTTCTCAGCCTGCTGACGCGCCAACTCGGCGTTGCTACTGATCTGTTGAATCGCGCGATTGAGTTGTTCAACCGAGGCGGACATCTCTTCGACGGTCGCCGCTTGACTTTGTGATGAGTCACTTAAGTACGTCGCGCTTTCGGCAATCACTTGCGAGGCCTCAGTGAACTGGTTGGCCGAATCAACGACCTCGCTGATCAGGCTACGGAGATCTCCGATCATCTGAGTCACTGAGTCCTCAAGCTGCCTCATTGTGCCGCTCGAATCCTCCTTGGAATCCGTGTCTTGCTGCGGGATCGTGACGGTGAGGTCACCTGCGGCTGCCGAACGAGCCACTTGGGTAAGTTGATTGACTTTCGATTCCAAATTGATTGCAGCCGCCTCGATCTGATCGCGTTGCTTCGCTCGTTCTAACGATGACGAAATCAGTCGTCCAACGTTCTGTAGAGCTTCTCGGCGTGAGTCTGCCAACTCCAAACGCTCTTTCGCGAAGAAGTCGAGTGTTCCGATCACCTTGCCATCAACTTGAAGCGGAAACGCGACTGCGGAAAGGACTCCGGCCCGTTGTGCAACCGGGGCGCGGCAACAATCCGCGAGCGAACCGATGTCTTCCACAAACACCATGTCGCGACGTCTCCAAGCGCGGCCATTGAGGCCTTCACCCTCACGAAACTGAGCTGAACGAGTGACACTTTGGAATTCTTCATCGACTTGCCCGGTCTCCTGCACGAAGACCAGACTATGGATCTCTTCGTCGACTTGCCAGTAGGAACCGTAGGCCCAACCGAAAACGTTGGCGACGACCTCTAAAGCGGAGTGAACGATTTCGTGAGGCGTGACCGCTTTGCTCAGTGCAATGAGGACCTGGTTCACCGCACTCGTGTTAGCTACTAATTCGGCCTCTCTTTGATCCGACTCATACCGGGTGGTAATCGTTTCCCAGCTCAGCATCGCTCCAATAAAGTTTCCTTGCCGATCGCTGATCGGACTAATTCTCACGTCGAGGATTTCCGGCCCGAGACGTACGACCCCTCCGCGCGGCAGTCGTTCTCTCGACGTGAAGGCACAATCTCCTCCCGCCGGATCGCTATAAAAGACCTCTACTGGCTGACCGAGGAGTCGACCGTTCACGACCGAGAGATGGTCGCGGAGCGAGGTCATCGAATGCGTCGCAGAGCGATTGAGATAGCGAATTGCTCCGGAATTATCAACATACATCACATTAATAGAAGCATTTTCCACCATCGCTTGAATGCGGCACAGTTCGGCTTGTTCATCAAGGATCGCGATCTTGTCGGAGGCAGTCTGCGCGATCGTCTCGAGCACGCTAAGCCGCATCTCACTGATCGTCCGCTCGCCCTCTGAGAAAAAGTCCATGGTCCCGATCAGCTGGTCATGCTTGGTGATCGGGAGACAAACTGCTGCCTGGATTCCCGCACGTCGAGCCACCGGCGCTCGACAGCAGTCACGAAGGTCGCCGAGATCTTTGATATAGACCGCTTCGCCGCGTCGCCAGACCCGTCCATTAAGTCCTTCACCCCTCCGAAAGCTCGCCGATCGTGTCAGTTCGCGGAACTCGGCATCGACATTTCCCGATTCGCGATCGAAGACGAGTCGTTCTTGTTCCGCATCGATTCGCCAGTAGGAGCCGTAGATCCAATCAAATGCGGAACGGATCGTGTCTAGAGTTTCTTGAATGACGGTTTCGACGGAGGTGGCCGAGACGATCGCCCTCAGCGCATTGACGATCGCCTGTGTGTTTCGGTCAGCCTCTGCAAGCTGAACCTGGGCCTCTTCAGCGATTGCAAGCGGCTCTTGAGGTTCTGCCGATGAGAAAGTGTCCATGGGCCGAGTCCGATTGAGGGACGAGGAGGTCGAGGCGACCGGCGAAGGCTTCGATTTGCGACGTCGTGGCTTGGGTACTGCATCAAGGCTGGGTTCGGTTGTGTGAGTCGGATCCGTGGTCGATCCGTCTGCGTCGACAAGACGTCGTCCCTCTTCACGAGTCGAGTCCGAACGCGGATCGTTGTGATTTGAAGCCATGGTCATATCTCACTTTTTTCTTCCCAAGCCGGGACGCATTCACGATTCGATTCGGGTTGGACCGACGCTCGAGTCCCCAGTCAGAGAATCGATCGTCAGATCGTCGTCATCGAGGAGGTGGCTTAAGTCAAGCAGGATCATGAGTTGTTTATCAAGTTGCGCCAGTCCTGAGATGAATCGGCGGATCCCGATGTGGATCGAGATCGGTGTGGATCGGCGTTGATCGGAAGAGATTTTGAGTACTTTCGTGACGTAATCGACGATGCAGCCGACCGTTTGGTCACCGATCGCCAGAACGATGGTTCGGGTTTCTTCGTCGTCCATCCGGGATGACAGCCCAAACCGTCGTCTCAGGTTAATCAATGGGATCACTGTTCCTCGCAGATTGATTAGCCCTTCAACGAAGTCAGGGACGTTGGGAAGCGGTGTAACCGGGTGCATCATAACGATTTCGCGAATTTGAAGGATCGGGATCGCATAGTTGGTGTCGTCGAGGCGAAACCCCACATACTGCTCGTGTGTGACATCGGTCCGCGACTGAGCCGACGGCCCCTGACCAAGATCCTCTGTGGTTGACATACGCATCCCACCTGACCCAACTGGATCGGTCTCTTAGTATCAGGTTTCACGAAATGACTCGTGGTGTTGATTGCCAGGCAGTTCGTCGACCCACTCGTGATTGATTCTAGCATGAATCAGCCCAAACGCGAGCGAAGCTTCACTGAACAGGTGCAATCCTACCATCGACGCGACGTTCTCGAAAAGGCACGAGGACCGAGGTCAATCTGTCTGGCTGGATTTTCGCTGCGGGACCCGCCCCTCACGATTCGTCCACCCAAGCCCACCTTGGCTTATGACACCGACTCGATGGTCCAACGGTCGATCCTCGTTGTTCTGGCTGTGTCTGGTCGACCTCCCTGAACCTATTGCTCGGAGATCAGAATTCGTCGATCGCTTATCCACCTGTCGGGCGGACGACCTTTGAGTTGCCTGCTCAATGAACCGTTGAAGGCTCTCCAGCATCGACCCGTCCCTATCGCGGGAAGGCTCTGATCCGATGGTACCATGGAGGCTCGAAGAACCGATGTCACTTCCCGAGCATGGCGCGGGTCTGCTCGACTTCGACACGAATCGGGTTCCACTCCGAACGGACCTGGGACAAGCCTGTGAAGAGACGATTCATGTCGTTCTTTAGCGAATAAATTTCCTGTGCGTACCGCATCCAGAAGTCGTAATCGCTCATGGTGAGCGTCTTCCAGACTGGTTGGTGGTCGGCCCGAAGCTTGTTCGATGCGTCTTTCTCTGATCGGTAAATGTTGGCGATCAGAATCGCAAGGAACTCTTCGGTGTTGTCCCAACCGTCCCGCATACGCCTTTTACAGAAGACCCCGCGCATCTGGCGTGCTTCGTGGACCAGTTCGTGAACCAGAACGTCGTCGGATCGGTACTGGCCGGTCGGGTCGAGTTTGGTCGAGTCGATCCAGGGTGCCGGCACGAACTCGAGTTCGCTGTCAGCGGCTTTGGCGCAATGGGTTTTCCCAGGCTTGTAAGGGTGCGCGTTGCCGGGATTACTCTCGATCGATTCCAGGAGCGGTGTGGTGGCGCGGATAGTCAAGGTTCGACCCGAGCCTCGTATCGCGTCCAAGACCAACCAGCCCGAATCCTGCTTCCCAATCGTGTTGAGCAATTGACCGACGATCTTGGTGTAGACCGGGGCGAGATCGCCTCGCGGCGTGCCGTCGATCCGAATCGAGTGATCCCAGGAGACGATCCCCGATTTGGTCTTGGACTTGGTCGATGAACCCATCACCGATCTCCTTAGCCGTCGCATCACAAGGAGGGGTCTGAACTCTGTACGTATCCCGCCTCGAGGGTTCCATCCGGACTATCGCTCGGAACGACACCTCTCAGTCGAGGTCAGGTCACTCTGTCCAGGAGATCCCTCTGAGGGCCGCTCAACCCAGCGCGCTTTTTCGAACTCGAGGGAGAATCTCGTTGTCGAAGACATCGAGTGTGGTGCCGAATCGGGCCTTCTCTTTCGAAGCCGTGCAACGGGATCGCGCAAGGCTGGTTCACGGGATCCAAGTGTCCACCAGGGGTTCAACCCGTCCTGTGGTTCGATCCGTGGTTTGATAGAGTCGAAGGGATCGAGCGCTCTGCCTTCGCTCGGGCTCCCGAGATCGTCCGAAGAATCGAGGACCCTTCCATGACGTCGACCGGCTCGGTGACGGTGCATCTTCGGGACTTGAAGCAGGGGGATCGCGGTGCCGCGGGAGCCCTCTGGGAGCGCTATTACCGACGTCTGGTTGGACTGGCGCGGGCGAAGTTGACCAATGCCCTTGGAGAGCGAGGCGTCAACGACGCCGAGGATGTCGCTCTGAGCGCGTTTGACAGCTTCTATCGCCGCGCCGAGCAGGGCCGTTTCGCCGAACTGGACGATCGCAAGAACCTCTGGCGGCTGCTCTTCACGATCACTGCGCGGAAGGCGATCAGCCAGGCCGAACGGACCCGACGCCGACCCGAGTTGCTGTTCGGTCTGATCGACGAGAGCGATGTGGAGGCTGATGGCGATCTCTACTGGAACACCGTGCCCGACGAGGAGCCCAGCCCCGAGATCGTCGCCCTTTTGGTTGATCAATGTCGGTTGCTCTACGAGCGGCTGAATGATCCCACGCTCATCTCGATCGCGCGTTGGAAGATGGAGGGCTACACCAACCGCGAAATCGCCGGCAAACTCGACGTCATCGAGCAAACCGTCGAACGCAAGCTGCGGAGGATCCGCGCCATCTGGTCTCGGGAGCCCGATCCATGTCAATGAATGGGCTGGATCCGGATGGTTCCTCGGACCAATCCCCATCATCCTCACGCGATCTCAGCAAGACATTGGGATCGGTCCAGTCCAGTCGGTTCGACAAGATCTGCGACGCGTTCGAGGCGGCGTGGAAGCGGCAGACGCCCCCGGATCTCCGCGACTACGTTGTTGAGCCGCACGAGTCCTTTCCGCCACAATTACTCCACGAGCTAATCGTCCTCGATCGAGCCTACCGACGGATCCATCATCTGCCCGACTCGCTCCAACACTATCTCGACGCCCTCCCCAAGCTGGCCGACGCGGTCCGAAACGTCTTCCAGGCCATCGATGATCAATCGACCGCCGAACAGAGAACCCGACCGCCCAAAATCGAATCATCGACGCAACGGATCGGCCTGGATCTCGGCGTCTCCATGGGCTCGGAAACGGCCAACGACTTCCCAATCGACCGATTCTCATTCCAACGATATCACAACAAGGGCGGATTAGGCGTCATTTGGCGCGGGCACGACCATCAATTCGACCGACTCGTCGCCCTCAAGCAGATGCGCGGCCAGTTCGTCGACGATCCGATCTGCCAACGTCGGTTTCTCAACGAGGCCCGGATCACTGCAAGGCTCCAGCACCCCGGCATCGTCCCGATCTACGCCATGGGACGGGATGCTGAAGGCGGCCCGTTTTATGCCATGCGGTTCATCGAAGGACAGACGCTCGTCGATGCGATCAAGCACTTCCATCAGCCTTTGCAGGACCACCATGGTGATGAACCAGCCGTACACAATCTGGAGTTCCGTCGACTCCTGAATTCGTTCCTCAACGTTTGCGAAACGATCGCTTTCGCCCACGATCGTGGTGTGGTCCACCGCGACATCAAGCCCGAGAACATCATGCTCGGTCCGTTCGGCGAGACGCTCGTCCTGGATTGGGGTCTGGCCAAGTTGGTCGGCCAACCCGATTTGAGTCCGGATGATCGCGATCGGCCGGAGCAAGAACAATCCGATCCGACCGACGAGGTCGAACTGACCCATCCCGACGATTGGCTGGGTACTCCGCGATTCATGAGCCCCGAGCAAGCCGAGCGCGATCACGAGCGTGTGGGCATCGCCAGCGACATCTACAGCTTGGGCGCAACCCTCTTTCTTATCTTGACAGGTCGTGTCCCCTGGACGGGATCGACCCGCCATGAGGTACTCGCCCAAGTCCTGGAGGGTAACGTCCCATCGCCCCGCTCGATCCGATCCCAGGTGCCCCGGCCCTTAGAGGCAATCTGTCTCAAGGCCATGGCGCGAAACCGCTCGAATCGGTATCCCAACGCCCTCGCGTTGGCCGACGACGTCCGATTCTGGCTGGCCGGAGAGCCCGTTACAGCTTGGACCGAGCCCTGGACCTGGCGAGCCCTACGCTGGATCAAGAACCATCGCTCGGCCGTCATCGCCGCGTCGGTGGCTAGCGTTGTGACCCTTGGGTTCCTCACCACGCTGTTGGTTCGGGACTCCATCGAGCGCGCCGAATACGCACAAGCCGCTCTAGGCCGGGTCGAGTTGATCCGGTTCGCCGATCGGCGATCCCTTCGACCCGCACTGGAAACCTTCCCGCTCGATCAACGCCGGCTGGTCGTCGACTCGCTTGACGCGATCGCCGCCTCGGACACCGACGACCTGGGTCCCTTGGCCGCCTCGCTGTCCCTTCTGAGGATCCGGCCGGACCAGATCGAACGGCTGATCGCGCAGATCGTCCGACCTGAGACGCCTGCCGACGCCATCGGTGAGGCGATCGTCATGGCGAACCGAGAGATCGCCAGCCTCGAGCAGTCTGGAGTCCGGACCGAGGTGCGTGAACGTGCCATCGAGAGGCTGGTCGGCCCGTTGGAGTCATCCCCGACAGATCCACCGAACGATGGTCTGACCTCGTCCGCCTTCCGTGCCTTGGGCTTCCTGGCTCAGTTGGACCCGTCACATCGGCAACTGGTCCGCTTCGGTCCGGCAATCGCCCGCCGACTGGCTCAGACCAACCCCCTGCTGATCGGCGATTGGGTCACGGTCTTCGAGCCGGCCCGGGCCGCCTTGCAATCTCCGCTAGAAACGCTCCGAGCCGAATCGGCCCTCGACGAGCGGCGCGAAACGATCATGGCGATGCTGCTCGATTACGCCGAGGCTGACGAGGGACCGAGTCGCGCTGAGAATCTGGCCCGGCTCATCCCGGACGCGACCCCGACCGAGTTCACGCAGATCTTCGCGCGTTTGGAAGACCTGACGATCCAACATATCTGTGCCGACCAACTCATCGCGATGCTCGGTCAGCCGGCGCCGAACGACCATAACTCGGGTCCCCGTGCCGACATTGATGCCGACCGCCGCCAAGGGCGGATCGGGCTGGCCTTGCTTCGGCTGGGTCGGCTCGACGTCCTTGCCCCTTGGTTGGGCACGACCGTCGACCCCGGTGTACGGACCGAGATCCTGCTGGACGCCCCGAGCCATGACGTCCCGATCACCGTCTGGCTCGACTTGCTCGACATGGAGGGTGTGGACGGAGATCCCTCGCGACTTACAACGGCCCTCTTGGCCCTGGGAAGCTATCCCGAACAGGCTTGGGACGCAGTCGAGCGTCAGGACCTCGAAACCCGGTTACTGGAGACATACCGGCATACGTCTGATCCCGGCCTCTTCAGCGCCATCGACTGGCTATTCCGGGTCGCTTGGAGGCGGGCCGACGACCTCCGATCGATCCGTCGTGACTTGGCCGAGGCCTTTTCAGGGCACAAAGACACCGCCGATAAGGCCGATCCCGATCAACGTGCCGTGCTCATCGACTTCGAACTCCGGAGCTTCGCGATCGTCCGAGGACCGGTCGAATTCCTGATGGGCACCAACGACCAATCGGATCCGGACCGTCGTGGTCTCGATCAATTGATCCTCGACGCCGAACGCCCGCAAAAGCTGAGGCGGATTCCTCGGAGCTTCGCGATCGCGACGACCGAGGTGCGTGTCTCCGACATCCGCCCGTTTGTCAACGATCCCGACGTTCAGCTCGACCCCAAAATCCGGGCCAGCCTCCAAAGCACCTTGGCCAATCACGATGGGGACGTTGCGGCTTCCCAGGTCGACTGGTGGACGGCCGCCAAATATTGCAACTGGTTGAGCCGACGCGCAGGGATCCCGGAAGATCAATGGTGCTATCCCGATCCCGAGACACTCGAACCGGGGACGGTTTTGGAAGCAGACAGTCTCAACAAGACCGGCTATCGCTTGCCAACAGAGGCCGAGTGGGAATATGCCTGTCGTGCCGGGACGTCGACGTCACGGTTCTATGGAACATCCCCAGCGCGTCTGCATGCGTTTGCACTTCAGGGCCGCGGCGGGTCGGCCGATCGAGTCGGCCAGAGACAACCCAACCCGCTCGGGCTGTTCGACATTCTGGGCAACGTTCGCGAACTTTGTCACACCCACGCCTCTTCGAGCTATACGCGAACTCCTCAAGTCGATCGGCCTCGGATCCCTGGATCGCGTTTCTTTCCGATCAGTCGGGGGGGCGACTTCGATTCGAACGCCGCCCACGCCCGTTCGGGAGCCCGCTATTGGGACCGTGCTGATCGCCGAGACAACGGGACCGGGTTCCGGCTGGTCCGGACCCTCCAGGTCTTCCCGGATCCCGACCAGTCAACGACCACGCCGTCGATGACCCAACCATCGGACGACGAGTCCCGAACCACCGAGGACCAACAATAAGAGTGAAGACGGTTCCGGGATCGAGGCGATCGATAACGCGTTGATGTTCCCGCTGACCCGGCCTGAATCGACGCCCAACAACGCAGCGATCTCAGGGCGGATCTCGAAACTCGAGTCCCAGACGATCCCCCCGAAGTTCAAGAACCGAGCAGCCCCCGTCGTCGCGTCGTCGATGTTCCACACATAGATCTCGCCGCCTGTCAGACCCAGGTCCGGGTCCTCGTCCAAGCTGAAGATCAGAGTTCGAGCCTCCAGCGAGAAAACCATGGCATCGATGTCGACGACCGCCGACGGCGTCAGACCGATGGCGTTGGCGATCTCGACCCTCGAGAGAAACCGGGACGTGGTCCCGGCCTGTGCGTCGAATTGATAAACCGCCGTCCCGTCCACATCCCCCTCGATCGAGAAGAACTCCGCATTAGATACGAGATCGGGCCCAAACAGATCGATGGCATCGACGTTGGGGGCTGGATCGAGTTCCTCAGGGGGCACCCGCGGATTCATGTTCTGAACAGACCCGGGGTCCAGGCCGATCGTGATCGCATCAGTGACATCGGCCCCTCGACCGTAAATGACTCCCGAACCAAGTCCACCATCGACCAGATTGGGCAGGTCATTGTCGATGGAAAAAAATAACGCGCTGTTGTTTTCAAGCAACTCGCGAACCAACGGTGCATTGCCCGCCGACATCGCATCGACCTCACCCCCGATGGGGAGAATGGCTCCGCGATACAGGAATCCGTCGGCCGATCCCCCATTCCCGTCAATCACAAGCGTCTGATATGGCACGATCGGATTGGCCGTCGGCGAAGCGGAACGATCCCCCTCCAACGACACTTCTTTGCCGGGAACACGATCCAGTGGCGCGGGTTCGCGTCCAGGGATCGGGTCGAGGGGATCTTCCACAGGCTCAGGTGTATCACCGAAAACCAGACCTCCGTGGATCCCCACGATCACCAGGCCTAGCCCCAATAGTCGCTGTAGTGCTCCTAATCGCATGACGCTCTGCTCCTAACAGGCTCACTTCTCGACTGTGGACGAAGTGGGAATGGGTTATCCTGTGGCTGACCAAGGCCTGACGTTCGTTTCCGTCGACACGCGCGACCACCTCACCGAATGCCACTAAACAAGAACAATCCTGTACCATCTTCCCACTTCCGTCGAGTTGACGTCTAGACCATGCTTGCATTTCCAATCCGAACCTGCTGTTCGTTGATGCGATTGATCAACGTCCCATCGTGCGGACCGCGGAGGCAAGTCGCTAATACGTCTCTCAGTCTGCCTAGCTAAGGGCCGATCGTTTGAAGACAAGCCCCAAGCAAGAACCCATTGAATCGCACAAAGCACCGGCTCGACGCTTGCCTCATTTTCATAATCCATGAAACATGAATTTCGTCACAACCCTCGGAAGCATTGATTTGAATTTAAATAAATTCACATACTTTACGACCTAATCGAACCATGAGGTCAACCCTTGATTTTTGGACGCGAATCACTGGGACAATTGCAGCCAAGTTCAAGGTCTTGGGGAGGTCGATTGCTGTAAAAGAAAAGGCTTTGTTCCGAGCGCATCAGCACTCAGAAACAAGCGTCGACGATGCCCCCTTCGACCCGGTGGGCGGCGCCTGTGGTGGCCGATGCATGCGGCGAACAGAGATAAACTGCATGGGCCGCGACCTCTTCGACGGTCGCGAACCGACCGATCAGCGAGCTGGGTCGGGCCGTCGCCACGAAGTCGGCTTTCATTTGCTCGACGCTCCGTCCACGTTGAGCGGCGATCTGCTCGACAAACGTGGCCACGCCCTCGGTCCAAGTCGGGCCGGGCAGCAGACTGTTGACTGTCACACCAGTCCCAGCAAGGACCTTCGCCAGCCCCCGAGCGATCGCCAACTGGGCCGTCTTCGTCATCCCGTAATGCACCATCTCCGATGGGATGTTGATGCCCGACTCGCTGGAGAGAAACAGGATTCGTCCCCAACCGCGTTCGCGCATTCCCCCCATCACGGCACGCGCACAGCGGACGCCCGACATCACATTGATGTCGAAGAACCGTTGCCAGTCCTCATCAGGGATCTCCTCGAACGGCTTCGGTTCGAAGATCCCCACGTTGTTGACCAGGATCTCGATCGGGGCGATCGATTCGGCCTCGCGGATGACCGTGGCGCATCCTTGGGCGGTCTCCAGACAACCGGGGACGCCGTGGACCTCGCCCCCCTCTGACCGAAGCTGCTCGACCGTGGCGGCGACGGTCTCGGGCTTGCGACCATTGATGAGAACCGTTGCTTGCTCCCACGCCAACGCTCTCGCGATCGCCTTGCCGATCCCGGCTGTTGAACCGGTCACCAAAGCACACTTACCGGCCAACTGCATATCCATTGTGGTCCCTCGTTGCTCATCGGGGCGTCTCTCGATGCTCAGCATCGCCGAATCGGCTGTTCCCGATGAGTGTACGGGACGCGTTCGACAACCCGCAACAGTCAGCGATCCGGCGTCTGGAATCCGACGAAATCCCTACCTGACCGAGAAGCTCGATAACAACACTTGAAAAATTGGAAATCTGTTGTCGTTCTTGTCAAACAACGAAAAAGACCCCGATCATCAGCCTCTCCCGAGGTGGCCGACGACCTGGGTCTTGTTGGAGGACTATCGCTTGACAAGCGGGAGGACCGGGATCGTGTCGAATCCGGAGGATATCCGATCGATCAACGGCCCATGAGTGATGTGGAGGGACCGGCGCATCGTTCCAGGTAGCTCTTGTCGATGTAGATGACCTCGACGCGGTTGTCGACGTGGTTGAACGGGATCGGAAAGTCCGAAAAGTATGATTCGTCGAAGTAAATCGTACACTTGTATATACATGTGACCAACTTGCAGACGCCGACCAACGGGTAGACCTTGCAGGTGCCGACTTCTTGGGCGTAAGGTTCGACGACGATCTGAACGTTGTTGCGATGCACTTCATAGATGAACGGGACACCGTGCCGGAACCGCGGGAGGGCACGATAGACTTCGGCCTCGGTAGGCGGATCGGCACAGGGCGGCGGTTCGATCTCACCGACGACCCGGTCGAAAACGGGAACCCGGTCGTATTCCTCAAGCGCCAGATCTTCCTCGAGCCGTTGCGACTGGGTCGCGAAGATCGGGTAAGGGAACGACCATCCGGTCACGTGAAGCGGAGCGATGTCGCGAAAGACGTAGGGGACGCCGCAGCCGATGACGCTGGAGGTCACGGCGACGATCAGACCTCCCAACACCAGGCCGCGAATCCGGCGCGGAGCGCTCGGGCCCCGTTGGGGCGCGGTTGCGTTCATGTCAGACCTTTCCTTCCTGGTCAGTCGCCGAATCCGGGGCGATCCTCCGCACCCGCCGGCCGCTCGACGGCCGGACTCGATTCGCCACTGAGGTCCTCGATCATCGCGGCGGTTCGACCCCTCCCGATGGGGATCCGAAACCACCCGGTCCTGTTCCAAACATCGGCCGGAGACCGATTGCAAGTGAGACTTTTCCGACTTTCAGGACTGGAGCAATTGGGCCGAATGCCACAACTTGACGCCCTACAAGGCTCGTGCCGATCTCCGGATCTGTACCCTCTGATCGCCAGGGAGCCGGCCCGCTCTTGAAACGAACTGCCGATTCCCCCGCCATTCTCTCGATATCTGCCGGTTGGAGGTCAGCCCATTGGCCGATCTCGAATGCGATCTCCGTGTTGGATCGGCTAGGATTCGGCTCGATGGGCCCGCTACAATCGATCGTGGTCGAGACGCCGACGCGTCCCGAGCGATCGTCGAACGATCCGGGTGCCTCGACTCGTTCCACGGGCTCGACGAACCGATTCGATTGGCTACGCCCCCTTCGCGAGCGGTCCCAGCACGGAGGAGCAAGGAGCCGCAACCACCATGGCCGTTCGCCTGCGACAGATCAACTTGATCCACATCGCCGTCCCGCTTCGGCAAGCAATCACACACGCCTCGCATCGACGGGACCGCAGCGACAACCTCATCGTCCGCGTCGAACTGGACGACGGTTCCGTCGGCTACGGCGAGGGCGTCCCGCGGATCTACGTAACCGGTGAGACAATCGAATCCACGTTCCAAACCCTCGAGCGAGACGACTGGGCCTCCAAGCTGGACGAACTCGACGACCTGACCACCGTCGTGACCCGTCTGCAACAGCTCCGACTCAGCGAGACCGAGGCGGACCCTCGCCGTCGCTTTGGTAACGCGGCACGATGCGGTCTGGAACTGGCAGTGCTCGACGCAGTGACCCGACGGCTGGGCGTCCCGATGGGCCAAATACTAACGGCCGTCGACGCGCCCGGAATCCGGTTCCGCCATTCCACACGACCGGTCCGCTACAGCGGAGCAATCACCTCGGCCTCGGCTCGGCGCGAGCGGATCGCCGCCTGGAAACACCGGATCTATCGCTTCCGCCACGTTAAAGTGAAGGTCGGCGTCGACGGACAAAATGACCCGAAACGGATCCGCGATCTGCGTCAGATCCTCGGTCGTCGGGTGGATATCCGGCTCGATGCCAATGAGGCCTGGCCCCCCGAGCAACTCTCCGAAAAGCTGGAGCCGCTCCTGCCAGCTCGTCCCTCGGTCCTGGAACAACCGGTACCCGACGCGGATGTGGGGGCCTTGGCCGAATTGCGTCGCGGTCGCCTCGGTGTCCCGATCATGCTCGATGAGTCGCTTTGCAGCCAGCAGGATGCCGAGTCGGCGATCGCGCAGGGCACCTGTGACTTCTTCAATATCCGCCTCTCCAAATGTGGTGGCTTGATCCCCAGCCTCCAACTCATCGCGTTGGCGCAACGTTCAGGCATGGGCGTCCAACTCGGCTGTCATCCCGGCGAGACCGGTTTGCTCTCGGCCGCCGGACGCCAACTGGCTAGCCGGGTTCGCGGGATCCGCTACCTGGAAGGCTCGTACGACCGCCATGTCCTGCGGGCCAACCTCATCCGGGAGGATGTTACCTTCGGTCTCGGAGGCAAAGCTCTGCCGTTGACCGGCCCTGGTCTCGGCGTGACCGTTGATCCCGCCAAGCTCGAAGCGCTCACCGTCACACGTCGCGAGGTGTGTTATGACTGACCCGTCCCCCATACTCGATGACGTTGCCTCCAGACCTTCGGCTAACCTCGCGCCCCCCGAGGGTGCTGAGGACCAGATCGTCGAAGCATCCGATGGATATCGGCTGGCCGTTCGGCGTTGGCCCGTCCCTGAAGGTCAGACGACCCGGGGCCGGATCCTGTTGATCCATGGGATCCAGAGCCACGCCGGCTGGTATGATGGCCTGGGTCAGCGTTTGGCGATGTCGGGGTTCGAGGCTGTCTTCCCGGACCGGCGGGGTTCGGGCCGCAATACGGTCGCGCGAGGGGACACGACCGGGACGACGCGGCTGGTCCGCGACCTCCGACAAGTGCTCGCCTCTACCCATGACGATCGAGCGGACCAACGCGTCCCGCTCGCGGTGGTTGGAATCAGTTGGGGCGGGAAGTTGGCGGTCCTGCTGGCTGCCGACTCACGGCGACCCGTCTCGGCCCTGGCCTTGATCACTCCCGGGCTGTTCGCGCAAATCAGTCCCCCCCTGGGAACGCGACTCCGAATCGGTCTCGCCCGGATGGTCCGCCCTCGCAAACGCTTTCCGATCCCGCTGAACGACCCGGAGCTGTTCACCGAGGTCCTTGAGCGTCGCCGGTTCATCGCGGAGGATCAGTTGGCATTGCGCGAGGCGACGGCGCGTCTGTTGAGCACCAGCGTCCGACTCGACGTCCGCGTCCGGCTCGCCGCCCCGTCCATCCGGTGTCCGAGTCTGCTCCAACTGGCCGGCCGTGACCGGATCATCGCCAACGACAAAACCCGGGCATTCTTCAAGGCGTTCCCAGCGACTGACAAGACCGTCCTCGAATATCCCGAAGCCCAGCACACCCTTGAGTTCGAGCCCGACCCGACGCGCTACGCTCAAGACCTCATCGCTTGGCTGATCCCACGACTCCAAGGAGGTGATCCAGCCGTCGACGGCCACGTCTCCGAATCGAACCACACAAGCCTATAAGTTATCTGTCCTCAAGTCGATTCTGGCTGACTACGGCCAAATCTCATTTATCGATAAACACATTGACCTGATCGTAAAACACTCGTCCCGTCCGTGCATACCTTTCCCTTGAGCCCCGCAACGGAGTCCAATGCGCGATGTCCACTCCCCACGACTATCTGCCGATCGAGGTTCGCGGTCGAGAGCCAATCGACGTCAAAACCTATCCGACGACCATCGCCCCGTCTGAGGGGATCGACCTGACCTACTACGTCAAGACCGACGGCGACCTGGAGGCGATCACCCGCAAGATCGCGGAGGAGGAGACGACCGGTCGCTGGATCGGTGGCGGGACGCCCACCGAACTGTTCAAGACCGCCCGCGCTGAGCCGACCCGGATCGCCTTCTACAACGATCACGACGGGATCATCTCGATCCGTGCTCCCTTGGGGAACCTCGACATGGACGAGGCCGACCCCTTCTACCAGCTCCAGATGATCTCCGTTGGCGGACCGATCCTAGAGTTCGTCTACTACACCGAGGTGGCCTTCCTCGACTTCCAACTGCCCAGCGCCTTGCAGAAACGGTTCCCCGGCCCAAAGTGGGGCATTCACCGTTCCCGAGAATATGTCGATCTGGCCGCAGATCAACCCTTGCTGGGCACGATTATGAAACCGTGCAGCGGACTGAGCGTTGAGGAGGTCGCCAACAAGGCCGCCCAGGCCGCCCTCGGCGGTTGCGTCCTCATGAAGGACGACGAGAAGATGCTCAACCCGACCTATTGCCCACTCGAACCGAAGGTCCGCGCCGTCTCGAAGGCTTTGACGCGGGTTCAGGAGCAGACTGGCCGCAAGACGATCTACTGCCCCCAATTGCCAGTCCGTAGCGATCGACTGCTGGAAACGGCGAAGCACGCCGTCGATTGGGGGGCCACCGGGCTCATGTTTAACATCATCATGGGCAACAACCCAGCCGCCCTCGCGATCCTGGCCGAGTGCCGCGACCTCGATGTGCCCTTGTATGCCCATTGCGGCGGCCTCGCGGCGCTGACGACCGGCCCTCGGAGGATCGATGCGCGCGTGATCGCCAAGCTGGTTCGCCTCTGTGGCGCCGACTACTTCCAGATCGGTGTGATGGCTCAGTCCGACTGCCACGTCAACAGCCTCGACCCCAGCCTGCTCCGCATGCTCGCTGGAACGTTCTGGGATGAGATGGCAACCACCGACGAGACTCCTGCACCGATGTCCGACACCGTGCCGGTGACCGCCGGTGGCCTAGGCGCCAAGAACCTCGGACCGAATATGGCCGCCTTCCAACACCCCAAATGGGGCTTCGCCTTCGCGCCGCTGGCCGGCTCGAACATCCTCGATCACCCCGACGGTCCCGAGGCCGGTGCCCGGGCGATGTGGCAGGCGGCTCAAGCCTACGAGCAGGCTCAGATCACCGAGCCCGACGCCCTCCACGAACACGCTCAACGAGCCGAACAGACCGAATTGCTGGCCCTATTTAACTAACCTCATCGATCAATTTTTGAACATCTTTCCGGACCGTCCCAAGCACAATCCCCGGGGCGAGTCGTTCCCTTGGGAGCATTGAGGCGATGCCCGAACCGATCCGCCAGCCCATCGTCGTTGCAGTCGTCCAGTCGCGCGTCGATCCGTATTACGACCTCCCCGCTGCTCTGGAGATCCTTCGGAGCGGGGTGGCCGAGGCGGCTGCTCAGGGCGCCCGCATCGTCGCCTGCGGCGAGACGTTCTTACCGGGCTACCCGGTTTGGCTCGATCACTGTCCTGAGATGGGATTCTGGAACCATGAGCCGACCAAGGAGGTCTTCGCCCGCCTCAGGCGCAATAGTGTGACGGTGCCTGGCCCGGCGACGGCCTCGTTGGGCGACCTGGCCCGCGAGCATCGCGTTGTGTTGATCGTTGGGGTCAACGAACGGGTTGATCGAGGACCCGGCAACGGCACGCTCTACAACAGCTTACTAACCTTCGGGCCAGATGGGCGCTTGCTCAATCACCACCGCAAGCTCGTTCCCACTTACACTGAGCGGTTGGTTTGGGGCCACGGCGATTCGGCAGGTCTTCGGTCGGTCGAGACACCCGTCGGTCGCGTCTCCGCACTGATCTGTTGGGAGCACTGGATGCCGCTGCCCCGACAGGTCATGCACGATTCTGGTGAAGACATTCACGTGGCCGTCTGGCCGACCGTCCATGAGATGCATCAGGTGGCCAGCCGACATTACGCCTTCGAAGGGCGCTGTTTCGTGCTGGCCTGTGGTCTGATCCAACGAGCCGGGGACCTACCTAAGGAGCTGGCCCTACCTGATGAACTGGCCCAAGCACCCGAGACGCTCGTGATGCGCGGTGGCAGCGCGATCATCGGGCCCGACGGTATGTATGTTGCTGGACCCGTCTTCGACGAGGAGTCCGTCCTGACCGCCGAGATCGATCTGGCCGCCGTCGACCGCGAGGCGATGAATCTCGACGTGACCGGACATTATGCGCGTCGAGAACTGCTCGACGTCGTTCTCACGCCCGTCCAACGCGTTGCGACCGAAGCGCCTTGACTCAAGTATGTGCGAAGGCCACTCCAAGGCTCCGACATCATTCGACCTTCGTGAGTTGACTGACCAACTCATCCCAAGACGTCGCCGTCAGGACTGCTTGAACGGCACCCCGCAACCGATCGGCCACCAGACATTCGTCGATCGCATGACGCGCCGACGCCTCCGGGGCACCGAAGCGGGTCGTGCCCAAATCCAGCAACGTCGTTTTCAACGAACTCAATTGCCCCTCGGTGCGCCCTTCAACCAGGCCCTCGGTGCGACCTTCAGCCAGGCCTTCGGTGCGACCTTCGGCCAGGCCTTCGACACGGCCCCGGGCAAGTCCTTCATTAATGAAATCCTGGACCGTCTTCGAGTCTCGCAAGTCGATCATCCCGGCGATCTCCCGGCAAAGGGTCTGAATCAGCGACTCGTCCTCGGAGAGTCCCAGCAGGCAGACGGCGTGCCCCAGGACCTCCGCCATTTTCTGGGGCGTCGTTTCCGTTTCAAGACGAGCTCTCATCTTCTCTAGGGTCGCTAGGTGCTCGCCGTCGGGTACGTTTGCCAGCAGGCAGAGGCTTAGGCACTCCAGCGGGCCTTCCAGTAATCGATCCACGGGGATCTCGTAGAGCCGAATGACCCGATAGCTGAATTGGAGATAGCCCGGGCACTCGCTGTGATCCCAAACGATCTGCCCGTTCAAGTCGGCCCGATCGGCCTTGGGACGCAGAAGGATCAGGATCGAACGGACCCGCTCGATTCGGTACCGCCGGGCCGCCAACACCGCATAGACCAGCAGCTTCTCCGGCATCTCGGTATCGACTGAAGACTGGAACTCCAGGTGGATGATCTCCTCGTCCGGCCCGACGACCTTGACCAGCTTGTCGGCGCTGACCGAAATGATCGATGAGAGGTCGACGTCGAGCGGCTCCAATGGTCCCGGACAGTTGATCTGCAGCGCCTCGAAATGCTCGCGTTGAAAGTGGGAGACGACCTCCTTGAAAGTCGTATCGTAGATCGGGATCCCAGGTTGTCGTGTCCTCGCCATGAGATCGGCCTCCTTGCAGGCTTGAGCGAACCAATCCGGTCACCCTGTCGCCGGTTCACTCCCGTTGCCGACCATCGGGATCGGCTCGCTCCGATCCGCTAAGGCTTGAGTAATCGATCAGTCAGGGTATCTCGTCGGGTCCGTCAGACTCGAAAAACGCGTCGCGAAGTCGTTCGATCTCGGCCCGTTCGATCGGATCGAGTCCGGGCAGGCCTGGCCAGTGCCAGAACAGCGCGTTGAGGTGATCCCAGTGGCCGACCCTTGGAGTCCGTCGATAGAGTTCTTCGAACCAGACAGCGACGTCGGGGGCAGCCGCTGGGGTGGTGTGAGCAATCCCATCGAGGGCCAAGATCGCGGCTGTGATGGTCCAGTCGAGCGGTCCTCGGATCAGTTCGCCTAGGGCCGTGCGTCGGGGCGAACGATCGTCCCAATTGGCGTCCATTCGCGCAATGGTCAGGGCAGCGGCCACCTGGAGGCGTGGGATCCAGGCCCAGGCCGGTATCTGCGGACGGCCCTCCGGGATCTCCGGAGGATGCACCATCACCGCCAGGATGTCGGGGATCCGTTCGACACCCAGATAGAGCGCCAAGTGGCGAGCACGCTGCCACCATTGCGGGATCTGGGGGTCGGCAGAGGCCAGCGAGGCGATCGCTCGGGCAACTTCCGGGCGCGGCGGATCCAGGGCAGGCCGAACCTTGGTCCCCTCGATCTTCCAGAGGGGATGGTGGAGTGTTCCCAAGGCTTGACGGGGATCGGGCTCGGGGATCGTCTCCAAGGACGGAGCATAGTCGGGCATTCCCGGACGACGACGTTGCTCGAACTGCCAGACCAGCCGATTACTGGGCGCTTCCCAGACCGCCATCGGGATCGGGAACGGCTCGGGCTTGTCGGAGCTCGGCGAGTCGGCTTGGCTCAGGATCATCGCCTGGTGGGCCGCTGGTCGTCCGAACTGGTGGGCGAACTGCGGATCGACGAGGAGCCGTTGCAGAAGCTTGACGGTATCGTCGCCGGGCGTGGGCAAGAAGCCGTCGAAGGCGATCCAACGCCGAACCAACTCACCGGCACGTCGGTTGGGTGTCTCACCTTCGGCGAGCGCGAAGAGCTGTCGACGCAGCGCATCGCGCTGGCCGGGAGGGTCATCCAGTTCGTAGTGACACACCAGGGCCGAAGCGATCGCCCAAGAATTCTCTTCATCATGCTTGAGCACCTGATGATACCAGTCGAGAGCTTCATAGAAGCGACGTGCCTCGACGAGCATATCGCCGGCGCCGAGCCGGATCGGATCGGCCCGATCGGGATCGGCCCGTTCCAACCGCCGATAAATCTCCAAGGCCTCATCGACACGTCCACCCTCACGTAGAATTGCCGCCAGAGCGATCTGGGCCCGGGCTGGGGGGGTCGTCGAATCCCGTTCCAGGACGGCACGGGCCAGCGCCTCGGCCTTGTCGAGCCGACCGGCCTTGCGGAGCAGGGTAGCACGGGCCAGGTCCATCATCTCCAGATTGGGATGTGCTTGTGCCAAGCGCTCGACCTGCTCCAGACAACAGACCATTAGAGCACGGTCGGCAACAGTATCTTCATACATCTCAGGGACGATGCCCGACATCATCAGCAGGGTGAGGACCTGGACTTTGGGCTCGAGCCGGCCATGCGCGGCGCCTTGCTCGATCCACGGCAATCCCCAATGAAGCAGCGCCTCACTGCGCAGGTATTGCTGGTTCAGATCGGCCAGGACGCCCAATGCGGCTAGTTCATCGCCCCGACGCATCAGCCACCAGGCGCGGAGCAGGACCAATCCCGGATCCGTCGAATCCTCCGACATCGGCAATATCGACTCGGGATCCGGTCCGACAGCCTGATAGATCCGCTCGGTCAGGCCAAGAAGGTCCGCTCGGCCGGGTTCCTCCAACAGGGCCGCGCCCAGATGCTCGGCGGCCTCGCGGTACTGGCCCTGACTCAAACAAAGTCCAGCCAATAACGCGAGGTCATTGGGGGTCGCAAGGCCGCTGGCAACACGGCGACGCGCCCGGGTCAAGTCGCTTGACGATCCGGCCCTTGACGGATCCGACGAATCCCCGATCGCTACGCGCTGATCGATCCAATCGACGGGGTCGGACTGCACGACGATCAATCTCCTCTCGGCAGGGGCATCCCGCGGCCGAGGCCGGGCCACACGTCGGTCTCGAAGCTTCGGGCCGCGTCAATGCTTCCCTCAGACGCGACGGAGCGCATCGCCCACCTCGCTTCCACCGTTTGCCCCTTGCAACCGGAACTCTCCATACGTTCCACTCGTGAACCAACCCGATGCCCGTCGCCATAACGATTTGATCGGACATGCCTGCAGGAGTGCCATCGGCGATGGGATCTCGGTGGCGCCAAACCCACATGGCTCGAATCATGCAGGTCGCGTCCTCGGAGTTCGACGTTGTCGAGGCCCCCGATCCATCGGTTCATCGTTGCTTCCGCCCCGCGTCGATCAGGATCGAGGGTCCGTCCCCAGACCAACACGACGCTCCAGATCGAAAACGTTCTCTCTATGAGTGCCATGTTTAACGAAAAGGCGCAGAACCATCAAAGCCGATCGAACAAAAAACCACTTCAACGTTCCAAACGTTCGCCCACCCGCCACAGAAACCCGTCCGGTGACGAGCCACTACCACCGAACCTGGAGGTGATCGCCCGGATACTGGGCCAGATTTACGAACCCTTCGTCATCTCCGAGCGTGACCCATTGGACAGCCTGATCCTGTTCGTCCTGAGTACCCAAACGACCTCCAAAGGCTGCCTCCAGAGCTTCGATCAACTCAAGCGCGATTACCCACACTTCCCAGAGTTGGCCCGGGCTCAGCCGGTCGAGATCGCGGAGTCGATCCGCTTCGGGGGACTCGCCGATCAGAAGGCCCGTTGGATTTCTCAGATCCTGCAACGCGTTCATGAGCGATTTGGCACGCACAGCCTGGACGCCTTGCAAGCACTCAGTGATGACGAGGCGGAAGCGTTCCTCCAACAAATGCCGGGTGTCGGTCGCAAGGTGGCTCGATGCGTACTGATGTTTCGCTTCGGTCGACTGGTCTTTCCCGTGGACACACACATCTGGCGGATCGCCCAGCGGCTCGGCTGGATTACCGCCTCACGCCCAGGCGCTAGCTGCACGCCTCGACACATGGATCACCTCCAAAAGCGGATCCCTCCAAAACATCGACCTGCACTGCATATTCATTTGGTCCAATTCGGCCGCGAGGTTTGTCAGGCCCAGCAACCGCGCTGTGAGAGTTGCCCCATTCAGGACCACTGCCCCAAGATCGGGATCACTCCATCCGAGTGAGTCTCCACCGTGCTATGAACGAGTGATCGGCTCGGCGATCCTTGCTCGGTTCGCCCCTGTTCCTCTAGGATGAACGACAATTCTTCGGCGTGAGGTCGTGGAACCTGGTTTTCCCTGGGTTCGACATGTGGCCGCGTTCGATTCTGCGATTCTCTTTCGATCGCCCACCTCGGCGGACCCGATCATGCACAACAGCGACCAGATCATCCAATCGCTCCGCGAGGCGGTGCACCATTCGCCCGAGAATGGACCGCTCCGCCAACATCTGGCCGAGATCCTGATGTCGGTGGGTCGCTTCAAAGAAGCGGAGACCGAGTACCGCGCTGCATTAGCCCTGAAACCTGAGGACACCAATCTGAAGCTGGGTCTAGCCCGTGCCTTCGCTGGTCAACCGGGCAAGACCAGTCATGCGTTGGTCCTGCTTGAAGCCCTCACGGGGGGAGACGATCCTCAACCCGAAGCGCTGGCCAGCCTAGCACGCGTGCTGACACGCATCGGTGACCTCGAACCGGCCCGACAACGCTATCGACAGGCCATCGCACAGGATCCCTCGCTGACCGACGACGAGTTGGCTGGCCGACTCGGCATGCGCGACGATGACCTCGACGAGGCCACTTCCGACGATCCCGATGAGTCGGGCTTGGCCGAGTTCGATTCCACCGACCCTTCGGCAAACGAGGGCCATCATGGATTGGACCGTTCCGGCAACCCTCGACACGGCGATCCGGCCGAGATCGAACGGCCTCGGATCGACTTCGACGACGTGGGTGGGATGGAATCGCTCAAGGATGAGATCCGGTTGAAGATCATCGCGCCGATGACGCATCCCGAAATGTATCGGGCCTACGGTAAGACCATTGGCGGTGGGATCCTAATGTATGGTCCTCCGGGTTGCGGCAAGACCCACCTGGCCCGCGCCACCGCCGGCCAGATCCAAGCCAAGTTCCTTTCGGTCGGCATTCATGAGGTGCTCGACCTCTGGGTCGGTCGCAGCGAGAAGAACCTCCATGCGATCTTCGAGCAGGCCCGACGCCACGCGCCTTGTGTTCTGTTCTTCGACGAGGTCGATGCCCTCGCCGCCTCGCGACAGGACATGAAAAGCTCGGCCGGCCGACACGTGATCAATCAGTTCCTCGCCGAGACCGACGGCTTGGACGCCTCCAACGAAGGCGTCTTGCTGTTGGCGGCCACCAACGCGCCCTGGCACGTCGATTCGGCCTTCCGACGTCCCGGCCGGTTCGACCGCATCCTGTTCGTCCCGCCGCCCGACGAGGCCGCCCGTATTGCGATTCTCCGGATCCTCTGCCAGGACAAACCCCAGCAAGACCTCGACATCGAGCACGTCGCCCGCAAGGCCCGGGAGTTCTCCGGCGCCGATCTCAAGGCCGTGCTCGACGTGGCGATCGAAGCCAAGCTGCGCGACGCCCTCCGGACCGGCACTCCCGAGCCCTTGGCCACCAAAGACCTCATCCGCGCTTTGAATCGGGTCAATCCCTCGACCCGCGAGTGGTTCACCACAGCCCGCAATTACGCCCTCTACGCCAACCAAGGCGGCGCCTACGACGCCATCCTGGATTATCTCAAGTCTGCCAAGTAAACAAGCCTACGATCCGGATAGGACCGCCAAATGATTGATGTTCATGACGCCGTCGAGAAGACGCAGATCCTGCTGCGTCAAGGACGGTTCGCCCTGGCCGAGAAGCAGATGCGCGAGGCGCTCGGCCAATTCCCCGGCGACCCGGTCTGCCTAGCCATGCTCAGCCAGGCTGTCGCCGGCCAGAACCGCTCGGAGGAAGCTCTGGAGATCGCTGAGCAAGCCATCGTCCAGGGGCCGCAACTCAGGCTGACCCACATGGTCCTGGGAAGTCGACTGGCCCAGGTCGGCCGGTCCGAGGAAGCGCTCCGACGCTTCGATGAGGCGGCCCGCCTTGACCCGAACAACGCCCCAGTCCATGCCGCCCGCGCTCGCACCCTGCTGCAATTGGACCGTACTGAGGAGGCCCTGGCCGCCTGCGACTACGGGCTCAGCCTCGACCCTGACGACAGCGGTTGCCTGGAAGTCCGCGTCCGCTGCCTCCGCAAGTTGGGTCGGAATGAGGAGGCCACTCAGGCTGCTCAACGCGCGCTGCAATCTGACCCTCACCAGGCGGTCTTGCTGACCTATGAGGGCTGGGCCAAACTGCGGGCCGGCCGTACCCACGAGGCCGCTCATGATTTCCGCGAGGCCCTCCGGCTCGAGCCCGGCCTCGAAGAAGCCCGTGCCGGGTTGGTCCAAGCTCTAAGGGCGCGAAACCCCCTCTATCGATTCATTTTGCGCTATTATGTCTGGAGTGCGTCCCTGGGCCAATTCGGCAGCATCCTGCTGATCGTCGGCATACTCGGTGCTCAGTTCATCCTCCGGGTCATCCCCCCACCGCTCGGACCAATCCTCTTGCTCGCGCTGGTCGGTTTCATCCTCTTGACCTGGCTGGCCAAGCCGCTCTCGGATCTCTCCCTGATGTTCCATCGCGACGGTCGGCTGTCCCTCCGTGAGGACGACCGCCGCGGCGCCCTGCTCTTCGCCGGCATGCTCGCGCTCTGCACCACGATGGTCGTCGGCGCATTGATCACCGGTGACGAGCGGATGAGGACGACCGGCTTCCTCTTCGGACTCCAACTCCTTCCAATCTCGATGATCTACAACCGGCGTCGAGGATGGCCTCGAATCGTCATGGTTGTGGTCAATATCATCATCTTTCTCATGATTATTCGTGGAGTCATTTCGAACGATTGGGAACTCGTTAGAACAGGTGGACAGCTCTGTTTTTTAAGCACGTTCCTCGGGGCATTTCTTCCTCAATCGGGTGATCGCATCATCTCGACATAATTTCGGCAACTGTCAGAACATCATTCCCTGGAGAACGCCTTCAACCAGACATAGATGATGGAGCCAGGGGTATCTGGTCCTAACGGTGGCCTTTCTGTCACCCCGGCTAACCGCCAGTGTGATCAGTTCGTGAACCCAGCCAGTCATCCTATTGGCCTACGGGTCTGCTCACTTGCATCCCGGTCAGAACCAACCTTTCCCTCAAGACCTCACCTGTCGAACAATGCTATTCTCCGCCGCTTTCCTGAGAACCCCAAGGCCTTAGAGATTCTCCCCGATGGACCAGGCCCGGCTCGAACGGCTCGTCGAAACGTTCTTCACCTGCAACAAGGCCCAGCTCATCCAGGTCATCCAGGAACTGCTGACGACCATGGAGACCGAGGAGCGGATCCCTCCGGGGATCCTCATGTCGCGCAACTACGAGACGGCCCAGAACAATCCCGAGATCCACACCCTGCCGGGCAACATCAAGGCCGCCCGCGACGCCATCTTCCCCTATTTTTAGGACACTGATAGATGGTCCAGCCCGCTCCACCTGGAGAACGTCAAGGGTCCGGCCAACTACGCCTCGCTGGTCGGGGCCATTGCGTGCCTGCTCAAGAACCCGAACCTCTGCGTCGACACCTACAGCCAGCGATCCAACGAACTCGAAGTCAAGGCGATCACCGCGTTGGCCAATCTGATTTTTTATCACATCCAGAGCCCTTGGGGCGTCTTCACGATGGGCGGGACGATCTCGAACCTCTACGGGGGTAAGATCGGGATCGAGAAAGTCGCCCCGGGCACCATGCAGGCCGGACTCCGCCAAGGTCCGCCGCTGGTCGGGATCGTCTCCCAAGCGGCTCATTACTGTAATCAGACCTTGGCCGGCTGGCTCGGAATCGGCACCGACAACCTACACGCCATTCCCACCGACCGCACCCTGGCCATCCGGCTCGACCTACTTGCCGAGCGGATGGCTCAACTCTATCGGGACGGACAGCGGGTCGCCTTCGTCATCGCCACCTTCGGGAGCACCGACGCCTTCGGCGTCGACGACATCGCCGAGATCCGCCGGATCATCCAGGAGCAGGCTGAGGCTCACGACGCGCCGGTGCCTCAACTTCACGTCGATGCAGCCGTCGGCTGGGCGCTCTGCTTCCTCACCGAATACGACCTAGAGGCCAACCCGCTCCAACTCGACCCCGCCATGCTCCCGCGTGTTGAGACGGCCAGGCGACACGCCCTCACCCTTCAGCACGCCGACAGCATCACCATCGATTTCCACAAGCTGGGCTGGGGACACTATCCAGCCAGTGCCTTCATCGTCAATCGGCGCGACGACCTCAGGTACCTTTTCCGCGACGTCCGCGACGTCCCCTACTTCAGCGAGGCTGAGTACCGGCGCGACCCAGCGCTGTTCACCCTGGAATGCTCGCGACCGGCCATCGGTCCCTATTCGGTGATGGCCTCGCTCAACGGCCTCGGTCTAATCGGTTGCCAGACCCTCGTGGCCAATGCGATCGAGAAGGCGACCCTGCTGAAGCACAAGATCGCCGAACTCGACTACTGCCAGGTGCTCAACCCAGAGACGATCGGTCCAGGCGTCTGTTTCTGGGTTCTGCCCAAAGGACGCGACGCCAAGGCGATCTTTCACAAGATCGAGGACGGCACCATCGATCCCGAGCAGGCGCAGCGCTATTTCGCTGAGATCCGCCGGATCTTCGACAAACGCGCCGCCACCCTCGACCCGGCCGTCGACGCCCGACTCAGCTTCACCACCCGAATGGGCTACAGTCCCCGAGGCATCGACCTACCCGCCTGGAAGGCCGTCTTCTTCAACCCCCGGACCGGCGAAGAGATCATCGATCGGATCATCCAAAGCATCGACGACGTGGCCTGATACCAGACCGTCGCCAACCGACCCGGCGTTGAAGTCCCCGAATACAAGCGCACCTTCTTGACCGTCCGTTCCAGAATAGCTACACTTCGTCTATGAGCAACTCCCAGCGGGGTCGTCCCCGCGAGTTCGACACCGACACGGCCCTGGACACGGCGGTCCTCGTCTTCTGGAGGAAGGGGTACGAGGGCGCGGGCGTCTCGGAGCTTTGCACGGCCATGGGAATCGCCAAGCAGAGCATGTACGACTGGGTCGGCGACAAGCGGGGACTCTACATCGCAGCGCTGGAGCGCTACGCGGTGACTCACATCTGTGGCTTGCGAGACATGCTCGGTCTCAAAGGGTCCCCGATAGCCAATTTACGTCATTGCCTTTACGCGATGGCCGAGTACGCCAAGGCTCCTCAATGTGACGGATGTTTCCTGACCAACGCTGAGAACGAGTTCGGGATCAGCGATCCGGAGATCAGCCGCGTTGTCCACAATGTCGAGGGGATCATCATCCAGGCGTTCACCGACGTACTTGAGCGAGCTAAAGACGCGGGTGAGGTGCCCGCCTCGCTCGACTGTGCCGCGACTGCCTCGGCCTTGGCCGTGCTCCGCAACGGTTTGATGGTTGCCGGCCGCTCCGGACAAAGCGACCGGGCGATCGATCAGACGATCGTCCTCATCGAGGCCCTGCTTCGCCAAGGAACCGGATAGGAGTCATTCCTTTTTTTCGCCCAATACTTGAACGATCAGTCTGAAATTCGTCGTGTTTTACAGCCACGACTTCCCGTCGGCAGACGGCCTCGTGAGGTCGTCCGCTCCGAAGTTCGAGCACGTCTCGGCGTCCGGAACGTCTCGTTATCTTTACGCAAAATTCCGGAATGATCAGTCCGCAATTTTCGGAGCCAATCCCTAGGAGGAGTCCCCATCATGCAGATCAAGAAGCAGTTTTCGGTCTCAGCGCCCCCGGCCCGCGTCTGGGAGGTGCTAGCCCACGAGTTTGATCAGGTCGATCGCTGGGCCAGCGCGGTCAGCCGCTCCGTCCTCCGGACCGACGGGGCCGTCCCCGAAGGCGCACCGGCTTCCGGTCGGGTCTGCGAGAGCCAGATCGGTCCGATCCAGGAATCGATCCTCACCTTCGATGAGGGCCGTAGGGTGCTCGCCTACGAGGCCCACGCCCCGAAAATGCCCTTCTTCGTCCGAGGTCTCCGAAACCGATGGGAGGTTCTCGAATCCGGCGACAACACTTCGACCGTGCACATGAATGCGACCATCCGATTGATGGTCCCGTTCAACCTGCTGATGGGGCCGCTGATCCGGTTCCAGATGGGCCGCCTGCTGAGCCTCGCCGTTGAGGAACTCGCCCATTACGTCGAGACCGGTACGCCCCATCCGCGCAAGGTGGCCGCGACACGGAAAGCCCATGCTCAGAAGTCGAAATCGGGCGCGTCTATGGTCTGAGCCAGTCCGGCGATTTGAGAGCGGATCGCCGGCTCCTGCTTCCCACGAACCACGTCTATCACTCAACCTACCTTTCGAAAAACGTTCACTCGATCCGATCATCTTCGATTCGGATCCTCTCGACCCAGACCTGTCCGTCTCGGACCTCGCAGCGGTGGACGGTCAGGCCAGGGGATTGGGGCACGTTGGTACAGGCTCCGTCTGCCAGGCGGAACCGCCAGTAGTGGAGCGGGCAGACGACCTCATCGCCCTCGATCCAACCGCGCCCCATGACGCCGCCGGCGTGTGGACATCGCCCTTCAAGGGCAACGTAGTGCCCACGATGGCGGAACAGGGCGATCGGGAGCCCGAGTGCGTCCAAGGGTCGGCCGCGACCATCCTCAAGCATGTCGACCGGGCCGATCGGGACCATGTTGTCGTCGACTCGGGGCGCGCGCGGTTTCGGGTCGGTCATGGAGGGCCTCGGGTCGGGTCGGGGATTGCGGATGGCCAAGCGCTTGCCGGGGGTTCTCGGACCATTGTAAGATCGGGAACGTTCTCGTCCGAGATTCATCGTCGACCCGAACGACCCAACGGCTCTTCGCTCCGGGGGTCGCGTGGGCCTTCGAACCCCCGATCGTTTCGAGGTGTCCCGTGTGGCTTCGCGTGGCGCTGGTGATATTGGCCTTGGTTCTGCTGGGCGCCGATCGCGGCTGTCGGGTCGCCAGCGGACCGGCTCCGGAACTCGTCTGGGGGATCCACGGGACCCGGTTCGGCTGGCTGCACAAACCACGATCGGTGGCCGTCGACGCCGAGAACCAGCTCTACATCGCTGACCTGACCGACCGGATTCAGGTCTTCGACCGCGACGGGAACTACCTGCGCGGTTGGCGGATGCCCGACCTGAACGTCGATGGCCCCAGCGGCCTGACCATCGATCGGCTGGGCCGCGTCCTGGTGGCCGACACCCATTTCTATCGGGTCATGATCTACGACCGCGAAGGTCGGTTCCTGATGCAGCTCGGCGACGGCGTGCAAGGGACCGAGCCGGGCCGGTTCGGCTACCCGACCGACGCGGTCTTGGACAGTCAAGGGTACTTCTACGTCTCAGAGTACGGCGAGAACGATCGGATTCAGGTCTTCGATCCGGAGGGGACCTGGGTCCGCCAGTGGGGCGGCCACGGCTACGAGCCGGGCCAGTTCCTCAAGCCTCGGGGGCTGGCCATCGACGAGCAGGACCGGATCTACGTGGCCGATAGCTGCAACCATCGGGTCCAGATCTTCGACACGAACGGGAACCTCCTGGAGATCTGGGGCGAGCGTGGATCCGAGCCCGACCAGATGTCTTTCCCGTACGACGTCGCCCTGGGTCCCGACGGCTCGGTCTACGTCTGTGAGTACGGCAATCAACGTGTCCAGCGGTTCGACCGCCAAGGCCGGAGCCTGGGCCTCTGGGGCGCACCGGGACGAAGGCCCGGCCAGCTCAACAGCCCCTGGGCCCTGACCGTCGACGGCCGAGGGGCAATCTCGGTCATCGACAGCGAGAACCACCGCGTCCAGCGGTTCCGATTCTGATCCCCAGCGACATCGGTTGGACCGTCCGCGCGACGGTTTCGATCCGACGTGCTTTCTTGTCCGACTTTCCAACTGTCCCGATCGGCCGCCGCCGACCCAGTTCCTGACCCGCAGGAACTTCGAGTCCCGGCGCGGTCTTGCCCGATCCCGTGGAGGCGCGGCAGCGACCGGTCATGTATTTCGATCTGCCCTGGTTCCAGCTCAGTCTGGCCATCGAGCGGCCCTGGTGGCTGCTCCTGCTGCCGCTGTTCATCCCCCCGTTGATCCTGCTGAGCTTCCGGAGCCTCTCGGCGCTGGGGCCGGTCCGACGCATCCTGGCCATCGCGATCCGGATCGGCGTGGTCAGCCTGATCGTGCTGGCTCTGGCCGAGCTGCAAGCCCGACAGCGTTCGGACGATTTGACCACGATCTTCCTGGTCGACAATTCCGAGAGTATCCCGCAGCAGAGCAAGGACTACGTGCGGAGCTATGTCAACCAAGCTCTGCAGGCCAAGCCGGCCGAGGATCAGGCCGGAGTCATCCTCTTCGGCACCGAGCCGCGGATCGAGATCCCGCCGACGCCGGTGCCCGGCCGGTTCACCTCGGCCGAGGTGCTGATCGACCCAGAGCATACGGATCTGGCTTCCGCCCTGAAGCTGGCCCTGGCCACGTTCCCCGAAGGCTCGGCCAAGCGGATCGTCCTGCTCTCCGACGGGAACGAGAACCGCGGACAGGCCCTAGAGCAGGCCACCGCCGCGGCCGACTTCGACATCCAGATCGACACCGTGCCAATCAATTACCGTTACGACGAGGAGGTGCTCGTCGAGAAGGTCACGGTGCCACCGGAGGTCAAGGAAGGCGAGACGGTCAACGTCAACGTGGTCATTCGCGCCTCAGCGCCGACGACCGGACGCCTGGAGATCTACCGCAAGAGCGAGGGCTACTCCGGCCAGGTCACACCGACCGGCGAGCCGGTTCCGATCGAACTCCGGCGCGGTCTGAACGTGCTCACGCTGCCCCAGACGATCGAGGGCAACTCGTTCTACACCTACACGGCGCGGTTCATCCCCGACCCCGATAGCGGCGACCGGAGCCGGATCAACAACGCTGCCGACGGCTTCACCATCGCGCGGGGTGAAGGCCGTGTCCTCCTCATCGAGGGGCCCGAACAGGCCGACCCCAACTCGCTGAACGGGCCGGCACTCCGACACGATGACCTGGTCGCCGCGCTCCAAGAACGTCAGGTCAAGATCACACGACTGGTGGCCCCAGACCTGACCGGCTCGGGTGTGGTGGGCGGCGACGTCTTACCGGCCGACCTCTCGGAACTGCTGCCCTACGACGCGGTGATCCTGGCCAACGTACCCGGTGACTCTTTCAGTCGCTCGCAGATCGCCGACCTGGAACGTTATGTGCGCGACATTGGCGGTGGTCTGATCATGCTGGGCGGCCCCAACAGCTTCGGCGCCGGCGGTTGGAAGGACACCGATGTCGAACGCGCTCTGCCGGTCGACATGGAGATCAAAGCCCTCCGCGTGATGGGGCGAAGCGCCCTGGTCATGATCATGCACGCCAGCGAGATCCCCGAGGGCAATTACTGGCAGAAGGTCGTCGCCAAGCAGTCCCTGCAGACCCTCTCCAGCTATGACTATGCCGGGCTGCTTCACTGGCAAGGGCAGGAGGCCTGGCTGTTCTCGCTCCGACCGATCGGCAACTCCGGCGCATCGATGATCCGGGCTATCGAGCGGATGACCCCCGGCGATATGCCCGACTTCGAGCCCTCGCTCCGGTTGGCCGTCAACGGACTGGCCCGCCTCCGCGACGCAATGACAAAGCATATTATCATTATTAGTGACGGCGACCCAACCCCGCCGACCAATCGGGTCATCAACCTGCTCAAGCAGAACAAGATCACGATCACGACGGTTCTGACCGCCGCACACGGCAACGACCCGGCCTCGACCCGGCTGATGCAAGACCTAGCGCGTCAAACCAAGGGCCGGTTCTACAACGTCACCAACCCCAAAGCGCTGCCCAAGATCTATCAGAAAGAGGCCCGGATCATCTCCAGGCCGTTGATCTACGAACGCGCCGACCCTTGGCGACCCCAGGTCGTCCTGCCGACCGAACCGGTCGTTGGTCTAACCGACAGCCTGCCGCCGATCCGCGGCCTGGTCCTGACTCAGGCCAAGGAGAACGGCGTCGTTGAGATCCCCTTGAAGTCGCCCCAACCGCTCGGCCAGGACACACCCCTGCTGGCGCACTGGACCTATGGCCTGGGTCGCTCGGTCGCCTTCACCTCCGACGCGGCGGGCCGATGGACGGCCGACTGGACCACTTGGGAAGACTACGCGGCGTTCTGGGAGCAGATCGTCCGCTGGTCGATGCGCCGGGTCGATCCGGGCAACCTACAGATGACTGTCCGACGTGAAGAGGGCGACCTCCGGATCGTGATTGACGCCCTAGACGATGAGGAGGAGTTCCTCAACTTCCTGACGATTCGGGGCAACCTCAACGGACCGGGCATGAATCAGCCGATCGATCTGGAGCAGACCGCACCGGGCCGCTACGAAGCGCTGGTGCCGGGCGTCGAGCAGAAGGGCAACTACTTCGTCACGCTCAGCTACGACGACGGCCAAGACAACAAAGGCCAGGTCACCTCGGGCGTCTCGGTCCCATACTCCGACGAGTACCGCGAGTTGACCTCCAACCCACCCTTGATGGAGACCTTGGCCAGCTTGACCAGCGGGTCGGTGATCGACTGGCGGACCGACCGAGACGGCCGGATCAACGTGGCCGCCACGCTCAATAGCCTCAACCCGTTCCGCCACGACCGGACGCCACCGGCAGCCCTGGACGACCTCTGGCCCCTGCTACTCTGGGGCGCGGCCCTCTTGTTCCTGCTCGACGTGGCCGTCCGGCGGATCGCGATCGACTTCGCCTGGCTCGGCGGTCAATTCGCCAAGGCATACCGCCAATTCCGGGGCTCCGACCAGAGCGCCGAGTCCGACGAGTACATGGCTAAGCTCCGAGGTCGCAAGGCCGAGGTCGAGCAAGAACTGGCCCAGCGCGCCCGGTCGGCCACCCAGTTCCAAGCCCCACCGCCACTCCCGACGGCCGACGACCCGATCGCCGGATCCGAACCGATCGCCGTCGACGATGTCCTCCAAGGCCAGGCCACCGGAGCGCCCTCGCAACAGACCACGCCTCCTCCGCCACCGCCCAAGCCGGATCCCGGTTCGGCCTCGGACGACGCCGACTCCTACACCAACCGACTCCTTCAGGCCAAACGCAAGGTCTGGGAGGACCGTCAGCGCGACTCCGACGGCAACACCTGATAAACCGACGGAGCCCGACACCAAAGGCCCGCGGAGTTGGCAACACGTAGCACCGTCGCTCTCGGAAATCTCAACGTTCCCTTGATCTTCATCATGGGCCGAAGATAGGCCGATGGCCCCACCATCCTGAGCCGATTCGGCTCTCGAGCTAAGGACATGCTCCGGTCATGATCAATATTGATAAGCCCGACGAAAACGGATCCGACGACTTCGAACCCCGAGCCGCTCAATTCCGCGACGCCTTCGAGACGGTCAAGACCGAAATCGGCAAGGTCATTGTCGGACACGAAGAGGTCGTCGAAGGCGTGCTGAGCTGCCTCTTCATGGGTGGCCACGCCCTCTTGGAAGGCGTGCCCGGTCTGGGCAAAACCCTGTTGGTCCGCACCCTGGCCGACGCGGTCAACTTGGAGTTCAATCGGATCCAGTTCACGCCCGACCTAATGCCCGCCGACATCATCGGGACCAACGTCGTCATGGAGGCGCCCGCCGGCCGACGCGTCATCGAC
>CAZSSM010000018.1:0-95979 GCA_964609385.1 uncultured Planctomycetia bacterium
CCATCGCCAAGGTCAGACCGGGTCGCGGAAAGCCGAGCAGGGCCTCGCTGGCCACTCCCAACCGTTTCATGATCTCCAGGTAGGGCCAGACGGCCCGTGTCTGAACTGCTTCCAGCATTTGTCGGATGGCTTTGTCTCCTCCGTCCAAAGGCACGACCGCCTGGTATTGGACGAAGCCGGCCCGCCCGTAGAGGCGGTTCCAGTTGCGGAGTCCATCCAGCGGGTGAAAAAACCGGTGGTAATGCTGGACTCGGACTCCGTCGCGGTTCTTTCGATAGTAGAGACGGTTGTGGAGTCGAACCGAGGCCGGGTTGAGCAGACCGCCCGGCAGTTGGGATGGAATCGGTAGTCCACGCGGCGACTCGATCCGCTTGGGGTCGCGGGCTTGGTCGGTGTCAAGGTCGTCGATCCTAAGGTGGTCGGCCCGATACATCACGCTCCGGCCGAACGAGCCCCCCCGCGTCAGACCGTCAACCCAGAAGACCGAATACTCGAGGTCATCGGCGTCGTCCCGGACACGCTCCAAGGCTGCATCCAAGTCGGGCAGTCGGGTCGTCTGGACGCGGAGCCAAGCCGATTCGACGGGCTTGAGTCGGAACCGAGCGCTGAGGATCACACCGGTCAGACCCATGCCACCAAGCGTGGCCTGGAACAGATCGGCGTTTTGGGTTCGCGAGCAGGTGCGGATTTCGCCGTTCGCATCGACTAAGCGGATCGATTCCAACGCTTGTCCGAAAGCCCCGGCCCGGTGATGGTTCTTGCCGTGCACGTCGCCGGCGATCGCGCCGCCGATGGTGACGAATTTGGTCCCCGGCACCACTGTTGGGAAGAACCCGCGTGGCACCGCGAATTCGAGGAGGCGACCCAGACTTAGCCCGGCCTCAGACTCGATCAAGCCAGTCTGGGGATCGAACTCGAGGATCCGGTCCAGCTTGGTGCAGAGCATTGTGAGGCCGTCGGCATTGACCGCGGAGTCACCGTAGGCCCGCCCCAACCCCCTCGCGATCAGGCCCGAATCATCGAGCCCTCGGACGGCCGAGCAGAGTTCCCGCCAACGCTCGACGCGGATCACACGCGTCGCGATGCGTCGGAAACATCCCCAACCTGAGAGGTCGGTCTCCCAAGCACGGAGGCTTGTCGTGTCCGAAGGGGCATCGAGCCCCTCGGATCGCTCCGTCGTCGAGTCGGTTTCGAGATCCGAGTCGGTCTGGGGATTTGATTCTGGGACGAGGGCCGCACTCGGCGGGTTTCCCAATGTCATACTAATCGTCCCTTTACACCCGAGGATCCTGTGACCATGGATCCGTTACGTCCGCCGCCCGAGCCAAGGTTCATCGGAATCAGGACGATGGAGCATCGCCGGTAAGGGCTTCGTCGAGCGCATCGACGCCGACCACGGGCTCCCGACAAACATAGTCGTGGCAAACATAGACGGTCGTGTGATCGTCTCGAGCCGGACGTTGCTTCAAGAGGCCGATGGGCGCGGGGTCTTGGGGATCGGCGACGGCCAGGACCTTGTGGGGGAGGAACCGGCGATGGATCGCCCGAAGGATCGGCTCGAGATCGTCGGAGCCGGGCGCGACCGCGATCTCGATCGCGTCGTCGGCCATGAGAAAGTCGAGGGCGATCAGGCTCTGCCCAGCGGCCATGGGTGCCTCCTCCACGATGACTTGAACAGCCCGGAGCGCGGAGATCGCTGCGTCGTGGAGATCGCGACGATCGGTCAGTCGAGCCAGGCGGAGCAGGGCGGTGGCGGCCATGGCGTTGCCCGAAGGGGTCGCGTTGTCCTGGGAGTCTTTGAGCCGGTAGATCAACCGCTCGTGATTCGAACCGGTGTAAAAGTAGCCGTGTCCTTCCGGATCGCCAAACTCCTGGTGCATGCGATCGGCGAGGGAGGTCGCTGCATCGAGCCATCGTCGATGTCCGGTCGCCTCGAAGAGCCGGGTCAGACCGTCGATCAGGTTGGCGTAGTCGTCCAAGGTGCCATCGAACCGCGCGCGGCCGTCCTTATAGCTGTGCCGGAGTCGTCCGTCCTCGGCGATCAGGGTCTCGAGGAGGAACCCGGCGGCCTTCTCGGCAGCGCCGAGGTCCTCGGGGCGACCCAAGGCCCAGGCCGAATCGGCTAAGGCGGCGATCATCAGGCCGTTCCACGAGGTCAGGACCTTCGTGTCCTTGCCTGGCGGGATCCGTTGCGCGCGGGCCTCCAGCAGCTTGGCCCGATCGGCGTCCGTTCGTTGTCGAAGCTCCGACTCCTCAACCTGGAGGATCTGGACCAGTTGCGTCCAGCTCTTGGGCCGATGGAGGATGTTGGTGTGTTCCCAGTTGCCCGATTCGGTGACGTCGAAGACGTAAGCGAACTCTTCGATCCGGTCGGGACCCAGGAGTTCGGCGATCTCGGCACGCGACCAGACATAGTACTTGCCCTCGACCCCCTCGCTGTCGGCGTCTTCGGTGGCGTAGAAAGCGCCTTCCGGGCCCGTCATTCGATCGAGGATGTAGTCGATCGTCTCGCGAGCGACGTCGGCCCAGGCTTCCTCGCCGGTCCATTGATAGGCCTCGACGTAGGCCGGAATCAGCAAGGCGTTATCGTAGAGCATCTTCTCGAAGTGGGGGACCAGCCAACGGTCGTCGGTGGAGTAGCGGGCGAAGCCTCCCCCGAGGTGGTCGTAGATCCCCCCCCGCGCCATTCGGTCGAGTGTGACCAGAGCGGCCTTGCCGGCCTCATCGGCCGAGGGGCCACCGCGCATGGCGTGTCGGAGCAGGAACCGGATCGACATGGGGTGCGGGAACTTCGGGGCGCCGCCAAACCCGCCGTGAACCGGATCGAAGGCCCGGATCAAGTCGGCGGCCCCCTTTTCAAGCTGATCGAGTCCGAATTCCCCGTCACCGGGCGGCATCGAGGCGTTGAGCGCCAATCGTTCGGTCAGTTCGCTGGCCGACTCGATGATCTGATCTCGGCGCTCGGCCCAGGACTCGCGGACGACGGTCAAGACCCGACGGAACGACGGCATCTGGAACCGGTCCTCGGGAGGAAAGTAGGTGCCGCCGTAGAACGGATGAAGGTCCGGCGTCAGGAAGACCGACATCGGCCAACCGCCGTGGCCGGTCCTGGCCATCAAGTAGTTCATGTAGATTTGGTCGAGGTCAGGGCGCTCCTCCCGGTCGACCTTCACATTGATGAAGTGGTCATTGAGGATTGCGGCGACCTCGTTGTCCTCGAAGCTCTCCCGCTCCATGACGTGGCACCAATGGCAGGCTGAATAACCGACCGATAAGAAGATCGGTTTCTGCTCCTCGCGGGCACGGGCCAGCGCTTGTTCCCCCCATGGGTACCAATCGACCGGATTATGGGCGTGTTGAAGCAGATAGGGGCTGGTCTCGTCGGCGAGACGGTTGGCCGGTCGTGATGGGTCGGTCATTAGCGACAGCCTGTGTGGGAGGGAGCGGGTCGAGGCGACCCCTCTGATTTACCTCCCTGCGGCCTCGATGTCACCCCCCGCGCCGAATGGTCCGAGATGACTCGGTGGGCTCCTCGACTCGTTGTAAGTCCACATTGGGTCGATCGAGACGGAGACCTGGACGCCGTGCGACGACGGAGCCATGGTCGCGATCCGGATTCGGTTCCGCCTCCGATCGAGCTTTCCCGACGATCTCCAGGATCCGCTGAGCGGCGATGGCGGACGCTCCCGAGAACGCGACCCGTTCGCGAAGCTCGATCAATCGCCGACGGGCTGCCGCGTATCGGTCTGGGTCGTCGCGCCAGGTCTGCGCCCACTGGGCCAACTGGCTAGAAACGTCCTCAGCGGTCAGGTATTCGGGCATCACTTCGTCGTCGGCCAGCAGGTTGACCAAGCTGATGTAGGGCACCTTGATGAATTGGCGAGCGATCAGCAGGTCGAGCGGCCGGATCTTGTAGAGCACGACGGTCGGGACCGACTCGTTGAGGAGCTCCAAACCGACCGAGCCGGAGACCGACCAGGCGATCTGAGCGAGCCGGATCAGCTCGGGCGTCCGACCGGCATGCAACTCCAGGGGGAGACCCCGCCATTCAGCTTTCGAAGCGATGATCTCGGCGACCATCCGCCGATGACGCTCGTGCAGGCAGGCGATCAGGAAGCGATCGGGCTCAGCGCGATCCTTACTAGAGGAAGCCATCGCGACCGCCGCATCGAGCATCGTCGGCAGGTTCTTCTGGACCTCCTGCGTTCTCGAACCGGGCAGGAGCAGGATTCGGGTGCCGGGCTTGGATCGCTCGGCGTCGACGAACGATTCATCGAGGGTCCGTTCGGCCAGTTCGTCGAAATACGGGTGGCCGACGAACTCACAGCGCTCGGCAGGCATCCCTCGTTGTCGATACCAATCGGGTTCGAACGGGAGGCTGCAGAGCAGGTGGCTGACGTCGCGCTTGACCTTCTTGACCCGCCAGCCGGCCCACGCCCAAAGTTGAGGCGGCACGAACCAAATGACCGGGATCTTCCGGACCCGCGCCCGCCAGGCCAGCCAGAAGTGGAACCCTGGGTAGTCGATCAGAACCACCGCGTCGGGCCGATCGTGGTGGAACAACCGATCGGCTCGTGAGGCGAGATTCAGGAACTTATGAAGGTTCAGCATCGCACGGCCGAACCACATGACCGCCAGTTCGACCAGGGGATAAAGGAGGCGGACCCCAGCGTTTTGTAGTCGAGGACCACCGAAGCCGATCAGCTCGACGTCGGGTCGACGGGCCTGGAGTTCGCGAGCCAGGTTGGCCGCATGCAGGTCGCCGCTCGGCTCACCGGTCGAGATGAAGATCCGGGTTCGCGACACGAGGCAGCCTCCCTGGCCTTTGGGGTCGCGGGAATCGATTGGACGTCAGGTCTGACGGCCTGCCACACGAATTCCCCCGATCGAATCCGTTCTGGGTCCTCGGAGCGGCTGGACCGTACCAGGATTTGTCGACTGCGCGAAGCCGGTCCCAATCAGGTCGCGTCATGTCTCAACGGACGATCGTTCAATTGGGCAACCCGGATCGGAGACCGGTCGGGTCACCTCCTTTCCCCCTCCGTCGGGTTTCGTATGATTGGCTACGTGAGCGTTCGTTGAAGTCCGCGACCACCGTAAACGGCACCCAACGACGCTCCGTGAGCATCATTCCGTGATCGCCCGACACGTCCGATCCGTCGGGTTCCTCCGCCGTTTCGAGATCGAGATCCTCAAACGATGCTGGCCAAACGGATCATTCCCTGCCTGGACGTGGATCGCGGTCGCGTGGTCAAGGGCACCAACTTCGTCAACTTGCGTGACGCCGGGGATCCGGTCGAGGTGGCCAAGCGCTACGACGAGGAGGGGGCCGATGAGTTGGTCTTCCTCGACATCACGGCCAGCCACGAGCAGCGTGGAATCCTCCTCGATGTGGTTCGGCGAACCGCCGAGGTCTGCTTCATGCCACTGACCGTTGGCGGCGGGATCCGCACCCTGGACGATATCCGGACCTTGCTCAATGCCGGGGCGGACAAGGTCTCGATCAATTCGGCAGCGGTCCGCGATCCGGAATTCGTCGCGCGGGCGGCCCGACGATTCGGCAGCCAATGCATTGTTGTGAACATCGACCCCAAGCGGATCGATCGCGAGGGAGAGACCGTCTGGGAAGTCCACATCAATGGGGGGCGGGTGCCAACCGGCTTGGAGGCGGTCGCTTGGGCGCGTCGGGTCGAGCAACTCGGCGCCGGCGAGATCGTCCTGACCAGCATGGATGCCGACGGCACCAAGAACGGGTATGATTTGGAGATGACTTCGGCGGTCTCCGAGGCGGTCACCATTCCGGTCGTGGCCAGCGGCGGCGCCGGCGAGCCTGAACACCTCCGCGAAATCCTGACTCGGGGACGGGCCGATGCGGCCTTGGCCGCAAGCATCTTCCACTACCGGGAGTACACGATCCCCGAGACCAAAGCCTATCTGGACCATCACGGTGTCCCGATCCGGATCGAGCTGTCGAACATATGAGCCGATCACTCTCCCGATCCAGCACTTGTTTCGACTTCTAGGCCCGCCGTCTGGGGTGTGAGGTGGAACACATCTCAGGCCGCTCCACCAACGTCCTATGGAGCGGTCCGCGAATCATCGACCAAGCCGGACCGCTCGAACGCTCGACGCACGTTCTGATCTGCCCCGCTGATCTGCCCCGAGACGACCACCACGAACCGACCCACTTGAGCTTGGAGAGCCCGCCCATGGCGACCGACACCGCGCGGATCGAAGCGACGCCGACCGAACCGGAAGCCAATAAACTGTTCCGCATGGTCTGCCGTCACCAGGGCAGCGACCTCCACCTCAAAGTCGGCATGGCCCCCTCGATGCGCCTGGCCGGTGTGCTCCGCCAGATGCAACTGCCCGAGCTGAGCGAGCAAGACATGGAGCGGCTGATGTTCCCGCTCCTGACGCAGCGTCAGCGCGAGATCCTCGATTCGACCGGCGGGATCGACTTCGCCCACATCGTTGCGTACGACGGGGACGACGTTCGGTTCCGCGTCAATCTGTTCTATCAGCGCGGTCGGCTCAGTCTGGTTGCCCGACGCGTCAGCACCAAGATCCCCAACTTCGCCAACCTCAACCTGCCCCCGGTCATGTCCGAACTCTGCGGCTACGAGCAGGGGATCATCATTCTGGTCGGTGTGACCGGGTCGGGTAAATCGACCACGATCGCGTCGATGCTTCAATATATCAATGAAACCGAGCGACTTCACGTTGTCACGATCGAAGACCCGATCGAATATGTGTTCAAAGATGTCAAATCCATCATCAATCAGCGTGAAGTCGGCATCGATGTTAGCGATTGGGACACCGCTCTGAAGCATGCTGTCCGGCAAGATCCGGACATCATTTTGGTCGGTGAGATGCGTGATAAAGACACCTTCAGCGCCGCCATGCACGCCGCCGAGACCGGCCACCTCGTCTTCGGAACGCTCCACGCCAGCTCGGCCCCTTCGGCTATCGGCCGGATCCTCGACCTCTTCCCACGCGATATGCACCCGGCGCTCCGACAGTCAATGGCCTTCAACCTCAAAGCCATCATCGCCCAGAAACTGCTTCGGACGACCCCCGAACTGGCCGAACAGGGGATCACCCGCGTCCCCACCGTCGAGATCATGCGGACCAACCCCATCATCCGGAAGCTCATCCTCAACGAGGAAGACAGTAAGCTCGGCGATGCGATCCGGATCGGCAAGGAGGAGGGGATGCAGGACTTCACCATGAGCCTCTGCGAACTGGTCCAATCCGAGAAAATCGAACGCGCCACTGCCTTCGAGGTCGCCCCCAGCGTCGACACCCTCAAGATGGCCCTCAAGGGCATCTCGATCGCCCAGCCCGGCATCCTTTGAGACGTTCGTTCCAAACTAGTGCGGGACCTTGGATGGGAGGCGATTCGACACCCGTTCCCCAGGCGCCCGGCTCCTCGAACCGAACGAACCGAACGACCAGATCATATCCCCGAGACCTGTCGGCGACGTTCCACAAAGAACCCGTCGCGTCGTACGCCGGAGATGACTCGTTCATGTCACGCATCGTCCTGATCCCCTGCCTGACCCTCCTGGCGTTCCTCGGCATGGCCGAGATGGCCGAGGCGGCCGAGCTGTTCGCTCAGTCTCCGGTCCTTGCGCGTGAGGACGGATTCTATCTGAACCTCTTCAAGTTCGTGCCGGTCGTGCTCATCTACCTGCTCTGGGTCTGGACGACCGGTTGGATCGACTCGGACCTCCGCGACCTCGAGGACGTCCGCTTCAATATGTGGAACTCGGTCGCCTTCTTCTCGGGGCTGGCCGGCCTGACACTCGTGTTGGCCATCCCAATCTATCCGATCGGGATCTCCCTGCTCGTGATCGCCTGGGCAGTTCCCTTGTTCGTTTATGTTTATAACCGTAACCAAAAGGTGGCCGAGCAAGACAAGGTCCTGACCGCTTATCACATGGGTGAATTGGCCAACGGCGCGATGATCCGGATGGGCATGAAGCCGATGTTTAATAAGGACGAAACCGGCCAGGTCTCGACCGGCCCGCCGATCGTCTTTGTGGGCAAGACTAGCGGCGGAGGCAGTGTGATGGACGAGGATCGTGTCCAACGTGCTGAGGGCTCACGCTTCTCCATGGCTGCCAAGGAATTGGTCTACGACGCCGTCCTCCGACGCGCCACCGACATCCACTTGGAGCCGACGGCCGACCAACTAGCCGTCCGCTACCGGATCGACGGGATCCTCCATGCCGCTGAGCCGTTCGACCGCGCCACCGGTGATGCGGTCGTCAATATCTTCAAAGTGCTCGGCGCGATGGACATCTCCGAGAAACGCAAGCCTCAGGATGGCTCCTTCGGGGCCAAATTGGAGAGCCGTGAGATTGACTTCCGCGTCGCCACCAGTGGCTCCAAGGCTGGCGAGAAGTTGGTGATGCGGATCCTCGACAACACCGCGCAGGTCAGCCGACTCGAAGACCTCGGCATGCGGCCCAAGCTGATCGAGCAGGTCCGCGAACTGGTCACCCAACCGCATGGCATGTTCCTATGCTGCGGGCCGACCGGCTCCGGTAAGTCGACCACGCTCTACGCCAGCCTCCGCGAGATCGACCGGTTCCAGAAGAATATCATCACCGTGGAAGATCCGATCGAGTATCAGATCGACAACGTCACGCAGATCGAGATCAACACCAAGGCTGGCCAGACCTTCGCGACCAACCTGCGGTCGATCCTTCGCCAGGACCCCGACGTGATCATGATCGGCGAGATCCGCGACCAGGAGACCGCCGACATCTCCTGCCAGGCGGCGACCACCGGTCACATGGTCTTCTCGACGGTCCACGCCAACGACTCGGTCACCGCGCTATTCCGCCTCATCGACCTGGGTGTCGAGCCGTTCAAGCTTTCCTCGGCCATGAGTGCCATCCTCGCCCAGCGACTGGTCCGGATGCTTTGCGATGAATGCAAGGAACCTTACAAGCCCGATCCCAAATTCCTCCGCAAAGCCAACATCCCGGCAGAGAAGGTCGATGTCTTCTATCGACCTCCCGAACACGTCGAGGAGGTCTGCCCGAAATGTGGCGGGACCGGGTTCTTTGGCCGAAGTGGGATCTTCGAACTGATGCCGATCAACAGCAAGATCCAGGATCTCTTGCGTGAAAGCCCCTCGCCCAACGCTATCAAGGCCGAGGCGCGCAAGGCCGGGATGATCTATCTGCAGGAGGACGGGCTCCGCCAGGTCATCCAGGGCCGGACCTCGATCAAAGAGTTGCTCCGCGTCGTCAAGTGATCAGCGCGGATTCGAGGGCTCGAACCGTTCACGTCTTCCCGCTCAACAACGGAACGCCCCTTTGGGAGACTTCAGAGATGGATTGGATCGTCGACGTGGCCGGCTTGGTCATCCTGCTTGGGATCACTTATGCCTTGATGGGTGAGGGGATCCTGGGTGCTGTTCTGATGTTCTTCAACGTGATCTTTTCCGGCCTGATCGCGCTCAACTTCTATGAGCCGCTGGCGGACCTGATGGCTTCCAACGTCCCATCGGGCTTCGGCGCGTTCTCCGACACGATCTGCTTGATGGGCCTCTTCCTGGTCGCATTGATCCTCTTCCGGTTAACGACCGACACGCTCGCCCCACAGATGATCCGCGTGCCCACCGCGCTCTATCATCTCGGCCGGATCGCCTTCGGTGGGCTGACCGGCTTGGCCGTCATCGGCTTCGTGTTCTTAGGCTTCCACGCCGCGCCGGTCGACAAGCAACTCTTCTCGTCGGTCGACTACAAAACCAAGCCAATCTTCGAGATGGGGCTCGACTATGCCTGGCTGAGCTTTATGCAGTACGCCAGCGGTTACGTGTTCACCAACGATCTCGAGTTTCCGATCGATCCTTATCAGGAGTTCGGCAACGCACGGGTCTTCGATCCGGAAGGTGATTGGCTCGTCCGTGCCTACGAAGCGCGTCCCTTTGGCGACGACACCAAGCTCCATGTCACCGAACAACCCGCTGCGTCTGAGGGGCAGGGGGATGGCGAGGCCTCATCCGAGTGAGTTTGTCGGGTAACCGTTCCAAAGGCCCCGTTCACTGGCTGGGGGGGCGTGTCGGTTCGTGCTCCTCACCGGAGCGGGCCTGCCGAATCGCCTCCTCAAGCCTCTTCCGCGCCGACTCGGTCAGTCTCGGCTCGAGATCTGAGCGATCCAAGACCTCGGTTAGTGGGGTGTCGGAGGGCTCGACGTGGAGCATCGCCTCGCGAATGATCTGAACCTGGCGATCGAAGCGTCGGCAGGCGATGCAATAGACGACGTGCGACCGAACGGCGGCCTGCTCGGACCAGTCGAGGTTGCGATCAAGCCGCTCGGAGCTGAGCCGACCGATCTCGCGACAGGGCAGGTTGAGCATCCGCCAGAAGTGGGCCAAACGTCGGAACACGATCGCTCGCTTTCGGATCGTCGAAGGGCGGTATCGGTCGGGCGTCACATCTCAGTCCGACTCGAGGTGATCGTCGCTTGAGAAGATCGACTCGCCGAACCATTTGCGTTCCAGGCAGGTTCGAAGCTGGAGCCGCGCCCGATACAGCCGCATCCAGAGGGTATTGGGGGTGATCCCGTGCTCTTGGCAGATCGTCGGGGTATCCAGGCCGTCGCGTTCCCGTTTGAGAAAGACTTGGGACAGCGACGGGCTGAGCGTGGCCAGACAGGAATCGAGGACTTCCCGGAACTCCCAGGCATCCAGACGCGCTGTCGGGTCGCCACGCCATGGCTTGGGCGTGGTACGCCAGAAGCCCGGGCCGGTGAACTCCGATTCGAAGCAGGGCTGGATGACGCTACCATCAAGCGGGATTAAGGCTGGACTTCGGTGACGCTTGCGGTATTCGTCGAGGATCTTTCGCTTCAGGACGGAGGTCAACCAGGTCCGAACCGTCGAGGTGCCCCGGAACCCTGAGCGGCCCCGAAGGGCATGCAGGAAGGTCTCCTGGACCAATTCCTCGGCCCGATCCGAGTCGTTGAGTCGACGCATAGCGAACCGGTACAAGTAATCTCCATGCTGGTCGACCCAAGACTCCGGATCCAACCGCTGGTCGGGCATGACCACGCGCTCACCTCACCACGGACTCTGACAATATCTCGATCACGCCGCCGTCGCGACACCACGACGCGTCTCGAATACCGCCGCGCTCAGTTACTTGGTCGTCTCCGCACGACGAACCTCACATCCCAAGTCGCGTGCACCACGACACGAGCCCAGCAGGATGTCCGGTCCGAGCAGACATCGTGCTTGATCGACCCGTCTCTCGAGCAGCCTAGCGGCGAGGCGACCGATCGCCTCCAACTCGGAGATGGTAAAGCAGTTCGTTAGGCCGTCGTCGCACGAGAATCGACGCTTAACGGCCAAAATTCGAGGTGATTGGGCTGTTCGCCTCGGTGATCGGTTGCCGGTTAAGCAGTTCGAATCGGTTCGTGCCTCCATGCCCCCCGGAGCGCGTCGGATGCAGGCGATAGGTGGCGATTTGTCGCGACTTCGTCTCCACAACCACCAGGGCAGCCCAGCCTTCATTCAGCGGGGCGGTGGTCATGAGGAATTGCGGGGAGCTTCCCGGCTCCAAGTCGAAGTCGGTGACCAGGTCGCGCTGCGCGGTCTCGGCGAGCAGGCTTCGACGCGCTCCCACAGTCCGAAGATCGATCGGCATCGCCCGCAAGGTGCCCGTCGCGTAATCAAGCAGGTATAGCGCTCGTCGCTCACTGACCTGTCCGGTCAGCGAGTTGCGTTGCGTCGCGATCGTCCCAATGGTCATGATCGATTCACCGGCGCGATCGATCCCGGAGGCGAGCAACGGATCCGAAGCTTCGACTCCTCCGAGACGCGATCCGACTGCGAGGCCGATGAGCAGCCCCAGGCCCAAGAGAAGGCCCGAACCGAAGCGCGGGGTATGTTGGATTCGTCCAGGCATGGGGGATCGCTCCGATTCGGGGACTCGGAAGACGTTCGTCGCTCGGGCCGACACGCTGTTCACGCCACGTCCTTGTCGACGCCGGGTCGACCCCGGAGCGGTATCCTGGACTCAAGATCCCGGTTCGTCCAGCACAACTCGACGGCCCTGACGGGACCGAGCCGCCGCGTTCGGTTCCCGTGAGCCCGGGTCATTCGGAGGGGGACCTCTAAGCCATGATCGAATCCACGACGAAGCGGTGGAGCCGTCGACTGACCCTCGGCCTGATTCTGGGCTTGATCGGCCTGGCTTTCACGGCAGCAATGGGAGCCGCGACCACGCCCGACGAGCGTCGCGCGTTCCGGACGCGGTATTTGCGGATTCTTCGGAGTGAGGACCTTCGGCTGGACGCGTTGATCGCCGCGACTGGTGCGAAGGCGGTCGACGATCCCGAATCGCTCCTGCTTGCCGATCGGATCGCCGATTGGCGGAACGATCGCGACCGCGACGCTCCCGAGCGGATCATCCCTTTGCCCGAACAGGCTCCCGTCGACGATCCGGTCCCGGGTGACGATTCGATCGCCGAACAGATCCGCGCGATTCGCCATCAAAGCGCAGTTGAGCTATTCGCACTGGCCGAGGAGGCGAGAACGGCCGAGTCGTATGCAGCGGCCTCTTTGGCCTATCGCGCCGCCGCGGAACGCGATCCGTCCCTGGAAGGACTTTGGCCTCGGCTTGGTTATGTGCAGAGCAAGGAGGGCCGTTGGGTCACTCCGTTCGTGGCCGAGAAACTCCCGGACTCCTTCCGACATCCCGACTACGGCTGGATTCCCGACACCTGGCGCGAGCCGCTTGAGCAAGGCCAACTCCCCGCACCGGGCGGAACGCGCGAGCGAGTCCGTTGGATCTCGGTCGAGCAGGCTAACGAAGCGCGTCGCGACTTCGATCCGCCTTGGCTGATTCGGACCGAACATTTCGTGCTCCGAACCAATGTGCCGCTCGACGAGGCGGTCGGTCTGACGACGACGCTTGAGGGAGTTTTTGACGTCTTCGCGACTTTGCTCGGCGACGTCCTCGACGACGCTCATCCCTTGGCCGTCGAGGTCGATCGTCGACGTGTGGGTTCAGCCTCTTCGGATCGACACTCGATCTATTTCTTTGAGAACCGGGACCAGTTCCTCCAATTCCTCGACCGGACGCTTCGGATCCGACTCGACGAGGCGATCGGGTTCTACAACCCGCCACGGGGACGATCGAGCCGAGGCACCAGCTTCTTTTTCCACGACCCGGATAGCCAGATCCCCGAGGAGCAGACCCTTTATCACGAGGTCTCGCACCAGTTGCTCTTCGAGAATGCCGGTCGTGCCCGTTACACCCGCAACCGAGGCCACTATTGGGTCTTCGAGTCGATCGCCACCTATTTCGAGACCCTCCGCTTCCAGCCCGACGGCGCGGTCCAGATCGGGGCGTTCGTCGGTCCCCGGCTCGAAGCAGCCCGGAAGACGATCATCGAGAGCCAGCGTTACGTTCCGCTGGCCGACCTCGTCCGCATGAATGAAAAGGCCTTCAACGATCGCGATGATATTTACCTCCACTATGCAGAGGCGATGGCTCTGGCCGTCTTCCTGATCCACTACGACGATGGCCGATACCGCGAAGGGTTTTTGGAATACCTGCGCGATGCCTACCTCGGTCGGCTCCGCAACACCCGACCCAACCTCGATCTGGAACGCCGATTAGGAATCGACCTCAAGACACTCGACACCCAGTTCCTCCGATTCCTGGAACGAACCGAGGTCGAGCCCGAACCTGTGACCCGGATCGGCTTCTGAACGGACTGCGATCCGTTCGGTCGAACATTGACTTCTTGAGCCCCAACTCGCCCTGAGGACGCCAACTCTGATGGCTATCGAGATCGAGTGCAAGTACCGGATCCCCGACCTCGATGGCTTCATCGGCCGCCTCGAAGAACGAGGGATCTCGTTGGGACCTCCGATCGAGCAAATCGATCTCTACCTGGCCCATCCGTCGCGCGATTTCCGTCAGTCTGGCGAGGCGCTCCGGATCCGCCGCGACGGAGACGACCAATGCATCACCTACAAAGGGCCCAAACGAGCTGGGCCGACCAAGACACGAGAGGAACGCGAGGTTCCTTTCGCCTCGGGTCCGGAGGCCTTTAACGACCTGCTGGTCCTTTTCCAGGCCCTCGGGTTCCAACCTGTTGCTGAGGTCCGCAAGCATCGTCGAAGTGCCTGTGTCTCGCACGCGCCGACTCATTCGACCGAGCGGGATTCTTCGACGAAGATCTCTGAAGCGACTATCACACAAGACCAGGTCGCGATGCTCGGCGACTTCGCCGAGATCGAGGTGGTCGCCCGCGACGAAGCCGATGTTCCTCACGCCCAACGGGTTGTCCTCGAACTGGCCGAGAGCTTCGGACTCGACCAACTCGAAACTCGATCGTATCTCCGGATGGTCTTGGAAAACAGCCAAGAGACTTGAGTGCGCTCTCATGCGTACTGAGTCACAGAGAAGAGGCGGTTGGGATCGGGGAGGATGTTGGTTCCGAGAGGCTCCTCGGCTTGCACGGACCATTCATCAACCACCCCAACCACGTGTGGCGAACGAGCAATTGGTACGTGATCAAAGAAATTAAAGTGATCACGATACAGATCGCCAGGAATTTGACCGTCGCGGGCAACGGCCACTCCCGAACAACCGCTTGGGCCCAAATGATCAGGGGCAAGTGGATCAGATAGAGCCAATAAGCCGAATCGGAGAGATAGCGGATCACTTTGCTCTCGCTTTTGATCGTGCTCCGGAACAGGCCGATCATCCCGAAGCACATCGTCCAGGCGAACATTACCTGGACGATCGCGGTGATGGGACGTTCTTGGAGCTTCACCATCGCGATCGGGTAGAGCACGAACAACGCGAACGGGAGCAAGAGCCACCAGAGTCGCCCCAATCGCCCCACATCATCCTTGCCCTCGTAGTAAAGCGCCCCAAATCCGAAGAAAATGCTATAATAAACCAATGTATGGGGCGAGGGGAGGATTCCTCCCGAATAATCCGGACCGAACTGCGGGAAAGAGATCCCCATGAACCACTGAGGAATGAGGGTCAGAGGGATCACCCAGATATAGCATGTTGGTGTTTGGATCAACCAAGTCGGGACGGCCGGCAGTCCAAGCCGCTCGATCGCCGAGACGACCAAGACAAAGCCAGGGACCAGCCAGCAGAGAAACCAAAGGAACCACAGGTGGTTGAAGATCGGGGTTCCGAACAGGTAGAACGCGTCCTCGCCTTCGCCTAGGACGAACGGTTTGGAGTAGAGAACGCTCTGATACGTGGGAAGGATCCGCCCGAAGAACGTCGATTGTTCAGGGCGTTCTTCGTCATTGTCGAGTTGCTCGGTGCCGAGGAGTTCTTGCACCCGCACACGGGCTTGTTCCAACTCGTCCCGATTAGGGATGGAGATCTGGAGAAATCCGGCGATCGCTGAGGTGAGGCCATAGTCGGCCTTCGTGGCGGAGTAGGGGGTGTTCCCGTCGTCATCGACGACCTCAGGATCGGCCCCCTCCGCGATCAGCACCTCGACGATTTCAGCGCGACCGAGAAAGGCGGCCGCTTGCAAAGGTGTGCCTCCGTCACGGCTGCGACCGTTTACGTCAGCGCCCCCCTCGATCAACAGCTTGGCCACCTCGAGATCGCCGACCAGCGCAGCCCAACTCAACGGGGTTACCCCGATCTCCGGATCGATCTGATTCACATCTGGGTCGTCGTCGAGCGTTTCGTGGACCGCATTGAGGTCACCTTCGCGGATCGCTTCGAAGATCGTTCCCGAGGATCGACTCAACTCGTCGGAGGATGAAGGACGACTCGCCCACCCCGAGATCCAATTCATGGCCGGAACGATCGTCAACGCGCCGAGTAGAAGGGGAATCGCGATGCGTTTGAAGCGATTGGTCAAGAGCGACCGGGTCCCCCGTTTGCGCCAAAGCATGGCGGTGAAGAAGCCGCTTACCAAGAAGAACAACGGCATCCGAAACCCGTGGATCGCAAAATAGATCAGGCTGTAGATCCCGTTTTGTCGGGTGTCTTGCACGATCCAGGGAAACTCGGGCATGAACGACATGGCCGCGTGGAGCACAATCCCGAGCAGCATCGCGAAGGCGCGGAGCGCGTCCAGGTCGTGTCGACGGGCGATTGTGGAAGGGCCTGCATCAGGTGAGTCGGGTGTCGAGGCCATCTCGTATTCCTTCCGCGGATCGGAACCGGAACCATTTGAGATCGGATCCTAACCGATCAGCCCCGTTATTTGTTCAACCTTCCGTGCTTGAGCAGGCCGTGTGGGATCGATCACCTCCGACTCTGTTCGAATGGTCACACGTTCCGGCTGAGAGACGGCTGGTTCCCGAAAGCCTTCGGCGACGCGGTTCCCTGGTCCGGCTGGTGTTCGCATCGAAGTGGATCGGACTGACCTTGTCGGACCAAGGGACGCGGAGTACGGTTCGGCGCGACGCTCACCCGGTCTGGATTCGCGAACGGAATCAAACCGACGCGCTGAACGGATCTCGGTGCTTCGGTCCGCAAAGATCGGGCTCTTTGACCTCGGAATCGGCCTCGAAGGACGACTGGCAAGGAGAACAGGGATGGCGATTGGGTCATGGATGACCACGGCATACATCGTGACGCTGGGGATCGCCTGGGGCGTCGGAGTCGGTCACGCCCAGTCGCCTGAGGGTTCGAAAGGGGATCCGGGGTCTCCTCGCAAGCCGTCGGATCGGGTCGAGGAATCCCGACGACCCCAGCCCTCCGAATCGGAGACGCCGGCCCCTCCCGAGACGCGTAAGCCGGAGGACCCGTCGAAGACGGTCAATCACGTCCGGTTCGAACTCCGTGTCCTGGGCACAAGCGAGCGTGAGACGACTATCCGGATCGAACCGGCCCATTCCGATTGTCAGATCTCTGGTCACTCACACATTCTGATTCCGTCGAACTACATCCGTGCTTTTTCGGGCATGATCCCGATACCCCACCCGAAGGGCGATCCGATCCCCATCGTCTCGCTCCGCCCCGATCGGGACTGCACCTTCAAGATCACCGTCATGGAAGAGGGGCAAAAGCCCTACACCACACTCCGTGGGATCCTCTTGAAACAACCTTCGGCGGAGGATCCACGCCCGGAAAAGACGATCAAGTGGTATCTCAGCACGCCCTCGGTGGCGCGTCGAGTTCGGACGGGTGGGTCGAGCAACTAGATGACTCGGGTCCGTCCTTGCCAGATCATTCCGACGATGTCCCATCGATTCCTTGACACCGTCGTTCCTTTCGAGATCGTTGCGGGCGATCAAGATGCCGGTGTCGCCCCGCTCTCGAGCGTGTAAGCTGGATCTATTGCAGGTGGTCGGGGTCATGCGGGTCGTTCGGATCGGCTATTCGATCCGCAAGCACCTGGAGCGTTCCTACGCGGTCGCCCCAACAAGATCACTGTCTTGCCCGAACAGACGGCATGGCGAGGGCATCGTCACGGACCGGAGCGACTTCGGGAGACGATCTTCTCGCGCCAATGACGGCCCAGCATGACCTATGGGCCGAACAATCCATCTTGCTCCTCGAGGATTCCCAACGTGTTGGAACTGCTGGTTCTTTTCGTCCCGCTGGCCGGGATCGCTGCCTTGGTGTTCGCCTGGACCCGTGCCCAATGGGTCCGTTCCCAAGATCCTGGGGACGCCACGATGGTTCGAATCTCGGACCAGATCCGTCGCGGCGCATTCGCTTTCTTAGGTCGTGAATACCTTTGGCTCTCGCTGTTCGTGTTCCTCGTGGCAGGAGCCCTCTTGGTGACCTATTGGGGACCGATCGATGGCTCGGGCGGCGCGCGTTCGCCCTTGATCGCCCTCTCGTTCGTCGTCGGCGCGGGGGCCTCGGCACTGGCCGGGTTCTTCGGCATGGAGATCGCCACGAGGGCCAACACCCGGACCACCTCGGCGGCGCGAACCGGGTTCTCTAAGGCTCTGGCGGTGGCCTTTGCGGGCGGATCGGTGATGGGGATGTGCGTGGTTGGTCTGGCGTTGCTGGGCCTGGGCCTTCTCTTTCTGACTTACTGTCTGGGAGTCTTTCCTACGGACTCCAGCCGCGAGACGTATGCACAGACTCTCGGAGCATTGGCGGGGTTCTCGATGGGGGCCAGCTCGATCGCCTTGTTCGCGCGGGTTGGGGGCGGCATCTACACCAAGGCGGCCGACGTCGGCGCCGACCTGGTCGGCAAAGTTGAGGCCGGGTTACCTGAGGATGACCCGAGGAACCCGGCGGTCATCGCCGACAATGTCGGCGACAACGTCGGCGACGTCGCGGGCATGGGAGCCGACCTCTTCGAGAGCTACGTCGGGGCAATTATTGGGACCATGGTCCTTGGCCTAGGATTCACGGTCGTCGGGAAGGACAACCCGATCGTCCCGATCATCCTGCCGCTCTTGCTCGCCAGTGCGGGGATCGGCTGCTCAATCCTGGGCACATACCTGGTCAAGACGACCGAGGACGGCGATGCCCAAGCGGCCTTGGATCGTGGCGCCTTCTCAGCGGCCGGGCTGATGGTGCTCGTTTCGGCACTGCTCTGCTTCCTGCTCTGGCCGGGTCTGATCGTCGGGGGCGAGATTCAAGGTCAGACCATGCTCAGGAACGGAATTGGGGTCATCGCCTGGTGGCAACCATTCGTGGCGATCGTCATCGGCCTGGCCGTCGGTGTATGCGTCGGCTTGATCACAGCGCACTACTGTTCACTTGGGCGCGGGCCGGTCAACGGGATCGCCGAGCAGTCAAGGACCGGCTATGCCACCAACATCATTGCCGGGCTGGCGGTGGGCATGGAGTCGACGACCCTGCCAGTGCTCTTAATCGCCGGGGGCGTTGTGGGGGCCTATGCCGTCTGTGGGCTCTATGGTGTGGCCATCGCGGCCTTGGGAATGCTTTCGACGACCGGGATTCAGTTGGCCGTCGATGCCTACGGGCCGATCGCCGACAACGCCGGCGGCATCGCCGAGATGAGCGGTCAGGAGCCGGATGTCCGTCGTCGGACCGATACGCTCGACGCGGTGGGAAATACGACCGCCGCGATCGGGAAGGGGTTCGCCATCGCCTCGGCGGCCATGACGGCCTTGGCACTGTTCGCGGCGTTCATCCAGGAGGCCGGTCTCCAGGAGCGCGGGATCAACTTGGCCAATCCGTTGGTGATCGCCGGCCTGTTGGTCGGCGGCATGCTCCCGTTCCTCTTCAGCTCCATGGCCATGCAGGCGGTTGGTCGGGCAGCCAACGAGATGGTTGAGGAGGTCCGTCGACAGTTTAAACAGATCGATGGTCTCTTGGAGGGCCGAGCCGAGCCGGACACCGAGCGTTGTGTGGCGATCTCAACGAATGCGGCGATCCGACGGATGGTCCTGCCGGGCTTGCTGGCGGTGTTCTCGCCGGTGTTGGTCGGGGCCTTTTTCGGCGCGGAGGCACTGGGCGGCCTTTTGGCCGGCGTGACCGTCTCGGGTGTCCTGATGGCCATCTTCATGGCCAATTCGGGGGGCGCCTGGGACAACGCGAAGAAATCGTTCGAAGGCGACGGTTTCCGTGCCGCCGACGGCCAGCTCTTTCCCAAGGGCTCTGACCCTCATAGCGCGGCGGTTGTTGGCGACACGGTCGGCGATCCGTTTAAGGATACGGCTGGACCAAGTCTGAATATCTTGATCAAGCTGATCAGCGTGATCGCTCTGATCATCGCCCCCTTGCTGATTTCGTCGGCCGATCGAAACGGCGCGGCCATTGAAACTGAGACGAACGATCAGGCGGGAGTGGCCACTCAGGTCGACCCGAACGTCGATGATCCGGCAACCAACCTGGATGAGTCGGTCGATCCGATCGACCCGGCCTAAGCGCCTCGGGGTCTCGACGCGGAGGCGAAGGCATCCGATGCGATGGGTGTTCGGTCATCGGAAATGAATCCGGTACAAGGCCGTCTTGACCGCGTGATCGTGCCCTCGACACAATGAGGCCGCCGCCTCGACCTGGGGTCTCGAACCGACGAGTTCCCTTGCTCGGGGCCGGCGCTGGGTTCCGCGTTGGACCGGACCCGGCAGCGTCCGGAGCTGCGCTACGGACGCCGGCCCGCAACGGGCAGATCAGATCATCCGATGAAGGGATCGGTGCGCGATCATGGCAGAAAAGACTCCCATCACCGTCGCCTATGGCGACGGGATCGGCCCGGAGATCATGGAGGCCTCCCTCCTCATCCTGACCGAGGCCGGCGCCCAGATCGAGCAGGAACGGATCGAGATCGGCGAGAGCGTCTATAACGCTGGGTTCAGCTCCGGGATTAAGGACACCGCCTGGGAATCGCTTCGGCGGACCAAAGTCTTCTACAAAGCGCCGATCACAACGCCGCAGGGCGGGGGCTTCAAGAGCCTCAACGTGACGGTCCGCAAGACGCTGGGCCTCTACGCGAACGTACGCCCCTGCGTTTCCTATCACCCGTATATCGCTACCAAGCACCCGATAATGGATGTGGTGATCGTCCGTGAGAACGAGGAAGACCTCTACGCGGGCATCGAGCACCGGCAGACCGATGAGGTCTATCAGTGCCTCAAGCTGATCTCTCGACCCGGTTGCGAGAAGATCGTTCGCTACGCGTTCGAGTATGCCAAGCTGAACAATCGGTCGAAAGTTACGTGCTTCAGTAAAGATAACATTATGAAAATGACCGATGGCCTGTTCCATCAGGTCTTCGATGAGATCGCCGCGGACTATCCGTCGATCGAGAACGAGCATTGGATCATCGATATCGGCGCGGCGAAGCTGGCCGACACGCCCGAGCGGTTCGATGTGGTGGTCATGGAGAACCTCTACGGCGATATCCTCTCCGACGTGGCAGCGCAGATTGCCGGTTCGGTCGGCCTGGCCGCCTCGTCCAATATCGGCGAATCGGCCGCGATGTTCGAGGCGATCCACGGTTCGGCTCCGCGTCGCGCAGGCCAGAACATGGCAAACCCCTCGGGCCTCTTCCTCGCCGGTGTCCAGATGATGGTTCACCTCGGTCAGCCCGAGGTGGCCCAACGCGCCCACAACGCCTGGCTCAAGACGATCGAAGATGGGATCCATACCTACGATATTTTCGATGAGTCGGTGAGTAAGGAGAAGGTCGGCACGCGTCAGTTCGCCGAGGCCGTCGTCGCCCGACTCGGTCAGACCCCGACTACGCTCAAGCCGGTCTCCTACGAGAAGGCCGAGTCGACCGGTCCAGTCCCCTACGTCCGGACGACCAAGCCGGGCAAGAAGGAGTTGGTTGGTGTCGACGTCTTCCTGCACTTCAACGGTGCTCCCAACGATCTGGGTGGGAAGCTCAAACTGACCGGCAACGACGCCATCCAACTCAGCATGATCAGCAACCGAGGCCAGAAAGTCTGGCCCGACGGTGCCCCGGAAACCTTCTGCACCGACCACTGGCGCTGCCGATTCAAAGCGCCGAGCGGGCCCGGCTCGATCCAGAACCGGGCCGTTGTCGAGCTGCTCGACCGGGTCGAACAGGCCGGCTTCGACTTCATCAAGACCGAGCACCTCTATCACTTCGATGGCCAACCGGCGTACACCATGGGCCAAGGTGAGTGATTGCTGGTCCGTCCTAACCCTTGAGGTGATGGAAAGACCTACCCGATCAGCCTGCGGCCCCCCATTTCGGGTCGTCCGGGCTGCTCGGGTGGTCCCCGGCGGAGACGATTCGGTGTCAGGGAAGGCGAAAAGAGCCGCGATTCGACCTCAAGCGGCTCGAGCCCACGTGAGATTGATGAAGCCTTCGCGTTCAGTTGAGGAAGCGTTCACGTTGCTCAGGTGTGAGCAATCGGCAGGCCGGAGCGCGGCCGAAGATCCGTTGACGAACCGAGGCGACCATGCGGTAACCGAGGTCGCGGATCGGCCGTGGAATCAACCAAAGCAGGCCCGCCGATACGGCCCAGATCCCACCCAACTCGTTCAGGACGCGTCGGACCGCCTCCGAACGAATTTGGACGTCGTCACGGGTCGCCAGCACGACGGTGCTCAGCGGTTCGACGTCAAGGTGGGGTCGGACCTCGCTGAACGTCGAGCCTTGCAACGGGGCGAAACGGAGCCGCGCGCGATGATCATGCTTCAAGACGAATTGCACGAATCGATCGCAAAGGCCACAGTCGCCGTCGAAGAACACGATCGGTCCTGCCTCGGCGCTTGGGATGATCACTTCATTTGGGGTGGTCTGCTGCTCGATCGCCGTCGTGGATGCGGTCATGGGCACTAAACTCCAGGTCGATCTCCATGGGGTACTTGCGAGCTAGGCTCCAGAGGTCGGCCGTCTCAACCGCGACAATGACGAAGGTCGTCGGTATTTTACACTCTGGATGTGCGCGTCGAGGTCCGTCCACAACCCGGGATGGAACGATCCACCGAGCGATCTAACCGCCCGTTACATGTTTTCCTTCCTGTGGGAGTTCCCAACATGAGCCACCACGCAACCGTGGCCGAGAAACTACGTAAGCTGGCGCGCAACCTTTGGTGGTCATGGCAACCCGGCGTGATCAGCCTCTTCGAGGAGTTGGATCCGAAGCTCTGGTACGACACCGATCACAATCCGATCGCGCTGCTGGACCAAATCGCCCCGGAGCAGTTGGAGCGTCGGGCCGACGAGATGGCGTTGCACTCGCGGATCGATTCGGCCTTCGGACGGCTGAGCGACTACGTGGATTCGGATCAGACCTGGGGCCGGACCCACACCTCGTCGTTCCTGACCCGCCCGGTGGCCTACTTCTCGATGGAGTTCGGACTGCACGAGAGCCTACCGATCTACTCGGGCGGTCTCGGCGTCCTGGCCGGCGACCACCTCAAAAGCGCTAGCGATCTAGGGATCCCCTTGGTCGCTTGCGGCTTGCTCTATAACCAGGGCTACTTCCACCAGAGCCTCGACCAATCGGGTTGGCAGCAAGAAAGCTACACCAACGCCGACACCGAGCGTCTGCCGATCGTGCTGGCCACCGACAAGGAGGGTCGTGAGGTCCGGGTCGCGATCGACTCGCACTCCGGGACGCTGCACGCGCGGGTCTGGCGGGTCGGTGTCGGTCGAACGACCCTCCTGCTGCTGGACAGCAACGTTCCCGAGAACAGTGACTGGGACCGGGGCCTAACCTCCCGGCTCTACGGCGGTGACGGCGAGGTCCGAATCCGTCAGGAACTCCTGCTGGGTGTTGGAGGGATGCGAGCCTTGAGAGCCTTGGGGTACGACCCCTCGGTGCTCCACCTCAACGAAGGCCATAGCGCGTTCGTCACCTTGGAGGCGATCCGCGAGCGGATGCACGAGGAAGGTAAACCCTTCGGCGAGGTCCGTCGCGACGTGGCCGCCATGACCGTCTTCACCACGCATACCCCGGTGGCCGCCGGCCACGACCGCTTCGACGCCGAGCAGGTCGAGCGGCACCTGGGCCGACTCCGTGAAGACATGCACCTGTCGTACGACGACCTGATGGGCCTGGGTCGGATCGACCCGCACGACCATCACGAGCGGTTCTGCATGACTGTCTTGGCCCTGAAGCTCTCGGAGCACGCCAACGGAGTCAGCGCGTTGCACGGGCGCGTCAGCCGCGAAATGTGGAACCCGCTTTACCCAGGCCGCGACACGCGCGAGATCCCGATCGGCCATATCACCAACGGCGTTCACGTCCTGAGCTGGTTGGCGCCCCCGATGCGCGAGATCTACGACCGCCATCTCGAGCCGAACTGGCACCGAAGCATGGAGGTTCCCGAGGTCTTCTCAGGGATCCGTTCGGTCGATGAAGGGATGCTCTGGGAAACCCATCAACGGCTCAAAGCGCGGTTGCTGGACTTCCTTCGCCGACGTCTAGTCATTCAGGCTGAGCGTCGAGGTGAGGATCCCAGCCAGGTCGAGGAACTCCGAAGCCGGTTCGGCCTGGACATCTTGACGATCGGCTTTGCTCGACGTTTCGCGACCTACAAGCGGGCCGGTCTGGTCCTCCGTGAACCCAGCCGGTTGGCCGACCTGATCAATGCTTCGGATCGTCCGGTCCAAATCGTCTTCGCCGGCAAGGCCCATCCCGAAGACCGTCAGGGCAAGGAACTGATCCAAAGCATTGTCGAGATGGCCAAGCAGGAGCCGTTCCGAAACCGGATCGTCTTCATCGAGGATTACGACATGAACGTGGCGCGCTACCTGGTTCAAGGCGTCGATGTTTGGTTGAACAACCCACGACGTCCTCAGGAGGCCAGCGGGACCTCCGGTCAGAAGGCCGCGCTCAACGGAGTCCTCAACTGCTCGATCCTCGATGGCTGGTGGGCCGAAGCCTATGACGGAGCCAACGGGTTCGCCATCGGCTCGGGCCGTTCGCACACCGACATGCGTGTGCAGGATGAACGCGATCACGCGGCCTTGATTGAGACTCTGGCCGAGCAGGTCATCCCCAAGTATTATGAACGAGACGAGAGCGGCCTGCCCCGCCGCTGGATTGCGTCCCAGAAAGCGGGGATCCAGACCCTGGGTTGGCGGTTTAATTCCGATCGCATGGTGATGGATTACGCCCTCAACAGCTACTTACCCGCGGCTGGCAAGCTCACCTACGCCGCTGCCGCGGCGCGTTGATCCGAGCCGACCGGCCTTCGGTGGCCAACAGGACCGACTGCCCAGGAACCTCGTACCATGTCCTCCGTCCAACCGATGGGTTCATTCCTGCTTGAGCGCGAGCTGGGGCGGGGTTCCATGGGGATCGTCTATCAGGGGCGTCATCGCGATACCGGACGCCCGGCCGCCATCAAGGTCCTGCTCACCGAGCAAACCCGCAATTCCAAGGCCCATCAACGTTTCCAACGCGAGGCGAAGATCCTTGAAGGGTTTCGCCATCCTAATATCGTTCGTTACCTGGCCTATGGACGATCTTCGGGCAAATATTACTTCGCGATGGAGTTCGTCGACGGCCAGACCTTCGAAGATCTGATCGAAGCGTCTGGCTCACTCCCTTGGCTCGAAGTGGTCCAACTGGCCATCCAACTCTGTGAAGCGCTCCATTATTCACACCAACATGGGGTCATCCATCGAGACCTCAAACCATCGAACTTGATGATTACGTCGAAGGGTCAAGTCAAGTTGGCCGACTTCGGAATCGCCAAGATCCAAGACGCCACCGCCTTGACTCAGCCGGGTCGGACTCTGGGCACCGGCGCCTACATGGCTCCCGAGCAGATCCGCGACGAGTCGATCAGTCATCGGACCGATCTCTATGCCCTGGGTTGTGTGCTCTACCAGATGCTGACCAACAAGCTGCCCTTCCAAGGGCAGACGATGGTTCAGATGGTCCATGCCCACCTGACCGAGACGCCACCTTGGGTCAGCGAGACGACCAATGTGCCCGAAGACTTGGACTGGCTCATCGCTGAACTGCTCGTCAAGTCCCCCCACCCAGATCCCAACGCCAGCTTGTCTTACTCGGCACACCATACCCGACGCGACCGTGCCCAGCCGCCGACCGAACGCCCCTTCGATGCGGCCATCGTCGCGCAAAGGCTTAAGGAACTCCGTGACCGCGCGGTTCGAGGTGGACCCATCACCATGGTCTGGCCCGACAGCTCGGTCAATCCCACCCGCCCCGGTTTCGCCCAGCAGGATCAGGCCAAAAAAACCAAGAAGTCGAAGAAGACCGGATCTCGCAAGTCGAAGAGCGGCCGCAGTTCCACAACGACCCGAGCGGTCTCCTTGGAAGGTCAGCGCCAGTGGATCAGTGTGGCTGGCTTGGTCCTCGCCCTGGGTGCGACCATCGGGTTCATCATCTATCAACTGATCCCGCCCAGCATGGAAGAACTCTTCGACGATATTCGAGCCCTCAACGCCTCGGACAGCTCAGGCGATTGGGGGGAATCGTTGGCCTTGATGGAGCGAGTCGAACGCGACCACCCCGGGCACCCCTACCAGCAAGAGTTCGAGCAATGGCGTGACCGGCTGATGGTGCATCAGGCGAAGAAACGCGGCAATCTGCTCCTGAACCTTCGAATCTCGCCGCGGAACTCCGCCGAACGGCTTTACGTCGCCAAAGCCGACCGCATCGCCGAAGCGAAGACTGATGGGGACCTGCTCGAAGAGCGGCAACTCTACCGCGAGTTGGCCGAGCAGCTCGATTCGAACGATCCCGAGGAGCGTCGCTGGGAGCTGCTCGCCCTCGAAGAACTGTCGCGAGTGGAATCCGAGATCGCGCAGCGTCGGGAACTCGTGGCCGAAGAGGTTCGCGAAGTCGTCGGGCTGATCGACAACGGGCGGTTCGATGAGGCGAAGCAATTGGGGACGCGAATCCTGGAGAAGTATCAGGCCGACCGCTCCGTCGAAGATCCCTTGAGACAACTCCAGGAGCGCTTGGCGACTTTGGAGGATAGTCAGGACGCCGAGGTCGAAGACGAGGATGGTTCGGAGGGGGATTCGACCGACTCGAACCGAGCCAGCGAGGCGGGCTGACGTGGTTCCCGCCCTTTTGCCTCATAAAATCTTCATTGTTTATCAAAGTCCCATGCATGATTTGCTATCGAGCCCATTGCTACGTTGACCGTGTTGGCGTGACGCTATAGGATGGTTTCGCCACGTCTTTTGGACCCGGCCTTCTCGCGCCGGCTGTTGATTCGGAAGCCCCTTCACTCAGGCTTCCTTCTTGCTCATTGAGGTTCCTGATGGCCGAATCTCCGGTCCGTTTCCTGGGGAGTCGCGAACTGCATCGCGACCTGCCCAAAGTGCTCCAGAGCCTGGAGCGTAGCGAGACACGATGCGTCTTGACCGTCCACAGTCGGCCCAAAGCTGTTCTCATCGGCGCAGAGGCGTTCCTGCAGTTGTTGGAATCGGCCTCGCCCAACGATCGTCTCCTGGCCATGCAGTTGAAGGCCCTCATGCAAGGGCACCTCTCCCACGACGAGCCCGAGTCGACTCGGGAATCAACCGAGGAACAGACCGACTTCGACAACGAATCGTCATCGACCGAGGCCGATCGCGAGAAGTCGACGCGTTCAATAGATCGAGGTCGACACGCCTCGCGTCTTGAACCGGTCGGAGCCTGAGCGATCTCTTGCTCGAGTGATCTTTGATCCGTTTGATCCGATCGCGATCCCTCCGACCATGATCCCAACGTCGGGTCGGAGGCCGATCCCGCTTTCCGAGCCGAGGATGGCTGCTCGAGGGACGATCTGGCGCTTGTCGAGTCGCACGAATCGTTTGACCCGACTGAAGTCTGGTCCATCGCATTGCCGAAGGCACCTTCGTGTACAATAGCATCGTGTGGCGTCAGTCACGATGCCTCCGAACACGGGCCTCCGGTTGAGGTGAGACTATGACGAACCGGCCGTTCGTCCACCTGCATTGTCACAGCCACTATAGTCGGTTGGACGGGGCAAGTCGGATCCCCGATCTGATCACCAAGTGTCGCGATCTGGGAATGTCCGCGATCGCGGTGACCGATCACGGCAACCTTTATGGCGCGATGGAGTTGCTTCGCGAGGCGGAGAAGGGCGGGATTCAGCCGATCGTCGGGATCGAGGTCTACGTCGCCCCCGGTGATCGTCGTCAGAAACAGACCGGTGGCGTCTCCGGTCGAGAGACAGCCTTCCACCTCACGCTGTTAGCTATCAACGGCGCGGGGTTTCGGAACCTCATGCGGCTCTCTTCGAAGGCGTTCCTGGAAGGGTACTACTACAACCCTCGGATCGACAAACAAATCCTTGAGCAGCATAGCGAAGGTTTGATTTGCCTTTCCGGATGTGTCAGCTCGGAGTTCTCCGACTTCCTGCTGCACGACCGTCTCGACGATGCGATCTCGCTTTGCCATTGGTATGAACAGGTCTTCGGTGATCGGTTCTATGTGGAAGTGCAAGATAACGGGATCGATATCCAGAGGACCCACGCGGCCGCCGCGACCGACCTGGCCAACCGGGTCGGTCTGCCGCTGGTGGGCACCAGCGATGCCCACTACCTGAACCGGACTGACTGCGAGGCGCATGACGTCTTGCTCTGCATCTCCACGGGCAAAGATCGGGACGATCCCGGTCGGCTCCGGTTCGATACCGATCAGTTCCATGTCCGCTCGCCGGAAGAGATGTACGAGGCGATGCCCGGCCATCACGAGGCCCTCAAGCGGACCTTAGAGATCGCCGAGCGGGTCGACTATGGCGACCTCGACCTCAAAACCCGGCACTTCCCAAGCTTCGAGCCGCCCGAACAGAAGACCCCCGAGATCTATCTCCTGGAACTCTGTGAGCAAGGGCTCCGCGAGCGCTTCGGCGGCTCCATCCCACCCGAGGCCCAGGAACGACTCGAGGCCGAGTTGGGAACGATCAACCAGATGGGGTTCGCCTCGTACTTCCTGATCGTCTGGGACTTCGTTCGGTTCGCTCGGGAGCGTGGGATCGCCGTCGGCGCGCGGGGTTCGGCCTGTGGCGCCTTAGTCAGCTATGCGCTCTATCTCAGCAACGTCGATCCCATCGAGTATGACCTCCTCTTCGAGCGGTTCCTCGACCCCAATCGCTCCGAGGCGCCCGACATCGACATCGACATCGATCAGGACCGTCGCTATGAAGTCATCGAATACGTCCGTCAGAAGTATGGCGACGACAACGTCGCCCAGATCGGGACCTTCGGCACGATGGCTGCTCGCGCCGTGCTCAAGGATGTCGGACGTACCCTGAGGATTCCGCTCGTCCAGGTCAACCAGCTCGTCAACCTCGTCCCGCAGAAGCCGAACATCACCCTGGCCGAGGCGTTCCAGCAGGAACCCGAGCTGAAACGCTTGACCGACCGCGATCCGCAACTCAGCGAGTTGCTGGCCATCGCCCGCCCCTTGGAGGGCCTGGTCCGCAACGTCGGGACCCACGCTGCTGGGGTCGTGGTCGCCAACCAACCCTTGATCGATCTGGTGCCCCTGCAACGGATCAACAGTAAGGAGAAGACGCGCGACAAGGATCTGGTCGTCACCCAATGGAATATGGGCGACGTCGAGTCGGCCGGCCTGCTCAAGATCGACTTCCTCGGTCTGCGGAACCTGACGATCCTTGAAGCGGCGGTCCGGCGGATCAACCAACAGGCGCGTGACGAGCCGCTTGACCTGCTCGCCCTGCCACTCGACGATGCCCCAACCTTCGAACTGCTCCAGCGCGGCGACACCAAGGGGGTCTTTCAGCTCGAGTCGGCCGGCATCCGCGACCTGCTCATCAAGATGAAGCCCGACGTTTTCCGCGACATCATCGCCACCAACGCCCTCTACCGGCCCGGCCCGCTCAATGGCGGCATGGTCGATGCTTACATCAACCGTAAGCACGGCCGCGAGCAGCCCGATTATGAACATCCCGTCATGGAAGAGATCCTGGCCGAGACGCATGGCGTGATGGTCTACCAGGAACAGGTGATGCGGATCTTCAATCGGCTCGGTGGGATCGAGTTAAGCAAGGCGTATAAAACGATTAAGGCGATCTCAAAGAAGAAGACCGAGATCATCGCCGCCAGTCGGGAGGCGTTTCTTCAAGGGTCCGTCGAGCGCGGACTCACCCAGGCCAAAGCCTCGAAGATCTTCGACCTGATCGTTCACTTCGGCGGGTACGGATTCAATAAGTCTCACTCAACAGCATACGCTTTATTGGCCTATCAGACCGCTTACCTTAAAGCGCATTATCCGACCGAGTTCATGTCCGCCTTGCTTTCCTCGGAGGTCGATGGGGCCGAGCGCGAGAAGCTCACCGAGCACATCGACGATTCGCGACGGATGAGCATCCAGGTGCATCAGCCCAACATCAACGAGGGCGGCCCCGACTTCCGCGTGCTTGAGAAGGGCCACATTGCCTTCGGCCTCTCGGCGATCAAGGGAGTCAGCGCTAAGGCGGTCACGCTTTTGGCCCAGGATCGCGAAGAACAGGGATCCTACACCGGACTGGTCGACCTCTTCGAGCGACTCCCCGCGACGATCGTCAACCAGAACATCGTTGAGACCTTGATCAAGGCGGGCGCCTTGGACTGCTTCGGTTACCGACGTGCGCAGTTGTTGGCCGCTCTGCCGAGAGCCTACCAGGACGGCCAGCGGATCCAGGCCGACCGAATCCGGGGTCAGGGCAACCTCTTCGACGCCTTCGAGGAGGCCGAAGACGAGGCTAGCGCGTCGGCCCGCCCCCTCGCGATGACCATGCCTGACGTTGAAGAGGACGAGCTTCAGAAACTCGCCGAAGAGAAGCGGGTGCTCGGGTTCTACATGTCCGATCACCCGCTCGCCCGTCGCGATGCGATGATCCAAGCGTTCGCGACCCACTCGGTCCTGCAACTAGCCGAGGTCGAGTCTCGTCGAGAAATCGTCGTCGGTGGGATGATCGGTACCTTGAAGTTTCGCAACGTCAGCAAGAGCCGGTCAGGACTGACCCGGATGGCCAAGTTCCGCTTCGAGGACCTCACCGGCTCGATCGACGCGATGCTCTGGCCCGAGGACTTCGCCAAGAACGAGGAGTTGGTCCAGGAGGACCGGATCGTTTTCCTCCGAGGAAGTATTGATCGGAGCCGGGAGCCGGCCGAACTGGTCGTCACCAAGATCATTCCGATCGAGGAGGGGCCCGCCGAACTGGCGCGTGGCGTGATCCTCCGAATCTCCAAGAACCGGCACCAGCCCCGAATGATCGGCCAACTCGCCTCGACGGTCCTCCGATTCGGCGGCACGCTCGACCTCTTTCTCGAGGTGACCGGGATCCCCGGTTACACGCGGATCGTCTACCGCGCCTGCAACCAACTGAAAGTCCGTGCGGACTCGGTTTTCGTCGACAACGTCGAACGGCTCCTGGGTCGAGGACAGGTCGAGTTCATCGGCAACGACCGGGCTCGGATCCCGGCCAATCCCGTTCCTCACGGGACCAGTCGAGAGGATTCCCCAAGCGGGGACGTTCCCGCGACCGATCTCAACTTGATTACCCATTGAGCGTAGACGACCGGATCGCGCAGACACATCGGATCCGTGACCCGTCGAGCCTCCTATGGTTTCTCGACGGGTCGTTCGAATCGGGTCGCTCGCTCGGACGGAGAGACGGGCTGGTTCACTCAGTCGCGGAGGGCAGGTCGACCTCGACCTGGAGGGTTCGCACGAGGAAGCCGAGTCGATCGGCGGCCTCATCGATGACCTTGGCGATCGGCTTGCCGGCGCCATGGCCGGCATCGGTGTCGATCCGGATCAGGATCGGGTTCGGCCCGGACTGGGCCGCCTGCAAGGTGGCTGCGAATTTGAAGCTGTGCGCCGGCACGACGCGGTCGTCGTGATCGGCCGTCGTGATCAAGGTCGGCGGATAGGCCGTTCCCGACTCGACGTTGTGCAGTGGCGAGTACTCGTAGAGCGCTTCGAATTCCGAGGGGTTGTCCGAGCATCCGTAGTCGTCGGTCCAGGCGTACCCAATGGTGAACCGATGGAATCGGAGCATGTCGAGCACCCCGACGGCGGGCATCGCCGCGCCGAAGAGGTCGGGACGTTGGGTTATGCACGCCCCAACCAGCAGACCACCGTTGGAACCTCCGAAGATCGCTAGACGCGGTGTCGACGTGTAGCGCTCGGCGATCAGATATTCCGCAGCGGCGATGAAGTCGTCGAAGACGTTCTGCTTCTGCTGCTTGGTCCCCGCGCGATGCCAGGCCTCACCGTATTCGCCACCACCCCGGATGTTCGGGACCGCGTAGACGCCCCCCATCTCCATCCAGACCAGGTTGCTGACGCTAAACGAGGGCGTGATCGAGATGTTGAACCCCCCATAGCCGTACAGCAAGGTCGGGTTCTTCCCGTTGCGTTCCAGGCCCTTCTTGTAACTGACGAACATCGGGACGCGCGTGCCGTCCTTGCTCGTGTAGAAGACCTGTTCGGTGGTGTATTGCTCGGCATCGAAGGCGACTTGGGGGCGCCGGAAGAGCGTGCTCTCCCCGCTGTCGAGGTCGTACCGATAGATCGTCGAGGGGGCGGTGAAGGAGTTGAACGCGTAGAACGTCTCGGTCGAGGAGCGGTCACCCCCGAACCCGCCAGCGGTCCCCAGGCCGGGCAACTCGACGTCGCGGATCGGCTTCCCGTTGAGGTCGTAAACCTTGACGAGTGAGCGGGCGTCGCGGAGGTACGAAGCGATGAATTGATCCCCGATCAGGCTGACGCCGCGCAGGGTCTCCTCGGCCTCGGGCACGATCTCGACGACGGTCTCAGGCGTGGGGAAGTCGAAGGCGACCACGCGACCTTTGGGAGCACCGCGGTCGGTCTTGAAGAAGAGGGTCGCGCCCTCGTTGCCCAGGAACGTGAACTCGTCGGCGAACTCCTCGACAAGTGTGACGAACGCGCTATCGGCCTCCAGATCGCGGCAGAGAACCTGCTCCTTGGCGTCGGTCCCCTTCCGAGCGGTGATGATCAGGAACCGGCCGTCTTCGCTGACCTCCGCGCCGAAGAGCAGGCTGGGCTCGTCGGGCCGGGCATAGACCTCGGTGTCTGCCGCCTGATCGGTCCCAACCTTATGGAAGGCGACGGTCATGTTGGAGTTGAGGGCCTCGAGTTCCTGGCCCTGGACCGGCTTGGGGTAGCGGCAGTAGTAGAAGCCGGATCCGTCGGGCAGCCAGGAGACGCTGGAGAACTTGATCCACTGGAGCGTTTCGGGCAGGTCGTCGCCGGTTCGGATGTCGCGGATCTTCCAGCGATTCCAGTCACTGCCGGCCTCGGCCAGGCCGTAGGCCAGGAGATCGCCGTCCTGACTGACGGCCGCTCCACTGAGCGCAACGGTGCCGTCCTCGCTGAGCAGGTTCGGATCGAGCAGAACCCGCGGCTCGGCCTCGAGCGACTCGCTAACGTAGAGCACGCTCTGGTTCTGGAGCCCGTCGTTCTTGGTGAAGAAGTAGCGATCCCCTTTGGAGAACGGGATCCCGAACCGCTCATAGTTCCAGAGCGTCTCCAAGCGCTGGCGGATTTGATCACGCTCGGCGATCTCACCGAGCCAGCCGAAGGTCAGGTCGTTCTGGGCCTCGATCCAGGTCCGAGACTCGGGTGCGTCGGGATCCTCCAACCATCGATAGGGATCGGGGACGTCGGTTCCGTGATAGGTGTCGACGACGTCGGAGAGGCGTGCGGAGGGATAGCTCAATGGTCGATCCTCATCGGAGCTGATCGCGGGGCGGCTGACCAACAGGGTCGTCGCGGTCGTCATCACGACGATGAGTCGGTGGAACAGCGATGGTTTCATGAGTGATGGGTGTCCTCTCGATTGTGACGTGTGGGTTTTGCCGACCGATGGAGGGCCGTCGGCGCGCGGTGGAAATGGTCCCGGGGAGTCCAGGTTGTCCCAGTGTATCGACGCGCCCGACTCGTCGGGAACGGCCATCCCTGGACCGAACGGGGTGGACTACGGATCCAGAGTGTCGCTTCGGAACATGCTAAGATCGGGAGATCCATCGTTCGATGGACCGGTCCGGAACGAAGTCTGACGGAAAAGCCCGTCCGACCCCCCGGCGCTGAGTTTGGTCGGAGTGATTACCGCCTAAGAGGATTCCCCGATGTCTGCCTCTCCGCTTTCGGTGCGGCTCGATTACGGACGTGATGGCCTGGATGTTGTCGTGAAGGCCGATCGGATCGTCGGCCCGTTGGAGATCCGCGATGCACCGCCGATCGCCGACCTCGAGGCCGAAGTCCGTGCAAAGCTCGAGGCCCCGACCGCGACAAGGCCGCTCGCCGAGTTGGCTCGGGGTCGCAAGTCCGCCTGTCTCTTGATCTGTGACATCACTCGACCGGTCCCCAACCGACTCTTGCTGGAGCCGATCTTGGAGATCCTGGAGCGGTCCGGCGTGCCGCGTGACGGGATCCTGATTCTGGTGGCCACCGGGTTGCACCGGCCCAGCACTGAGGCCGAAAAACGCGAAATGCTCGGGGAGGCGATCGTCCGCGACTACCGGATCGAGGACCACCACGGTCCGATCCTCGAGGAGCACACCTACCTGGGAACGACCGAACGCGGTGTACCGGCCTGGATCGACACCCGATACGTTGAGGCGGACCTGAAGATCTCGACCGGCTTGATCGAGCCGCACCTGATGGCCGGCTATTCGGGGGGACGCAAGCTGATTTGCCCCGGGATCGCCGCGCTGGCGACGGTCAAGCTTTGGCACGGCCCGGACTTCCTCGAGCATCCTCGGGCCGATTGCGGGATCCTTGAAGGCAATCCGGTCCACGAGGAGAACACGACCATCGCCCGGATGGCCGGCTGCGACTTCATCCTCAACGTGACCCTGGATAAGGAGCGTCGAGTGACCGGCATCTTCGCCGGGGCGATGGAGGAGGCTTTCCATGAGGGGGTCGACTTCATCCGGCCGTTTGTGGAGGTCCCTGTGGCCGAACCGGTCGACGTGGTCGTTACCAGCGCGGCCGGCTATCCGCTGGACCTGACGTTCTACCAAGCCATCAAGGGACTCACCGGCGCGTTGCCGATCGTCAAGCAGGGCGGCACGATCGTCTTAGCCGCCGAGATGAGCGAAGGCTTGGGGAGTCCCGAGTTCCAACAACTCTTCCAGGAGAACGCCGATCTCGACCAGTTCATGACCCGGATCCTGGGCAAGGAATACTTCCGGATCGATCAATGGCAGCTCGAGGAACTGGCCAAGGTCCGTCGTAAGGCGAAGGTGAAGGTGGTCACCGATCGGATCGCCGACGAGGTCTTGTCACGTTGCTTCGTCGAGCCAGCCCCGAGCGTCGAGGAAGCCGTCGACGAAGCGCTCCGTGAAGCGGGTCCCGAGGCTCAGGTGGCGGTCATTCCCAAAGGACCGTACGTCCTACCCGTTCTCGCCTCGTGAGCGATGCTCAGAGGGTTCAAGCGGTCCCGGTTCACAGAGACCGGGACCAAGCAAGGGGATCAGGCCATGGGATCGCCCTGATCCGTCCATTCGAAGAAGGTAAGTTGGTGCGCATCGGGATCTTCGATCGTGATGCTCCGATAGGGCTCGGGCGCCCCAGAGCGGACGATTGAGACGTCGATCCCCAAGGATCGGAGACGATCGCGGTAGTCGTCCAACCCATCGACGAGGAGCGTGAGTCGAGGTCGGGAACGTGGTCGATCGGCTTCGGGATCATCGCGTTGTTTCAGGGCGATCCGTAACGAACGCGCGTCATTCGTAGGGCCGAGCAGAAGGAATTGCCTGGAGGCATCTTCCAAGAGGACCGACCAGCCGAGCACGGTCCGATACCAATCGCGACTGGTCTCGAGATGGCGGACGGGGATCTCGAGCATGTAAGGCACGACCATGAGATTCCTCGCGTTTGATCGCTTGAGCGGCCTGGCCGATCGGGGGTGCGTTGGCCAAGATATGCATCAATCGACGATTCCAAGGCGACTTACGCGACCGCGAACGACGGGGGTACACGCCATGGGCGACGATCATCTTCGGTCGATTTACGCCGATGATCCCGAGTTCCGCGAATTACTGATCGAATACGTCAAGGAAGTCGGTCAGATCATCGATCAGATTCGCAAGGCAATCTTGGACGAGGAGACTGAGCAAGCTGCTTTGACTGCCCATCAGCTCAAGGGGTCCGCCGGGATGTACGGTTATCCGCTTCTTTCAGAAGCGGCTGGAGCGCTGGAACGAGACCTTAAACAGCAGACGAGCGGGTTTGCTTCAGAGCCTCGAGTCCAGCAGCTCGATGCGATATGGGAGCGAATCAAGTGCGGACTCGGTGAGCTTTAACCCGCTTCGAATGGACAGTCTGAATCTCTTTGTTCGCGATACCGACTCAATTGCTTCAGATATCTGACGATGTGGCCCGAGCTGGACCGTCCGAGACTACGACGCCTCCAGGGTCTTCCTCAGTCACCACAAATTGCGTCGCGTCGAAGATCGGGAGCAGGGGATCGATTACGAACGGCTGATCCTCACCGGTGATGTCGAAGACCCCACCGTCGATTGGGGGACTCTCTGCGCGTCGACCATCGACGATCCAAAGCTGGTACTGACTCAACGAGGGCTCGTTTGGAGGCAATCCGTCCAGTTGAAAGGTCCCCAGTTGAAGCTCGGAGTTCCAAAGGATCCGGCCGGAGACTTGCCCATCCCCGTTCGGATCAACCCAAGCCAACTCGATCGTCCCGGACAGGTTTTGCAACCGTGACTGGATCACCCATGGGTCTTCCGACTGCCGATTCATCCAAAGATTCGTCGCGGAGATCGTGAGCAAGATGGCAGCCGCAACCAGGATCAGCCAGGAAATTGGTCCGGCGCGTCGTGAGTCCCTGCTACGTGTCTCGCGAAGGGTTGCATCATCAGGAGCAGTGAGGGCAATGGCCGGTTGCTTGGGCGCATCGGGCATGCTCGAGAACGTAGTGGCCTCTTTCCCGTGTCCGTTCTGCTCGGGACCTTCCTCAGAAGACATCTGAGCAAGCGATTCTTGGGCGTTCGGGGGAGGGACGCTCCAAGGGCCGAGGTGGTGGCTCGACGCGACTCCGTTCAGCAGACTGGGTGAGGATCCTGCGAAATGGTTTTTCGCATGGGCCAGGATCTCGTCTTGGAGGTCGGGGGGGAGCGGCTTGGCATCGTGGACGTCGTCCTCGATTCCGAAGGCCAGATCGATCGCTGCGGCGGCGGACTCCAACTCGAGGATCTTGCGTTCCAAGTCCTGGACGCCGAGACCGAGCGACTCGAGTTCGTCCTGTTCCTCCGGAGTGAGGCCGTACAGGACATGTTGAGTCAGGAGTTCGTCGAGACGATCGTCCTTGCCGATCGGATCGTCGCGGGTCATCGGGTTCCTCCCTGGGCGACGCGAGGCTCATCGACGTGGGCGTGGGCAGGTTGGCCGAGGAGGGCTCGGACGCGAATCAATCCGCGGCGGACATGGGTCTTCACGGTACCCAGGGGCAGTCCCGTGCGGGCCGAGATCTCGGAGTGCGACAAACCTTGCTGAATGGCCAATTTGAGCACGTCGCGTTGTTCATCGCGAAGTTGGGCCAACGCATCGCGAGCCCGGTCGACCTCCTCGCCCAACTCGAGTCGATCCAAGCCAGGCTCGGCAGCGATCTGGCGGTCGTCCAGGGGCTCCGGCTCGGGGCGTCGGGTCTGTCGACGCTGCCGATCGATCAGGCGTCGACGCGCTACGAGGGCTACAAACGTTGTTTCGGAGGCAAGCTCCGGGTTGTACCGGTCGGCGTTCTTCCAAAGATCGATGAAGATGTCTTGGACCGCGTCCTCAGCGTCGGACACATTGGGACAAGCGCGACGGGCCAACGACCAGACCAGTCCGCCATACCGCGCCAGACAACGTTGAACGGCTTCGGAGTCGCCTTGGGCTACAGAAGGGAGCAGGAGTTCGGTCACAGTCGACGTAGCCTCACCTGGGACACCGCGGGTGTGCGGCGAGTACCCGGCCGAGTCAACCCTCATGCAATGCGCAGCCAAGTTGAGCACGACGTCGAACCACTCGCCACAGGATCGGACGTCAGGTCATTATCGTCGTCCCGACGCCGCTGGACAACCAGCGCGATCTCCAGGTTTCGTCCGAGGCCATTGGGTCCCAAAAACCATGGAGCCTGAAGCCTAGACAACGTCATTATCAAAGGCTTCGATCAGCTTCGTGGTGTGGATGCAGGACGTGGTCGAAACGATTCGCCAACTTGGCCTGGCTCGATGGGACTGGTCAGCCATACCTCTGAATACTCGTGCATCTTGCTACCGAAAAGACTGAGACATGAATGCCTCGACGCGACTGCCGATCATTGGCGTCATCGGCTCGGGCCGTGACCCTTACCCCGAGTTGGCCGTCGATCTCGGCAGACGGTTGGCCTTGAGACCGGTCCACCTGCTGACGGGAGGAGGGGCTGGTGTCATGCTCGAGGTCGGTCAGGCTTTCTGCTCGGTCCCAACACGTCGAGGCCTACATCTTGGGATTATCCCGAGCGCTAGCGCTCAGGACCGGATCGGCCATCCTCCCGACGCCAATTACCCCAACCCGACCGTCGAGGTCGTGATCCAGACCCATCTGTCGGCTCGTGGACTCGAAGGAAATAGGCCGTTGTCACGGAATCACATCAATGTGTTGACATCAGATATCGTCATCGCGCTTCCGGGTGGCCCGGGGACCTGGAGTGAGATGCAACTGGCCTTCGACTATGGACGTCCTCTCATCGCCTTTCTAAGCGACTCCGGCCAGTGTCCGGGGCTCTCGGAACCCATCCGAGTCGCGAACCGGATCGAGGAGGTTGAGGCCTTCCTCGACGAGCATCTGGAGCCGATTTGAATCGATAAAACGGCTAAGGAGCCCGTCGGTTCGGAATAGTCCAGATTAGCGAATCATCGATCGTCGGACCCGATCGCGAGTGAGCTGACCGGGATCTCAGCGGAGAGGGGGGGATTCGAACCCCCGGTACGCTTTTGGCGCACACGGCATTTCCAGTGCCGCACCTTCGGCCACTCGGTCACCTCTCCAAAGTCACGTCCCTAACACTCCCAGAGCCAGCGTTTAAGTTTTGACGCCTAACAAGGTCGATGTTTCCGCTTTGCCGTGCGATTCATCGGAGCGTGACGTCAAGAGTTTCCGCCGAAGATACCCTCATTGGGCGATAACTCGCGGAAGCGTTGGAATAAACGGATTTTACGGACCGAGCCATCGCGGTCAATCAGGAGCCTCTGTTGACGATCCTTCGCTTCGGTACGGGAGTTCGAGAGGACACGCCTCCGGCTTAAAGTCGTTCGTTCTGTTATCCCCTCTGAATCGGCTTGAGATCGGGCGACGTCGGACGAATAACGGGGGTCCGAAGCGGTAGGCAGACAACGGCCCGCGCTGCTTTACCCAGGCTGGGCCACGCGATACGATCGAGGCAAATCCGCCGCCTCGTGACGATTCGACATGCGTGATCACACACGATCAATCCGTTGCGATGCATCGGGATCCGGATGAATGCTCAAGATGCGAAATCTTGGCGACGGATTGATCGTCGAAGTTACTTGAGAACACCGAATACCTTCCCACGATTGGAGACCCCAGCACGATGGCCACCGACAGCAACCAGGGTAAACCCGGCTCGGGAATGCCCCAGCCGCCGACGCCCTATGAGAAGGGCACGGGCCAAGGGATCCGCGTCTTTTCCTATCCGAAGATTATTTTCCTCTACCCATCGTGTATCGCCTCGCTGCTCTGTGGCTTTCTGATGCTAATCTTCACCGAGGATCCCAACTCCATTCAGCCGTCGAACTTGAACGCATCCAAACAGACGACCACACCTTCGACCGAGCAGCCCGAGCCTAACACGTCCGAGGCCGCCGTTGAGGCCGACGCAACGACTGAAGACGGCACCGAGGCAGGTGAGCCGGCTGACGAAGACGCCGAGGCGATGGAAGCAAACGAGTCGACGGAAGCCGAGGCGGAGCCCGAAGCGGTCCCTGCGAGCGAGGAAGCTTCTTCCGAGAAGAAGATCCGTCCCCAGACGGTTCTAAGCATCTTCTTTCTGGGTGTTCTCGGGTTCAATCTGCTGGTCATGGCGCTCGACTTCCCGCGCTTCACCGCGATTGCCGGAGCGCTCTTGTTGGTCGCCGTCGTGCTCTTCATGATCGTCTTGAGCCAGGCCGGTTTCAAAATCAGCGTCCCGTTCCTGGCAATCATCCAGGACTTCAATATCCAGGCCAACGCGTCGTTCTACTTCGCCTTCTTCTTCATCCAATTGACGGTCTATCTGACCATCTATTTCACGCGGTTCCTCGACTACTACGAGATCACACCGAACGAGATTCTGCACCACCATGGGCCGCTCAGCGACCTGGAACGCTACCCGACCTTGCACCTAAAGTTCGAGAAAGAGATCCCGGACATCTTCGAGTTTGCCCTGGCTGGTGCGGGCCGCCTGATCCTCTACTTGCCAAACGAGACGCCGATCATCCTGGAGAACGTCCTCTTCATCAATAAGGTCGAGGATCACCTCAAGAACCTCATGGGCCAGCTCAGCGTTCGGATCGACACCCGAGGCTGAGTCGCCTCGTGGCGAGGATGGTCCGCTTTGGGGATCATCCCGCCGGTCTGGATCACGAACGAGGTCGAGGTCGCCCGAACGCCCCTCGCGATCAGGCCGCCTCGTCCGCGCCGCCCTCTCGTCGGGTCTCAGGCGAAGTCGACTCGACTCCGTCGACGACTCCCCGGAGTTCGTCTCGGATCGGCCCATTCAACTCGGCCTCGATTTCCGCCAGTCGCCGCGCGACCTCAGCGCCGTCGAGCACGCGATGGTCGTAGATCAGCTTGACCGTCACTTGTCCATCCTCGCCGATCGGTCCATAGGTGAGGGTGACCGTTAACGGGCTGATCGGGTGCAACGACTCTGCCCCCAAAGCCCCATAGCTGGAGACCCCGAAGGTCCCCAAACGTCGGGCTCGGATCGCGCCGTTGATCCGCAAGCTGGACCACCAGAGGAACCGTCGGATCAGTTGCGGGAGCTTGCTGGTCCGAATCGCACGGCGATACAGGCCGATCTCCTCAAGCGGCGTGTTCTTGTACCAATCAAGCGCCTCCTGGAGTTCCATGAGGCTTTGCGATTCGGGGGCGCGGAAGAGCCCGACGAAGATCGCAGGCTCTCCTTCATGCGAACGCTCCAAGGCCATCGACCCGATCGAAACGGGATGTTCGTAGAGCCGAGTCCTCGGGACGGTGAGCCAGCATCGACGGAGCGCCGAACGCCTGGATGCGACTCGAGCAAAAGCCTTCATGAAGATCACTGACCAACTCGGCCGCAGCCGTCGCATCGAACGCGTCTTGGCGATCGGACCGAGATCCATGACCCGACTGACCGGGACGCTCGGGACCGTCCGAGCGAAGTGGAGCAGGTCGGCGATGAACGCGCGCATCGGTGGAACATTCAGATAGCGTCCACGAATCGAGCCCAAGGGGTCTTCCCTCCCAAGCCTCACTGTTTTGGAGGACGTCGCGACGACGACCGGATTCCGGTCAAATGGACGAGATCTGCGTGATGCGGACGACGGGTTCGGAAGTTCGTCCCGTTTCAAAGGCCAGGTCGATGGTGGTTACCTCGAGGGCACGGGATAATCGTCAACGACCACGAAGGAGCTACTGGGAAGATTATCCTTCATCGTCCACATCTACTGGAGAATCGTAATCGCGATGAGATCCGCGTCGCCCGTCTCGGTCCACCTGTTGCCTGAGCTGATCCCGTTGGACGCGTTGGCCGGTTCCCTGGCGGTCGTCATCGATGTGCTCCGCGCCTCGACCTCGATCACGCACGCCCTGGCCTCGGGCGCCCTCGAAGTCCGCCCTTGTTTGGAGGTCGAGGAGGCGCGTCGGTTGGCGGCGTCCCTTCCATCGGGGACGGCCTTGCTAGCCGGCGAGCGGACCGGCCTGGTGATCGAGGGGTTCGACCTGGGCAATTCGCCTGAGGCCTTCAGCCCGGAAGTTTGTCGGGACCGGACGATTGTGATGACCACAACCAACGGGACCCGCGCGATCCAGGCTTGCTTGGATGCCGAGGAAGTGATCGTGGCTGCCTTCGCGAATCTGAGTCGGGTGGCCGACTACATCGAGACGGTGGGTCGAGGGCGCTCTGTCCATCTCGTCTGTTCGGGGACCGATCGTTTGGTCAGCTGGGAAGATACTTTGCTGGCGGGTGCGTTGGCCCATCGACTTGGGGTTCGCCCTCAGTCAATGTCGGATCCGGTCGGCGGAGTTGGCTTCGTGGCGGGCAACGATTCGACGCTCTTGGCCCTTGCAGCAAGCGAAGACGTTCCGCTCGACCCGACTGAAGACAGCACGACGACCCGTCTCTCGAGGATCGTCCGCGGCCGTGGGGGTCAGCGAGTCACGGAGATCGGACTTTCCAACGACATCGAGGTGGCATCTCGGATCGACTCGCGACCGATCGTCCCAAGACTCGAGCGGGTCCCATTGCGTCTGGTGGCCGCCTCCGAGACCATATGAGCGACGAGATTGACCGCGTCCCCAAGCGCCGGGGCTTTTCGAACCAACGCGGCGCGGGCGATCGAGGCGAACCGAGTTCGAGGAGTCCTTGGCGATGGATATGGAGAAGCTGGTCTCGCTCTGCAAGCGTCGAGGGTTCATCTTTCCCTCCAGCGAGATTTACGGGGGGATCAACGGCTTCTGGGACTACGGCCCCCTCGGTGTCGAGCTGAAGCGCAACGTCAAAGAAACCTGGTGGCGCGATTGCGTGCAGAGCCGAGACGATATGGTCGGGCTCGACTGCGCGATCGTCATGAACCCGCGGGTCTGGGAGGCATCCGGACACGTCGGGGGATTCAACGACCCGATGGTCGACTGCCGTGAGACCAAGGGCCGCTACCGCGCCGATCAGCTCTACGTTTTCGGTGTCACTGCGGAGCCGCGCGAGCCGGTCGACTCGGCGGCCTTCGATCCCTTAGCGACCGACGTCCGGCTCGATGCTCCAGCCGACTTCTGGGTCTCGGGTCTGGGCGCTTCGATCGACGATGCTTGGGAGTTCGTTCGTCCCAAAGCAGCCAAACTGCTCAAGGTCAAGCCTAAAAACCTCCAGCCGCCGCCGCTCGACGCGGTCGCCCTCTACACCAGCCTGCACCCTGAGGAGCGGGCCAAGGTGGTTGCTCCGGAGTCCGAGACGCCCGGGACGTTGACGGAACCCCGCCAGTTCAACCTGATGTTCGCCACCCACGCCGGCGCTGTCGCCAACGACGCCAGTAAGGTTTACCTCCGGCCCGAGACGGCCCAGGGGATCTTCGTCAACTTCAAGAACGTTTGCGACACCGCGCGGGTCAAACTCCCTTTTGGGATCGCTCAAATCGGCAAGAGCTTTCGCAACGAGATCACCCCGCGCAACTTCACCTTTCGTTCGCGTGAGTTCGAGCAGATGGAGATCGAGTTCTTCTGCAAGCCAAGCGACGCCGATCAATGGTATCAGTATTGGCGTGACGAGCGGTTCGGTTGGTATGTTCGTCACGGCTTGCAGAGCGAGAGGCTCCGGCTTCGCGACCACGACCCGGACGAACTGGCCTTTTATTCGACCAATACCGCCGACGTCGAGTACGAGTTCCCGTTCGGAATCAGCGAGCTGGAGGGGATCGCGCATCGAGGCGACTACGACCTCCGCCAGCATCAGGAGCATAGCAAGAAAGACCTGACCTACTTCGACGACGAGACCAAGGAACGGTTCCTGCCCCATGTCATCGAGCCCTCGGCGGGCGCAGACCGGGCGACCTTGGCGTTCCTCTGTGAAGCGTATGTGGAAGACGAGGTCGAGGGCGAGTCGCGGAGCCTCTTGCGGTTCCACCCCCGTCTGGCCCCGATCAAAGCGGCCGTCTTTCCGTTGGTCAAAAAAGAGGGGATGCCCGAGAAGGCCCACGCGATCCATGATAGGCTCCGCCAACGGTACAACACCGTCTACGACGAGAAGGGGGCCGTTGGACGCCGATATCGACGGCAGGACGAGGCCGGCACGCCCTTCTGCATCACTGTCGACGGCCAAACCCTGGAGGATGATACCGTCACACTCCGCGATCGCGACTCGCTCAAGCAATGGCGTGTCCCCGTCGCGGGAATCGAGCAGGCGATCGACGATCTGATCACCGGACGCTCCGCGCCCCCCGAATGACCGCCTGGGCACGCCGATCCCGCCCCATCACCTCACACCGATCCCCATCCGGAGAGCCCGTCGATGACCTCGCCCGACGAGATCGATCCGACGCAGGTCCGTCAGACCGAGCACCCGATCGACCCGCTCTTCGTCCGGCGTTGGTCGCCACGTGCGATGTCAGGGCGTCCGCTAGATCTCGAGACCCTCTTTCGCCTCTTCGAGGCGGCACGGTGGGCCCCCTCATCGCGTAACGGCCAGCCTTGGCGATTCCTTTATGCCCTCCGCGACTCCGAAGCCTGGGCAACCTACCTTGACCTACTTGTTGCGGGAAATCGGACGTGGTGCGAGCGGGCCGGAGCGTTGATCGTCGTCCTCTCGAGGACCAAGTTCGAGGACGGCAAGCCGAGCCCGACGCACCATCTCGACACCGGAGCGGCTTGGGAAAACCTCGCGCGCTATGGCACACAACTCGGGCTGGTCGTTCACGGCATGGCCGGATTCAATGCCAGCCGAGCCCGAGTCGATCTGGCCGTGCCCGACGTCTTCGAGCTGGCATTGATGATCGCCGTCGGCCATCCCGGTCCGATTGAAGAATTGCCCGAACCGCTTCGGGAACGTGAACGCCCCTCCGATCGCAAATCCATCGCCGTTCTTGCTTATCCAGGACGGGCACCAAGCTCATTGAGTTAACGTCTCCCTCGATGGCATAATTAAGTCCGATTCTCCGACTCGATGCGGATGGCAATCAGAACGGATCCCTCCGTCGATTTCTCGGGTGCGAGACCAAAAGGGTCCCACTCGGGTCCGCATGATGCCCCGATCCGCGCACCCTCAACTCGCGGAGTGGACGATGAGTGATCGACACCGACCAGAGCTTTCCTTGGCGTCTCATCCGACAGGCGCTCGGGACGCGACTTCACGCCAAGACGAATTGGAGACGCCCCCCGAAACCGCAAGCTGGGATTTAACGGAACTTGTTCCGGAAATCCCGTCGGTTGCGACGGAGGCCCGAAGCGAACTGTCACTTGAGATCTTGGAGGATCTCCCCTCATCAGTCCCATTAGACTTACTCGAAAGTCAAGCATTCCTTAGTGCCGATGATGAGAGCGGCGGCGACCGTCCGGAATCCCATCAGAAACCCCGTTCGCCCCGCTTCGAAATCCTGGGACGATTCGACGCGGGCAACCTTGGAGTCATCGCGCGGGCGCTCGACCACGAGTTCGGTCGCGAGGTCGCTCTGAAAGGGATCCGCTCCGATCACGCCGACAACCCAGTCACACGGCATCGCTTCTATTTGGAGGCCCTGATCACGGGCAACCTCGAGCATCCCGGAATCGTTCCCACCTACGGCTATGGTCGGTGGGCGAACGGCCGTCCCTACTACGCGATGCAGTTACTTCGTGGCAAGAACCTCCGTGATCAACTCAACGATTTGTACAAGAATCGCCGAAGCCTCGACCCCACAGACATCAAGGCGATCATCCGACGCGTGATCCAGGTCTGCGAGACGGTGGCTTATGCACACTCACGCGGCGTCATCCATCGTGATATCAAGCCTTCCAATATCATGACCGATCGCTTCAGCGAGACCTACCTCGTCGATTGGGGACTGGCGCAGCTCTTCGATCTCAGCCGATGGCCGGTCCCTCAATCGGGCGATTCAACATCACCCGACTCGTCGGGATCCAAGTCTGAGTCGAAGACCGAGCATGATGGATCGACGCATTCTGATCCGTCGACGATCCGAGCGATTGAGGCGGTGACCCACGCCGAGATCGGGCGGACTGTGGGGACCCGCGGCTTCGTTGCGCCCGAGTTTCGTGCCGGCCAACCAGATCGGATGGGTCCCCAGGGCGACATCTACGCCTTGGGGGCGGTCCTTTACTGCGTTCTGACCGGACGTTCCCCTGCCCGTACCACGAAGAAATCAAGGACCTCGGACGGCCAACCGCTGGAGACGCTCCCAAAACCCCGAGCGATTAATCCCGAGCTACCCCCCGCGCTCGAGGCGATCTGCCTAAAGGCGATGAACCGCGATCCGAGTGTCCGTTACGACACCGCTGAAGCTCTGGCCAGAGATCTGGAAAACTGGTTGGTCGATGAGCCGGTTACCGCTCGGCCCGATCCGCTCGAGGACAAGATCCGCCGCTGGACCCGCCGCCATAAAGCCCTCGCGACGGCCTTGATCGCGGTCGTAGTCACCGCCATCACTGTCTCCCTCTCGTTCAATGTCCTGCTTGCTGGCATGAACAAAGACCTCAAAGCAAAAATCGAGCAAATCAACTTAGCCAATGACACAAAAATGAACCTCAATGAGGAACTCGACAACAAAGTTCAGAAAAACGATGAATTTGTCTTTGAATTGTTAGAACAGATTCGAATGTCAACGAAAAATAATGAAGACGTCTACGTGCTTCGCGATCGACTCGTCGAGCACGCCCTCAGGCAGTTAAGCGAAAGCGACAAGTCCCTTCAGCATGTCTTCGAGGTTGGGGAGTTTTTTCGAGAGGCGGGAAATGCCCATCGCTATCTCGGTCATTTCGATGCGGCGGAAAGCGCTTACCGAAGCGGTTTCCACGCGATCGAAACCTACAGAGACACGAGCGTCCGCCACGAAGCCGTCCCGTTGCTGGGAGCCGACTCCAATCTCTCGTGCGAATTGGCGGATCTCTTCCTGTCGGCGGGCCGCGTTGATGAGGCCGAGGCCGTCCTCCGTCAGACGATCGAACGATTGGACGAATCCCTCGGCGATCAGATCCCCGTCCTTAACCCCGACCGTTGTTGGCTGGCGCAAATCCGGCTTCGTTGCTTGATCGTCCAGGCGGAACTCGACCTTCAACAAAACAGTCCGAACCGAGTCTTCGATCGAGTCCCCATCGAACTCCAACGGTATGCCGATCTCCTCGATCAGGGAGGTGTGTCGGATTCGGTCCCTCTCATTATCGGGCAACACTTGCTCGGACGCGCATATCTGAGTATCGATCGATTGCTTGAGGCCGAGGAGCATCTCGACGCGTCGTCTTCGCTGATTTTGCGAGAAGCGGGAAATCTCGGCTCGCTTGAGTCGATGGATTTCGAGACGATGACGAAGGATCAGGCTTTCCTCCTGGGACTGGCTCAACTGACTTTAGCCGAGTGCCTCGAAGCGCAGGGTAGACGGGACGACGAGGTGACCACCGCATATAATATGTCGGTTCAGGCGATGCGTCAGTGCGTCCGGGATCGTCCCTCCAGTTCCATTTATTCCGGTCGACTCGCCGAAATCCTTTACCGTCAGGCTCAATACGAAGCCCAAGCCGGCCACACCGGTCGGGAGACAATCCGCTCGCAATACCGCGAGTCGCTCGAGTTGCTAACCCCGACGTCCGGGTCCGAATCCTCCTGGTCGAACTCTCCACGATTTCAAGAGTTACGTGAATCAATTGAGCGGTCGTTGGAGGAATTGGACGACGAGGCTAGATTCCAGAAGAGAGTTGAAAGCTTGAAGCAACGATGACGTTAGATAAGCAACGCAAGAAAGATCGATGAAGGACCAGGATCTGATCCTGGTCCAGACCGTCGCGATCGAAATCACGTTGGGATGGGAATATTGACTAAGAGTCGTCCATGAAACAGTGACGGCGGATGCCCGAGCGAGTAGCTCAACTCGCTGAAAGTCGGACCGGAGGTTCGACTCATCCCGCCGGGGCCACCGCCGCCCGACGTCACGAGTGTGGTTTCGATCTCCAGATAAACTGCGTCGGCGGGCTTGCTCGGACAGGGGAGTGAGGAGGAGTCTGGCGATGAAGCCAAGCTCGAGCTCGTTAAGTTTCCATCGCTCTTGGAGTACTCGGTCCCGTTGTGGTGCAGACAGAAACTGTCCTCGAACGTGGTCTGATTGAACGTCACGGCCGGAGCGACCCACACCTTCAGGGTGTGGACATCGCCCGAGATGCTCATCGACTGACAATAGATGTCACTGGATTGGGTTGCCGAACTCAAAGTGCACATGGGTTGGGCCTTTTCGGAAGATGCGCCGGCATAAATGCTCTATCGAACGCGAACTCAGCGCGACGATGACATGCCACGTCACCGTGCGCGAGGTTGGCTCCTCATACTGATCATTCGGATGACAAGGATCATAGTCAAGTGGTATTTGTAAGGTGTTATTCAGATGGTTTGTCGGCGTCCTGGGAACCAGATTCGAGCCAGAACGGTTTCTCCTTATCCGAGGCTTCGGCGTGATCAGTGTCGTCCGGCTCGGGAGATGGGGCGAGCCCAGCCTCGATCGGTTCGGGTTTGCGTCCGAACCAGCCTCGAGGGGCGTCGTCTTCTTCGGGATCGGGTTCCGGAGCGCGGACGATCGCGACGAGCCAGGTCAGGAAGGCCAGTGCGGCCAGATTGAGCAGGGTCATCCAAATCGATTCGAAGAGGTCCCCGGTCTCGGTAATCAGTTCGGTTTGCGTGGGGTCGGCATAGGCCTGAGGCAGAGCAGGGTCGGGGGCGACGGTGATCGGACTGGCATTAACCAGCGCCATGATCTCCGTGGAGGTCAGTGGGATCGCGCCAGTGGGTAGGGCTGAGGCAGGTCCAGCGTTCAGTTCACGGTCCTCAAAGGCCGCGCCGGCCAGGACCACCTGATTGCCCAGCGTCTCGATGATCCGATCGATCCCGTAGAGCCCGACCTCGAACTGGGAAGGCCGCAGGAAAGGGAGTGTTGCGGCTCGCTGACTGTCGAGCCAGCCCTCCAAAGACGCCAGCCGGAGTGCACCGTCAGCACTGTCCAGCGCCTCGACAATCTCCTTGCGACCGGGCTCGGCCAGGATGATCGCCGCATCGAGTTGGTTGGCGAGGACAGCGCGACAGAGCGTCGCCACATCAGCCTGCATGGCCGGATCCCGACCTTCAAGCAGCGCGTGTCCGACCAGAGCCGACCCCGAGTTCGGCGGTGAAAGGCCCACACGACCGGATAACGGATCAGGAACCGAGCTTCCCGACTCGTTGCTCCGCCGAATCACATGGACGAGCCGATTACCGATGACCGTCAGGGCTCGGAGTTGCTCGCGGCGTTCCGTGGGACGTCCGGGTCGGATCCGGAAGAACCGCTCGGCTCCAACAAGGGCCACGCGCGCTTGATTGTTCAAGACCTCCTCGAACGGATCTCGATCGGGAAGCTCGCGGAGTTCAATCACGCGATCGGGGAAGGCCGTTCCGATCGTCTCGCTAGCCAACTGGGAGAGTGAGCTGAGGGCATCCGCTTCGGCCTGGGCGATGACCAACTTGGGGAGCCGCTTGAGCGGGACGTCATCGGGATTCTGGATCAGCTCCTCGTCCAACAAGAACTGGCGGGCGACCTCAGCCGGGTCCATGTTCCGGGTCTCGACGTCGTCGTTGAGGCGTCGCATGACCGATTCATTGAGATGACCGCGGAGTCGGCCCAGGATCGTCGAGAGATATGTGCCGACCTCGCCTGGTACGTCCTCACGGACGATGAAGGCTGCTTGGTAGGAGGGGAAGAAGTGTTGATCGTCTTCCAAGACCGTTAGGCCGAGCCGATCAATGGCGCCATCGGTCGAGTATCCGGTCATCACATCGACACGGCCATCAAGCAGGTCGTGGACGCGCTCATTGACGTCGTCTTCGAGCAGGATCCGGTCCCGATCCAGCTTCAGGTCGTAGGCCAAGGCCATCGCGTAGAGGCCATCGATGGGGCGTCGGACCGACTCGGGTGGACAAGAGACCCGAATCGGGCGATCCAGCTTCCTAAGGTCGCCGATCGTCTCCAGGCCGAGCGCAGCGGCACGCTCAGCGGTCACCAGGAGCCGGTATCTGTTCTCAAAGCCTAAGGGATTGAGCCAGCGGTACCCGAGGACTTCGCTCTCACGTTTGATGCGTTGAAAGAGTTCCTCGTCGTCCAGATCCTTAGGGACCGGCCCTTTGTTGAAGAGCCACCAGGTCCCGGTGTACTCCAACATGACATCGACCTGACCGGTGACGATCATCCGTTGCGCTGAGAAGGTATCGGGGCAGGAGACGATCGGGCCGACCGGATAGTCTTTGGGCTCAGCGCGGATCAGTTGCGCGGCCATTTCGGCTAGGATCCGCTGTTCGGTGAAGCCCTTGGCGCCGATCCGGAGCGGTTGGGTGTCATCGTTCGAGCCACAACCGACGAACGACAGGAGGAGGATTGCGGTCAGGAGGACCCGCATCATGATTCCGAATTGCCTGTTCATGAGTGGTCTCCTGTCTCTTCTGCCAGCGATGGGTTAGCTGCTGGTTGTCGCGACGGATCGCCGTCCTGGTCTTGGGAGGCCTTGGTCGGCTCAGCCTCGATCACCTTGAGGTTCTGTCTGGGAACGAGCTCGTTCGACCCCCGCTCGAAGTCCTGGTTGAGCGCCCGGATCAAAGCGCCAGCCTGCAAGAGGAGGACGAGGGTCAAGGGTAAGGCCCCGCTGATCGCTCCGGCTTTAACCACCTCAACCTGACCGTTGAGCACCAGGGCAAGGCCGAGCAGCGCCAGCGCGATCCCCCAGAACAGTTTGCGATAGACCGGCGGGTTCATGGCCCCCTGGCTGGTCAACATCCCCAGGACAAACGTCGCGCTATCCACGCTGGTCACGACGAAGATAAAGATCAGGATCATCGCCACGGTCATGGTGACGGTCGCCAACGGATAGGCTTCCAGGACCGAGAAAAGCGGGAGCGACGGGTCCTCGACGGCCAGTTCGCCCAGGTTCGCGCCATGGGTCTCCTCGTAGATCCCGCTCCCGCCGAAGACGGCGAACCAAACGACCGAGAAGAGCGTTGGGATGGCCAGCACCCCGATAACGAACTCGCGGATCGTGCGTCCTCGACTGATTCGGGCCACGAAAATGCCCACAAACGGTGTCCAAGCGATCCACCAGATGAAGTAGCTCAGGGTCCAGCCAGCGAGCCAGTCTTCCAGGTGTTCATGCGGATAAAGCCGAAGCGTGAAGCTTGGCAGGGCCGTGAGATAATCGCCCAAGCTCGAGACCAAACAGCGCAAGAGGAACGCCGTTGGCCCTACGACCAGGAGGAAGATCATCAAGGCGATCGCCAGGCTCATGTTGACGTTGCTCAGCAGTTGGATCCCCTTATCGAGCGAGGTCGCGGCCGAGGTCATGTAGCAGAGGAAGAGCAACAGGAGGATCCCCGCGGAGACCTGCCAGGCACCAGTGTCCAAGCCATAGGAGGTATTCAGACCCGTGGCGATCTGGATGACGCCCTTGGCCAAGCTGCCAGCCACACCGAAGGCGACCGCGAGGATGGCGATCAGATCGGACGACTTGGCCACCGGCTCGACCCAAACGCCTCGGAAGACGCTTCGGATCGGGGCGCCGGCCATGAACGGCGTGCCGCGTCGGTAATGGAAGTAGGCCAGGACCAACGCGCCAGTGCAGTAGATCGCCCAAGCGTGTAGACCCCAATGGAAAAGAGTGACCACGAACGATTGCCGAGCCGCTTGACTTGAGCCGGGCGTGCCCATCGGCGGGTCGACGAAGTGATTGAGCGGTTCGCTGACGCCCCAAAAGACCAGGCCGACACCCATCCCGGCGGCGAAGAGCATTGAGGCCCAACTGGCCGTCGAGAACTCGGGCTTCTCATCGTCGCGACCCAGACGGATCGAGCCGTATCGACTCATCGCCAGCCAGATCGCCAGCACCAGCATCCCCGTCACCGACGCCATGAAGAACCAGTCGATCGCGTGGAACAAGGCCTTGGTCAGGCCCAAGATCGTCCCGGCGAACTGCGTCGGGAACAGGATCCCGATCCCCGAGACCATCAGAACCATCGGGATCGAGATCCGGAACAAGGTGAACCGCGACGCGGATCGAACTGGGGCCGGGGTCGTCGACATTAGATTTCCGTCTTCGGGGGGTCGTGAGTGGCGGTCCGGCTCGGGACGAACGAGGCGATCGGCCGACCGATCGTGAGGATCGCCCGGGATCGGTCGGTTTCCGAATTCGAACGATCCTCGTGGATCGCCCCGTCGGCATTGGGGTGTTACCGAGGGAGGCGATCCTTCCCGATTCCGTCAGGCTTTGGGGCGAGCCGCCTGGACATCAACGTGTACGATAGGAGAGATGATGCCCGGCTGACGCGGCATCCTGCAATGCCAACGGCCCTTCACCCTCGGAGGACTGGAGATGCCCACACCCGACGAGTTTTACGACGAGGCGACCGAACTGCGCGATGCTGGTGACGTGGTTGGGGCCGTCGCCAAGCTCGATCTGGCGATCGCCGACGATCCCGACCACGTCATCTCCCATGGGATGTTAGCCAAGCTTCACGCGGATCAGTTCACCCAGGATCAGGACCCCGAACGCGCGGAGAAGGCTGTTTTCCATGCCAAACGCGTCGTCGAACTCGAACCGGATGATGCCTTCAGCTACACCGCGTTGTCGGTCGTCTACCAGCGGGTCGGCATGATCCCGGAGGCTGAGGAGGCTAAGGCCATCTCACAGCGGGTCAAGTTCGGCTTGGAATGAACACGACTTGGTCGGTCAGTCATGGCTCCCCATTCGTGGAGGAGCCTTTCGAGGACATCGTCCCCGTTGCGCTCAGCGATCCTCTTTGGAGAGGATAATTTGCACGATCTGAGCGGCAACCTTGTCACAGACCGCCGCTGAGTCGCCCGCATTGCAAGCGACCAGGATGAACGCCTCGATCTCGGGGGCGACGAAAATCACGGCGTAGTTCATCGTGTTCGACCCGGCATGGACCAAGGCCAGCCCATCGGCCCAGGTGCGTTCGATGACGACCCAGCCGGAGGCATAGTTCCCTTCTTCGGGAAGGGTGTGCAGGCGGGCCAGGCTATCGGGGCGGAGCAGTCGCGGACCACGTCCCAGGTGTTGTTCGGCGAACTTGGCCCAATCTTCCAATGAGGCGTGGACCGTCCCTGCCGGTCCAAGAAAGACCGGATTGTCAGCGCCAAGGCCGGGCGGTACGGGGACCAGTCGGCCGTCCTCACGCCGATGCGGCCTGGGTTGATCCGGCCCGACATCGCCGAAACCGGCGGTTTCCATTTGAAGAGGCTCGAAGAGCCGCGACTCCATGAGGTCTTCCCAAGGCTGCTGCAGGACCTCCTCGAGCATCGCGCCGACAAGGATGTAGCCGGTGTTGCTGTAGAGGAAGGCAGTTCCCGGCTCACTCCGAGGCGGTTGCTGGAGCTTGGCCTTCAGATAGATTCGTCGCTGTTCGAGTGGCGAGCCCTCAAGCTGGTAGAGGGCGCGCATGTTCGATCCGGGGGGTGGCAGTTCGGCCGGGACGCCCCCCCGATGTCGTAGCAGTTGCTCGACGGTCACATCGTGGTAGCCCGAGTCGATCTGGTCGTCCCAGTCCGGGAAGACGTCGATGACGGTCGCGTCCCAATCGAGCCGACCCTCCTGAATCAGGATGGCGGCTAGGGTGGCGGTCATCGCCTTAGTGCAGGAACCAAGATGGAATGGATCATTAAGGGTAACCAGTGGTCCGTCTGGGACCGAACGCCGACCGGCAACCCCTTTCGCGACGACCCGACCTTCACGAGCGGCCCATGCCGCTAAGGCAGGAACCCCATCGGTCTCGACCAATTCGGCAAGGAACGGCGACAGGTCGATTGGCTCGTGGTCCTCTTTCTCGTCGGCTCGCGACTTGATCGGGTGAGCGCTCACAGCAATCGCGATCAGGACAGGGGCTAGAAGGGCGGCCCATTTCCGATCGGACCGAATGGTCGGTCGGGTACTGTCAGCTTGGGACTGCGGTTGGAAGATGATCGTCATGGTGTTTCCTCGCCAGGATTCTCCGGCTCGCGACCGCTTAGGATGGTCAGCAAGGTCAGCCGGGCTACGGTCAGGAGTCCGGACCGCTCGGCGTCGGTGATCGTTCCCGACTCGAGGATGCGATCGATCCGGTCGACGGAGTTCTGCAGCAAGCGTGCCTGAAAGCCAGGAACTCCTAACCGATCGCGACGTTCGAGCACGACCTTCAGGACCGAACGGATGGCCTGTGCTTCTTCCAGTGAAGGGCCAGGGGATTCGTCCCAGACGGGCAGCGATTCGAGGCCATCAAGGTGTCGGGTCAGATCGAGGATCAACCGCGTTGCGGCTCTGAGCTTATCGTAATCGAGCGTCTCAGCGACATCGCTGGGCCGATGGTAGTGTGGGCTCTCGCCGGTCGAGAAGAACAGATAGGGGATCGATCGGCTTCGGAACGGGCCGTAGTCGCTTCGAGTGCCGATCAGGTCGGTTCCAATGAGACCGAGGAACAGACGGTCCTGGTCGGCTTGCCAGTCGGTCAGCCAGGGTCGAATCGTGGGGATATGCTCGGTCCCGGCGATGAAGAGGTGATCGTCGCAGACACCCCCGAGGGCGCGTCCGAGCATGTCGGCGGTGATCATGATACGGATCCGATCGAGGGCGATCGGCGGATTCTGGACGAAATAGCGTGAGCCCCAAAGGGCGTACTCTTCGAGGTCGAAGCTGACAAACATCAGGCTGTGGCTGGAGGGGACGTCCGACTCGACCCAGCCTCGGGCCACTTCCAAGAGCATCGCCACGCCCGAGGCATTGTCATCAGCGCCCGGGTAGATCTCGCCGTTGCGCATTCCCAGGTGATCGTAGTGGGCCGCGATCAGAATCCAATCCGCGCGATGATCCGGATCGGCGCCCCGGATCACGCCGCCGACGTTTCGTCCGTAAATCGTCCCCGGTTCCTCGGCCGGGATCGATTGGGTGTAGCGATCCCCGAAAAGGGGTTCCAGTCCGAGCTCTTCGAATTGGCCGACCAAATACGCCTCGGCCTTGCGAGCACCAGCGCCCCGACGGCCAGCGTATTCCGGCGAAGCCAGCTCGTGGACGATCCGTTTCAAACTCACTTGATCTGGAGCGGTGCCCGGATCTTGGCCCCGAGTCGCCGAGCAGAGGGCGAGGTTGAGAACGAAAACGGCCAACGGAGCCATGGGGACGATGATCCGCCAGAACCCCAAGCTGAGGGCGTGGTGCCCGATCCCAGTCACGATCATTCGGATCTCCCGATGGTCGTCTGGCGGTCGACCAGTCTGAAGTTCGGTCCTGGCCGACCGCGATGTCTCAAGGCCGATCGTCGGAACGGGAGCATACGTCAGGATCAGCTCAATCGCAACGCCCGCCAAGCCCCGCGCGACCGGAGCCGGACTTCGAAAACGTCGGGCTCCAGGGCGGATCGCTGGGTGGCCCCGGGCAGATAACTTCTATGGACTAGCGGCGATTGGCCGCGCTTTCACGGAGGAACACGATCCGATGATCTCGACACGGTTCGCAACCCAACTGGCCCTGCTGACGGCCTTGATCCTCGGCGGAGCGTTGACAGCTCAAGCTCAGGACTACGACCGATTCATGCACTGGCCGTACGTCCCACCCCAAGTGCCCGGCAACGGCTTCGATTACAAGCCGATCTACGATGGTTTCTACCTGTATCCGAAGGAAATGCGGATTCAACCGCAAATCCAAGGCTCGAACTACTACAACTTCTATGGTGGCCAACGGCTCTTCGGCCACTTTCGTCGAAGCTGGATCCCTTGGGGCTTCAATCACCCCAACAAGCCGCCCAAGTACTACCAAGGCTACCACTTCGTGCTCGACGTCTTCTGAGATCGGTTAGACTGTGAGTCCGAGGCGAGGCCGGTTTGATCCGATCGGCCTCGTCTCAGACGCGACCATGCCTGACTCCACGCCTGTTATTCCAGATGTTCTCTGTTTCTTAGGTTATCGATGATTTCAAACGTTGCGTCTGTAATCTGCCATCGCCGATGGCAATGATTTGATCTTTTATTGGTTTTTGTTGTTAGAGTTGATGTTATGGCGGTTCGTCAGTTTATCTGGAACTGCGATGCGATCTGATAGTAGAGATCGACTGCTTGTTCCAATTGATCGACCGCGATCCATTCGTCTCTCGTATGGGCCTGAGCGATGTCGCCTGGTCCGATGACGATGCAGGGGTAGCCTGCACGGGCGAGGGGCCCGGCATTGGTCCCGAACGGTACGCCTTGGATCTCGACCGGTCCGTCGACGTACGGAGCGACCCATTCGCGGATCTGAGGCCAGAACTTCCGGCTCGACTCCGGGCTCAACGCAGGCATCCGGACCCAGGGGTCGTGCCACTGCAGCATGTCAATGACGTCGGGGCAATCGCGTTTGAGGACCTCGGCGGCTTCAGCGATAACGCCCAATGGCGTCTCGCCGGGGATGATTCGGCGGTCGATCTCAATGTCGCATGTCTGTGGGACGATATTGACCGCTTGACCACCCCAGATTCGACCGACCGACAAGCTGGGTGTGCCGAGCATCGGATCGCCGGGTCGGTCCCGTAGGGCGTTTCCATGCTCTTGGAGGGCTGCGAGCACCCGAGCCATGTCGTAGATCGCGTTATGGCCCAACTCGGGGCTGGAGCTATGAGCCGAGATTCCTTGCGAGGTCAGCCGCCAACGGACCGCCCCTTTGTGCGCAACGACCGGTTGGAGCCGCGTCGGCTCGGCGATCACGGCGAAGTCGATCGCCCGTCCAAGTCCTGCCAAATAGCTCGCGCCGGTGTGCGTGTATTCCTCATCGACGGTGCAGGACATCAGCAACGTCGAAGTTGAGCTGAGCCGCTCTTGGACGACCTTGGCGAAGGCGGTCAGCATCGCGGCCATCCCGCCTTTGACATCGCAAGAGCCCCGGCCGTAAAGACGCCCTTCATGGACATGAGGCTGAAACGGGTCGATGGTCATGCCTTCGACGGGGACAGTGTCCTGGTGAGCGTCAAAGAGCAGGGTCTGCCCGGTTCCGGCCCTCTGCGGCGGATCACAACGCGCCAAGATGTTGACCCGTCCAGGAGATACCTCGTGGCACTCGTAGTCGATTTTATGGCGATCGAACCAATCGCGGAGATAACCCGTCATCGCCGATTCGCCGAACTCTTTGCCGGGATCGACGCGGCCCATCGGATTGACGCTCGGGATCGCTACCAGATCCCGCAACAGCTCCACGACGCTCGACATCGTTCGCTCCCGGTCCAATCACGAGCCAAGGACAGGCCGACAGGACAGTCCAAGAGGTAAACCTAGGCGATTCGGCTCGCCTCGGTCAGGCTAAGTTGGTCCGGCTTCATGGAGGACCCCTCGGCAAGTCAACCCACAGACCGTTGAGCCGTGCCGTGCAAAGTCTGCAATGCTAGAGCGTCGAGAAAGGCGTTGGGATCGCAACCGTAGAGGCCCGATCCCCAGATCATGTTCTGTTCGACGACGGCCCAACCGCGATCGTGGATGACCCCAACATCGACGATGGCGCCCTGTGGGAGTTCGATCCCCGGATCGTTCACGAGGCGATCGACGAACTGACGAAGCTCTGCCTCCTCGATTGGATCGTGCACGAAGCCCGAGTCACGTTGGAGTTCGCCCCGTCTCAGGTAGATCGAGAACGTCGACAGCGATCGATCTTGGATGACGCAACGGAACTCGACGTCCCACGCGACGACCTCCGCGACCAAGATCGGATCATCATCGGGCAGGTCGATCGGGAGTTCGTCCCCTCGGCGGACTCGCGCGGGGAGGCCCTTCGTATTCGGCGGTTTCATGAAGGCGGGCTTCATGATCGTGCGAGCCGCTCCGACGGTCATCAACTCGACCGTTCGACGCCGGTACTTCTCAGGCAATCGGGGTAGCCAGTCCATTGGTGGTTCGTGGAGCCGAAGGCCCAGCGATTCGGCGATCATCGGCCCCATCAGCGACTCAACATAGATGATCGGTTCTTCGATCTCTCGAATGGTGTCGGGGACACGCCAACCGGCCAATCGATCGACCGCCCAGCCACGTTCGATCGCCGCACGCCAAAGCGCCTGAGCGTCGGGAGTCTGACGTGGAGTCAGGATCAGCGTGGGCATCTTTTCGCTTCACTTCCCTGAGGAGGAATCGTCGAGGCGGCGGTCCTCGTTCCTGATGGTTCCGATCGTAGTCAACGTCGGTCCGGAACGGCCATCACGAGCCAACCGCCGGCTCGAAGGTGAGCTAGCCAACCGGGTCTCACGATCGGCTGTGCCGAGATGGCGTCGATGGGCTCGACGATCTCAGGTCTGAGCCTCGCGCTTCGGAGGTCGTCGAGCAGTTCGGGCCATCGGTAGGAATGGACACGGATCTCGGGGATCCCTCGGTAGGTCATCGGCCGATCCGCTCGTGGACGACCCAAAAGACCTCGGAGGCCTGTCTCAATCAGCCAGCGTCGTCCCTGCGGGTTCCGTAGCTGTTCCCAGAGGTTGTGAGCATGGAGGGCCAACTGCCCATCGGCCTTGAGGATCCGGGCCGCCTCTCTTAGAACGCGTCGTCGGGCGGGACGGCCCCGGATCATCCCGAGCGTGCTGAACATCAAGGCCGCGTATCGAAACTGGGACGTTGCTAAGGGGAGCCGTCCGAGATCGCCTCGGACCCGAATCAAGGGGACCTTGAGGTCTCGAGCCTGCGCCTCGAGGCCCAGCTCACGAAGCATAGACGTTGAAAGGTCGACGGCCGTAACCGCAAATCCCTTTGAGGCGAAGTGAATCGAGATCCGGCCGGTCCCGGAGCCCAAATCGGCCAAGGGTCCCGGTTCGCACCAATGATGGTTCAACCAGCTTCGGTCGGCCTCCAAGAGCGGGTGGCCGTCGAAGTAGGACCGCTCGGTCGTCGCAAGTCGTGTGGCCTGCGTGTAATTCCAAAGCGCCCGGTCGACGCCCGTCGGCAACTTCCAGTCTGGCAGGAGGAGTGCTCTCTGGGCGGTTCGATCCGGCTCATCGCGCGAGGTCGCGTCCATGAGCCGATCAGTCAGGCATTGGGGTTGCGAGGATCAAACCGCTTCGAGGCGGAACCCGGAGCGCTCGGAGATGCCCTCCTTCGATCAGCCGGGATTGCCCTAGCTTCTCGCCATAGATCACCTGAAGCGCGTCGCCTTCAGAGAGGCCGCTGGGTGCTTTCAGGTCGACCATTTCGACGTGCTCGGAGGTGTTGAAGGCCACCACGACATGGTCCTGCTCGTGATGTCGATGCAATGCGAAGAGGTCGCCTTGAGCAAGCAAGGTCGCATAGCGACCGCGACGAAGGGCGGGCCGGGCGCGTCGGATGGCGATCATCGCCTTGATATCGTCGCGCAACGCGGTGTCCCAGGCCTGCTCGTTCCAAGGGAACGCGCCCCGACACTCGGGGTCGTGGCCGCCGGCCAGGCCGATCTCGTCGCCATAGTAGATGCACGGGGCGCCGACGAAGCTCATCTGGAACAGCGTCGCGAGCCGCAAGGCCGAGGTGTCGCCACGCGCCAGGGTCAGGAACCGCGGCGTGTCGTGGCTCCCCAACAGGTTCAATTGCGCTGCCGTGATGTTGGGGTGGTAGAGGTCCAGCATCCGCTGGATCGCTTCATCGAACGCCTCGGCGCCCGGAGGCCCGGCCGGGTGGAGCGAGGTCTTGCGGAGCTGATCGACATGGACGCCGGTCCCGATGAAGAAGGCGATGGCGGCGCGGCTGAACAAATAGTTCATCACCGCGTCCCACATGTCGCCCTGAAGCCAATGTCGCGCCTCGCCCCAAATCTCGCCGACGATGTAGGTCTGGTCGTTGGCTTGACGAACGACCCGACGGAACTCACGCCAAAATGAGTCGTCCCGGATCTCGTTGGGGACATCGAGCCGCCAGCCGTCGATTCCGAACTGGACCCAACGTTCCGCGATCCCCAACAGGTACTGCCGGACTGCGGGCGTCTTGATATTGAATTTGGGTAAGGCCGGCAGATTCCACCACGCTTCGTAACCCGGAGGATGATCCGAGTCATAAGCCTTAAGCGGATACGAATGGACGGTGAACCAGTCCAGGTAGGCCGACTGTGGACCGTTCTCCAAGATGTCGTGAAAGGCGAAGAACCCACGGCTGGCGTGGTTGAAGACGCCGTCTAGGACGATCCGGATGTCCAGGTTATGGGCGCGATCGAGCAGGGTTCGCAATGCGTCGTTGCCCCCGAGCATCGGGTCGACGCGCTCGTAGTCGTGGGTGTGATACCGGTGGTTCGATGCCGACTGGAAGATCGGTGTGAAATAGAGCGCGTTGATCCCGAGGTCGGTCAGGTAGTCGAGGCGTTCGGCCACCCCGATCAGATCGCCCCCTTGATAGCCGTGCGGCGTGGGGGCCGATCCCCAGGGCTGCAGGCCGCTCGGCTTTGTGACCGAGGCGCTCTTGGCGAATCGATCGGGGAAGATCTGATAGAAGACGGCGTCGCGAACCCAATCGGGCGTCTGCGGTTCGACCACGATGATTCTTCCTGAAGGACACGGGGCAAGACGGCTGGAGGGGCCGACAGTCGACCCGGACGGTGGAGTCGAGGTGGCGATCCTCGCCCGATCGACATCATATCCGACCGGGTCCCGAATCGCGGAGACGCTTGGCAGTGTATCCCTCGACTTGGGAGCCTCCCATCCCATCCCATCACGCTTTCGACCAAATCCGCGTGTTCAGGTTCAGGTCCTCGACGATCCCGAGGATGCGCCGGAGATCCTCTCGATAGGAGGTCAGTTGTTCGGTGTTCCTGAGACTGGTGTAGACCGTGGGTTCAAACAGGTCGCGCTTTGGGCGAATCGCGAGGACCATCCGGCTGTCCACGAACGAAAGGGCCATCCAGGCGTCGAACTTCTCGCGGAGCGCGACCAATCGTTGCATCAGCGACGGGCTGAGGATGTACCGCGCCTCGACTTGGTCGGTGCCGTACACGACGAAGGTCTTCTCGAACTCCGGATCTTCGAGCGAGACCAGTGACCCTCCGCGAAAGGCGTTCCACGACTGCAAGGTCTTGCCCAGGAACCCGAAACTCTTCTCTAGCGAATCGGGTAGGACGACCGTCGTTCCCTGAAAGTGCTTGTGAAAATCGGCTACGAACAACACGCCTCGAAAGATCGTGACCCAATGGGTTTGTGTTCGTCCTTTGGAGTCGGTCGTTCGCGACTCGTACTCAGCGTGAACCTCAGAGAACTCCAGGTCGGTCTCCCCGACTCGGCCAACCACGCGATCCTCGCCGTTGTATCGATCGGGGCTCGTTGTGAAGATCCGCGAGGCGCGGAACTGGGACTCCGAGACGAAGCCCTCGGGCTCGTAACGCAGTCCGGGATCGAACTGGACGATGAGTTTGGCGATCACCTGGGACTTGAACGTCGAGCGATACCGATTGAATCGCGTCGAGGCCCAGATCAGCCCGCCGATCGTCACGAGAGCACCCGCGATTCCTGTGACGATCGGACCGCCCTCGATTCCAACCCCCAGCGAACCGACGAACAGAAGCGCTGCTCCGACAGCGATCGCGAGACAAATCAACTGCGATCGGACGACGCCTCGACGCATCTGTTCCAATTCATCGAGGTCGGCGAGCAGACTCGGATCCAGCTCCTGGTCCTCGAGGGTCGCTTCATCGGTTTTGGTCATCGCGCGGAATCCTTTGCAGGGAGCCTGTCGTGGCGTTCGGGCTCCGGCGGCGCTTCGAAGTTTGTTTCGACACGCTCCGGACCGGTTCGATCACCGACCTCCATTCAGATCGGTCCGGCCCGAGAGATTCGCCGATGACCGTGCAATCTTGGATCGAAACCGCGCGATCGATCCGCTGGACGCCTCATAACGCGACAGAGGAGGACGAACGCTCCAAAGGCGCCGCCTCGAAGAGTTCACGGGTCGTGATGCCGGAGATCTGAGCGACCAGGTTGGTGGGGATCATTTGAACAGCATTGTTGAGGTCGGTCACGGCCGCATTGTGAGCTCGTCGCGCGGCCGAGATTTGCTCCTCGATCTCCACGAGGCTGCGCTGGAGGTGGAGGAAGTTCCCGCTGGCCTTGAGGTCCGGATAGGACTCGGAGAGCAGGAGAATCCGGCCCAGATCGCGATTGATCTGGTTATTGAGCCGGACCTCCTCGCTCCGATTGGCTGCGCGGAGGGCCTGTTCGCGGAGGGCGACGACGCGTTCCAGGGTCTCGTGCTCGTGCTCGGCGTACCCTTTGACGGCCTCGACCAGGTTCGGGATCAGGTCATAGCGCTTTTTCAGTTGGACATCGATCGAAGAGAGCGCGTTGTCGGCCATGTTCGACTTGGCAATCAGGCCGTTGTACATGACCACAAAGGCGAGGCCCAGGACGACGAGGACGCCCAGGACGATGTAGAGAACGATCATGATCGCGTCGGCTCCTCGACGATGGCGAAGCGTCGGCCGTTGTGCCGGTAGCTGAGCTTGAACCAATAGATCCGTCGGCGGTCGCCTCGGAGCCGAACGTCCTCCAGGATGTTGGCTAGGCTGAGCTGTGGTCGACCCTTGGTCTCGTTCCGGTTGATCTTTACGCGGACCCGATCGTCGAGATCGATCAGATCAGGTGCCAGCCAGAGGTCGAAGGCGCGCACGCCTTCGACCTCAATGCTCACGAGGTTGGCCGGTCGCGCGGCCTTGTAGCGGATCTCGGCGGGATTGAGGTTGCGGCCCGACGGTTCGGTCACCTCCGGTTCGCTCGACCGGTCGTCGTCCAGTTCGCGGACGACCAGCCCATTGTAGCGGGCATCGACCGACCGCGCGGTGCGGACCTCGAACTTGTCGATCTCGCTCAAGGACGGTCGTTTCCGTCCGAGCATCCAGCGGACCATGTCAGGGATCTCTTCAGGGAGGTTCTCCATGCCGCGGCCGGCGTAACTGACCAGGGTCACATCGCGGTTCTTGAAGACCAACTGGTTAAAGATCGATTCAGAGAGCGTCGGGACAGCCGGGGCCATCGCGCCATAGACGACATAAAGCGGGACCAGTTCGCTGTTGGTCCGGACGGTACTTTGGACATACTTGAGCGGGGCGCCGGAGATCGCAGCGACGCCTGCGAATTGGGTCGGATGGGCCAGCCCGTAGTCCCAGGCCATATGCCCTCCTTCGACCGCCCCGGCCAGATAGACGCGGTCGCTGTCGATGGCGAACCGGCGACGGGCATCGCGGAGCGCCAGGGTCACGGCGGCGTGTTCGTCGGCGGTGTAGGTATAGCCGACCCCTTCGGGTCCGAGGTACTCGGGCAGGATCAGGATGACTCCGCTCCGCGCGGCATGCTCGATCCAGGCATCAGCCTCGTCGCGGGGGCCTCGACCGCTATGGAGCACAACGATCGTAGGATAGCTCCGGAGCGGGTGGTATTCCGGAGGTAAGACGACGCCGTAGTCGGTCGGCAGCACGCTCTGAGAATCTTCGACCCGGCATCGGTGAAACGCGCCGGGCCGGACTCGGTTTGCCAGATGGTTAGCTGGCGGCGGCATCAGACGGATCATCCGGACGAGCAAGTCAGCGCGGGCGATCACCGGGTTCGCGGCATCAGGATCTTCTGAGGCCTCTGCGTCGCCCGGCTCGGGACGGGGTGAGAGCCCGTCGAATTCCGTTTCGATCTGCGTGAGCAGCAGATCGCGTTGGGAGGAGTCGGCTTGATTGAGGTAATCGGAGACCAAATCGCGGAGTCTCCAGAGCCGTTCGGCCTGAGCCAGATCCTCCGTGGCCCGCTCCGGGCCGACGATCCAGGCCGAGACCAGCCGGGCGAATTGGCTCTCGATCGGGTCCGAGGACCCGGCGATCAGGAGCGGCTCGAGCCGCGCTCCGACGGCGTCGGGTGCGACGTCGAGTTCGTGAAGAATCTCGAGGATCGGAGCATGCCAGCGCTGCCGATCGGCCAGGCTGAGCTGATCGGAGAGGCTCCGGAACGCTTGGGACCGCTGCCGATCATCGAAGGTTCGTTGGATCTGCTCCTCGCGGAGCGCCTGCAGTTGCTCGATCAGATCTGGCGTCTCCAACCCTTCGACGGGGAAGCGGGCCAAGGCGCGTCGGGCGAACTGAAGCTGGCCCGCCTCGAGTCGCTCGCGGATCTCTACGAGCCGCTCTTCCGCACGGAGTTGGACCAGGTCGCTCTGGATCCCGGCGATGACCGTCTCACTCAGATCAGGGAAGTCGGTCCGGAGCCGATCCAGCTCGGCGATCGCCTCGTCATACCACTGCGCCTCGATCAGGAAGCTGGCCACGATCATCCGTGCCTCTTGGTCCTCCTGATCGATCTGGCCAAGGAACCCCAAGACAATCGATCGAGGGATCGTCTCAGTGGCGATCGCCCCGCGCCACTTCTGGTCGAGCCCTCGAATCCGGCTGACCTTAGGGCCGAGGTTTGCGATGACCTGGGTCATCCGGATCGGCCTGTTCTTCCGGTTCCGATATTCGAAGAGGCGACGCCCGTCCTCATCCCAAGGACCGGCCTGGATGTCCACGGCCACCTCGGGGAATTTCCCCCGCGCTTCGACCTTGTCCGGCTGAATCAACTGGAACGTGTTGCCCGCTGGAGGACTGGCCTCCTCGAACTCCTCCTTCTTCCGCGTGAAACGGAACATGACCCGCTTTAAGGGACTCGTCACCGAGATGATCGTGTTGTCCTTCTCGACGAGACCCTGGTAGATCTCGCCATCCCTCAGAACAACCGTCTTCGATGTGGCAAAACCCTGTCCATACGTCGACTCGGCTCCGGAGAGCGTCATCAAGAGGATGCAGAGGATCGAAGCGAGGAGTCGATCGGCTTGGGGTCTGGTTTGGAGATCGCGTCCGTCGCGTCGCTGAGACCGAGTGGCCGAAGAGGATCGCGAAGGGGATACGGGCATCGGCGTCTGTCTCCTGATTGATGGCGCGGTCGGACTGGGATCGCCGATCGTGACGTCGGACCATTCGATCTCGAAGGGTTCGTACGGCTACGATTTCGGATGTGGTCCGACGAGTTCGGTCGCCATTGTCCGATCGCATGCCGAACGGTCAACCCGTTGTCGAGCGACGCGGGGTCCACCGGGCCATGGGAACTGGTTGGGACCAGTCGAGGACGTGTGTCGTCGGCAGGCCGAAACACGGAGGTTTTGCCCGATCACCCGCGACAGTGGGGTCATAGACGAGCGTCGATGCAGCCCACTTCGGTGAGAGCTACCCTATGGCCGTCGTTGGTGGTTCTTCGTCAGCCCCTCGGCGATCCTTTGACGGCCTCGGCCTCTCGTTCGGGCGTCGGCCGCTCATTGGGCGATCGATGATCGACTGGACGAGACGGCGAGGTGTCAACCGAACAGGACCTCGATCGGCGATCCTTGATCGGTGATCGGCACGGGACGGTCGCCGGCGTGCAGTTCCTTGCGATAGTCGATTCCGACCGCTGCGCAGATGGTGGCGAAGAAATCAGGGACGCTGACGGGGTCGGCCACGATCGACTTGGCCAGGTCGTCGGTCATGCCGTAGGCCCCTCGGTGCGCAAGCCCACCGCCAGCGAGGACGCAGGTGAAGGCAGTCCCTTGATGACCCCGGCCGCCGCCGCTGTCGAACTCGGGGGGACGACCGAACTCGGTTGTGATGGTGATCAGGGTCCGATCGAGCAGGCGTTTCGAGGCTAGGTCTTCGATCAAGGCGGAGACGGCTGTGTCTAGCTCCCGGATCAGCTCGTGCTGCTTGAGAATCCCTTGGTTGTGCACGTCCCAGCCGGCGCCGTTGAGGAAGTTGAGGTTGTGCGAGACCTCGACGAACCGGACCCCGCGCTCGACCAACCGACGGCTCAGCAAGCAGCGTCGGCCAAACTCCCCGCCATAGCGAACCCGGAGGTCGGATTGCTCGCGGTCAAGATCGAAGGCGCTGTTGAAGGCTGGCCCGCCGAGTTCGAGGCTCTGGGCGATTGCGGTCTCGTAGTCGAGGAGCCGTCGATCGGTCGTGGGCTCGGCGGCTTCTTTGAGGAGGGCCCGAAACCGTTCCCGACGGGTCTGGCGAGCTGTGGTGATGCTCTCGTGCCGGGTCAAGCCCGAGGGACCTTGGCCGGTCTCGGTCAGGTAGAGGAAGCCGGCCTCCATGCCGAGGAATCCGGGACCTCGCGTGACGTTGGGATAACCGATCAGCACATAAGGTGGCATCCCCTCGTTCGCCGCACCACGCTCATACGCGATCAGGGAACCGAGGGAGGGATAGGTGATTGTCCCGCTGATCGGCCGCCCGGTATGCATCCGGTTGGTCGCCGCCGCGTGCTCGTCGATCACGCCGTGATGCAGCGTCCGGACCGCCGTCACGTGGTCCATCAGCCTCGATAGCTTCGGCAGGTGCTCGCAGACCTGGACATCGGGCACGGCGGTCTCGATGGAGTCGTAATACGAGCCCGGCTTGCCCGCTTTCGGATCCCCCTTCGATTTGGGATCGAAGGTATCGATCTGCCCCATACCGCCGCCCAGCCAGATCGAGATCACGTGCTCGGCCTGGCCTCGGATCGGCGCTGGGTCGAAGGCGTTTGCAGCCGTCGTCATCGCGAGCCCGCTCGTGGTCGCGAGGCTCGCGGCCATAAAGTCGCGTCGGGTCACTGGATGCTTGGACATAAGATCGATCTCCGAGGACTCGAGACACGCCGTGATCAAGGCGGAGGTCCGGTCGGCAGCTGACAGCTCAAGGGATCCAGACGAACTCACGATGGTTGACCAGGCTCCAGGCCAGATCTTCGAAGACCTCCCGCCAGGACGGCCGAATCCGAGGGTCGGCGGGTGGACCGGCGCGGACGCGACGCTCGTGTTCGAGCTGGATTTCGTTCGCCTCCGGGCTCAGGTGGTTGAACCAGGTCACCAGCGGCAGCGGCGTTGGCGGTCCGACGACGGGGACCCGCTGATCCGCCGGCATCAACCGGTCGTCGAACCCCTCGGCCAACGCGTCGACGAACCCCTGACGCTCGATCTCATTCGGGAACCGGCCGAGGAAGCGGAGGAAGAGGGATTCGACCAGAGCGTTCGGCGACTCGGCCTGAACGGCGAGTTGCGCCAAAGTGCTCCCGGCGGAGGCCCGGGTCAGCGAAAAGACCAGGGTGCCGTTGGCCAGAATGCCTGGCTGCAACAGGTTGGGGTTGGCCCCGCGTTCGTGGATCGGCGCCTGCCGTGCACCGGTCCAACCGAAGGCCTCGAGCACCTCGACCACCGCCCGAGCCTTGGGCAGGGAAAGGCTGGGCCGGTCCCGCTCGTTTTTGAGGTCGGCAAACATCCAAGCGCGGGTCGGCCGTTCCAGCGTCTGCCGCTTATTCAGGGGACGTCGGCCGTCGTGGACGAAGGTCAGCTTTTCGGAGTCGATCGGCCGTCCTGAGGCGACGTGGAGCGCATCGACTACCTGCTCGGCCGTCAGCCGACGACGATCGGGGCTCCGAAACAGCCTCGAGGCCGACGGCTCTCCTCGATTGGTCGCGTGGGCCTCGCGCTGATACAAAGTCGAGGTGAGGATCGTTCGGAGGACGGCGCGGAAGTCGTATTTGTTGAGTACCAATTCGTTGGCGAGCCAGTCGAGCAGCTCGGGATGGCTCGGCTCAACCCCCTCCCAATCGTGGATCGGTTCGACGAGCCCAGCGCCCAGGAGCCGGCTCCAGATCCGATTCGCAAACACCCGGGCAAACCGACGGTTCTCCGGCATCGTGATCAATGCGGCCAGCCGTTCGCGTGTGTCCCCCGGATCGCGAAGGAAGCGATCAAGGCCCGGACCTTCGACAGCTCCGGTTACCCCTCCGAAGGGCCAGGTCGGTTCCACGGGCTCGTCGGGGCGAAGGGTGACCTGAATCAGGGGCTCGCGATCTCGGATGGCCTCAAAGAAGGCAACGGGGACTCGGCTCGACTTGGGAACGGTTGCGGGCTTGCGGTCGAACATCGCCGCAAGGGAGTAGAGGTCGCGCTGGGTCGTGCTGTGATAAGGGGAGTCGTGGCAACGGGCACACTGCAACTCGATCCCCTGGAAGGCCGAGGCCACGATGTGGCCTTTCGCGGCGAACGGAGCATCGTTCTCTCCGGCGAGGCCGAACCCCGCACTGCCGCCCTCGGCCACTCCGCCACGGAGCATGATCAGCTCCGTTACCATCCGGTCGAGCGGCTTGCCGTCCCGGAGCGAGTCGTACAGGAACCACCGAAACGGTCCCGTGCTATTGAGCGAAGCGTTGAGGAGCGAGGGGTTCTCGGCCAACAAGTCGAGCCAGAAGGACATCCAGTGGTCGGCCAAGCGGTCGTCTTCGAGCAGATCATCGATCACCCGATTCCGCTTATCGGCGGTTTCATCGACCAGAAAGGCCCGGATTGCCCCTTCTCCCGGAGGCAGGCCGATCGTGTCCAGATAGACCCGGCGCAGAAAGGCCGCATCGCCGATTACGGGCACGGCCTGATTCGCCGATTCGGATCCGCTCGACTCCCGCTCTTCAGGCCACTCGGCACCATCGAGGATCCAGTCTTCGAGCACCTTGATCTGGTCTTTGTCCAATCCGGGTCCGGCCGGAGGCATTCGGGAAAATTCGTCTTCCTCCCGAATCCGGATGATCAGCTCGCTCCCTTCAGGATCGCCCGGCACGACCGCGGGGAACCCGGAGTCGCCGGCCTTGAGGATCGCTACCCGCGAGTCCAGTCGGAGACCGCCCCTCGACTTCCCGCCATGGCAGCGCAAGCAGTGCTCGCGGAGCGTGGGCAAGACCTTGGAGTGGGCCGCCGATGCCGGTTTGGGGTTGCTCGTCGGTCCGGCATGGTGCTGCTCGATCTTCGCCTGGATGAAGGCGTCGATCGGATGCGCGGTGCGGGCACCATCAGCCGACGGCACTTCCGGCACGTCGTGCGCGAGAACCCAATCCCTGGCGTGTCGATGCCGACGCTCCCAGTACTCGTTCTCCGACGATGCGGTCTCCCGCCGACGGCGGTCGTCGAGCTGATCAAGGCCCCGTTCGATCTCAACGAGCAATGGTCCGACCGCGCAATCGGTCAACGGAAATCGCTCCGAGCCTGCTCCGAGCAGCTCGAACGTGCTGCCGTCCGTCGTATCGAATCCGACGCAGACCTCGCCCGATTCGGTCCGGTTCCCCGGTCCTCCGACGATCACTTCCCAAACGATCCGGGAGCTCCGGACTCTGGGATGGGACCCCGACTTCTCCGCGACGACCTCGACCTCGCCGATGACCTCCTGTTGGTGGTAGCCATGCGGCCTCAGACCGGGCTGTGGCGGCTCGGCCAAAGGCGTGACCGGCTCCTCACCGTCGGGCGGGCGGCCGACGAGAGGACCCGTCTCCGCAACGACCTGCCCATCGACCCAGAGTCGTCCCAAGCCTCGTGAACGGACGAGCACATCATGGAACCCCAACGGGAGGTCGACATCGGCCGCCATCCTGAGCAAGAGCGGTGCATCCCAAGCCGAACGGATGCCATGGTCGTAGTGCAGTGGGATTCGAGGCAGCAGGAAGGCCGCTTGATGCCAGCGGACGGACTCGGTCAGCGCGGGATCGTGCTGGGACGGCCAACCCTTGTGGTCGGGGAGTCCCTCGGAAAGCTGGAGCAAGACGCGCCCGGCCGGGATGGGGCCAAGATCCGGCATTGTTTCAGCGCCCGCCGGGGCGAGTGAGGCTGAGAGCGGAGCGGAAAGGATCAATAATCCGAGCCACATCGAATCACCTCGCCTCCGTTTTCAAGGTCGTTGCCGGGTGGTTCAACGGATCGATTCAAGTTGATCGTATGTGAAATCAAACGGAAAATGCCAACCAAGAATCCATGAGTCAGATCAAATGGTAACTTCGAGCTGGCCTGACTGTCAACGGGGCTTCGCGGAGCCAACCGACCGGCCTTGATGGAGGCTTTTAAATGCAGCCGACCGTCTAGTGCGGGTTCGTTGTCCTTAGGCCCATGCTGTTGGTTGCGACGTGACGTGCGAGATACGACCCATGAATTCAGAAACCGCAATTTGAAATAGTTGTTTATTGATATCCACGAATGAAATCCGTTGCTGGACGCGGTCGACACAGCTCTTTTCTCAGACAATCTGTCCCTCGCCGGCCCTTCTAAGTTAAGACCGGACACCTAATGCGAAACTGATCCGACAAGATGCTGCTTGGGAAACCACAGAGGAGGGACTGAGACACCTCCATCGCTGGGGAAGAGCCGAGCCATCACGCCCTGACAGAAGGATCTGGTCCGGTGTATGGGCGACCCGGTAGGCTGGGGCTTGAAATGCTCTCGTACGTCGTGGAGGGGGCTATGAGCCAGAGTTCGGCGGATCTGCTGCGGTTTCGATGCATGCATTGTGGGCAGTTGCTGGGCGCGTCCCGATCGAAGGCGGGCCGCTGGGTCAATTGTCCGGCCTGTGAGACCGAGACGCTTGTTCCCAAGCGGTCCGAAGAGCCCGAACCCAATGACCAGTCGTCGCTTTCCCCAATCTCGGCCGAGAGCTCGTCGAACACGACGCCCCCCACGACATCGAGCCCCTCGATGCCCACCGTCGGCGAGATGTCGACCGTCGAGATCAACGCGATCCCCGCGACCATGAACGACGTCGAGGCAATCTCGCAGGCCTTGATCGGGAACAAAGCGGCGCCTCGACGAGCCGTCGCGGCCATTGGCGAGTTGCCGACCGAGCTGGAAACGCGCGAACAGCTCAAATATGAGGCGACGACGTCCTCGACCAAGGCCCACAACAAAAACACGATGGCCTTGGCCACAACCCTGACACGCCGTCGGGATGTCTTGATGCCCCGGACGGCGGTCATCGCCTGGTCCCTCGTCGCCTTGCTCGCGATCGGCCTGGCATTCCTGTCTGGGCTCCTGATCGGGCACTACCTGTGGACGACTTCTCGGTAATTCTCGATCGCGTGAGCTGAGCCGGCTGACTCGCGATCCGCCCACCCAACGACGTGTCGGTATTGAGGTCGGCAGATCGACCAAGCCAGACCGTGGGCCCCTCAGCGTGGAGTATCAGGGTTGGGTTCATCGGACGAATTTATGTCATCGGTCTCGGCCCGGTCTTCACCCTCCAGGTCCTTCAGCAAGGCCTCATCGTTTCTGAGTTCGAGGAGGTCGGCCTGAAGGAGATCGCGAAGTTCCTCAATCTGTCCAAGCGAGACGGCCTTCGCATTGGAGCCCCCGACGCCTCGAGCCCGAATGGCCGTCTCCAATCGCATTCGACTGTTCTCGATCAGGTATCGCTGGGCAACGATCCGATTGCGGAGCGCACGGATCCGGAGTCTCCGGTGTGTCTGTCGGGTCTCAGGATCGTCGGCGCTCTGAAAGCTGGTCCGTTCCAACTCGACCTGGGCCTCGCGGGAACGGAGCTGCGCGACTCGCGATCGGGCGGCGTTCCGATCCATCGATGAATGGTCAAGCTGATCGCGGCTGACAGCGCCTTGATCGGACAGTTGCACGTTCTTCTGATAGCGACGCTCGCGATACGCCGCGTCGACCTCGGCCGAATGCAACTGAGCGCGGAGCGACTGAAGCAAGAGGCGATAGCCTTGCTCCGGACCACCCCGATAGACCCCGGTCCGAACATCCATCTCATGGTCACGGATCGCCTGAGTCGCCTCCAGTTCGAGCAGGCGCGATCGAGCGATCTCCAGGCTGGTCCGAGCCTGATCGACCAGGGAGCGTCCCGCGGCCCCTTGCTGGTAGAGCCGACGGACATCACTCAACTGTTCCTCCAGGCGGTGGACTTCGTCTTCGAGACGCTGCTTGCGGAGTTCCAGATCCTCCAGCTCCATCTTGCGGGCCAGGAGCAACGGGAAGAGCGCGGTCGCCGGGTCACTCTCGGACACCGGAGGGTTCTCTTGAACGACCGGAACCGGACCAATCATCAGCGAAGCGAGCATCCAAGGCATCATCAGCGGAACCATACGTGACGTTCTCCTCGATCGACTGCGGTCACGGCGACGGGAATGCGACACTCGTAGTCTAATACGACAGCGATTACGTGAATCCCGTCACGACATCCACAAGGGATTCGTTCGCTCCATGAGTCCCTGAAGGAGTCGCTCCCCGACGAGTCATCCCGACGATTCGGTGGTCCAGGATCACACGGGCCGTTGAACTGCTTGAAGATACTCGCGATCAAGGGGCGTTGAGCGGCTGGAGCTCTTCGGGAAGGAAACGTCCATCGTGCCGGATCACTTCGCCGTCGAATGCGATCGTTCCGCCACCAAGCTCGGGCCGCTGAATCTGGACCAGATCCCAGTGGATCCGCGACCGGTTCCCGTTGTCGGCCACCTCGTAGGCGTTGCCAGGAGTCAGGTGGAAGCTGCCGGCGATCTTCTCGTCGAAGAGGATATCGCGCATCGGTTGGCGAATTTTGGGGTGGCATGCGATCGACCACTCGCCCACATGGCGGGCTCCCTCGTCAGTCTCGAAGACTTCCGCGAGCTTATCGCGATCGCCGCTTTGGCAGCCGAATTCGATGATCCGACCGTCTTCGAAGCGGAGATTGATCCCGTCGTAGGAAACTCCCTGGTAGACCGTCGGGGTGTTGAACCGGACGGTGCCCTGGACCGAGTCGCGAACTGGGGCCGTGAAGAACTCGCCCTGGGGGATTTTCATTTATCCACGCCAGGGGACGACCGGCATGTCGGCGATCGAGAAGCGGAGGTCGGTCTCGGGCCCTTGAATTCGGACCTCGCGGGCGGCTTTCATGCGGGCGACGAGCGGCCCGAGCGCCTCTGCCAGCCACGCGTAGTCGAGATTGCAGGCCTCGAAGTAGAAGTCGCGGAATGCCTCGGTGCTCATCCCGGCCTGTTGAGCCATCGACGCGTTGGGTAATCGGAGGACGCACCACTTCGTATGCGGCACACGTTGTTGGAAGTGGACCGGTCCCACAACATGCTCGTTGTAGAGCCGCATCTGGGGACCGGGCACGTCGGCCATCTCGTTGATATTGCGCGCGCCTCGAAGGGCCACATACGCTTCCACGCGCTCCATCCGGTACCGTTCGGTCTGACCCATCAAGGCGAGTTGCTCGGCATCGCCATGCGTGACCAACTCGCGGACCAGCCGCGTGTCTTTCAGTTCCAGGAGAGGACGCGCACCCAACGCACAGGCCTTGCGGATCAACTGGCGGACCGGCTCGATCTCGTCCAGGTCGAACGCCTCGATCAGGACCGTCTCCCCAGCGGTCAGCCGAAGCGAGTGTGTGACTAAGGTCTCCGCCAAGGTCTCCCAGCGCGGATCCGCCATCGTGCGCGTCCCCCTTCGAACCCATGACGACAATTCGACGACGGGCCTGATGTATCCCGACCCATTCGCCGGATCAACGATCGCGCTGCTTGTCGAGGAGGGGCCCCACCAGGCGAATCCCAGGCTCTGACGCGGACGGCTGATCGTCGATCTGAAGCGATCGGACTAGTTCGATCGTCAAGCGTACCGAACGCGTTGAGACGTCCTGATGACGATCCGCGCTCGCCGATGCTGAGGCGTCCCCAAACGAGGAATGCTCCCCACTATCGCCGTCACGGACCACCGAATCGAGTCCTGAGTCCGCCGATTCGGCCGGGTTGTTCGGTTCGGGCGTCGATCGGGCTGATGCCGGCATCGAGGCGATGCGGATCGCAGGGTCTCGCCGGCTCGTCGTCGACGACACGATGCGCGGGGGGGTGGTCGATCGTTGACGGGACGAATCGGGTAATCCGAGATCCATGAAAGGGAAGGGGCTCGGCTCTTGAAGGCTGGTGCGGTCCCGGCCCTCTTGCTTTGTCGAGCTTTGGAGATCGATCGACTCCTTTGGATGCTGATCCGTTGAGGATCGGCGGATTGTCCAAGGTGTCTCGCTTTGCGAGTTCGGCGGGCCCCACGAGGTCGTGGACGAGTCTGGGGATCCGGACGCGTTCGACCGATCTGGAGTGGCCGACGACCCCACCGAACTTTCCGGAGTGGAGGTCATGGGCAGATTGGGCCGGTCTGTTGGAGGGGCCGATTGTTGAATAACGGGATCTCGACCGGACTGGGTTTGGACTACGATCAGGTCGGTCTGGATCTCCCAAGATTCTGAGGTCCGTCGGCTGAGGCTCTCCTCGCCGAACGGATCGGGCATGCGAATCATCGGGGCTTTGGCGATCACCAGCGCTTCACCCTTGGGGATCAACCAAGTTCCTTGGAGCGACCTGTTGCGTGCGGGCGGTTCGGGACTCGATCGGTCGGTCATGATGAACGGATAGGCGCGTAAGTCCAAGAGTTCGCCCTGCTCTAACTGGCGAACGGTGACACCGATGCTCATCGGAGTCTCGTTCAATCCCGCGTCCGAGCCGTTCTCATGTCCGAATTGGAGATGGGCGGTCTGTCCGTCGAACGTCCGAATCCTCGGGGCGGCCATGATCTGGACCCTTTCCGAGGACTTGATCGCGAGGAGCGTCGAAACCGGGACGGTCCAGATCCCAAAGTTCTCATCGCGACGGATCGGCGTGCCCCGCTCGATCACTTCGTGCGGCAACCAACCTTCCAGACGGACAAGGCAGAGCTGGACGTCGATTTCCAACCCATTCCCCTCAGCACTCAGGGCGGGGGCCATTGGTGTTGCCTCTGGAGCGGAGATCGTGGGTTTCGTGTCTACGCTCCTCTGTTCCTTGTCCGTCGGTCCGAATCTGTTGTCCCAAGGATCCCTGGACGACCCGAACGCCCCAGATTGGCCGAGGAAGAGGCTGGTTAGGAGGCAGAGTCCAAGCCCTCTCAACAGGGAAGGCCGAGGATATCGTTGGTCGAACATCAAAGATTCTCCGTCACCCGATTGTTGATTGGCCATCGACGAGTTGGCCGGGCAATGCGTCGAAGCCGTCGTGACGGGGGAAGGATAGGGGTTCATCAGACTTCGTCCACGTCAATGGACCGCGTGCTCGGCATGCTTTGAGGCCTTGCCCACGCGCCCGGTGATCGTTGCAATAGAGGCAATCGCGGACGCTCCACGTCTGATCACCGCAATCCCAGTCGCGGCTATCCGGATCGTCCTCAGACCACGCTTCCCCACTCGTCCTCGATCGGTTCCGTTTCCCGTCTCCTCAGGATCCCCCGTCGATGATCCCATGCATCAGCCAAGCAACAACACTTCACTCAAGCTTCGAGGACGATCTGATCGGGTACGAGCGTTCGGGATTCCGCGCCGTCGAGCTTTGGCTGACCAAGCTGGAGATCTTCCTCAAGGATCACCCGATCGCTGAGGTGCGTCGTCATTTGAGCGATCGAGGACTGAGGCCACTCGGCGCGGCATCACAGGGCGGTCTGTTCACCACGCATGGAGCGGCCTCGGACGAGGCTTGGAGTCAATTTCAACGGCGTCTCGACCTAATCGCCGAGCTCGAGGTGGAGACCCTCATCGTGACTGCCGACATCCCAGCCGGCATCGATCTCGGAGCGCTCTCCCAATTGACCGACGAACTGGCCCGCGCTGTGCAGTACGCTCAGGAGCGTCGGATCCGGCTCGCCCTGGAGTTCCAGAGGGGAGCCGGTTTCTGTGCCTCCTTGGACACGACCATCGCTCTGATTGCCCAGAGTGGATGCGTACCAGGGTCGCTCGGCGTCTGCTTCGACGTGTTTCACTACTACAACGGCCCGAGCAAGCTGGAAGACCTAGGATATCTGAACACCGAGAACTTGGCGTGGATCCAGCTCTCGGATCTGGCAGGGGTTCCGCGCGAGTTGGCCGGCGACTCCGACCGGATCTTGCCGGGAGACGGAGACTATCAATGGGAGCCGATCGTTTCCCGATTCCGTGAGATCGGTTACGGGGGGGCCGTCTCGCTCGAGCTGCTCAATCCCCAGCTTTGGCAGGCACCGGTGGAACGTGTGGCCGACCTGGGCTATCAGTCGATCTGTCGTGTGCTGGGATTGGACCCGCTGGCCGGGTTGGTCGCCGGTTCCGACCCGACGCCTTGACCATCCGGGGACGGAGGCCGTTGAGCCCCGACACGCGTTGCGCGATGTCCGGTCTTTTTGCCGGAGCAGGCAGCCATGACAGCCGTGGCCTCGACGCTCGAGCCGTCGGTTCTGGTCTATCGGGAGGACCAGAGGTTCACTTGGTGGATCTATGCTATCGTGCTCGGAACCGCCGCGTTCCTGAGCATGATCGTCCATGAAGCGGGTTGGCTCCCGCGGATGAATATCCCTGGACTCTTCCCGGTCGCTCAGGTCATCGGTCTGGGATGTCTCGGGGCGATGCTGGCCGGCTCGCTCCGGATGACGACGGTCGTCGATGGTCTCTCGATCCGGGTCCAGTTCGGGGTGATCCCCTGGTCAAGCCGAGCAATCGCCCTGCCTGCGATCCGTCGGGTCCGGATCGCCCGCTATCGAGTGGTCCGCGATCTCGGATTTTGGGGGATCCGCCGGAGTCGTCGGGGGATTCAGAGCTACACAGCGCGAGGAGACTGGGCCGTCCTCATCATCCTCGAGGACGGCAACCGCGTGCTGATCGGCAGCCAGCAGCCGGTCCGATTGGCTCGAGCGATCCGCAGTGGGATCGTGCCGCAACCCAGCTAGTCACGCTCACTGAGGGACCATGAGGAGTTAAGTCAGATCCGGAGGATCCGATCGCGTGCTGAGACCGGCCAGAGGTCGACCTTGTGGCCGTCTTCGACAACCACGGCGTGTTGGTGTAAGGCGGAGGTCGGACAGATATGGCTTGGGATGGCGTAGAGGGGGGTGCCCACGGGGAGATCGAACTCCGGATCGACCTCGACCATCAAGTGCTCCTCACTTTGCCCGACGACTCGGAGTTCGTCGTGACCGGGGAACGTCATCCGGAGCGCGGGGCCGGGCGGATCGGCGGCGACGGCTTTATGGCCCAGATCGAGACAGATCCGGTCGGCTCGGGGTCGACTGACAATCCGAGTCAGCAAAGCTGCGGCGGGATGGAAGGGCAAGTCGGGGAAATCGCGGAGGTAGTTGGCATCGTGCAGGACCATCGTGCCCGGCGAACATTCGAGTCCTTCCAGATCGAGCCCCGCATAGACCGGGAAGGTCGGTGTGCCTCCGACGACCAAACGCATCGGCCGTCCGACCTGGTTGCGGAGCGTCTCGGCCATTCGGAACGTCCCTTCCTGCCCTCGAAGTGCCAGGTCACGACGTTCCTGAGGGTCAGGCACCCGGATGTGCCCGTCGTAGCCGTGGAGGCCGTCGAGCTGAAGCGCGGGCAGTTCGAGGATCTGATCGGCCAGGCGTTGGGCCTCGGGCCCCGGAGCGATCCCGGTCCGGTGCATCCCCACATCTAAGTCGATGAGCACCGCGATCTCGAGACCCAGGTCTTCGAGGGTCTCCGAAAGCGCTTCGGCTGAGCCGATCGCGTCGACAGTCGCCCGAAACGTCGCACGACCTTGATAGGTCCGGACCAGTCGGGCGATACGCTCCAGGTTGGGCCCGATCATCGGATAGGCGATCAGGATGTCGACTCCGCCAGCCTCGGCCACCATCTCGGCCTCGGCAATGGTGGCACACTTATGCTTGACGATGCCCAATCGCGTGGCCAACTCGATCAGACCGGGCATTTTATGCGTTTTGACATGGGGACGGAGGCGGGTCGGACCGCCAGCCATCCGGAGCATCGTCGCGAGGTTGCTTTCGACCGTGCGTCGGTCGACGACCAGCGCCGGACTGGCCACCTCCGAAGGATCGTTCAGCCGAGGGATCGGGCGCTCGTCGGTCAACAAAGGGGTCATCCTTCCCATTGCCAGAGTGGGTGGACCCGAGGCGTGGGAGCAAGCCCTCGGATCCTGCACTACCTCACATGTCAGAACCTGAACGGATCGAGCTTTGCCTCGAGCGGGGGGGATCCCGACGATCTTTGCGGATCACCCCAATCGAGGCCGTCTCGATACGACGCTTGTGCGTCTCGCTGTTGGTTCAAGATCCCGCGGAGGTAAGTGATCCAGGGGACCTCGGCCGTTGCAGCCTCATCGGTCGATGCATCGCCCATGAAGAACCGCCCGTCCGGAAGCGTCTCGATGGTCCGGTCGAGCCCGGAAAACCGACCACGCTCGACCTCGTCGAGCAGGTCGACGGCCAGTTCGAGATCTCCCATGCCCAGTGCGATGACGGCCGCCAACGAGACCATGCGCTCGCGATCGTCTCGATCTTCCAGAGCGCTCAGGACCGTTGAGGTCTTCTCGGAGGCTGCCTTGTGATCGCCGAGGATCATCGAGAAAACGAGCTGGTAGGCGTCCCAGCGCCGATCGCCTTGAGGTTGCCGAGCGATTAGGTCGAGTCCGAACCGGCTCAGTCTCTGGCAGCGGGTGGTCAACTCATCGATCTTACCGGGACGCCCCGGCGTCCCTGACTGTCCGATCTCCGAGCCGAGCGGCCAGTCGAAGGGTCGGTTTGTAGGCCGGACTTCGATGGACTTCAACTCGGGGTACAGACTCGTTCGGAGGATTTTCCGGTTGGTCGAGACCAGTAGATCAAGCCAGCGTTTGAGACTGACCAGGTCCGGCAGGACCGGCTTCAATCGGTGGCCTCGGTTTCGGATTCCCATCACGGCGGGCACCGGGTCATGTTCCGGATCGCCCATCTCCAAGGCCAAGTAGGACCCATCGGGAGAGACGCGGAGCGAGCTGACCGCGATCTCCTGGTCGAGGATCGGGAACCGATCGATCACGATCCCGCGAGCAACGTTGTATCGGAGAAGCTGTTGGGGGCGGCCGGAGATGTCGAGCGTCAGATAGACGACGTTGGGTTCGGGAAGTGTCTGGATCCAGGCGCCTCGGACCGACTCGGGCTCGACGATGTCGACTCGATCGATTTTCAACGGAGGAATCCGTAGTTCTTTGCCTTGGCGGTCGTAGGTCGCCAACTCGACCCGTTCCAACTGTTTCCCCGGCTTACCCCCTCGAGGGATCCCACGGATTCGGAGCAGATTGCAGGCGATGAGGCGATCGTCGAATTCGCTCCAGAGAACGGGCTGCCCGGCGGGTGCTTTGGAGGACAAGGCGCGAGGGTCGCCGCCATTCATGTCTTGAATGAACAACCCGTTGCGGGTCGAGTCACCACACTGGATGTAGTAGGTCAGCCATCCAGACCGGGTCCGAGGCCCCCAACTCGGGAGGAGCGCGTCGTCGATCCGTCGGAGAACCTCGCCTTCACGAGCATTGAGAATCAGTAGTCCTGTCGAAGCTGGCATCGGTGCAGCGATCGCCAGGCCGTCTCCGTTCCAGTCGAGGATGCGCTTCTGCCACGAGCGTTCCGGAACATTTTCGACGCTCAAGACTTGGGAGTGAATCACGCGGCGACTGTTGAGTCCTTCGCGTACGATCACTTCGAACGTTGCGCTGCATTCCAGATCGGGGCGGATTGTCGCGTAGGCGAGCGAACGGCCGTCGGGACTCCAGGACGGTCCAGCGACGAGGCCGTCGATCTCCTCGATCAGGACCGCGTGGCGGTCGGGCATCCGGATCGCCCAGAGTCGATGGACCCCGAGCATCGGCGTTTCCAACGCTGAGGATCCCTTCTGGGCTTGGATATCTCGGCTCGTTCGATCCAGGATTTTCGGGTCGTTCGGGAACAGCCAATCGACGATCGGTCTGGTCGAGTCCGTCGCCTCGATGGACTGGGCGTGGTTCTGGGAACTCGCGGAGTCGGCGCGGGTCGTGACGACTAGCCAACGGCCGTCGGGCGACCAACTCGGGGGAGAGGCAGTGGTCGGGGACGTCGGAGCCAGCAGGCTGGTCAGGAACCAGATGAAAAAGTGAACCGTTCGGTGCGAACGCCCATCGGCTCGGCCGCCGGATCGTCGGTCAATCGGTCTCATCACATCTCCGTCTCCGGAGCAACCCCCGAGGTTCGAGGCGGAGGGCCATCCGTCAAAGGGGCCGGGTGGGGCACAAGAGCGACACGGCATGTTGAGTGCGTGGCTCGTGATCGGACCAGTATAGTCGGCGCATTCCTCGGACGGACATCGTCGCCTCCGAATTGCCGACCGTTCTTCAAGTTGGCTCTGATTCGATGCGACCCCAGCAATTCGGCAAATCAGACGCATCCGTCATCCAGGACCCGTGTTTTTCCTGCCCTCCAAGGCGTCGACCTTGAGCGAATGATAAACCAGACTTAGGATCAAACCCCATCGACCACCGCTTCGGGGATCGTTCGTTGTCGCGTGATGGTTTCCCTCCACGTCGTCGCGATGAGACACATTCCCCTCAGTCCGAGAGTTGCCCATGCGCTTCGTGTTGATCGATAGGATCCCGGAGGTCGAGCCGGGTCGGCGTCTCTTGGCGCGTAAGAACCTGTCCCTGGCCGAGGAGTATCTGGCGGATCACTTCCCGGGTTTCCCCGTGATGCCTGGAGTGCTGATGCTGGAGGCCTTAACACAAGCCGGGGCTTGGCTGATCCGCGAGACCGACGACTTCGCCCACAGTCTGATCGTGCTGGCTCGCGCCAAGACAATCAAGTATGGATCCTTCGTCGAGCCCGGTGGACAGTTGGAACTCCAGGTCGAGATGCTCGAGCACGGGCCCGAGCTGACCGAGTTCAAAGGCCGCGGCGTCATCGATGGCCAGGTCAAGGTCCGCGGCCATTTCACCCTACGACGATCGAATCTCCGCGATCGCGATCCGAGCCTGCACCAGACCGATGCTCAGATCGTCGAGTCGCTCCGGGATCTCTACCAGACGCTTCGCAAGGGGTCGGTTGGAGCCAAGGCGATCCAGCGCGTCTCCCGACCTCTGGTCCCGAGTTCCGATCGCGTCTCGACGCCGGGCGGCTGAGCGATCCTTCCGCTTGCAAGGATTTGGAAAAAGGTGCAGGATGAGGCAAAGTTGACCGGGACCGTCTAGGATCCTAGCCCTCACGTTCCTCGACAACGAGCGTTCGAGGGTCCCGCCGGATCGGCCAGTGCCCGTGCAGGAGACCGGCTCACTTGGCTCGCGTCAGGCTACGGATGGCTGATCGGGCTCCTCGAAGTCCCATCGAATTTCACGCTCCCCACCGGTTCGACTGAATTTCTCGGTGGGTGATCGTCGAAGACTGACCGAGGCGTCAAGCCCCGTCTCAAGTTGCGAGGATACTCATGGCGACGACCCACGACGAGATTTTCACGAAAGTCCAATCCACCCTGGTCGATGCCCTGGCCGTGGATGAGGACCAGGTTAAGCCCGAGTCGACACTGATCGACGATCTGGGTGCCGAATCGATCGACTTTCTCGACATCGTCTTCCGCTTGGAGCGGAATTTCAGCATCAAAATCCCTCGAGGTGAGTTGTTTCCCGAAAACCTCGCTTCGGATCCCAACCTGGTCAAAGACGACAAATTGACCGAGGACGGCTTGGCCGAACTTGAGCGTCGGATGCCTTTCGCCGATCTGAGCACTTTCCGTCAAGACCCCGACATCGAGAAGATCGCCGAACTGTACACCGTCGACATGCTGGTCAAGTACGTCTCGAGCAAGCTAGACGAATCGTAATCCCGATCGGAGTTCGGGGGATCGACCTGGTCGCTTTTTGGTTTGGTCCCCTGCGCTGCCAAACGCGCTGACCATCAGTAGAGTCAGTAGCTGTTGTTCGATCGCTCGAGGTGGTTGTTTTCAGCCACTTGCTTGGCGAGGTTGGAGGGACGGACCTCATCGTTTGCCCGTCCTTGGGACTTTAGACAGGGATTGTCGATTGAGGTTGCCGCACCGATGCGATGGATTTGGATCGATAAATTTCTGGAGTTTGAGAGCGGCTCCTTCGCCCGTTCGGTCAAGAATCTGACCTTGGCTGAGGAGCACCTGCATGACCACTATCCCGGTTACCCGGTCATGCCTGCCTCGCTGATCATTGAAGGCTTGGCTCAGACCGGCGGCATCCTCGTGGGTGAGGCCAGCAATTTCGTCGAGAAGGTGGTGCTGGCCAAGATTCCGAGGGCTGAATTTCACGGTGTGGCTTGCGCCGGCGATCAGCTCATCTACGAGGTTCGACTGACGGATCTCCGATCCGAAGGGGCCGTCGTCGATGCGAAGGCTTTTCTCGACGGCCAACTGATTGCCGATGTGGAAATCGTTTTCGCCCACCTCGACAACACGCGGGCCAATCAGATCTTTGGGCCGAAGAATTTCGTCTTCACCCAACAATTGCTTGGCGTTCTCGACCTGGCCAAAGCGCGTCAGCGGTCTCAAGGAGCGACGGCTCAAGCCGCCCTCACTGACGCGAACGGTGCGACCGAATCGGCCAAGCCCGTCGAGCCGTCGTCTCAGGACGATTTCACCAGCCGTGATCCGACTCCGGAGCCCGAGACGTCCTGATCGGCCCTTGAGATTCGATCATCGGGCCAGAGATCTCAAGCCTTCGGCATGGATCGCCCGGGGACTCCCGACGACCCTCATCCCTCCAACGTCATGGTCCCGTCGTCACCCTCATCGCATGTTAGGTTTACCCCATGGGTGCGAACCAACGCCGTGTGGTCATCACCGGACTCGGGCTGATCAGCCCGATCGGGGTCGGGGTCGGCCCGATCTGGGATTCGTTGCGGCTTGGCCGTTCCGGGATCGGTCCGATTCGTACGTTCCCCGTGGACGGCCTCTCGACGTCGGCCGTAGGCGAAGTCATCGACTTTCAACTCAAAGAGTACACGATCCCCCGCCTGAACAAGGTGGTTCGCAAGAGCATGAAATATATGGCGCGCGATATCCAACTCGCAGTCGCTGCCGCCATGCTCGCCTATCAAGATGCCAAGCTCGACGGTTCGGGGATCGACCCGACCCGGATCGGGATCGACTTGGGTGCTGGCCTCATGTCGACCGAACTCAGCGAACTCTCTGACGCCATCGCGACGGCCTATCGCGACGAAGACTCGTTCGACTACCCGACCTGGGGCAAAGAGAGCATCCCTAAGATCGAGCCGATCTGGCTCCTTCGATATTTGCCCAACATGCTGGCCTGCCACATTTCGATCTTTCTGGACTGCCAAGGGCCCAGTAACACGATCACGCAAGGGGAGGCCGCCAGTACGGCCGCGCTCGGTGAGGCTTACCGGATCATCTCTCGAGGGGTCGCCGATGTGATGATCTCGGGCGGGGCGGACAGCAAGATCCACCCCTTGAGTTTGGTCCGGATGGGTCTGCTCGATCAACTGAGCCGTTTCGAAGGACCCGCTGAGTATTCGCACCGCCCCTTCGATCGCCGACGATCCGGTAGTGTCCCCGCCGAAGGAGCTGCCATCGTGATTCTCGAAGAGCGGTCCCACGCTGAGAGTCGCGGTGCCCACATCTACGGGGAAATTCTGGGTTTCGGGTCGGCCAGCGACGCCTATCCGCGTGGTGGAATCGATCCGGAGGGTCCAGGAACCGAACTCGCTGTTCAAGCCGCCTTGCGAGAGGCCGGTTTGAGTCCTGACGAGATCGGTCATGTCCATGCTCATGGCGCGGCGACGATCAACGCCGATCTTTCCGAAGCCCGGGCCTTCAGTCGCGTCTTCGGTCCCGGAGCGGTCCCTGTGACCGCCGTCAAAGGTGCTACGGGGAATATGTACTCCGGTTCCGGATCGTTCGAGTTGGCCGCGAGCTTGTTGGCGACCGGACACGGCCTGATCCCGCCGACGGTCGCCTGCCGAGAACTCGATCCGGAATGTCCGCTGGACGTCGTGACCGAGTCGCCTCGATCGATCGACAATCCGACGTTCTTGACGTCGAACCTGACCCGCTACGGCCAATCGGCCTGCCTGGTCGTTCAAGGTGAATCGGCCTCCTCGTCGACGGATCTTGCCAACGTCCCCCGCGATTGAGGTGCCGAGCTGGGGACGACTCGCCGTCCCATGTGAGCCCCTCCAGACCAAGGATTGCCAAAGCGATGCGTCGACGAGTCGTAATCACCGGCCTCGGCATGGTCTCACCGCTGGGCTTGGACGTTGAATCGACCTGGAGCGCCCTCTGCGAGGGTCGGAGCGGTGTCGGTCCGATCAGCCTCTTTGATGCCTCCACGTTCCCCACCCAGATCGCCGCGGAGGTCGATGGGTTTCGCCTCGAAGATCATCTGGACGAGCCCGATCGCTGGACGGAGGCTTGCCGGAACACGCACTTCGCCTTGGCGGCCGGTCGACAAGCGATCCGGCATTCCGGGCTCTTGAACGAGCCAAGCCTCGACCCTTCGCGGTTCGGCGTCTATCTCGGCGCGGGCGAAGGACAACAAGACTTTCCGCGCTTTGTGGAAATGGTCCATCAGAGCAGCCGTCCCAATGAAGACGGCTCGGGCCGCCTGAGCATCGATACGGCCTATTTCACGAAGCGGGGGTTAGACTACCTGCACCCGATGCACGAGGGCGAGCAGGAACCGGGAACACCCTCGGGTCACCTGGCCAGCGTCTTCGGGGCGCGTGGACCCAACGCGAACTGCTTGACCGCCTGCGCCGCCAGCGCTCAAGCGCTCGGCGAGGCCGCTGAGATGATCCGCAACGGCGATGCCGAGATCATGCTCTCCGGTGGGACCCACAGCATGATCCATCCCTTGGGCGTGACCGGTTTCAACCTCTTGACGGCCCTCTCAAGGCGTAACGACGAACCGGAACGAGCCAGCCGACCATTCGATCGGGATCGCGATGGCTTCATTATCGGCGAAGGGGCCGGCTTGCTCGTCCTGGAAGAGTACGAACACGCGCGTCGACGCGGCGCGACGATTCACGGTGAGTTGATCGGTTACGCCTCGACCGCCGACGCCTTCCGAATCACCGATAGCCACGATGAGGGTCGAGGCGCCATCGCCTGTGTCCGCGAAGCGCTCCATGACGCCCAAATCAATCCCGAACAGGTCGATTATATCAACGCACACGGGACCAGCACCGAGGTCAACGACAAGATCGAGACGCTCGCCTTGAAGCGATCGCTCGGTGAGGCGGCCTACGCGATCCCTGTGTCCAGCACCAAAAGTATGACCGGCCATCTGATCGCTGCTGCTGGCACCATCGAGGCCATCATCAGTCTCTTGGTCATGCGCGATGGGGTCATGCCGCCGACGATCAACCTGGACAATCCCGACCCGCTCTGCGACCTCGATTACGTGCCCAACCAATCCCGCGAGAAGGCCGTCGATGTCGTCCTCTCCAACAGCTTCGGGTTTGGGGGCCAGAACACAACCCTCATTTTCCGGCGCTTTGCCGACTAACTTGATGGTAGGTTTAGGGTATCCGGGATGCCCGCGAGCATCATTCCATCGTGACGGACTCTGTAGTCGAGAGTGCCTGAACGACTTGGTACCTTGAGACGTGATGCCTGGTGTTCGTCGACCCGGGCTAACGGCTCGATGCATCCCGACCCAGTGCGACGATCGAACCGACGCCCTCGAGGGGATTGTTCCTCTCGAAGGTCGTTGGGCCCTGGATACCGATTCGCCAAACATCGAGTTGAATGCGTCTGGTGTCCCGAAGTCCAAGCGTCGTCTCGGTCAGTTCGCATCCTGCCCATGCTTCGTGCCCCATCCACCCGGGAGCGACTCCTTGAACCTCCTCTTGCTTTGCGCCGCGGTGTTGAGCCTGGTGCCGATCGGCCTGTTGGTCTTGTTTATCTATCTGATGATCCGGTATCAGCATGTGATCGTCCGGGTCTTCGAAGACAAGCCCATGTTCCTGCCGTCTCGGCTCTCTCCGCTTCCCGATGCTGAGCCGGTCCGGTTCGAGACTGAGGACGGCCTTCGACTCACGGGGAGCTATCTGCGTCAAACCGGGCCTTCCAGAATGGGGACCCTCATCTTCTGTCACGAATATTTGGGCGATCGCTGGAGTGTTCAGGCGTACCTCGGGCCGCTCCGCGACATGGGCTTCGATCTCTTTTGCTTCGACTTCCGGAATCACGGCGACAGCGAGAGTGAGGCGGGGTATACCCCATCGCAATGGGTGACCTCGAAGGAACTGAGCGATCTGCAAGCGGCTGTCCGTTACGTCACGTCCCGCCCCGACGCCGACCCGGCCGGAGTGGGCCTCTTCGGGGTCAGTCGCGGGGGGGCGGCGGCGCTCTGCCTCGCGGCCGACGATCCGCGCGTCTGGGCGGTGCTGACTGACGGCGCATTCTCGACTCATGGGACCATGTTGGCTTATATGCTCAGATGGGCCGAGGTCTATGTCCGACATCCCCGACGAGTTAAATACATCCCTAAGATGGTTCTCGCCGGGTTGGCCTCCAGCACGTTGCTGTTCGTCGGACGTCGACGCGGTTGTAAGTTTCCTCGGGTTGAATCGGCTGTCCGTCGCTTAGCCCCGAGACCTTGGCTCCAGATCCACGGCCAGCGAGATAGCTATATCAGTACCGCGATCGCCGAAACGTTGTTCAATCAGGCCCGTGCGCCGAAGGAATCCTGGATTGTTCCTAAGGCGAAGCATAATCGGTCGCATGAAGTCGCTGGGGCCGAGTACCACGATCGGATCGCCGCGTTCCTCGCCCAGTTTGGACCGCGACGGATGGTTGTTGACGGGACAATCTCGAGGCGGATCTCCGAGGGCCGAAGGAGGCCGGCCACCTCGAAGATCCACGCCCTTCGAACCGGTTCGGATCGATTGTCGCCCGAGACCATCCTTTCTCGTTGACTTTCCTGTCCGGACGTCGTTCCTCATCCGGACGACGTTCATCAACGCAATGACCACGATCGCACCACCGATCGTCTGACCAGTCGCTATCACGTGTGAATGGCGAATCGGCGTTTCGATCGTCGGTGGCGGTCGCGGGCAGGTCGCCCCGCTTTCGAGGGAGAACGCGGCTTCGAGCAACAGCATCTGCTTGAGCGAGAGAAGGGCCTCGATGTTCTATCTGCTGCGAAAATGGGCCGGTCGGCCAGTCCTCCTCCGTGCCCAAGCCTTGGCGGATCAGTTCCTCCAACAAACCAAGGATGCGCGTCGCGTGCAGCATACGCGGCTCCGCGAACTGATCGCGCGTCATCGGGACAGCCAGTTCGGTCGCGACCACCGCTTCGACGAGATTCAGACCTTCGATGATTATCGTCGACGCGTGCCAATCCGGGGCTACGATGGCCTGGAGCCCTACATCTCGAAAGTCCGACACGGGGACCTGAACGCCCTCTTCGGCGAGGGCACGCGGGTCCTCATGTTCGCGATGACCTCGGGCACCACGTCCTCACCCAAAACGATCCCGGTCACCTGCGAGTCGCTCCGGAACTACCGCGACGGCTGGACGATCTGGGGCGTCCTGGCCTTTTATGCGCATCCCGGAATGATCGAGCGCGGAATGCGTCCGATCCTCCAACTTTGCAGCGATTGGCGTGAGTCGACTACCGACGCGGGCATTCCTTGTGGAGCCATCACCGGTCTGACCGCTCATATGCAAAATCCGCTGATTCGGATTAACTACTGCATGACCGAGGCCACTTCACGGGTCAAATCGATCGAGGCGAAGTACTATCTGGCCCTCCGGCTGTCGGTCCACCGCCACCTCGGCGCGATCATCGCGGCCAATCCGGCCACGATCCTCTCGATCGCGCGGATGGGCGATCGGGAGAAGGAGTCCTTGATCCGAGACATCCGTGACGGCAACGTCGACGAGCGCTGGCCGATCCCCGTTGACGTTCGGCAAGCGATCCGGATCCGGACCCGATGGAAGCGGAAAGCGACCGCCGATCGACTCGATGCGATCGTCGAGCGGACCGGTCACCTGCTTCCCAAGGACTATTGGCCCGACCTCGAATTGCTCGGCAACTGGACCGGCGGAACGATGGGAGCCTACCTGGAGCAGTATCCGGAAGTCTTCGGTTCCACACCAATCCGGGATGTCGGCCTGATCGCTTCCGAAGGCCGAATGACGATCCCGATCGAAGACGGGACGCCGGCCGGGATCCTCGATATCCGTCACCACGTCTTCGAGTTTATTCCCGAGGATCAGATCGATCGCGAGGATCCCGAGACCGTTGAGGCGTCCGACCTCCGCGAAGGGGAACGCTACTTCATCCTGCCGACGACTGCCGCGGGCCTTTACCGGTACCAGATCTTCGACCTGATCCGCTGTGTCGGGTTCGAAGGCGAGGCGCCGGTCATCGAGTTCCTCAACAAAGGGGCTCACATCTCCAGCTTGACCGGCGAAAAGCTCAGCGAGCATCAGGTCGTCCACGCGGTTCGGGCCGCACAAAGTTCCCAAAGCCTCAACTTCGGCGGCTTCGTCCTGGTGCCGACTTGGGCCGATCCGCCCCGCTACGTCTTGCTGGTCGAGCGTGCCGACCTCGGCGGGACGGACCCGGAAGGTCTCGCACGCCGACTCGCTCAGGAAACCGATGCCCAACTCCAGAAGCAGAATCTGGAGTATCAAAGCAAACGCGAATCCCGGCGACTCGGCCCGGTTGAGGTCCGACTGCTTCCCCCTCAATCGTGGCTGTCCCTTAAGAAGCGGCGCCTCGCGCGAAGCGGGGGAACTGCCGAGCAGTATAAACAGCCCTGCCTGATCCCCGACCTCGACGCCCTGGAGCAGTTCGACGCCGAGGTCCTTGACGACCAGCCTCGTGACTCACAGGTCGCTTCGGCGTAAGCTCGTCTTCCGGATTTCGAACCGGAGTCCGACCAGAGTCCGCGGTCGAACGCTCGCCGACCCGTTCGCGTCGATGCTGTTCTGAGACCGACTAGTCGAGCGAGTAGGTCGCCATGAGCGTCGAATCCCAGTCGCCACCCAACCCTTCGGAACGCTTGCTTTCGCTCGATGCGCTCCGGGGATTCGACATGCTGTGGATCGTCGGGGGCGATCGGCTCGTGCATGCCCTGGCGTCCTGGTCGGAGACCGATGCGCTTCGGATGCTCGACGTCCAGTTCGAACATGTCGAATGGGCGGGGTTTCGGTTCTATGACCTGATCTTCCCGCTCTTTCTGTTCCTGGTCGGCGCGGTCTTGCCGTTCTCACTCGCCAAGTATCGTGGGGCCGGTTCCAGAGCGGTCTACCGACGGATCGCCCGTCGGACCGTCTTGCTCTTCGGACTCGGCTTGATCTGCAATGGGATCCTCCAGTTCGATTGGGAGAACCTTCGGATCGCCGGCGTCCTCCAACGGATCGCGATCTGCTACGGTCTGGCGGCTCTGCTCGTGCTTCATTTGGGAGCTCGAGGCCAGGCGACCGTGATGGCCTTGATCCTGATCGGCTACTGGATCGCCTTGGCAACGATTGCGACGCCAGGCGGAACCGCGGGCGATTTCTCCAAGGAGGGCAACCTCGCCGGATGGGTCGATCGGGAATACCTGCCCGGCAAGATCTTGGAGCCGTACTACGGGTTCGGCGACAACGAAGGGCTGCTCTCGACGATCCCGGCGGTGGCCTCGACACTCCTCGGCGCCTTGGCCGGCGCTTGGCTCCGATCCGATCGAAACGCCTGGACCAAGGTGCGTGGCCTCGTTGGGGCGGGCCTGGTTTGCCTGATCGTTGGATCGGCCTGGGGCCTGATCTTCCCGATCATCAAGAACCTCTGGACCAGTTCGTTCGTCCTGGTCGCGGGGGGATGCAGTCTGCTCCTCTTGGCTTTGTTCTATGCAGTCATCGACGTGCTTCGTTGGCGAACGTGGTCCTTGATCTTCGTCGTCGTGGGGGTCAATGCGATCACGATCTACGTCGTGCCGCGGTTCCTCGACTTCGACACGATGGCCCAGTTCTTCTTCGGCGGCCTCTACCGCTTGGCCGATCGGATCATCGAAGGGGACTTCCGACCCGTCGCCATGGCCCTCGGAGCGCTCACAGCGAAGTGGCTCTTCTTCTTTTTACTCTACCGGAATCGTCTTTATCTACGTGTCTGACGATCTTCCATGGCCCTCAAGTGGCAAGGTCGGTCTCCGAGGATCGGTATCCCGATTCGGTCCGGCGGCGGATCGGGAATGGCCGGGCTTGAGCGATCGTCGTCTTTCCCGGCGTGGGACCGGTCCATTAGGATACGAACAGAAAGGTTCTCGACGGTCTCGAGGGCCGACCCAAGGATGATGGCCTCGAGTACGCACGATGATCGATCCTCGCGTCGCCAGCGGGTTGCGGGACCTTCCGCCCGCGACCATGATCCCTCGAGAGCGGATGCTCGACCAGTTCCGCACCACCTTCGCGCGGTTCGGATTCGTCCCCATCGAGACGCCCCATATCGAGCGGACCGAGGTGCTGACCGGCAAAGGGGCGGGCAGCGAAGAGGTGCTCCGCCAGATCTTCGATGTGACCAATAAGGGGGGCGAATCGGGCAAGCTGGCCCTCCGATTCGACCTGACGGTCCCCTTGGCGCGGTTCATCGCCAAGCACGTTGACCAGCTCGGCGTTCCCTTCAAGCGGTACGCGATCGGATCGGTCTTCCGGGGCGAACGCCCGGCCAAAGGACGGTTCCGTGAGTTCACCCAGTGCGACTTCGACATCGTCGGCACGGAATCGGAGGTTGCCGACGCCGAGATCGTCCAGGTCATCTATAGCGCCTTGGCGGCCGTCGACGTGCCCGACTTCACCATCGCGTTGAACCATCGCGGGATCCTCGATGGCCTGATGGGTCAGCTCGACCTGGCCGATCGGACCGGGAGCGTTCTCCGATCCCTGGACAAGCTTGCCAAGATCGGTCGCGACAAGGTCCGTGACGAGTTGATCGACCCCGAAGGCCACGCCCGTCTCAACGAAGACCAGGCCGATCGGGTCCTCGACTTCGTGGAGCAAGGTCAGGGGGGCCTTGAGGTCCTCGAGCGTGCCGAGGAGATCCTTTCAGCGAGTGATTTGGCTGGGGCCGGGATCGCCCGCCTCCGCGCCGTGCTCACCCAGATCGCGGCGGCCGAAATCCCGACACGTCGAATCCGGATCGACCTCGGCCTGGCGCGTGGACTCGACTATTACACGGGGGTCGTCTTCGAGACGACTGTCGACGGCTGGGAGCGGTTTGGGAGCATCGCCTCGGGCGGCCGCTACGACAACTTGGCCAGCCTGTTCACCTCGAGACGCCTGCCGGGCGTGGGTGCCTCGATCGGCCTGGATCGGCTGCTGGCCCTGCTCCAAGAGTCGGACCACCTACCTGAGACCGGAACGACCTCGCCGATCCTGATCGTCCGATTCCCTGAGGCGGACATCGATGCCTTGACACGGATGGCCGTTCGACTTCGACGCGCCGGTATCGGCACCGAGCTGTTCCCCGATGCGATTTCGCTGGGCAAACAATTGGGCTATGCCTCGAACCGAGGGCACCGCCACGCGATCATCGCCGGACCGGCCGAATTAAGCGCGGGCGTCTTTAACCTCCGCGACCTGGCCACGCGGAAGGAACAACGGGGAATCGTCCTGGACGACCTGGAACGCGTCGTCGCCTCGGCTCTCAATGCCCCGACTGATCCGCCACAAGACCCGAAGACCGGGGAGGGCGCCCCCTCGTGAACCTCCATCCCCCCAAGATCCACGACGGCCCATCGCTCTCATCCCAGACCGAGACGCCTGAGCCATTAGTGCACGCCGTGCGCGGGACCCAGGACTGGCTGCCCGACGATCATGCGCAGCTCCAAACGCTGGAGTCTCGGATCCTCGATCAGGTCCGGTTGGCCGGCTACGAACAGCTCCAGATCCCGATCCTCGAGTATTCCGATCTGCCCGAACGCAAGAGCGGCGCGGGCATTACCTCGCAACTCTACGAGTTGGCCGGGGACCATCAGAGCTTCGGTCGACTCTGTCTTCGACCCGAGCTGACCGCGGGGATCGTCCGAGCCTACACCAACGCCGAACCCGAGCCGGCGACCCCTTGGCGGGTCTGCCATTCCGGCGTCGTCTTCCGCTACGATAATCCGATCCCCGGCGCGATCTACCGCGAGTTCCATCAGATCTCCGTCGAACTGCTGGGCTCGTCCGGTCCCAGCTTTGACAGCGAACTGATCTCGCTGGCCGATTCGGTGGTCCGGGAACTCGGGCTCAACGAGGTCACCATCCGACTCGGCCACACCGGCTTGACCCGAGAACTGTTCGACAGCCTCGCCCTCCCAGGGATCACCCGGAACGCCTTGGCCGACATGCTCAGCCAGTTCGCCATGGAGGGCCTGTCCGAACCGGCCTTCGATCGGATCACCGATCGCCTAGAGGATTGGTTGGGCCAGAGTCGCGACGAACCGACGCCCCCAGTGACGACCGTCGAGGACGCTCCCGGGCTCGATCGGCTCTTCTGGACCCTGGTGCCTCGCGTAATCGGCCGTCGGACCGGCCACGAGATCCTGCAACGGCTCCAGCAGAAGTGGGAGATCGGCCACACGTTGCTCGATGAGCTTCGACGGCTCCAGCCTCGGCTCCGCGCATTGTCCGAACTCCGAGGACCTGCCCCGACCGTCTTGGAGCAGATCCGGCGCGACTATCTCGACCTCATGCCCCGCGCGGTGCGGACCCTCGAGGCGGTCATGGCGCGGTTGGAAGCCTACCGAATCGAGCCGGAGCGACTCGTCCTCGACGCGAGTTTCAGTCGAGGCTTGGGCTTCTACGACGGCCTGATCTTCGAGTTGAACGCCCCCGGTGACTTCGTGATCGGGGCCGGTGGTCGCTATGACGGGTTGGCCCGAGCCTTGGGCAGTTCCCGCGATCCTCGAGGGGCAGGCTTCGCCCTCGGTATGGAACGGCTCTGGCATGCCTTGCGGATCCAGGAACAATCGACCGAGCCGAGACGACCCCGTGACGGCGTGCTCGTCATCGCTGCCAGCCACGACGACGTCTCCCACCGACGCGCCATCGCGGAGGTCCTCCAACTCCGACGTCGGGGAGTTCGAACCATCTTCGAGGAGGGATGGACCAACGGTCAGGGCCGCACGCGGGCCGAAGTTCTGGGCGTTCGCGTCGTCGCCTGGATCGAAGCGATGCCCGAACACGACTTGATCCTCGAGGCCGAGACCGGATCGCCGGCCGACTCGTTGCTCGATGGCCTTCCTCCCTCCCCAACAATCTCCGCCCACGACCGGCCGACCGGGAGGGGCTCCGGCCGAGAATCGTGATGAACCCTCGTTCCGAATCCAGCCCCGACCCGTCCCTGATCCGGCTCGCCTTGCCGTCTAAGGGCAGCCTGTTCGAAGGGACCATCGCCCTGCTTCGGACCGCCGGCTACAAGGTCTCACGCTCCAGCGACCGGCAGTACGAGGCGACGATCGCGCGCCAGAAGCGGTTCCACGTCGTCTTCATGCGGCCGACCGACATTGTGACGCAGGTTCAGGAAGGGCGTTGTCAACTCGGGATCACCGGCTACGACCTCTTCGCCGAATACCAAGATGAGGTCGACCAAAGTGTCGTGGTTCACGAGGACCTCGGCTTCGGCGGGTGTCGGCTCGTCCTCGCCGTGCCGGAGAGCTGGATCGATGTCACTCATGTCGTCGATCTGATCGAAGTCATCAGCACATTCAAGAAAGAGGGACGACGGTTCCGAATCTCCACGAAGTACCCGTCGTTGACCCGCAAACACTTGCAGCGTTGGGGGATCCACGATTACCAGATCGTCGAAAGCGACGGCGCCCTCGAACTGCATCCCAGCCTGGGGATCGCCGACATCATCGTCGACCTGACCAGTTCGGGGACGACCCTCAAAGACAATCGGCTCCGTGAGATTCCTCAAGGAACGGTGCTCAGTTCCTCAGCCTGCTTGATCGGTCATGCTCCGAGCCTCACCCCGCTGGCTGAGGAGGGTGTCGGCGGTCCTCTGGCATTGATCCTCGACGCGATCGACGGCACCCATGCCTCCGAAGGCATGCTGCACCTGGAGGTCGTCGGCGGACCATCGCAGCATGGACCCGAAACGGCGCGTGGCGTCGCCGAATATCTCCAAGATCATGGAGCCCAGTACGTTGCGCGGGGTGAAATCTGGGACGCCGGTGACCAGGCCGGATGGCGCGTCACCGCTTTGGTCGAAGCGCGATGCCTGACCGGATATCAGCGCGAACTGTTCGGTCGCGGTGCGAGTCGCGTCGTCGGAATCCCCGCACAGTTCGTCTTCGGCCGGGATGAGTCGATGACCTATGACCGCCTCCTAACGATTCTCCGCGAACGTGCGGCCAACCATCACCGAGAGACCTCCTAAGCATCGAGAACGTCGCCAACGAGTTGCCGACGCCGACCCACCGTGGCACCATAGTCCCCGATTGTCCAATGACCGAACCGGCTTGTCCCACGTTTCGGATTCTAGGGGATCGATGCATCATGACCACCATGCTCCGAACCGCCTTGCTGATCGCGACACTCCTCGGCTCGACCCTCGGAGGCGCCGCAACCGGATCCGCTCAAGGGCCAAACGACCGACTCAACGTCTTGTTCATCGCTGTCGATGATTTGAACAATGATCTGGGATGTTACGGTCATCCCCTCGTTCAGTCACCCAACATCGATGCCTTGGCCCAACGCGGCGTCCGATTCAATCACGCCTACTGCCAGTATCCGGTCTGCAATCCCAGCCGTTCCTCGCTGATGACCGGGTTTTACCCGGAGCAGACCGGCGTTTTGAGCAACGGCGGCAACTTCCGCGACAAGCTTCCAGATGTGGTCACGCTCCCCCAAAAGTTCCGCGAGACCGGCTACTTCGCTGCACGGGTGGGGAAGATCTACCACTATGGTGTGCCGCTTCAAATCGGCACCGATGGCAAGGACGATCCCGAGTCTTGGGAGACCGTCCGCAACCCAATCGGGATCGACCGGACCCGGCTCGACGACGTCAACACGTTGGTACCGGGTCAATACGGCGGCACCTTGAGCTGGCTCAGCATTCCCAGCGACGATGAGGAACACACCGACGGACTCGTCGCCTCCGAAGCCATCCAACTGCTTGAGGACAACCAGCCCTCCGAGACTGGTCGGCCGTTCTTCCTCGCCGTGGGCTTTTACCGGCCGCACACCCCGTTCGTCGCGCCCAAACGTTACTTCGATCTCTATCCGCTCGACGCGATCGAACCCGTACTCGAACGGCCTGACGACCGCGACGATATCCCGCCGGCTGCCCTGGCCGATCGGCCCAAACAACGTGATCTAACGGTCGAGCAACGCAAAGAAATCATTCAAGCCTACTACGCCTCGATATCGTTCATGGATGCCCAGGTTGGCCGACTCATCGACGCCCTCGAACGGCTCAATCTGACTGAGTCGACCGTGATCGTCTTCGTCTCGGACCACGGCTACCACCTCGGCGCCCACGGACTCTGGCAGAAGAGCGATCTATTCGAAGGCTCGACCCGTGTTCCGCTAATCGTCGTCGACCCCCGAATTGAGACGATCCGGCACTCTACCGACGCGGTCGTCGAGATGGTCGATCTCTATCCGACCTTGATCGACCTCTGTTTCCTCAGCCCTTCCCGGCAACTCGTTGGCCAGAGCCTGGCCCGGATCCTGCTCGATCCCCGGCGCGAAGGCAAGCCGGCCGCATACACGGTGGCTCGAGCCCGAAACATTCGCAAACCCGAGGGTAAAGTCATTCTCGGTCGTTCGATCCGGACCCCGCGCTTCCGATACACCGAATGGGGTGACGACGCGGAATATGGCCGAGAGCTCTATGACTACCAGACCGATCCCGAAGAGTATACGAACCGCGCTGACGACCCCGCGCTGTCGGATGTCCGCGCCGAACTCCAAGAGCTGCTCGAGAACGCCAAAGGTCGCGCACGCTGACCTTCGACCACGGGAAACCAGACGGGGTCGATCCGGCTATCCAGTTCTATTGTCAATCAGGACAAACCATCGACCAAGCTCGGCCCCAACGATCTCGCTTGGGCCGAGCGACTGGTCGGCGACTGCCGAGAGGGTTGAGGCAAGAAGGGATTACGGATCGTCCCGCGAGTCGCGATCACCTTCGAGTTTGGTCGAGCGCAAAAAAGAAGACCGACGTCCCGGATTGGGACGCCGGTCAGTTCCATATTCGACAAAGAAGATAGAGAAGTGGACAGGGGGTGAAACGACGTCGGATGGATAAGGATCAATACATGTCGTCGTAGTCGCCGCCGGGAGCGCCCGCGCCCTTCTTCTTGTCCTCAGGCATATCGGCGATGAGGGCCTCGCTGGTCAGCAGGAGCGTGGCGACGCTGGCGGCGTTCTCAAGGGCCGAGCGGGTCACCTTGGTCGGATCGATGATGCCGGCCTTGACCAGATCGGTGTAGGTGTCGTGCAGGGCGTCGTAACCCTCGTTGCCGGTCATCTCTCTGACCTTGGAGACGACGACGCCGCCATCCTGACCCGCGTTCTCGGCGATCTGGGTCAAGGGCGCCGAGCAGGCCCGGACGATGATCTGGTAGCCGATCTGCTCGTCGTGAACCAGGCTTTCCGGGTTGGTCTTGGCCGAGGCGCGGAGCAGGGCGACGCCGCCACCGGGCAGGATCCCTTCTTCCAAGGCCGCACGGGTGGCGTGCAAGGCATCCTCGACCCGCGCCTTCTTCTCTTTCATCTCGCTCTCGGTGGCGGCCCCGACGTTGATCTTGGCCACGCCTCCGGCCAGCTTGGCCAGACGCTCCTCGAGCTTCTCGCGGTCGTAGTCGCTCTTGGTATCGGAGATCTCGCGACGGATCGCCTCGATCCGCCCCTTGATCTCGTCGGTCGAGCCTTCGCCCTCAATGATCGTCGTGTTGTCCTTATCGATCTCGATCTTCTTGGCCCGACCGAGGTCGCTGAGGCTGACGTTCTCCAGGTCCACGCCGAGCGACTCGAAGAGCGGCTTGCCGCCGGTCAGGATCGCGATGTCCTCGAGCATCGCCTTACGACGGTCGCCGTAGCCGGGGGCCTTCACCGCAGCGCATCGGAAGGTGCCGCGGATCTTGTTGATCACCAAGGTGGCCAGCGCTTCGCCTTCGACGTCCTCGGCGATGATGAGGAGCGGACGGCCC
>CAZSSM010000019.1:0-92813 GCA_964609385.1 uncultured Planctomycetia bacterium
AATGGGGCAAGAGTGTCGTCCGAGTCGATGCCGATGTTCGCCCTCAGAACGCACACCGCTGGACTCGTGCTGGTGCCTCGAATGATACCCCGATTCCGACGGTCCAGTCCGGTTGGCACGAGCATTTTATCGTCGTCGACGCCCCACAGTGGCGTGCCAAATACAGCAAGTTCGCCGAGTATCCTGATCGCTGGCGTTCTGGCCGTCCTGTCCGATTCCCCAAACAGGCTTGGAAGGAGGCCTGCCGTCGGATGGGCCTAAACGAATCCGATGCATACTATCGGAAGTGGGTGGCGATGAACCCGCGTCGACTGTGGTGGGCGCGTCTTCGAGGATATGTGGTGACGTGCCGAAATGTCGAGGCGATTCTTGAACGAATCGACCTTCCGGCTCAGGAAAGTGCCTCGTAGATAGACATCTTTTGTTTGAATAAAAACAAATGTGTCGGTGGTAGCTGAAAACCTTGTCCGATCGGCCGTCTGGCTCACGGACCTGGCGATCGATGGACTCGGGAGTAGAGGATCTCTTCGAGTTCTCGAGTCAACTGTGCAGCCCCGGAACGCTCATCGAGAAAGTCTCCAACCGATCTCGCGATGCAATAGCAGCTCATCAAGGTGCGGGCATAGAGACAGGCCTTCTCCGGACCCAGCGAGGGTGGCCCAGCTTGTCGCCCCTGACCGCCGTCCCGCGCGCGCCGAATCAAAGGGTCGACCGGATCGAAAAAGTCGATGGCTTCGAGGTATTGCCGCCGCGCGACCGGATCGGGCCTGGCGACGAGGTCGGCCAGAACATCGAACCGTTCGGCCTCCTGGGCATCCCATGCGATCAGGCGATCGATCCAGACGCGTTGATCGGATTCGTCCGGGCGAAACGTGTGAATCTTGATCCGAAGCCTCTGGTCTAGCGATGCGAAGAGGTCCTGAGCCTCCTCCACGCTCGATGGTGGTTGTCGGAACAATCCTCGGACGATCTCGGCGTCCTGATGGAGTTGTGCGATTGGCCACTCCGCCTCCGCGATCCCATGGACGGCCAGGCTTTCCGCCATCAGATGATCGACGGTGCGTTGCATCAGGTGGCCGGTTGCCAAGGCGATCCGGACCGGGTCGTGTTCCCGGCCGACACCGCGGACCAGGCTGCGATCCTCGCCGGCTAGGAAGGCGACGACCGATCCTGAGGTGGGCAGACGGATCCCCAACGCCGGCGCGTTCCAGGTTCCGGTTAACGCCTCACGCAGCGCCTCGGAGAGGTTTTGGTCACGGGAGACCAGCGCTGAGGTATCGAGCAGTGCCGCGATCCGCGTCAGCTCGCCGCTGGCTCGGGCAACGAATTGGATCGGCAACGGATCGGTGACCCGTTGCAATTGCTTCGTGATCAGGGCTCCTCCGGACGCCGAGGCGACCAGAGCGGCTCCGGAGAGGAAGATCCGGCGGGTCACACTCAGCTGTCGTTCAGGCATCGTCTCGTCCCTCATGCCATTGCCGCAAGAGTTCTTCGCGTCGGGCCGGGTTGTCCAGGGCTCCATAGACCTCGCGGGAGGTATGGGGGACGCCGACATCGAAGCGCAGTCGGAGCTCATCGAGGCCGATTTCGTCACGGAGGAAAGCGCTTGCGGCCCGGAGATAGAGGCAACCACGTCGAAGGGCGCGAGCGTAATGACTCTGGACCTTGGCAGCCTCGAGCGATTCTTCGATCGTGACCTCCGGCGGGGAGGTATCGCTGTGTTTCGCACGAGCCAACTGAATGAGGCCGTCGTCCGGGTCGTAAAACCGATGAGTCTTGACAACCTCTTCCATGTAGTCATCGTGAATCGCTGAGAATTCCGAATCATAACGGCGAACGTCGACATAGAATTTCTGGCGGACACCGAGGAGTTCGGCGAACCAATCCTCTGCCTGTTCGACGCGACGGTCGAACGCATGGAGGCCGAGCAAACCGACTTGCCAAGAGGCGGCGAAGAGGTTGTCCAACGGAGTACAAGGATGGTCTTGGCGCAACATTCCGGGATGAAACGGGGATCGGGCCCCGTCCTGATAGTGCTCGCGGAGCAGGTACAGGTCCTGATAGATGCTCATCCGCGACGGACTATCGAGTTCCGGTGAGAGGTAGACTTCCGGTTCAAGGAGTCGGAAGAGAGTCTTCAAGGCTCGGTCGGCCGCCAGGTGTGTGCGCCATCCGAAGAGGAACGCGAGCATCTTCTCGGCCGCCTCGCTGGGCCAGGCCTCGCGCGCCTCGCGCAGCAGTTCCACGGTGTAGTCATCGCCGCGGCTGGCGACCGCTCCCAACCGGCTGACCCGCGGATAATGCTCCAATGCTAGAAGGAACCACTCGGAAGTGAGTGGATCGATTTTCGCCAAAGCGTAGCAATCATCATGGGCCGCGATGTGTGCGATGTATTCGGACATGCTTGGTTAAACGTGCCTGTGGTTTAAGTGTGTCCTTGCCACCGAGTAGGCATTCTGTAAAGCGATGAGGCTCTCTGGACGGGTCGGACTGTTCACGGCAGCTCGGCCAACCAATCGCGCAGCCGGCGAGCTCGATTCTCCCATGAGAAATCGTGGATCCGCAAGAGTGCGGCCGATCGAAGTCGATCGGCGGTGGTCGGATCATCGAGCAATCGTTCGATCGCGGCGGCCAGGGCCTTGGGATCCCCCGGCTGGACGATGAGGGCATGTTGATCCGGCTCGACGATATCGCAGATCGTCGGCAGATCGGTGGCCACGATCGGCACCCCGTACGCCATGTATTCCAGCAACTTTAGAGGGCTCGTGAAGCGTTCGGAGATCGGGTCGACCCCGCTCGGCAAGGGACACGCTGCGACTCGCGCCCGACTCAAGTAGCCGGGGATCTCGACCGGGTCGACGAAGCCTGGGGTCACGAGCCGGTCGGCGACCCCAAGGCACCGGGCGTATTCTCGAAGGGCGGCCACCTCCGTCGCGTCCCCTCCGAGCATGACGACCTGACGGCCGTTGAGCATCGGCATCGCCGCGACCAAGTCGTATACCCCTTTGTACCGAACGAGTTTTCCAGCATAGACCACATCGATGTCGCGATCGGGATTTTCTCCCGATTCTGTCGAGATCTTCTCACCAACGCCTGTCTTGACCGAGGTCCCACTGGGCAAAATTAAGGAATGATTAGGGATCTGATACTGTTCGGCCAGCGCATCGCGGACCCCCGACGTGAGACAGATCAGGCCATCGGCCCCCTCGACCGCAGCGCGCTCAGCCGCCGCGATCGGGATCTGAAGACCCGGTAGGAATCGACCGACCCACTGGAGCTGCGGCCATCGCGAGATCCGCGCCGTGGGATTGCATGGTCGATGCGACTCGAAGACGAACCGGCAGGCGTCCCGATCGCGCGACACGAGTCGATGCCAGAGCGATGCCCCAATCTCACCGCGTGAGATCACGATCGGCCGGCTCCCCCCCCGGGTCGACCGGATCCAATCGCGCAGACGCTTGAGATTCCGTGAGGGACTGGCCGGAAGGACCGTCAAGCGACGGTGTGGCACCAAGCCGTAGGTGGCCAAGGCTCCCGAGAGGTTCGACGAACCTTGGAGCGGGCCGGTCAGAACCATGACCTCTACCCCTGTCTCTGCCAAGTGCCAGCAGGTTTGCAGGATCTGGATCCAAGCCGCGAACCGACTCGGGAACGGGGAATCGTAAAAGTAGCATGCTTTCATGGGTAGTTTTGGGCCTTCGGTCGAGTCTCGACCGGGACGAGCCATTGCTTTGCCGGTCGAGCCCGTCATGATAGGGCTTCGTCGCGAGATCTCGGGCTCCGACCATCGATCAGGAGGATTGCCGGGAGGCGACTACGGACGGGTTTGGGACGGTTACGAGATCCGCCATCGTACCGTCGACCTGGAGTAGACATCAGGCGATCGCCCGCTGGCGGTACGGGCCAATCCGAAGGATGATTCGACAAATCATGGTGAACGCACTACTTGATACCATTTATCAAACCGGCCAGGTCGAGCAACCCGACGGCGAATCTCGTTCCTGCTTCCCCGTCTCCGTCCCACGCGATTCGGCCACGGCCCTTTATGAAGTCGTCAAGCAACAGGAACTCGACCGAACCTTGGAGGTCGGCCTGGCCTACGGCCTCTCAGCGCTCTCGATCTGCCAGGCTCACGAGGACAAGGGTCGCGGCCAGCACATCGCCATCGACCCGAAGCAGAGCGACAAGTGGCAGGCCATCGGGGTGGAGAACGTACGCCGCGCCGGCCTGGATCACCGATTCGAGTTCCTCGAGGACACCTCGGATCGGGCGCTCCCCCGCCTTGCCGCCGAGGGGCGTCGGATCGACTTCGCCTTCATCGACGGACTGCATCTCTTCGATTACGCCTTGGTCGATTTCTTCTACGTCGACAAGATGCTCGAGGTCGGCGGCTTCCTAGCAATGGACGACCTTTGGATGCCCGCCATGCGGAAGGTCGTCTCCTACATCCTCACCAATCGCTCCTACGAGCGGGTCCGGCCCTTGGCGGGTCGTCCCCCGCTCGGATTGGCGATTGGACGGGTCGGACGGCGCTTCCTTCGCGACCCCTTGGGTGGCAATCTGAACCTCAAACTCATCCCTTCCAACTTGATTTTCCTGCGCAAAGCCGACAACGACTCCCGATACTGGACCTTCCATCGAGGCTTCTAATCGGCACGTTCGTTCGGCGGGGTTCAGCGCGTCTCCTCATCGACGTTGGGTTGAATATCAGCTTCCTCGACAGCACGATCTGGTTCGGGGCCGAGTCGATGCAGCGCGACGAGCGCCGGTCGGGGGCCGCCTACGGCCCGGATCGCGCGAATCTGATATTCGGATCCCGAAAGGGCCTCGGCGAGCGCGCGATCAAACTCCTCGGCGGAGGTCACGTTCTCGTCGGTCAGCGGGCCATAGAGATCGAGCGGGGACCAAGGACTGCGGTTCGTGAGGACGAACGAAAAGTCGGACCGTGCGAGCGCCTCTCGGAGCGTTTCCGGCGAAAAGACCTCGTCGGCATTGGAAGCCCCATCGACTTCTTTCCCTCGGCCTTCGAGGAGTTCCTTCTTCCAGGACTGCGTCGTCAGGATATTGCGACGGCTCGCGCCCGACCGAATCCCGAGAGACTCGACGATGAACAGGCGATCGTTGACACGCCCCAAATCCAGGAGAATCGCCGCGTCCCCGTCTCTGTTCGGATCGATCTCATCGATAAGGGCCGTGAAGCCGTCGACCCGAGGAAGGACCGACTCGCTGGCCATCCAAATCTGGACGCCCAGCAGAGGGGATGCCAGCAACATCACGATCAAGGCCGGACCCGGACTTGGGAGCTGGCGACGATCCATCCAGCGACCCAGGCCGGCGGCGATCTGGCAAATCGCGACCGACGCCAGTGAGAGTAGCGGCACCACCGCCTGCAAGAAATATCGGTGGTCCTTTCCAGTTAAGAGTGTATGAAGTGCATAAAAAACCAGGACCCAAGATGACGACATGATGACTTCGCGGCGATGATGCGGCGAGACGAGTCCAAGGACGGCTCCGATCGCTGAGAGACAGAGTAGCCAGACTCCCATCGACTCGTCCGCGATCCGGGGATACCAGGTCCAGAGCTTATCGTTGAGCAAATAGGGATTCTCGTAAAGCCATCGGATCTGGGGATGCCAGCGCAACAACCAGAGCGCCAGACCGCCGGCGAGGATCAGTACGATCGCGACGATTCGGACCCGAGGCGTATTGAATTGGCGTCGACGCTCAGAGATTAGGAGCCACGTCAATGCGACGAACGGCATGACGAATGCCCCCTGGTAGCAAAGCAGCGACGCACAGGCGAAACCGATCGCGAGCCAGAGCTGGCCCATCCCATCCCGTTGGATCCAACGCCGACCATGGTAGAGGGCCGCCAATTGCAGCGCGATCGAGGGCATATTGAGCAAGATCGCATGCGAATAGATCACAACGCAGGGGATCATTGGGAAGATGGCCCCCAGAAACCCAGCTTCCGAGCCCACGAAGCGCCTCAGCCATGTCACCATGTAGAGCGTCGCCAACAACGTGAAGCAGAGCACCAGCCCCTTCGCAACGAACGCCCGCGTCCCAAAGACGAGAAAGACGGCTGCTTCCAAGAGATAGAAGAGCGGCGGATATTTCTTCAAGTCAACCAGCGATTCAAGATCGCGACGATCCTCAATGTAGCCGCGTGGCGAAGGGAATCCCGCCTCGACGTAATCGTGAAGAAGAATTCCATGCGAGAGGTGGCGAGGGCCGTCCAAGATCCAAAGACCCTCATTGACCCAATGAAGGGCGCATAAAATTAACCAGGTGGCAACCGACAAGCCAATCTGGAACAGAAACGTTTGCGACCTCCAACTATCTCCGACCTCGATCCGAGAATTGATTGAGGAAGAAGGATTTGTAATTTGCATGAACTGCGGAGAGGATCGATCGGGCGGCTCACTGTCTCGAGATTCCGACGCCATGGTGTTGCATTTCTCCATCAACTCGACATTGACTCAATCCGAAGACCGATTCGAACATGAATCTGGACGACGGAACTCGTGAACTCGGAGGCTATCCGGAAAGCCGGTTCGACCCCAGAATTCCACCGAGAAGCCGAGCTGCTTCCAGCAGATTCGTTGCCAACTCCTCGATGATTGCGATCCGAGAACCTTACAAGACCGACCTGGCCGATGACCAGTGGGAGATCCTCAAGCCGCTCATCCCTCGACCTGCCCTGGCGGACGACCACGCTGCGTCGTCGAGATGTGATCGGTCGTCAACACCCTGATCGATAAAAGCCGATGATCAACGGACTCCTCGAGGACAGCCTACGCTCCGAATGGCTTGGCCGCATCAGAGATCAGCTTGGCCAGGGTCCGCGACCGAGCGATACCAACGGTCACCGGGACCCGCAGTTCGGACCAGACGCGGTCGGTCCCACAGTCCCTCAGCGAAACTCGGGCACGCCAGCAACGGGGTCGCATACCCGCGTTCGACCTCGACCTGGAAGAAGCACTCATCGATCGAGTAGGACTCGACCCGCGACGAATACTCTCGGACCAGTCGGAGGATCTCTCGACTGAGCACCTTGTATCAGCGGAAGTCCCTTTTGACGTAGATGCCATTGGGGCTGAGGCGTCGTGCGTCCCAGATGGGTATCCCCGTGGCCATGTCGTCGGCCTTCATCTCGTAGCTTTTGGCAATCACGCAAGCGCCCTGATTGCCCAGGACATCGACGAGCTTGCCGATGAGGAACTTGTTGCGGGCCCGCTTGGCCGAGACGTAGAAGCAGTCCGCGTCCAGGTGACCGAGCGCCACAGCTACCGACTCTTTACAGCCTCGACCCAGCTCCTATACAGAGATTCACCGAATGCAAAAAGTCAGTTTAACTTGGGAGACCCAGTGATAGAGGGTCTTCGTCGCATCGACCTAGTGGCACATTTGGCATGGGGAAAGAACGAAGAGTTGGGCTGTAATCCGACAGACTCACCGACCGGCCTCTAGAGGCATGAATTTTGTCAAGCAGCTCTATGGAGCGGGATTCACGAGTTGTATTTGCTTCATTCCACCCCGGTCTCCGCCAGGGTGACGATGGCTTTCCGAATGTGATTGGGGAGGCGGTCCCCATACTCGACAACTTGCCTCAGATCGGGAGGCATCTGACTTAGACCGAGATCTGAAGCGGTAGCGCATTTGGTAGCGCGCGAGGACCGCAACATGCCATCAGGTGTTTCGGGTGGTCGCAATAGGCTTAGTGGCCCTCTCGGGACATAACCCCTGAAATCGTCAGGGGTTGTCATCGATTGGCACGACCTGACATTTTGTGTCTGAATAGATGATATAAGTGGAGGCGGCGGGAATTGAACCCGCAGGCACCGATTCCGAAGCAGTTTCTGAGTCAGGACTTACGGAATCGCACGATGCATTGGCAGCGGTATGGCAGCGGAAGTATTGCTCAAACTGTCAATCGTTGGCGCTAACTGACGCAAGCGATTTGGTTGTGTCCTGCATCGACTGCACTGAATGACGTAAGCCGCTTCGATGCCAAGAGTTACAGCGAATTTGGAGGGGTCGCAGTAGTTGACCCTAACTCATTGCTAAGCAAGGGCTTACGCCGAGTCAAGCAACCGATCTGGGACATGATCCCCACTAGATCAAACTCAACGACAAGGTGAGTTTGAGGCGAGACATCCTTCCATCCGAGCAGCTCAAGTCGTTTCTTCAGCGGATCTTCGATCACATCACTGACTACTTCGCTAACCCAGGGCGATAAGCTCGTTGCGCAAGTCACTTGCATTTGGTCACTTTTTCTCGGAGCCAAAAGCTGACGGTCCGGCCCTCTGCATTCAGTATCAACTCCGGCCGTCCCGTTTCCGCGTCAAAAACTCTCACGTTGCCCGTATGCGTTACTCCGATGACCTTTTTCCCATCAGGTGTTAGTCCTACACGGACCGGGAGGCAACGCCGAGTCGCGTCGGCGAGCATTTGTTCCAAATGCGCGTTCAGCTCGTCCTTACTCTGTCCTTTTTCTTTCGCTTCCTGACCAAGTTGCTTCCAACTTGGGATGCCTGGCAGTTCGCACAGAATTAGAACGGACGAGTCCGGGTGATCGGCATCAAAGACCACCATCTCGCCGCCAATCCATCTGCCTTCGCGTTGCGCCAAGGCGAACATCCCCAATTTTCCGATAGATGTCGTGACAGCAATTCGCTTGCCGTCAGCGTCGCTGCTGATCTCCAGGACAATGCCCCGACATTCCCCCCAGCGTGTTCGCTTGCCCGTCGTCAGGTTCCAGGAATAAAGCGTGGAAATGCTGGCCAAGTTCCCCTCGCAAACCGCGGCATAAACCGTTTTGCTGTCTGCCGAAAAATGCGGCGAAACCACGTTGTCAGACGTGTCGAATTCATGGAGCAGTTGCTCTCCGCCAACGGAGTAGACACGAACCTTCTTGTACATCGTCTCAGCCCGGAGTTTCCCATCTGGACTAATCGCTTTGTGCAACGAGCTAGGTGCTGGTGCTGAATCTTCGAAGATCACGACCTTTTTCGGATCCAATCCTTCATTGAAGGTGCGATGCTCCTGAGCCATAACCGTTGGCGCGATGCTGGCGGTGGTTGCCAGGACAATCAATAGAAATCGTTTTAAGGTGAGACTGCTTCCGAGTGGGCTTGCCATGTGAATTTCTCCGAACGACACACGAAGGTCCGTAGCGGTCGACATAACTGCCCGAGAATCGCCAGTAATGCTCGTCGGTAGGTGTATTGGTTTCACGATGGCGATTTCGATTACCTCGCTAGTGGTTCGTCACAGTTTAATTTTGGGGTAGACCGACTTGAGTTTGCCCCGCGCCTCGTCGATCTTCCTCTGCCAATCGACCCCCCTCTGGATGCCGTTCAGGTCGGTTGGCTAAGCCGTGACTTCCGCCCGGAGGCTCGCGATGTCACTGAAGCGACGACCCGCCACGCACTGCTTCGTCAAGCAGCTCAACTCGTTCTCCGCGATGTGGAGCCAGCTCCCGTGCTTCGGCGTGTAGCAGAGGCGTATCGTTCATAGAAGGCACCCTTCGTGTGCGTGTTTAGGTTGTCGCACACCACGACGACTCGGTCGGCTCCGGTGGATCGGTGCTCCAGCAGACGTGCCATCTCCGACGCCCAATCCACCTTCGTCTTCGTCTCCCGCAGAGGATCGGCCGGGCCGGATCGTACGGCTGTGCGTAGGTCTCCAGGACTTCCTCCATGTGGGCAGCGAATTCCCCGTCGGCTTCGGGCGGGATGACCCAGTACTCGATCTTACAGCTGGTCATGCCGTTTTTTTGATTGTCCGCCGCACGGTCTCGTAGCGGATCGCCTCTACGATCCCCAGCTCGACGACCTTGCGAGCCAGGAGTCGCAACGTCCAACCGCCGTAGCCGGGCGGGGGAGGGCCCAGGCGCGTAGCGATGATTCGTGCCTCCTGCTCGCCGCTGAGGAGCTTCTCGACCGGAGGGCGTTGCTCGCCTGTGGCCATCGAGCGTTTCTCGGAAGCCATGTTCAGCCAGGCGGCGCCTGATGTTCTCGATGGTCTGCTTTTAGCACCCGAAGGCATCGGCGATCTGCAGGTCGGTCCAGTTGGGCCCGTCCGCATCGGCCTTCGAGAGGATCTGGGCCCGCCGGACCTTCTGGCTGGAGTCTTTGAATTTCCTGATGATGGCGGCGTGCTCATCTCGCTCCTGATCAGTCAGTCGGACGATGTACTTCCTGTTCATAGGAAGACCACCTAAGTATCTGGTCTTCCCACACTCGGGCATGAACACCCAACCCCAAAATTTAGCTGTAACAGACCACTAATATATATAAGTGGAGGCGGCGGGAATTGCACCCGCGTCCCGCTATGCTTCCATGTCGGCCTCTACGTGTGTAGCCTGTCTTTTAAGTTGTCGGCGTCTGGGCCCCGACGGGCAAGGTCCCGGTCAGCTTAGTCCATCATGAAGAGTTAGCCGCAGCCGCAACGGACGGTTAAGCCGCAGCGATCCTGCTGAGAGTCGACCTCGGATGAGACCCGCAGGCGAGGCACCTCATCACAAGGCCATCTGAACCGTTCTTAGGCGGCCAGACGGAGGCTGGTTTGAGCAGTGCCAGCTATGCTTTTCGTCGGCTTTTTACGAGGGCCACCGACGAACCTCGACACGCCACCGAACATTTCCGACATCCGGTCGATCCTGATTCGCCCCCCAGATTGTCAAAGATCGCCGATGGCTCGATGGGCATCGGCGTCTGTTATCCTAGCGCTCGATCAGACCGAGTCAAGCGCGTGTTATTACGGCTCTCGACCCAGGTGGGACGTCTTGATCACGGGGTGTTTCGCCCATCGGACAGCCTTGCGAACGATCACGAATCGACCCGCTCTTCGGCTCGAAGGCGAGCCATCGGTGGATTCGTGGCCGAGGGAAGAGGATTGGAGATCTCCACAGAATCAGTCCTCGGCCTCGAGTTGTTCCGGTCGGGAGCCGACTGTGATCGGACCGCCCGGGCTTGCTCGATGGATCGAGACCGATCGGTTTAGACCAGGATCGGAGTTGGTCAATCGCGTGCGCGGAGGGCGCGTTGGATATCGCGCTGCGCGTCTTTCTTCTTGAGAGCCTCGCGCTTGTCATATGTTTTGCGACCACGAGCCACAGAGATCTCAACCTTGGCCCGACCGTTCTTGAAGTAGATCTTCAACGGGACAAGGGTGAACCCCTGTTGCGACGATTTCTCGACGATGTGGCGGATCTGCTGGCGATGCAGAAGCAGTTTACGTGGCCGCTTGGGTTGATGGTTCATCCGGTTGGCTTGAAGGTATTCCGGGATGTCAGCGCCATGGAGCCAGACTTCGTTGTCGTCGAGTGAGGCGAAGGCCTCTTCAATGTTGGCTTTGCCGTTGCGCAGGCTTTTGACCTCGGTCCCGGTCAGGACGATGCCTGCCTCGACCGATTCGATGAGGTCATATTCGTGCCGAGCCTTACGATTGCGTGACACGATCTTGGAGTTGGAGCCCTGTTCCTTCTCCTTACCCGCCTTGCCCTTCTTCGCGGCCTTGGCCATCGTCGCGTGACTCCGTGTCGCTGGACTATGCCCGGGAGCCATCCGCCGCCAGGGCGTCCGGTCCGTTGGCGGGCGCTCGGGGTTCCGACAAACCGGCGTTCCGGCATGTCCGGTGGACTTCCCCGTGCCGATTCAAGAATTATCCAGCGCCAGCGATCCGGGTCAACGGGTCGGACGCCGCTCGGCAGGCGGCCCGAAGTTCGTCGAGGACCGCGGACGGCTCCGCGCCGTCGATCAGGAGTACGGGCGATCCCTCGAGCTCGTCGAACTTCAATCGGCCGTCGCGACCGCCCCCTTGGCCGGAACGGAACGTCGGGTGGACGGCTGAGAACGTCGGCACCATCGGATCATCCAGCCCGATGGAAGGACTGGGCACGACCCGAATTTCCCAGCCTTCGATGATGGGATTGGATCGCTCAGATTCCGCGTCCGCCTCAAGTTTCCAGCGATCGAGGATATCGGTCGGCCAATCGCGAGGTGCGACGAGTCGGATCGAGGGAGGGCTTGACGGCGGGAGCCGATCGCGAAGTGCCTGGATGGTCCAGCCGCTCCGGGGATCGCGTTGGTCCCCGGCGATCTCGGCCAAGGGTTCCAGGACAAATCGGCGCGAGACCAGCCGGGGATGCGGCACCGTGAGTTCCGCCCGATCGACGATGCGATCCTCGAAGAGCAGCAAGTCGATGTCGAGGGTTCGGCGGTCCCAGCGGACGACTCGGGTGCGGCCCATTGCGGTCTCGATGGCGTGGAGCCGATCCAGCAACCCTCTCGGGTCCCGATCCCGATCGGTCTGGAGCGCCACGGCGGCGTTGAGGAACGGCGGCTGTCCATCGGGGCCGCCGACCGGGAGGGTCTCGAAGAGCGAGCTGACCTGGAGGATCCGACAGCCGGGCAGGGCGTGGAGCCGATCGTAGGCCTGGCTGAGGTTGTCTCGACGATCGCCGAGGTTGCTGCCCAGTCCCAGATAGACCCGTGCCACGTCAAGCTCGCCTCGATGTCCGATTTCGACTCAGAAGGACAATCGTTTGAACCGCTCGACGGCGACCAGGAGCCGGGGCGTCTCGACGGTCAGGGCGACGCGGACGAACCGATCGGCCTCAGCGCCGAAGCCGATGCCCGGTGTGGTGACCAGGTCGGCCTCGTCGAGCAACTTGGCGCAGAAGGTGGCCGAGTCGAGTCCGGCCGGGCAGGGGATCCAGACATAGAAGGTCGCTTTGGGGCTCTGGACATCGAAGCCGGCGGCGCGGATCCCTTCGACGAAGGCGTCGCGGCGCTGACGGTAGAGGTCGCGGATCGGTGGGGTCAGCTCGTCATACCCCTCGATGGCCGTCTTGGCGGCGTACTGGACGGCGGTGAAGATCCCCGAGTCGACGTTGGCCTTGACCTGGGCCAGTGCCGACACGATCGGCGCCGCCCCGATGACGAAGCCGACCCTCCAGCCAGTCATGTTGAAGGTCTTGGAGAGGCTGTGGAACTCGACAGCCACGTCGCTGGCCCCCTCGACCTGGAGGATGCTCGGCGGGGCGTCGTCGAAGTACATTTCGTTGTACGCTGCGTCCTGGGCCACCACAAAGTCGTGGGTCCTGGCCAGCTCGACGACCCGGCGATAGAAGTCCAGATCGGCCAGGCCGGCGGTCGGATTGTTGGGGTAGTTGAGATACATCAGCCGGGTCCGGGCATAGACTTCGTCGGGGATCGCCTCCAGATCGGGCAGGAAGTCGTGCTCGGGCCGCAAGGGCATCGACACGACCTCGGCCCCGGCGAACTGGCTAGCGCTTCGGTAGACCGGATAGCATGGGTCGGGGACTAGGGCGGTGTCGCCGGGATTGATCACGGCCAGGGGTAGGTGCGCGATCGCCTCTTTGGAACCGATTGTCGGCAGGATCTCGGAGTCCGGATCGAGCTTCAGGCCGTAACGCCCTCGGCAGAAGTCGGCGATCGCTTTGCGGAACTCGGGGTCGCCCTGGTCGAGGGCATACTGGTGGAACTTCGGGTTGGCCGCATGTTCCTGAAGGCTCGCGACGATCGGCGCGGGCGTCGGCCGGTCCGGGTCACCCACACCCAGATTGATGATGTCACGGCCGGCCGCGATCGCCGCCTTCTTCTTCTTGTCGATCTCGGCGAACAAATACGGCGGCAGTTGCTGGAGTCGATCGCTCTTGATGAAGGTCGTGGCGGCCATGATCGGTCCGATTCACCTCGCTAGAGATCCGGAAGAGGGAACGATTCCGGGACATCCTGAAGGCGAGGTCGGGTTCGATCAACACCCTCGCCCGAGCGACCATCGACTTCTCCTGCCCCTACCTACTATCTAGGCAAAGCCGATCCAATCCGCCACCGAAACATGGGCGCCGACGTCCCTCGAAGACGAACGGCTGTGGCACCGATGGTCTCGTGTATCCGAAATAACAAATCGCAATACTTCAAGAAGTTATAGAGATTTGTTCTTTGTTGGGGCGTGGCCCACGCAACCTGAGGAGTACCCGAGTCGCGCTCCGGTCGGTTAGGATGATCGCGGCGGGCGGTCCCGATCGATCCTCGAGGTGGGCCGGGCGGATCAGATTCGCGGAAGGGGGATCGGGCGGATGGCGTCGACGGCAACGGTCGGGGTGGGTTCGGGTTCGGATCGCTTGGTGTCGTTGGATGCGTTGCGGGGCTTGGCGATGCTGCTGATGGCCTCGGAGGGGCTTGGAATGCCACAGGTGGCCGCGCAGTTTCCCGACAACAAAGTCTGGCAGTCGGTCTCGTACCACTTCAGTCACGCTGCCTGGTGGGGTGGTGGGCTTTGGGACATGATTCAGCCGACGTTCATGTTCCTGGTTGGCACGTCGATGGCATTCTCGTATACCAGGCGTCGTGATCGCGGGCAATCCTATCGAGGGATGCTCGGGCATGCGATCTGGCGGGCCTTGGTGCTCACCGCCTTGGGGATCTTGCTCCGATCGCGCTGGACGTTCGAGGATGTCTTGACGCAGATCGGCTTGGGATACGTTTTCCTGTTTCTGCTTTGGGATCGGGGTTGGCGGATCCCAGCGTTGGTGGCCGCGCTCGTTTTGATCGGGGACTGGGCATTGTTCGCGCTCTGGCCGTCACCGGGCGCGGAGGTGGATCTCGCGAGTGTCGGCGTTACAACGGACTGGTTGGCCGCGCACGGCTTCGACGGGTTCGCCGCCCACTGGACCAAGAACGCTAACCCAGCACATGCCTTCGATGTGTGGTGGCTCAACCTCTTCCCCCGCTCCGAGCCGTTTCTCTACAACGGCGGTGGCTACCAAACGCTCAACTTCCTGCCGTCCCTGGCGACGATGATTTTCGGCCTGTTGGCCGGTGAATGGCTCCGGGTGTCGCGCTCATCAAGGGTCCGTGTCATTGTCCTGATCGGTTGGGGCGTGCTGGCTCTCATCGCATCCTGGGCACTCGACGTCAGCGGGATCTGCCCGATCGTCAAGCGGATCTGGACGCCTTCGTGGACCCTTTATAGCACGGGGGTTGTGCTGATCACGTTGGCTCTGGTCTATGGGATCGTCGACGGGATCGGCCTGAAGTTCTGGACATGGCCTTTGGTGGTTGTGGGGGCCAATTCGATCACCATGTACCTGATGGCCTATCTGATCTCGGGGTGGATTGAGGAAACCCTTGAAGGGCTCGGCGGTCCCGAGATCTTCGAGGTGTTCGATCGGACCGTCACGATGTCCGACGGCTCGACTGAGGTGGTCACCTTCGCCCCGATCGTCGAGCACACCTCCGTCCTGCTCGTGCTCTGGCTGATCTGCTGGCGACTCTACGCTAATCGGATCTTTCTGAGGATTTGAACTTGTTACTTCTTCGTCGTCCGACGTCGAGTCTGGGGGGTCTTCGCTTTGGACTTGGCCTTCGCCTTGGTCTGGATGACCTCGTCAACGGAGGCGAATCCGAGGTTTTCAGGGCGAGATTGACCGAGGTATTGCTCGACAGCGCGTTTCAGGAAATCGTCGAAGGCCTGCGTTTTCACTTCATCGAGGTCATGGCAGGCGATGATCACTTCGTAATGTCCCGGTGAAGACATGTCGAGCTGGATGCGCGGGTGGTCGTATGGGATCGGTGGGCGGGTCCGATGGAACGGCTCTAAGGCGAGTTGTTCGGTGAGTCGGTCCAGGTCGAAGGCTCCTGAGGGGACGGTGAACTTGAGGACAAGGACCCACTCGTTGCCGGTATGAGCGGCCAGGAAGTGAGTCCGCAACCGACTGGCTCCACCGATCGTCACGAGGGTCCGACGCGACCAGTCGGTGTGGGCGAAGGTGCCCAGGCGCTGGACCGTGTCGATGATATGTTCCAGGACCTGACCGTCCCAGCGCACGGGTTTGCCGCTGATCGTGCTGCAATCGCGGGTATGCCAACCGCGACCGTCGACGATCCAGGGCGGCTCGGCGTCGGTCTCGGGCTCGGGGGGTCGTCTCATCTGCCCGTTGGTGGACGATCCAGCTTTGCGTCGCGAATCGGTCGACTTCGAGGTTGTCCCGTTGACGGTCGTCAGGGCATCATCAACGTCCTCGGTGGCTTGGTCGACCCTCTGGGCGCGTTTGCGTTCACGGACCGGACCACGCTCCAAGACCGCTTTGAGGATCTGGCCGGTCAGGCTTTTGCGGACCCGGACGACCTGCTCGGGCCGGCCCGAGGCGACCAATTCGCCACCGGCCGAGCCCGCTTCAGGACCCAGGTCGAGGATCCAGTCAGCGGTTTTAATCACATCCAAATGGTGTTCGATGATCACGATCGTGTTGCCCAAGTCGGCCAGGCGATCGATGACCTCGAGAAGCTTGCGGACGTCATCCAGGTGCAGGCCGGTGGTCGGTTCATCGAGGATATAGAGCGTTCGGCCAGTGTCGGGCCGGGCCAGCTCGGCGGCGAGCTTGACCCGTTGGGCCTCGCCTCCGGAGAGCGTGGCGGCCGACTGACCCAGCGGCAGGTAGCCGAGCCCGACGTCGGCGAGCGTCCGGAGGATCCGCCGGACTTTGGGGACCTCCTGAAAGAGTTCTGAGGCGCCATCGACGTCGAGTGCAAGCACGTCGGCGATACTCTTGCCGCGGTAGGTGATCTGGAGGATCTCCGGCTCGTACCGCATCCCTTGGCAGGCCTCACACTCAACCCAGACGTCGGCCAAGAAGTGCATCTCGACCTTGCGCTGGCCCATCCCCTCGCAGGCCTCGCAGCGGCCCCCCGACTGGTTGAAGCTGAACCGCCTCGACGAGTAGCCCCGCGCACTGGCCATCGGTGTCCGGGCGTAGAGTTCGCGGATCAGGTCGAACAGGCCGGTGTAGGTGGCCGGCGTCGAGTGCGGTGAACTACCCAAGGGCGACTGGTCAACGCTGATGACCTTGTCGAGCTGATCGAGCCCGTCGATACCGTCGTGGGCGCCCGGTGCCGAGCCTGCACGATGCAGGGCCTTGGCGGCGGCTTTCCAGAGGATGTCCCGGACCAGTGAGCTTTTGCCCGAGCCGCTAACACCGGTGACGACCGTGACGGCGCTCAAGGGGACTCTTGCGTCGATCCCCCGCAGGTTGTGGTGACGCGCATTGCGGATCTGTAAGGCCGAGCCGTCCACGTCCCGGCGGTTGCTCGGTACCGGGATCGCCTCGCGGTCGGTCAGGTACTTGGCGGTCAAACCTCGAGGTCGTTTGATCAGGTCGGCTGGCGCTCCCTTGGCGGTGATCTTGCCGCCGCCAGCGCCTGAGCCTGGTCCGAAGTCGAACAGGTAGTCCGACGCCTCGATGATGTCGCGATCGTGTTCGACCAGCACGACGGTATTACCCAGATCGCGCAGGTGACGAAGCGCTTGAAGCAACCGGTCGTTGTCGCGAGGGTGCAGCCCGATGGTCGGCTCGTCGAGCACGTAAAGCACGCCGGTCAGGCCCGAGCCGATCTGGCTGGCCAGGCGGATCCGCTGCGCCTCGCCGCCCGAGAGCGTGCCCGAGCGCCGATCGAGGCTCAAGTAGTGCAGACCGACGTCGACCAAGAATGTGAGCCGGTCGCGAACCTCGCGGAGCAATTCGCCGGCGATTTTCTTTTGTGCGGCGGTCAGCTTGAGCCGCTTGATCGTCGCGAGGACCTCACCCATCGGCTGTGCACAGAGTTCGCCGAGGGTCTGGTCAGCGAACCGGACAGCCGCCGCATCGTCGCGGATCCGGTCGCCCATGCAGGCCGAGCAGGGGACCTCGCCGATGAGCCCCTGGAGTTTGTAGCGGTAGACGAACGAGACCCGACCGGCCTCCTCCAGGGCGGGGAAGAGCCCTTTGTATTGGAACCGAAAGGCGGGCCGACCGGCATCGGGGTCGGCGGGGACGTCGAAGAGGCGGTCGCCGCCGCCGTGCAGCAGGAGGCGTCGTTGGCGGGGCGACAGTTGCTCGAAGGGGGTGTCGAGATCGACGCCGAGGGCCTGGATGGCTGCGCGGAAGACGGGCGAGGCAGTCAGCTCGGGCCAGGCGGCCACGGCCCCTTGATTGAGGCTCTTGGCCGTATCCGGGATCAGCAAGGCCGGGTTGGCCCCTTGTTGGACGCCGAGTCCCTCGCACTCGGCACACCAGCCCAGCGGGCTGTTGAAGGAGAAATGATGTGGGGCCAACGGCTCGAAGCCTCGGCCACAGGACTCGCAGCGCGGGTCGAGACTGTAGGTCCGGGTCGACCATTCGGACTCCTCGAGTTCGGCGTCCACCCGAGCTACGACCAAGGTGCCCTGGCCCAAGTGGAGCGCCGACTCGACTGAGTCGGCCAGGCGGGCGCGGATCGAGGGGTCGACCCGGAGGCGGTCGACGACCACTTCGACGTCAGGACGTTCCGCGGAGCCGGAGTCGATCGGGGGTGCCTCGTCGAGCGGATACGTCGTACCGTCAATTCGGACCCGCGCGTAGCCGACGAGCAGGAGTCCTTCCCAGGGCGAGACGGTTGGATCGGCGTCCTCGTCGGGTGTCGGCGTTGCGAACGGCGCTAAGAGGTAGATCCGCTCGCCCGCGTCGGTCTCCAGGATCCGGTCGACGATCTGGTCGAGCGTTTGGGCCGAGACGGGGACCTGGCAGGTCGGGCAGTGGGGCTGACCCAACCTCGCGTAGAGGAGCCGGAGATAGTCGTAGATCTCGGTGACGGTGCCGACGGTCGAGCGGGGCGATTTGGCAGCGTTGCGCTGTTCGATGCAGATGGCTGGCGAGAGGCCGCTGACCTTCTCGACCCTCGGCTTCTGCAACGGCGCGAGGAACTGGCGGGCGTAGCTGGAGAGGCTCTCAACGTAGCGGCGCTGGCCCTCGGCATACAAGGTGTCAATGGCCAACGAGGTCTTGCCCGAGCCGCTCGGTCCACAGCAGACGGTCATCTTGTCGCGCGGGATGACCAGATCGACCCCTTTCAAGTTATGCTGTTGCGCCTTCTGAATGACGATCTCGGTCAGCGGAGCGTTACGGCCGCGTTTGGAGGTCTTCGTATCTGTGGCCGACCCGTTGACGATCGCCTTGGCATCGGCATTGGTCCGCGTTTTGGCTTTCGACGATCGGGGCTTCGTTGTTGAGGAGGACGACTCGCAACGGAGCAAGGGGGTCAGTGCCTGCCCGGTGAGGCTCTCAGGGACTTTGACGATCGCCTCAGGCGGGCCCTCGGCGACGATCCGGCCGCCCTGCTCACCGCCCTCGGGACCCAGGTCGATGACCCAGTCGGCCGTCTTGATCACGTCAAGATTGTGCTCGATGACCAAGACGGTGTTGCCCTGCTCGACGAAGCCGTGCAGGACCGTCAGCAACCGGTGGACGTCGGCGAAGTGGAGACCGGTGGTCGGCTCATCGAGGATGTAGAGGGTCCGCCCGGTGGGCCGCTTGACCAACTCGCGGGCCAGCTTGATCCGTTGCGCCTCGCCGCCTGAGAGGGTCGGTGAGGGTTGTCCGAGCTTGATATAGTCGAGACCCACGTCGTGCAGCGTCTGGAGCATCCGCGCGATCTTGGGCACGTTGGCGAAGTGCTCCAGCGCCTCCTGGACGTCCATCTCGAGGACGTCGCTGATGCTCTTGTCTTTGAAGGTGACCTGGAGCGTCTCGAGAGTGAACCGGTGCCCTTGACAGACCGGGCAGGGGATCCAGACGTCGGCCAGGAAGTCCATCTCCAGCCGGTTGCTGCCGTTGCCCGAGCAGGCCTCGCATCGCCCCCCTTCGACGTTGAAGCTGAACCGGCCCGGGGCGTAGCCGCGCGCTTTGGATTCGGGCAATTGGGCGTAGAGGTCGCGGATTAGGTCGAAGAGTTTGATATAAGTCGCTGGATTGGATCGTGGAGTCCGACCAATGGGTGACTGGTCGATGTCAATGACCTTGTCGAGGTGCTCCATCCCTCGGATCGCATCGTGATCGCCCGGCTGACCGTCAGCGCCATTGAGCTGGGCGGCCAGGGCCTCTCGGAGGATATCGGTGACCAGCGAACTTTTGCCCGAACCGCTAGGGCCGGTCACGGCGATGAAATTGCCGAGCGGGAAGGCGACATCGATCCCTTTGAGGTTGTGGTGCCGAGCGCCGAGGACTTCGATGGCGGTATTGCCCGGGGGGCGTCGTTGTTCGGGCACGGCGATCGTTTCGCGGCCGCTGAGGTACTTCCCGGTCAGGCTCTTGGTCGAGCGGGCGACCTGCTCGGGCGGGCCGGCGGCGACGATTTGGCCACCGCGGACGCCGGGGCCAGGCCCGAAGTCGACAAGCAGATCGGCAGCACGCATCGTCTCCTCGTCGTGCTCGACGACCACAACGGTGTTGCCCAGATCGCGGAGCCGTTGCAGGGCTTGGATCAGCCGAGCGTTGTCACGGGGGTGTAGTCCAATTGACGGTTCATCCAAGACATAGGTGACGCCTACCAAGCCAGCGCCGACCTGGCTGGCCAGGCGGATCCGCTGCGCCTCGCCGCCCGAGAGCGTCGGCGCCGACCGTTCCAGGCTCAGGTAGTGGAGCCCGACGTCGTCGAGGAACCCTAACCGCGCGCCGATCTCCTTGAGCAGCTCCTCGGCGATTAAGGCCGAGATCGGTTCGAGAGGTTCGGGCTGGTAGGCGTCGGACCAATCAGCGGTAGGCGCCGGCGGAGCTTTGCGGCCGGCGAGCCGATCGAAGAAAACCCGGAGCCGGCCGACCGGCCAGGCGCAGAGTTCGGGGAGGGTTCGCCCCCCGACCCGGACGGCCGACGCCTGACGATTGATCCGACCGCCGCCGCACATTGAGCATGTGCCGACCCGGATCGCCTCGGCCAGCTCACGCGCGATCGGTGCGCCCTTGCCACTCCGTTTCTTCTGCTTCTCCAAAAGAAGATTGACCACGCCGGCCCAGGTCGCCACGTAGGAATGATGCTTCTTGCGACCGGGATAGTGATAAACGATCGATCGGTCGCCGGTCCCGTAGAGCCAGGCATCCCGCCAGGTCGAGTCGAGGTCCTTCCAGGGTGCTTTGAGCATGGAGCCGGGCGGAGGACCGTCCCGATCGGCCTCCAAGTTGTTGGCGACGCATTCGTAGACGTGCTTGGACGTCTCGCTCATCGACTTGACCGGGCCGATCACCGCGATCGCGCCGTCCCAGACCGACTTGCTCGGATCGGGAACGAGCACGTCGGGGACGACCTGGTGGCGTTCGCCCAGGCCGTCGCACCCGGAACACATACCCTGGGGGCTGTTGAAACTGAAGAGTTGCGGGCTAGGCGGTTCGAAGCTGATCCCGCAACGGAGGCAGGCAAAGTCGGCCGAGAGCTTTAGCTCGGAGGCGTCGTGGGCCGGTTCGTTGATGCCCTCGGGACGGCCGTTGGTCGCGGCGTGTCGGGTTTCGGGTGCGACGACGAGAGCACCTTGGCCGACATGGAGCGCTGACTCGACCGCCTCGGCCAGTCGATCCCGTTGGGCGGTGGCGACCTTGAGCCGATCGATGACGATCTCGATATCGTGCTTGACCTGTCGCGCCGGACTGGGCGGATTGTCGAGTTCGTGGACATCACCATCGACACGGACTCGGACATAGCCTTGGCGGCGATACTCTTCGAAGAGGTCTTTGAACTGTCCCTTCTGCTGGCGGACCACCGGCGCGAGGATCAGGACCGGCCGTCCCTGTCGCGCTTGGAGGATCTGGGCGACGATCTGCTCGCGGCTCTGCGCGGCGACCGGATCACCACACTGGGGGCAGTGACCGCGCCCGACCCGCGCGAAGAGGACGCGGAGGAAGTCGTAGATCTCGGTGATTGTGCCGACGGTCGAGCGGGGATTGTTGCCGCCAGCCTTCTGCTGGATCGCGATGGTTGGGCTGAGCCCCTCGATCCGGTCAACGTCCGGCTTGGGCATCTGGCCGAGGAACTGCCGGGCGTAGCTGGAGAGGCTCTCGACATACCGCCTTTGACCTTCGGCGAAGAGCGTGTCGAAGGCCAGGGAGCTTTTACCCGAGCCGCTCACGCCGGTCATGCAGATCAGTCGCCCGTGCGGCAGGTCCAATGAGACGTCGCGCAAGTTATGCTCGCGAGCGCCTCGGATGACGATCTCCGATGCGGCCATCGGCTTGAGGTCCTGGCGCGTCGCGACGGCGAGGCACGCGCCGAGCGATGCGAGGGATGAGGGGAGGTTGATTGGATCGCCGCCGCCTGGAGAGCGAAGCGCATCGAGCGATCGGACCCGCGTCCCTCGGGTCGACCGCTCGACGTTTGTACCATAGCCAGACCACACCACGGTTGTCCAGTGGTCTTGGCAGGCCCCGGACCGCCCCCGCCCCGATCCGGGGAAAGAACCCCGAGAACCTCGGGGGGCGATCGATCAGCGGCTCGGCAGGACAGGCGGGCCGAGCCGATCCCGATAGGTAGCGTAGCGGCGTTTGAGGGCGTCAAGGATTCCGGCGTGTTCGGGGGTCCCGATCAGGTTCCTTCGCTCCAACGGGTCTTTGAGTAAATCGAACAGCTGCTCATAACCATGGGAAGGTTCATCGAGATACGTGACGTACTTCCAACGCTCGGTCCGGACGCCGTCGCTCTGGGGGATCCGGCCTCGGTAACCGAAGTGGTGTTCGTAGAAGAAATCGTCGCGCCAATTGTCGGCCTCGCCGGTGATCAAGGGTGCCAGGTCACGGCCGTCGGTCGATTCGGGCGGAGTCAGGCCGGCGCGGGTCAGGATCGTCGGCGCCAGGTCGATGTTCAGTACGAGGCCCTCGGGGCGGGTCCCACGGAGCGACTCGGGCAGGCCCGGGTCGCGCATGACCATCGGGATCCGGATCGATTCCTCATACATCAGCCATTTGCCCGAGAGCCCATGCTCGCCGAGCAGGAAGCCGTGGTCGGAGGTGAAGACGACGACGGTCTCATCGAGCCGATCGGCTTTCCGGAGGGCGTCGATGACTTTGCCGACGGAACGGTCGACGCCGGCCAGGCAGCGGAGATATTGCTTGACGAACTCTTGGTAGGCTTCCGTTGTCGGGTGTCGACGCTCCAAGCGGGTGCGACCTTCGGAGACCTGGATCGCCTCGGACTGCGATTGCAGATCGGACGTGCTGTAGGTCGGCGGAACGATCACCGGGTCGTCGATGAACAGCGAGCCGTCGATCGGGTCGGGCGTGAACGGGTCGTGCGGCGACTTGTAGAGTACGAGCAAGCAGAACGGCTGATCGGCCGGAGTCTGCTCGATGAATCGGACCGACTGTCGCGCTAACCATTCGGAGTTGTGGATCCGTTCGCCTTCGAAATCCTGGAAGAACCGCCCCTGACTGCCCGTGGCGTCCCAGGCGTTGAAGATGGCGCGGGGCTCATTGCCATTGAGGCCCCACTTGCCGAAGCAGCCGGTCCGATAGCCGGCCTGTTGAAGCAATCCTGGGAACGTTCTGGCGAGTTGGTCGTCGCTCAAAGGGGTGGCGAAGTCGGCGATCCTGTGGTTCCGAGCGTACTGCCCGGTGTAGAAACTGGCTCTCGAGACGCAGCAGATTGCCGTGGTGACGAAGGCGTTGCGGAAGGCGACGCCCTCATCGGCCAGCCGGTCGATGTTCGGTGTCCGGAGCAGGGGATGCCCTTCCAGGCCCAGGCAGTCGGCGCGTTGGTCGTCGGTGATGAACACGACGAAACTAGGCCGTTTCGACGGATCATCTTTCGCAGACGCCCCGAAAGTCATCGACGGGATCATTGCCGAGCCGAGCCCGACAATCAGGGCGATCAGGCCTAGCGGGGCAATCGCGGGTCGATGGCGGTTCAGTCGGGGCAAGAGGTGCAGGAAAGTCATCACCATGGTTCGGATCTCCAGGTCACCGACGGTTGCGATTGCGACGCGGGGTCGGCTGGATCGGCCAGGCGTCGTCGTCGGTCCGCGATGAGAGTGCCTCGACGGCCTGCGCGACGATCTCGGGGTTCGATCCGGAGACGTCTTCCGACTCGTCGAGGTCGACGCTCAGGTCGTACAGCTCGATGGGCCCTTCCAGGCCGTGCCGGATCGCCTTCCAGTCACCCATCCGGACGGCCTGATGAAATCCGCGCTCGTGGAACTCCCAGTAGAGGACTGGGCTTGCCTCAAAGCTTCGGCCAGCCACCTTAGGGCCGACCAAGGCCGGCACGACCGATCGGCCGTCGATGTCGTTGGGGACCTCGTCCTCGACGTCGGCCAGTTCGGCCAGTGTCGGCAGCACGTCCCAGAAGGCCCAGACCGCGTCGCTGACCCGACCCGGTTCGATCATGCCGGGCCAACGAGCGATTGTCGGCACACGGATCCCGCCGTCGTGAAGCGAACGCTTGTAGCCCTGAAGCGGGCCGGAACTTTGGAAGAATTCCGGATCTGCGCCCCCCTCCTTGTGCGGGCCATTGTCGCTGGTGAACAGGACGAGGGTCGACTCGTCGAGGTCGAGGTCGGCCAGGCGCTTAAAGACCAAGCCCATGTCGCGGTCGAGCCGACTGATCATGGCAGCGTGACCCTTCTGGGGGTTGGGCCAGTCGCGGTTGTGATAGGGGGCATAGCTGGGAACTTCCATGCCGTCGCCCAAGGCGCGTCCAGCCTCGTTGTTGGCGTGGGGGATCGTGTAGGCCAGATAGAGGAAGAACGGCTCGTCGTGCGGTTCGTCGAGGAAGTGCAAGGCGCGGGAGGTCAGCAGATCGTGCGAGTACTGAGCTTTCTCCGAGGCCACACCGCTCTCCGCGACGTTGCCGACGATCGGGAACTGCTTCTCGTTGTTCCAGAGGAACTCGGGATAGTAGTTGTGCGCGTGACGCTGATTGAGGTAGCCGAAGAAAGAGTCGAAGCCCTGTCGGGTCGGGATCCCGGTTGAGTCGGCTTCGCCGAGCCCCCACTTGCCGATCAGGGCGGTCCGATAGCCAGCCCCTTGCAGGACCTCGGCGACGGTGACGTCCTCGGGCTCTAATGGAACTCTCGCGTTGCCTCGGACTCGAGCGTGCCCAGTGTGCTTGCCGGTCATCAAGGCGCAACGCGAGGGGGCGCAAACTGTGCTGCCAGCATAGACTTGGGTGAAGCGGACGCCCTCGGCGGCCATCCGATCGAGGTTCTTAGTCCGGATCACCGATTGGCCGTAGCAGCCCAGGTCGCCGTAGCCGAGATCGTCGACCATTACGAGGATGATGTTGGGGCGCGACGGTTGAGCCGTCTCGTTCGAGGCGGCGAGGGCCGAGTCAGACCCGGCTAGGGAGGCGATGATGACGAGCAACGCCGAGCCGATGCGGCCGACGGCGTGGACGGGGATCGTTACCATGGCAGGGCCTCTCCAAATGGATGTTGGTTCGTGGGAAACTGAGGATCACTCATAAGACTGACTAAACCCGATCGGCCGACCGGTCGCCTCGCGGGCGGATTGGGTTAGACTACCGGCTGTGTTCCCGGCGCACAATCGTCCGCTGGGCCTTGCTCGCATCCTCGTGATCTGCTCCATCGGCCCCATCGGTTAGGACCCGCCCCGTCATGCCCGCCCCATCGGATGAACACGTTCACGTCAGCGCGCACCCGCTGGTCCAACACCATCTGCTTCGGCTCCGCGACGCCGCGACGCCCCCGGTCGAGTTCCGCGAACTGGTCCGGACCCTGACCAAGCTGCTGATCGTTGAAGCAACGACCGATCTACGGACCGTTGGGGCCACAGTCCGAACACCGTTGGCCGATGCGGGCGGGCGCCGGCTGGACGAGAAGGTCGGCATCGTGCCGATCCTCCGCGCCGGCCTAGGCATGGCCGAGGCGATCCTCGACTTGATCCCGGATGCCGAAGTCTGGCACCTCGGCATGTTCCGAGACGAAGCCACCCTTCAGCCAACCGAATATTACAATAAGATTACGACTGGCAGGCGTCTGACGCTCGGGTTGGTTCTCGACCCGATGCTAGCCACCGGGGGTTCAGCGATTCACGCCTGTCAGATCCTCCGAGCCAACGGTATCGAGCGGCTCCATTTTCTCGGCCTGATCGCCGCGCCCGAGGGGGCCGCCGCACTCCATGATCGGTTCCCTGATGTTCCGATCACTGTCGGAGCCGTCGACGAAAAGCTCAACGAGGTCGGTTTCATCTATCCGGGACTCGGCGACGCCGGTGATCGTCAGTTTGGAACGACATAGCATAAATGAAAGGGTCTTAGGACGTTAAGGGTGAAGTCGAGTAGACTTCGTCCCATGAAACACGGGACGAACCGCTCCGATCGCCGTTCGCGAATCCGTGAGCCCAAATTCCACCAACTCGTGCGGGCCTTGGCCCTCGACCTGACGGTCACTCAAGCCGCTCCGTTACCGGCTTTTCGACGCGGAGAACTCAGGATATCTCCCTGAAACTGCGACGCCGGATCGCCCCGCATTGCCAGGAGCGATCCCTTTACTGAGGTGAAGTCGATGTCGACGCGTCCTGCTTCGGCCCCAGCCGAATCTAAGGTAAACGAGGCAGGGGTACCGGGGGCAAGACGATTGTCTTCGGGATCTTCAAACACAACGGCCATGTCTCCACGGAGATCGTCCCCGATGCCAAGAAGACCACGTTGATCCAGGCCATACGCGAGCAGGTCGACCTGGACCACATCATCCTCAGTGATGGCTGGCGAGGCTACGACGGCCTTGTTGACCTGGGGTCCAGCAAGCATCTCCGGGTCCAGCATGGAGCTAACGAGTTTGTCAACAGCCAGTCCCACATCAATAGAATCGAGGCGTTTTGGCGTTTTACCAAGCGGCGGTTATTGCAATTCCATGGAGTAGCTCGGCACACCTTCGAGCTCCATCTGAAGGAAACCGAATTTCGCTTTAACCATCGACATGATAATTTCTGATTAGTGCGGATCAAATTGTTGCATGACAGCCCCATCTAGGCCCCCTTAACGTCCTAAGACCCTTGGCGATTATTGCGCGCGACTTATCCGGGTTGTCCCGGGAGCAGATCCTTGATCCGGTTCCAATGATCATTGTTAAGTATATGACGTAAAATAATGCATGGGATTTGTTCTGCGGGTGAATGATACCTTGGGTTCTACAGAATTCTCAAGTTTTGTCCACGCGGCCTAACCACCATGTGACTGATCGCTGAGAGGACCACCAAGAAGCACATCGAGAAGGCCCTGTTGAAAATTTGGCAATACGACGACCCCTTGAAGCAGCAGAGTCTCCGTTGGGATCCGGGTGACGACATCCGCTACGCGCTTGGCTGGCGTGATCCCAGCGGTGACCCCCACTGCAAGAAGCGGGGCAGCATGCTCGGGGCTAACCGTCTGGCGATTGAGGGCCTGCCGATGCTTTCCGTCATGCCGGTCGGTCAGACGCTCCAAACCACCGGATTTCATCAGCGATCTGGACAGGGCACCATCTGGTGCTGGCCGATCTGGAACCGCCCGGCGACCGACGACGTCGTCCGCTCGCTGCTTGCCTCGCCGCTCCTCGGACCAACCCTTGCAGGAAACGCGGTCGATGAACTTCAGGTGATGGGCGTCGTCGAGGTCTACAAATCGCGGCGATTGACCGTCGGCAAATTCCGTAACTTCACGCCGGGCGAGCCGGTCACACTGGTCGAGACGGAGGAGATGATCGCGTGAGGACATCGGCTGCTCGGAGACTTGAGGCTCGAGAGGCGGGGTCGATCTGTGAACGACCAACAGTCGTCCGGTTCGCCCTGTTCGGCGAGCAGCCCGCGCCCTTTTCCGACATGCTCACCTACGGCGAGCAGATGCGAAGGGCCGCCATGAGCCGATCCCAGGTGGTTAACGTCAGGCGATTCGGGCCGTCAGCCGACGCCAGCGCGGTTTTCTCGGGAAGGCGCGATCGCGTTTCATTTCGCCGCGAGAGTCATGTTCATGCTCACTATCTCGGCGAGTGCTGTCGTCGGGTCGGGTCTCTGTCACACATCACGGTCTTTGCCCACGAAGGTTTCTCTGACGACGATTTGGAAGCGCTCGTTCAACTCGCCGAGAAAGGCGGCTTGTTCTTTGACCCTAAGTATCTCCCTCCACAATGGCTCGTGCTTGTCGGAGCAGGGGCGGCCGAAGAACTCGGAGGCTCTTGCTGGGTCCTGGGGAGATCTCCGGCCCTAGCGACCTCCGCCACCTGGGTCTCGCGGACGCCGTATGTCCCTGCCCGACACCTGAAGGTTCCGCGCTCCCAACGTAACGATCCGGCAGCTTGGCATGTGGCTGTCCGCCGTGAGGTCACCGAGGATCTCCTTCGTCGACCTTGGCTTAACCTCGAAGAGGCCGACGCCCAGACGATCACCGTCGACCTGCTCCCGGAGGATGGCACTCCCGTCGGGGGGTCAATCATGACCTGGTCGAGCTTCCGTCGCGAGCGGCTGCTGGGTCATGGACAACGATCGACGGACACGGGACTTGGGCTGCGGATCACTTTCCCTCGACTCGTTCGGGGGCCGATCGCGATCGGCTACGCCAGCCACTTCGGCCTCGGGCAGTTCTGGCCGGAGGAATGTGTCCGAATTTCCTGATCCAATCACGCATCCATCGAGAATATCACGACTCCACGTGCGAACTGCTCTTTGACAATACGGATCAATTGTCCAGACGAGCTGCCGACCGACGGCTCATCCGATCGGGTCGAGGACTGACTCGATGGATGGGCTTGTCGGAACTAATTCGCGTCGAGGAACCATCGATCGTTGCCATCTCCGAATGACTACCAGGACCCTGACGTCGGGGCGAACCATTCCGATGGGCCCGATCCGAAGCCGCTCATCCCGGCTCGGATCCTCAACGAGAGCGATCATCATTTCATCCGGTCTGACCGGGCCGACCCCGGCCGCCCAGCGCGATGTTGGGCGAGAGCTCCTCGGGTGAGGAGGTGGTACTCTCCACCACATCCAAGAAGCGATGGCCCATGACCACACGATGGTCGCGGAGATGACTGTCGCGGACGCACTTCTGGGCTAGCAAGTCGGAGCAGCCACCCATCGTCCTGTATTCGTCAACGAACCACCGATAGTCCTCGGCCGACTCGACCTTCCAGATGCCGCTGCCCCGCGTGCTGCTGGGCACCTTGAGCACCGCTGGATAGCCGACCTTTGTGCGGATCCGCTCCGCCTCGATATGGTCGCCGACCGGCGTGCCAAGGTGGATCGTCGTCGGCACTGGTAGCTCTCCGGCCAGCCGCGTGTAGGTGGTGAACTTGTCGCGACTTCGCCGGATCCCCTCGACGCTATTGACCGTCCGAACTCCAGCTGTTCGAGATACTCGATGAGTCGGAGGTCGTCAAGGCTCGTCTCGGCACCGGCCCTCCTCTTGCATGAGGTTGGTCAGGCGTTTGGTCTCAAGGGTCGGCCGAGGGTGATCGGGCACGGTCAGAACCCAGCAGGTCTAAATAGAGTGGATGGCAACTTCCCTGCTCTCGGAAAGATAATGTTTTAAAATAAGCGAACATAAAAATAATAAATTTTTATTCGTTCTTAAATTGAAATTATATATTTAGATTTGTCGAATTGAACATTTTGCGGTCGCGCGCGGCTATCGAACCGCCTTTGGGGCTCGAGCCGGAGCCGGATGCGGAAGCGGCATTTGACTCGCAGGTCCCTTCCGAGAGCTGATCGGTCGATTGTCCAGTGGATGAGGACTGCGGGCCGGGCGACGCCTCGATGTCGTCGACGACCTATGAAATGATCGAGGACGAACTCAAAGCGAAAGCTCGGATGGCGATCTCGGTCGGATCGTCCGGTCCGAGGGATCTCGAGTCAGAGACGTTTCGAATCCATTCGGTTTTGGTGGGGCCGGGGTGGTTTGGGTTGCCGTTGCCGAATCCAAAGTCATGACCAATTAAGAAGAACATGTCACGATCCGACGAGGATGCTCGCGGGTCGATCCGGGTCGTGATAGAATTTATCGCTGGTGTTCTGTCGGTCTCGGCGATTGAGGCCATCGAACCGCCATCTGTTTGTCGGCCTTCCCTCGACGCTGTGCGCCAACGGTGATCGGGACGATGTGGGGGCTCCCTCCAGCCCCGGGACCTTGGCCATGCGCGTCGTCGACCTGATCCGCAAGAAACGGGATGGAGGTCGGCTCTCCCCGCAAGAGTTGACCTGGTTGATCGAGGGGCTTAAGGGAAACTGGGTTGCCGATTATCAATGGGCCGCCTTGCTGATGGCGATGCTGTTGCGAGGACTCGACCTGGACGAGACGATTGCGCTGACCGAGGCGATGCTGCGGAGCGGCCAGGTCGTCGACCTTTCCCGGATTCCTGGTCCGAAGGTCGACAAGCATTCCACCGGCGGGGTCGGGGACAAGACCTCAATGGTCCTGGGCCCGATCGCCGCGGCTGCCGGGGTTCGGGTCCCGATGATCTCCGGGCGCGGTCTGGGACATGCCGGGGGCACGCTGGACAAACTGGAGGCGATCCCCGGACTGCGGACCGACCTGGACCTGAAGGCGTTCCGCGACGTCCTGGGTCAATGCGGGCTGGTCATGATCGGGGCCACTGACGATCTGGCACCGGCCGACCGGACCCTCTACGCCTTACGAGACGCGACGGCGACGGTCGAGTCGATCCCGCTGATCACCGCCTCGATCCTCTCCAAGAAGGTTGCCGAGGGGATTGAAGGGCTTGTCCTGGACGTCAAGCTCGGCTCGGGCGCGTACATGCGTCAGGAAGGTGATGCGTATCGGTTGGCTGAGTCGCTTTGCCGCGTCGGTCGTGGCCTGGGTCTACGCGTGGTGGCTCTGATAACGGACATGAACCAGCCTCTGGGACACGCTGTGGGCAATGCCAATGAGGTGACTGAGGCGATCGCCTGCCTTAGAGGCCAGGGGCCGTCCGATCTAGAGGAACTGAGCCTTGAGCTGGCACAGCATATGATCCGAATCGGCGGCCTGGCCCACGGGCGCAACGAGGCCTTGCAGATCTGTCAGGAGACGATTCGCGACGGCTCAGCCCTGGCGGTCCTCCGTCGGATGATCGAGTTGCAGGGAGGGGATCCGCTCGTGGTCGACGAACCATCCCGACTTCCTCAACCGGAGCGTTTCGTTGAGGTGGTCAGCACCCAGGCCGGATCCATCCAGGCCATCGATACCTTCACGCTGGGCTCGACGATCATGTCGTTGGGTGCCGGCCGCGCTCGTGCCGATCACGACATCGATCGCCGAATTGGCTTTGAGGTTCACTGCAAGGTCGGGACCCGCGTCGAGGTCGGAACAGTGCTGGGTACGCTCGGTCTCGTCAAGGAAAGCATTGCCGAACCGGCCGTCCAGGCGATCCTCGAGGCCTTCCAGATCAAGGAACGGCCGGTCGACCCGTCTCCCTTGATTCGAGATCGCCTCCTATGACAGTGCATCGCCAGCGGGCGGTCGAAGAACCGACCGTGATCCGTCACGGGATCCGAGCCGTGATCTGGGTCTGGATCGTCGTATCGATCTGCATGGGTCTGGTCGCGGTTCCGACGACACGAGGCCAAGAGCCTGATGCGCTGTCGGATCCGACCGACTCGAACGCGGTCCCCGATGTGGCGGTCCCTGATGCGACGACCGGGGCTGACGAAACGAAAGAATCGAACGAGCTGACCGGACAGGCTCCCGTCGACAACGGGCTTGCTGAGCCGTCTGGCCTAACCTGGTTTGCCCCAGATCGTTATCGCGGTCTACTCGGGGTCATGTCGATTCTCATCCTGGCCTGGCTGGCCTCGGAATCGCGTCGACGGGTCTCATGGCGTTTGGTGGGGACGGTCTTAGCGTTCTTGCTGCTCTTCGCGGTTCTGGTGCTCCGTTGGCCGCCCGGTCAGTCGATGATGGCCTGGGTCGGTCAAGGGACGGTGAAGGTCTTGAGCTGCGCCGATGTTGGAGCGCGGTTCGTCTTCGGCGAGGCGCTGGTCGATCGTAACGGGCCGGCCGGATTCGTCTTCGCCTTCCGGGTCCTGCCGGCGATCATCTTCGTGGCCGCCTTGTTCGCCGTGCTTTACTACATGCGGATCATGCCGTGGGTAGTCCAAAGCCTGGGTTGGCTGATGCAACGCAGTTTGGGGACCAGCGGCGCCGAGAGCCTCAACGCCGCCGCGGCGATCCTGCTCGGTCAAACCGAATCCCCGTTGACGATTCGCCCGTACCTGGAGGGTCTGACCCGTTCCGAACTGTTCACGCTGATGGTGACGGGGATGACGACCGTCTCAGGCGGGGTCCTGCTGGCCTTTATTGAGGCCGGTGCCGAGCCCCGGCTGGTTCTGACGGCTGTCCTAATGACCGCGCCGTCCGGAATCCTGCTAAGCAAGCTGGTGATCCCCGAGACCAAAGAGCCGGCCACGCGCGGACGGGTTGGAGTGGCCGAGCCGACTGGGGACGCCAACCTCATTGATGCGGCGGCACGAGGGACCACCGAGGGCTTGATCTTGGCATTGAACGTTGCGGCTGTCCTAATCGCATTCTTGGCCTTACTGGCCCTGGTCGACCTCCTGCTCCAACCCCTGGGCCTCGATCTGGCCACGATCCTCGGCGTGCTGCTCTGGCCGGTCGCCTGGACCCTCGGCGTGCCGACGGCCGATTGTCAGGAGGTCGGCGGTCTGCTCGGCACCCGCGCGATCACGAATGAGATCGTGGCGTACTTGGAACTCAATTCGATCCTGGTCGATCTGAACCCACGCTCCGTCGCGATCACCACCGTGGCGCTCTGTGGATTTGCCAACCTCAGCTCGATCGGGATCCAGGTCGGTGGCATCGGCGCGTTGGTCCCGGCACGCCGGGCCGACCTAGCCCAACTGGGCGGCAAAGCCGTCCTGGCCGCAACCGGCGCCAACCTCCTCTCGGCGGCCATCGCTGGTCTCTGCCTCTGACATCCAGTCATCGTCGACCGAACGAGCCCCATTTGGGATCCCCAACACCCTCAAGTCGAGCGGCCTCATGAACGCGGACTCGCCAGGAAACTTGGCCGATCGAGCACACGAGGCAGCCGAGGTGATCCGTGCGATCGCCGGTGACGAGCCGCCCCGGGTTGGCCTAATCCTTGGCTCGGGCCTGGGCGGTTGGGTCGACCGCCTGGAGGCGGCCACGGTCGTCTCTTACGAACGGATCCCCCACCTAGCGCGGCCGAGCGTTTCGGGTCACGCCGGCGAACTCTATCGGGGCCGCTGCAGCGACGTCCCGCTGGCCGTTTTCCGAGGCCGACTCCATTACTATGAGGGCCATGACCTGGAGGCGGTCACTTTCCCGATCCGGATCCTCCAGCAACTCGGAGCTTCGGGCGTGATCCTGACGGCTGCCGCTGGTGGGATCCGTGATGACCTGGAGCCCGGCGACGTGGTCGTTTTGGAAGACCACCTAAACCTGATCGGTTCCAGTCCGCTTCGAGGTCCCAACGACCCGCGACTGGGCACGCGGTTTCCCGACATGACTTCTGTCTACGACCCGACTCGGAGCGCCTTGGCCTTCCGCTTGGGTATTGAGCAGAGTCTGCGGGCGCATCGGGGTATTTATGCCTCGGTTCCCGGTCCACAATATGAGACGCCGGCCGAGGTCCGGATGCTTCGGACCCTGGGTGCCGACGTGGTTGGGATGTCGACGGTTCCCGAGGCGATCGCTGCACGTCATGCTGGGTTGGACGTGGTCGGACTCGCCCTGGTGACCAACCGCGCTGCCGGGCTCGGGCCGTCCCAGTTGGACCATCGGGATGTGCTGGCCATCGGGAAGCTCGTGGCCGGACCGCTCGGCGACATGCTCCAGACTCTGATCGTCCAGGGCTGGGCGACTACGGAGGCCAAGCCCGACATTGAGGAGCCGTGATGCGGCCGGTCGACACGATCGCTACGATAAGATGATCAGGAACGGGCTCGGACCGAGAGGTTGCCGTGGACGGTGAACCTCCAAGCCCTTGGCGGTTACCGAGAAGCAGGTCCCTGTGCAAGGGCGTCGTGAATGCGCTGATGGATCGCGGGACCCCGACCGGCCACGGCCGGTCGCTCAGCCACGCCACTTCGAGGAGCCCTGATGACCGAGAGTCGACCCCCGGACAACCCACTAAATCCGTCGAACCCGTCCACGGTCGGTCCCGTTGAGGGCGCAGAGGCATCTGACGCGCCCGAGGCCCCGATCAATGGTCGGACGGCACGATCACGGTCGGATTTCCATGAGGTCCAGGATCCGGTCGAGTCGCGCGCGGTGGCCTACAGCGACCCGACGCGGATCGAGGTCGCGCGTCAGCGGGCCGTCCGTTGCGCCCAAATCGTTGAGGACGGCCGAGCCCGCGACATCTGCCTGCTCGACGTCCGGACCGCCACACCCTTGGTCGACTTCATGGTCCTGGCCACCGCCGACAGCCGTCGCCAGACGCAGGCGATCGCCGAAGAGATCCGCGTCACCATGAAGCAGGCCGGCGAACCCCCTTTGGGGATCGAGGGGCTCGAGGAGGGGCGTTGGGTCCTCCTGGACTTCTCCGACTACGTCGTCCACCTCTTCAGCCCCGATGCCCGTGACTACTACGCCCTGGATGATCTCTACGGCGATGCCGACCCGATTGCCTTCAGCCAGCACGAGGGCTCAAGCCGCCCTCAAGCGCCGGATAATGCCCCGGCGGTCATCGAGCAGATGCCAACAGAGATCGAACAGCCCGAGCCGAACTCGGCGGACTCGGACGAGACCGACTAACCGGTTCCGCTGACCAACCGTCTTCCTCCTGAAAATACACTCCCCGAAAACGCGCGATCATGAATCTCCTCGAACAGATCCGAAGCCGGTTCGCCGCCGCGGCCCCTGAGGGGGCTGACGCCGACGCTTTCGCGCAGTCGGTTCGACCCAGCAACGATGCCAAGTTCGGCGACTATCAAGCCAACGGCTGTATGGCCCTCAAGAAGGTACTCAACCAGCCGCCGCGCACCATCGCCGAGGGAATCGCGCAGGCGGTCGACCTCAAACCCATTGCCCCCGCGCCCGAGGTGGCCGGTCCGGGCTTCCTCAACATCCGGATCTGCGACGACTGGCTGTCTGCTCAACTCGATGGGCTCCTGGAGGATCCCCAACTCGGCGTGCCGGCGCCCGCCTCGACCTTGACGGTCGTCGTCGACTACTCCTCGCCCAACGTGGCCAAGCCGATGCACGTCGGTCACATCCGCTCGACGGTCATCGGCGACGCCCTGGCCAACATCTACCAGGCGTTGGGCCATCGCGTCATCCGCGACAACCACCTGGGTGACTGGGGGACCCAGTTCGGCATGATCCTGCACGGCTACAAGACGATCCGGGATGATGCGACCTACCAGGCCGATCCGGTCGGCGAGCTGGCCCGGCTCTATCGCGCCGTCTCGGCCGCGACCAGAGAGGATCCCCAGGTCGCCGAGGCGGCCCGCGTGGAGACCTCCAAGCTCCACGCCGGTGATCTGGAGAACCGTCGGCTCTGGGACGAGTTCATGCCGCATTGCCTCCAGGTGTTGGACCAGATCTACCAGCGGCTCGACGTCCGGTTCGACACCTATCACGGCGAGAGTCACTACAACGCGATGCTCCCGGAGGTCGTCGAGGCCCTGGAACGGACGGAGTTGGCCGAGCCGAGCGAGGGGGCCACCGTGGTCTTCACCGAGACCTCCAAGGCCCCCTTCATCGTCCGCAAGACCGACGGCGCCTACACCTACGCCACGACCGACCTGGCCACGATCCAATTCCGTCTGCACGAATACGAGCCCGACCTCTGCCTCTACGTGGTCGACACCCGACAGGGCGACCACTTCCGCCAACTCTTCGAAGTGGCCGAGCGCTGGGGCAAGACCGGCCAGGCACGGTTGGTCCACGTCAACTTCGGCACGATAATGGGCCCGGACCGTCGGCCGTACAAGACGCGCTCGGGGGATGTGGTCGGCCTGGAGTCGCTGCTCGATGACGCCGTCGAGGCGGCGCGCCGGGTCGTCGACGAGAAGTCCGGCGACCTGCCCGTGGAGGATCGCGCCCAGATCGCCGAGGTAGTGGGCATCGGGGCCATTAAGTATGCCGACCTGAACCAGAACCGTGAGAGCGACTACGTCTTCGACCTCGACAAGTTCGTCGCCCTGGAGGGCAACACCGCCACCTATCTCCAGTATGCCTACGCGCGGGTCCAGAGCATTTTCCGCAAGGGTGAGGTCGATCCCGAGTCGATCCGACGCGCCCATCCGGCGATCTACCTGACCAACCCGGCCGAGCGCGCCTTGGCCCTGGCGATCCTTCGCTTCCCTGAGACGCTCCAGGCGGTCACCCTCGACTTCAAACCCAACGTGCTCACCGAATTCCTCTTCTGGTTGGCCAACCACTTCAGCACGTTCTTCCTGGAGTGCCCGGTCCTGAAGGCCGACAGCCCGGAGCGTAAGGAAAGTCGACTGGCCCTCTGCGACTTGACCGCCCGCGTCCTGGAACGCGGTCTCGGGTTGCTTGGCATCCGCGTCCTGGATCGGATGTGATCCGAAGCACCATCTGAGACTCGCTGTGCCCGCATTGAGTCTATCCGCTCTCCAACAACGATTTGTCCCCGTTGCGATTCGGGAGCCGTCCGTTGCAGATCCTCGTCATCTTGTCCCGGTTGGTCATCAGCGCGGTTCCTCTTTTGGGCGGTCTCTACGTGCTCCTGTTGGCGCTCCGGGTCGTGGGCAAGCGACCCGGCGAGGATCCCGAGTTCGATCAATGGCACCAGGCTCGGGGCCGGACCGGCCTCTTCTTCGGCCCCTTGCTGATCTTCTTCGGCCTCTTCCTGGCCACCTGGGCGATCCTCGATGCTCTGGCCCCGATCCCCGAGCCGTCGGCACCCGTTGCCCCAGACGCGGGGGAAGATCGGCCGGATCGCGGACCGGGCATGATCGGGGGATCGGCCGACTCAACGGACTGAGGTGTCGGGCGATCCCTCGAGGAGATCGAGCCGTCCCAGGGTCTCGCTGAGGATCGCGAGCAGCCCGTCGATGGCCGAATCGGGCCGCGCCCGTCGCCTGGTGACTGCGTGGACCTCGAAGCGGCCGAACGCTCCGACCAGGGACCGCTCGACGAGGCCGGCCTGATCCAGGTGACCCACCAGATTCGTGGGGTGCGCCACCAGGCCAATGCCGAAGCCCAGCCGGACATAGTGATAGACCGACTGCGCCGTGACCAACTCCAGGACCCGCTCGGGATGGTCGTAGGCGTGCTCGTGTCGGAGGATCCCCGCGATAATGTGATTGGGGTAGCTGTCGCGGGCGTTGACCAACGGGTGGGCGGCCAGGTCCCGGACGCTGATCGATGCGACTTCGGCCAAGGCGTGGCCGACCGGGAGGACCAGGATCGGATCGATCGTGTAACAAGGCTGCGATTCCAGCTCCTTGGGGAAGGCGATCCATCGCGGGTCGATCAGGGCCAGATCGGCCTCGCCTTCTCGGACCGGCTCGACGATCCGCTGATTGCTGACCTCGCGGACGGTCAACTGGACGTCGGGGAATCGGCCGGCGAAGGCGTCGAGGCAGGGCGGGAGATCCTCCACGCACTGTCTGGGCGATCCGACGACCGTCAGTCGTCGCCGACGTCGGCCCAGCTCGGCGGCGAACCGCTCGGACAACCCTTCGATCTCGCCGACGGCCGGGCCGCAGAGAGTTAGCAGCAGCCGACCTGCCTCGGTCGGGGTGCAACCCCGACGATGCGATTCCAGAAGCACGGTGCCCAGCGTTTTCTCCAGGGCACGGACCTGCTTCCAGACCGTCGGCTGCGCCACGCCGAGGGCCCGCGCCGCGGCGGCCATACTCCCGCGCTGCGCCACCTCGCAGAAGCTCCGCAGTTGCGGATAGATCAGCCCCTTGTAGTCGGGTGGGCGTGAGGTCTCGCTCATCTCGAAGCTCCTGGTCAAGCGCGGACGTTGAGCTTGTCTGCATAGAAATCATATCAGGGTTGAATTGAACCGGAGGCCGACGCGAGGAAGAATCGTGTCTGAGTCGTTTCGGCGTGGACCGTTCAATCATCCGGAGATCACCGATGAATCAGTGCTCCCTATCGAGGCTCCCGGCCCATCCGTGGGGGTGGCCCGCGCTCCGGACGACCGGGATCGCAGAGATGGCCCGGTCGCTCGTCCCGATCGGGCTCGTCCTCGGCCTTTGGAGCATTTTCCCAATCGCCGCGTTTCCCCAGGTCTCGGCCTCGGTGGCTGAGGGGCAGAACTCGGCTCAGTCCGAGGTTATCGATTACCTCGCCGACGTCGCGCCGATCTTTCATCGCCATTGCGTCAGTTGTCACGGTCCGCTGGAGCAGAGGGCCGGACTCCGGCTCGACGCGGGCCGACTGGCCCTCGAGGGGGCCGAGACCGGCGCCGTCATCGAGCCCGGAGATCCGGGAGCCAGCTTCCTCATCGAGGCGGTCACCGGCGATCCCTCGGACTGGAGGATGCCGCCGGAGGGGCCCGGCTTGAGTGCCGAGGAGGTCGCCACGCTGACGCGCTGGATCGCCCTAGGCGCCGAGGTTCCCGATGACGAGACGGTGCTCGATGACCCGGACAACCATTGGTTCTTCCGGGCGCCCGATCCGGTCATACCCCCGACCCCGACCGACCCCCGCTTCGTCGGCAACCCGATCGATCGCTTCCTGGCCTCGCGATGGGCCGAGAGCGGCGTGACGCCCAACCCCGAGGCCGACAAGGCGACGTTGCTTCGTCGCGTCACGATCGACCTGACCGGCCTGCCGCCGACCCGGGACCAGCTCCAAGCCTTCCTGGCCGACGGGCGGCCCGATGCCTATGAGCGACGCGTCGACGCGCTGCTGGACTCGACGGCTTTCGGCGAACGCTGGGGCCGTCACTGGTTGGACGTCTGGCGGTACAGCGACGAGGTCTCGTTCGCCGACGAGGGGCTCTCGCTCGGCGTGCATCACCTCTGGCGATGGCGCGACTGGGCGGTGATGTCGCTCAACGCCGACAAGGGATACGACCGCTTGATCGCCGAGATGCTCGCCGGCGACGAGCTGGCCCCCGAACGCCCCGAGATCATCGCTGCCACCGGGTTCCTGGCCCGCAGCCGAGACCACAACGGATCGCGCGACACCTGGATGCAGGCCGCCGTCGAGCACACCGCCCAGGCCTTCCTCGGGCTCACCCTGCGATGCGCCCGCTGCCACGACCACAAGTATGATCCGTTGCCCCAGGAGGACTACTATCGCTTCCGTGCCTTCTTCGAGCCGATGCGGACGCGGCTCGATCGCCTCCCCGGGGGCGCCTCGGCCGAGCAGGTCGGGCTCGGGCGCGTCTACGACGGCGACCTGAAACCGCGAACGTATTTCTACAAGTCCGGCGATGCCCGCAGCCGTGACGATCGCTCGGACCTCGAGCCGGGCTTCCCCAGCCCTCTGGGTGGCGGGATCGCCCAGGTTGAGCCGGTCCCGATGCCGGTGGCGACCTTCTATCCCGGCATCCAAGCCTTCATCCGGGATCAGGAGTTGGCCGAGGCCGAGTCGGAGCTCGATGAGGCCGTCGACGCGCTCCGGGCCGCCGACGCGGCCCCCCGCGATGTCGGCGACCCGACGGACCCGGATCTCGAGTTGTTGACCCGACGCGTCAAGGTCGCGCGGATTGCACTGGAGGCGACCCGCGCGGTGCTCGCCGCCGACGCGGCCGCCTTTCGGGAACCCGCGCCCGACCCCGAGGCCTCCCCGCGATTGGCCCGCGACGCCGTGATCGCCCAGCGTCGCGAGGCGTTGGCCCGCGCCGAGTTGATCCGGTTTGAGGCCAATGTCGAGCTGGAGCAACTGGAAGTCTCGCCGGATCCCGATCCATCCGAGATCGAGGCGATGCGGTCTCGTCTCCGGGATGCCCAGCGGGCCGTCGAGGAGGCTCGCGAGCAGCTCGGGCACCCCGGGGACGACTACCAACGCCTGACCGATCGCTACCTCTGGATCAGCACGGGCCGGCGTAGCGCCCTGGCCCGTTGGATCACCGACCCCAACAATCCGGCCACCGCCCGGGTGGCGGTCAACCACGTCTGGCTGCGGCACTTCGGCCGGCCGCTGGTCGAGTCGGTCTTCGACTTCGGCCTCAACGGTCGGGCGCCGACTCATCCGCATCTGTTGGACTGGTTGGCCGCGGAGTTCGTCGGGTCGGGTTGGAGCCTGAAGGCCCTGCATCGGCGGATTGTTACCAGCGCCGCCTACAAGCTCTCCTCGATGCGAAGACCCGACACGTCGGCCGCCCAGATCGATCCGGATAACCGCCTGCTCTGGCGCGCCGAGCCGCGACGCCTGGAGGCCGAGGTCGTCCGGGACGGCCTGCTGCACCTGGCCGGCCGACTCGATCGCGCCGTCGGCGGGCCGCCATTAGATCCGCGCCGCGCCGACAAGGTCCCGCGTCGCAGCCTCTACTTCCGGCACAACTACGAGGTTGGCGTCGAGCTGGTCGCCATTTTCGACGGGCCCAACCCCGACGAATGCTACCGTCGCGAGGTCAGCATCGTGCCCCAGCAGGCCCTCGCCCTTAGCAACAGCCGGTTCAGCTTCGACCGGGCCGCCGAGATCGCCGGTCGGCTGGTCGCGGAGATGGCCGATCCGTCGGACGATCGCGCGTTCGTCGAGGCCGCCTTTGAGCAGATCCTGACCCGGGGCGCCGATGGGGTCGAGCGCGACGCGTGCCTGAGATTTCTCGGACAACAGCGCGGGACGCTCGACGGACACGATGAGCCGGGTCCTCGAGCCCGGGCCAGCCTGGTCCACGTCCTGATCAACCACAACGACTTCCTGACTGTCCGCTGACCCTGAACCGCCGATCCCCCGAGGCCGAGCCGGAGCCCGACCCGATGACGATCCGACGACATCCTCGCCCCACATCGTTGCGTCCTGGAGCGACGCCGATCTCGCGACGCGCCCTGCTGACCCTGGCCGGGATGGGCTTCGGCGGCATCGCCCTGGCCGACCTGATGGCCCAGGAGACCGACCCGGGACGCCGTCGGGGTCCGCGCGGGCCGCACCACACGCCCCGGGCCCGCAGCGTCATCTGGCTGTTCATGGCCGGGGGCGTCAGCCACATGGAGAGCTTCGACCCCAAGCCGGCCTTGACCCGCTTCGAGGGCATGAGCATCGCCGAGACGCCTTACGCCGACGTGCTCGATGATCCGTCCGTCGAGGGCATTCTGGAGAAGGGCCTCGGGCGCAAGCTGATGCAGAAGATTTATCCGCTCCAGAAGGGCTATCGGCCGCGGGGCCGATCGGGCATCGCGGTCAGCGACTGGTGGCCACACGTCGGCGCGTGCGTCGACGACCTAGCGGTGATCCGCTCCATGTGGACGACCGACAACAACCACCAGGCGCAGTACCAGTTCCACACCGGCCGGAACATCGTCGAGGGCAACTTCCCGTCCCTGGGCGCCTGGGTCCACTACGGGCTCGGCTCGCTCAACGAGAACCTCCCCCAGTTCGTCGTCCTCGGTCGGCCGCTGGGCACCTGCTGCGGGAGCAGCCTGGGACATGGCGCCGACTACCTCGGCCCCCGACACGCCGGGGTCCGGCTCGAGGTCGATCCCGACGGCCCGCTCGCCTTCGTCCAGCCCGAGGTCGAACTGCCCCGCGGCTTCCAGGCCAACGAGTTCGACCTGCTGGGCCGACTCAACCGGCACGCGACCGGGCGATACCCCGACGACCCGGCCGACGAGGCGCGGATCCGCTCCTACGAGTTGGCTTTCCGGATGCAGACGGCCGTGCCAGAGGTCGTCTCGATCGACGGCGAACCCGACGAGACGCTCCGCCTCTACGGGATCGAAGGTGACGAGCCGGTCGATCGCAGCTTCGCGCGGCAATGCCTGATCGCCCGTCGACTCGTCCAACGGGGCACGCGGTTCGTCCAGATCCTCCACGGGGCCGGCGGCGCAGGCGCCTGGGACGCCCACTCTCACCTCCGCGACCGTTACGACCACCTCTGCCCGCGTGTCGATCGGCCGATCGCGGCCCTCCTGAAGGACCTCAAGCGGATTGGCCTTCTCGACGAGACCCTGGTCGTCTTCGGCACCGAGTTCGGCCGGACCCCTGGGCTCGAGGCCATGGAGGCTTCGGAGAACCGCGAGGGACGCGATCATCACCCCTACGGTTTCTCAGTCTGGATGGCCGGCGGCGGGGTTCAAGGGGGTATGGTCCATGGCGCGACCGACGAGCTGGGCTTCCATGCCGTGGAGGATCGCCACTACATCACCGACCTGCACGCGACGATCCTGCACCAACTCGGACTGGAGTCGCATCGGCTCGACGTACCCGGTCGCAAGCGGATCGAGAAGGACTACGGTCGGCCCATCGAGGCGATCCTCGCTTGAATTCCCGGCCCCCTTTTCCATGATGAAGGGGTGTTATCCGATCCGCGCTGTCCGCCCTTCCCGATCCTCGAACGCCCCATGCGACGGATCCCCCCGAGTCTTGGAGAATCCCCCCGTGACCCGCCTTCGCCTGCTCAACTGGATCGCCTGGTCGGCCCTGCTCGCTTTGACCATCGTCGTGATCGTCCTCCCGGCCCCCATCGATCGCGACACAACCATGCCCTCAGCTGAGACCATCCATGCTGGCTCCGAGGTCGATCGGACTGCCGATCAGGCAGACGCCTCGGCCAAGCCTGGCGAGGTCGACCGCCAGCCGATCGCCCTGGCCTTGGTGCCAAGCGCCGAACGCCTTCTGACGGCCAACCGCAACGCCGGTACGGTTAGTCTGGTCGATCTCGAGGCTGGAACCGTGCTCGACGAGGTCGTTACCGGTCGCAAGCCGCACGGCGTGGCCGTGACCCCCGACGGCCAACGCGCTGTGGTCACTCACTGGTGGGGCTATGACGCGGCGATCCTTGCCCTCGAAGGGGATGCGCTCCGGGTCGTCGGTCGTGTCGATGTCGGTCCCGAACCACGAGGCGTCGTCATCGGCTCGAACGGACGCCACGCCTATCTCTGCCTCGGTGTGAGCAACGAGGTCGTTCGAATCGACCTGGACCGCTCCGAGATCGACGGTCGTGTTGAGGTTGGTCGCGAACCTTGGGGGATTGCCCTGAGCCCCGACAGCCGGATACTGGCCGTCGGCAACAACCGAGGCTCCTCGGTCAGCCTGGTCAACACCGAGTCCCTAGAGGTTGTCGAAACTTACCCGATCGATGGCGCCAATCTCCGGCAGCTCGCCTTCAGTTCGGATGGCTCGGAGGTCTACGTGGCTCACATGAAGAACCGCGAGTTCGCCATCACGGCCCGCAACATCGACATTGGTTGGGTCCTCGGCCAACGCGTCACTAAGATCACCCGAGGCCGGAGCGGATTCGAGACCCTCTCGCTCGACCCGCAGGGCGAGGCCGTCGGCGATGTCTATGGTTTAGTCTTCAGTCCTGACGGCACCCAATTAGCTGTTGCCGCCGGCGGGACCCATGAGGTCCTAATTTTCCGCACCGATCGCCGCCGACTCCCCTGGCGACGCAACGGTTCGCGCGACCTGATGGCTGGCAACCTCGTCCACGATCGCGAACGGTTTGTTCGCGTCGACTGCGGCGGTCGACCCACCGAACTGGCCTGCTCCCCCGATGGGCGGAGCCTCTACGTGGCGAACTACTTCGCCAATGCCGTCCAGGTCATCGACCTGGCGACCGGCCAGCTCGTTCGGCAGATCGACCTGGGAAGCGCCCCGGAACTCTCGCTCGTCCGACGTGGCGAGATGCTTTTCCACGACGCTGATCGCTCCTTCAACCAATGGTATAGCTGCAACACCTGTCATAGCGAAGGTCACACCAACGGCGAAGACTACGACACGACCAACGATGGCTACCAGGATCTCAGTACCTTCCACATCTACAGTCGGAAGACCACACCGAGTCTGCGCAACGTGACCCACACCGCGCCCTGGACCTGGCACGGCTGGCAGACCAGTCTGCCCGATGCGATGGTCAAGTCGTTCACCGAGACGATGCAAGGACCCGAACCCTCGGCCGAGGACGTCGAGGCGATCATTGCTTTCCTCGGTTCGCTCGACCTACCGCCCAACCCATATCGCAACCCCGACGGCTTCTTCACCGAGGCCGCGCTCCGGGGCCGCGAGGTCTTCCAATCCGAGAAAGCCGCCTGCAATACCTGCCACGGCGGCGAGCAGTTCACGAAAGGCACGACCTACATCGTCGGACTTGAGGAGCCCCGCGACCGCTACGAAGGCTATAACCCGCCCTCACTCCGTGGCGTCTATGACCGCGACCCCTATCTTCACGACGGCCGCGCCAACTCGCTCCGCGAGGTCCTCACCGGCGACCACAACCCTGACTACGTCACCGGGCTCGGAGAGCTGACCGAGCAGGAACTCGACGACCTAATCGCCTACCTGATCCAGCTCTGATCGGTCGGGTGTCCCGAGATGCGAGGTGGTTCCGGTGTTACAACTCGGGGCGGATGGCTTCGGCCATCCGCTCGCTCGGGTCAGGATAGCTGCGCATGGTGAAGAACTCGGCGATTTGGCTCGTTCGTAGGATGGAACTTCCTTAGTATTGTCTGTTATTGAATTTTGCAGTTCCTATGAATGCAGGCGATGTTTGGCTAATCGGGGTTTTTGTGCTAGTTGGGGCGATCGCATCTTGGGAGCCAGAGTGGGCTGGTATTCATAGAGCAAGAGGACAGAATGAGTTTGATTATCAGCTAAACTGAATATCCTGACAATTCGTTCAAAATTATGAATGCTTGTTTTGTTCGTAAGTTCTTATGTGAAACAAGATAAGCTGCTAGGCGAAATACGTAAGATTTGAAAGATCAGCTTTCCGTGTCTGCTCGGTATGAATTGCATCGGCCAGGGTTTATCGCTCGGGCTAAACACTCCGGCGCTTTCTGTCCGAACGTGATTTGTCAGCTCAACCAGACCAGTATTGCGTGATTGTTTGTGGGAAATTTGTTTTATAGAATGTGATGATCATAAATTTAACTTATTTCTGCTGAGCAGGAGGTGGGTTTTGCGTGCGGGATAGCCCTGGTGGGTGAGGGGGACCGTAAGATCCGGTCTTGAGTTGTCCCGTCTGCTTGCGATCGACGACGACTCTGCTAAGCTGGCAGGTAATCTTTGATCGCCTTTGCGTCTTCCGTGATCATGACCGAAGGACGCGATCGGGTCCGGTCGGAGTTTGATCCTGTCGAACCCTCCCTCCCAATGTTCCCTACGAAGAGATCAGCCCAATGAGCATCACCCTGGCGGTCGGCGAATCGTTGATCGGTGACGGCAACGAGGTGGCCCACATCGATCTGTTGATCGGGTCCAAAAGCGGTCCAGTCGGCGTGGCCTTCTCCAACGCGTTGGCCAACCAGTCGCAGGGCCACACCAACCTGTTGGCTGTCCTAGAGCCCAATCTGCCGGTCAAGCCATCGACGGTCATCATCACCAAAGTGACCTTGCAGACGATGAAGCAGGTCACGCAGATGTTCGGCCCGGCTCAGTACGCAGTGGCCAAGGCGGTCGCCGACTGCGTTGCCGAGGGAGTCATTGCCAAGGACCAGTGCGAGGACCTCTGCATTGTCGCCGGCGTCTTCATCCACCCTGAGGCCGACGACAATAAGAAGATTCTGGACTACAACTACCAGGCGACCAAGGAATCGATCGCCCGTGCCTTAAAGGGCGAGCCGACTGTCGATGCCGTGCTGGCTGGGAAGGACACCGCCAAGCACCCCTTCGCCTGAGCGATCAGCCGCATTCCATGCGGCTGGCCGTCCTTGCGCGCAAGGCATCGTGTGTCGGCTCCCGACAAGCTCCCGATCCGCTCGGGGGCTTGTCGTTTTCATTATCCGGGATTGGTGTTACGTCGCCACAAGTGGGGACCTCCCGCGAGCCCCAGTGGTCCATTGGAACACCGGGGATCGTTGATACGCAGCGACCCCCTGTTCCTGGGAACTGAGCCAGGATTGGAGACCCGTGCGGCCATGGCATCCACGACGAAATCGCGGATCTTGGTTCAGCTTGATGTGGACGCGACGCCGAGCGTCTTCGACGCGGTGGTGGCCCTGGACGCTGGTGCCGAGCATCTGATCTCGATCGGCGAGGTGACACCCGAGTCAGTGGTTAATCATGTCTATGGGGCGATTTTTACACGCGGTCAGGCCGATCTGGCCGCCACGGCCCTGTTCGTCGGTGGTTCCAATGTTCGTGCCGCCGAAGCGGTCCTGGAGTCGATCACGAAGACCTTCTTCGGGCCGTTCCGGGTCTCGGTCCTGCTTGACGCCAACGGCTGCAACACGACCGCTGCTGCGGCAGTCCTGGCCGCGCGCGAGGCATTCGACAACGACCTACGCGATGTCCCCGCGGCGGTTCTGGGCGGCACCGGCCCGGTCGGTCAGCGCGTGGCACGCCTGTTAGCCCGTGCTGGAGCACGGGTGTCGGTCGGCTCTCGAATCCTGGACCGCGCTGAACAGACGTCGCGGACGATCAGCGAATCGGTGGGCCGACCGATCACCGGCTTCTGGCAGCAGTCCGAGGGGCTCGCCGACTCATTGGCCGACCGCGCCCTGGTCGTTGCAGCGGGCGCCGCGGGAGTCACCCTGCTGGACGAGCCGACATGGAAAGGTCTCGACTCTCTGAAGGTGCTCATCGACCTCAATGCCGTTCCACCGGCTGGGATCGCCGGGATCGACCCGCCCGATCAGCGTCGTGACCTCGGCGGCGGTATGATCGGCTGGGGAGCCATCGGCGTCGGCGGCATCAAGATGCGGATCCATCATGCGGCCGTTGCGCAATTGTTTCGACAGGCCGATCGCGTCTTCGATGCTGAGGAGGTCTTCGAACTGGCCTTGTCGCTCGATCAGCCGGGCAAGCGGCTAGTCTGAACTCATCGGATGCTGAGGCTCCTCCTCTCCCTTGAGGCGTTGTGTCGGTCAGTCGATCCGCAGGCCCAACGCCTTCATCTTGTCGATGTCATCGGCTGATGCGGAACGATGCCGGCCCAGGATCCAATCACCCCCGAGCAGGAGGTTGAAGTTCTTGTTCGGGTATTTGTGGTGCAGATAATGGTGACGGGCGACGGCTCGAAAATATGGCGTGCCTAACAGGATCGCGATGAAGCTAGGGGCACAGCGGATCGCGGTCTCGTGGTCGAGGTGGAGGTACGGATGGATCCACCTTGAGAGCAGAGGGGCGATCATCAACCAAGGCGCCGCCGTGAGCATGGCCCAAACGTCCACCACCAGCCCAAGGGCGAGGACCGCCGGCAGGGTCGCGAGGTTGTATGTCAACAGTCCGGTCCAGCCTGGGCGCAGGCCATACCAGATCGCCTTAATTCGATCGTCTCCAACGTCGCGGGCAAGTCGGTCGACATCGGCTTGATGTTCGTCGTGATCGAATTGGGTAACGTGGTTCGATCGATACGTGAGACAGTGATGGACGACTGCATGGCGGAAGTGCGAGCGGGTCAGATATCCGAATAACGAGGGTCTTTATGCCCATCGCCGGCGCCGGGCTCCGGGTGCATGGCCAATGTGACTGTGGAGAAGTGACTCCGAGACGCTGGCGAGGAGATACCCCGCGATCAGACCAATGAGCAATTGGATCGAACATGGGACGATCGAGTGCATCGCATCTCCTGACCGGTTCCTTGGAGGCCCATCGCATGGTTCGAGATCCAGGCTGGTTGTCCTACAGAGGACCGAGCCACGGGGAGAACCCAGTCGACCTGGAACAGAAAGGACATTCGGACGGCTTGGTGTTTTAGTTATGGTATGATCAGCACCCATTTACCTTGCGAAGAATACCGCTCAAGCCGATCCAACCGTCGAGCCAGTTGAGGATCCCGACGGCGTCGTCGAGCAGTTTCGGAGGCGTCCGGACGAGGGTGTCGAAGCGGGCCAGACGTTCGAAGTCGACCTCGACCGGATCGGCTCGGAGTTCGCCGGTCGGGGTTCGGAACTCGACTCCTGCGACACGCATGACTTGAATCATCTCGTGGGCCAGGAGGCCGTAGCCCATCGTTGAAGGATGGATGCCGTCGAGGCTGAAGAGGCCTCCGGCGGTGAGTTGCCCTCCGGCGGTGACCAGATACCTTGTGTCCAACTCGGGCAGGTTGAAGCGCCGGCGGGCCGACTCCCAGGAGTCTGGGAAGTCATAGGGGCCGCCCGGTGCGGGCGGAAGCCCGGGGAATTCCCGATGGCGTCGGAAAGCCAGTCGGTCGAGGGTGGTTGTTAGGTCGACCAGGTGCCAGGACCGACCCGCCGCGCGCTGACTCTCAACGTGGTCCCGGATGATCGCGTTGTACGTATCGATGGTCTGGTCGATCAACTTCGCCTGGTCACCGGTAAGGTGCGGATGCCTCCGAGATGAGAAGTCGTCGTCCTCGATCCAAAAATATGTGTAGAATTTAAAATATCGTGGGTCGCTGGACAAACGATCGTCTCGGCTCGTGCCAACGCCCCGGATTAGGGGGGCGATCGTGATATGTGGGACCGTGGCGACGAAGACCCGGTCGATGTCGATCGACGCGATCTGTTCGACGAGCCGATCGTAGAAGAACTGGAAGTGCTCGGTCCGCCAGAGGTTGTAGTTGCCGCGGTTGTCGACCGGAGCGCTTAGGATTGCGTCGTCGGTCATCTTGATCTTGAGGGCCGTCGCTGACCCGAGGGCGTTGTTCGCCCCGATCGCGACGATCAGGTTCTCGATGCCGCCGTCGTTAGCGAATTCCCTGACTCCCGTGACGGCCGTATGATGGAAGCGGTCGAGGCTGTGCGAAGAGTTCAGGACGCGGAGGACGGTCAGGAAGAAGGATTGCTCAGGCACCTGATTGACAAAATCGTCGGATGTCGGAACATCGAGCGCGCTGATGCAGTGGCCCGCGGTGAGATTGGTCAGATCGTCGACGGTCATCCCCCAACTGGCCAGGTTGTGGTAGGGCGTCGTGACCCGAGTTGGGAGTCGGCCCGTCCCGCGCTCGTAGTAGGTCTCGATCTCGGCCATCAGTTCCCGGAGCCTAAAGGCGGCACCGAAGTGCTCCAACGGTCCCAACTCCGCGCCATACTCACGCTCCAGGAAGCGGAGGATGCGCTCGAGGTTCAGGGGCAGGCCCCCGAACGTGGCGAAACTGGGGAATCTGAATTGCCCTGAGGACAAGCCCATCTCGTGGGCGATGATGGCGGGATATGAAAGGTGCGTGGAGTGGATTGCCCCACTCATGAACCCTTGAGTCAAACTGTCGCCTAGAGTCACAAGGCGATGTCGATTGGTCATGAGATCCATCCTCTCAAGGACGTGCCGGGTCGATCGGTCTGAGGCGAGGCCAGGGAAGCTACCGAGCGATCTGATCAACAGGACGATAGCGGACCGATCCCCTTCTCGCACGACGAAAATAGTCGTATCCTTGCGAAGTGCAAATGCAATTGTCCAGCCCCACGTCAAAGAAGTTTCGCAATTAAGTCAGTTTCCAGATACATGATCGCGACCTTCGACATAGGGGCATCGAACGGACCGGTGTGTGACGCTTATTCGACGGATCGAGATACCATGATTTTGATGATTGGTACGAAGCATCATGCGAAGGGATGGGCATATCGAGCGAAAGCCGCGATCGTCCGAGCGAGCTGTCGGAGTCGATCGTGATGCGGCAATCCGAGATCGAGGGAGGATGTGGGGACGAGGATCCGATTGCGAACCCCCTCGGAGGTCCATTCGTTTGGTAGGAAATGATTGCCAAGCGACATCGTTCTGCGGTTTGGGTTCGGTCTGGTCGCCAGGGGCCTGATAGGTGAGACGTTCCACGAAGGGTAGTGCTGCCGGGATCGATCGAACCCCAGAGATTGGAAGGGTCTCCATCCATCCTGGTCTTGGGGTGATGGGAGAGATAGAATTCCCTCAGTCCGCTTCGCCAGCCAATGGGAGCTTGTGATGACCAAGCTGAGTGTCAACGTGAACAAATTGGCCACGCTCCGCAACACGCGACCGCACGGGATTCCGGACGTGGCGCGGATGGCCCGGATCGCTTTGGAGTCCGGCGCGGAGGGGATCACGATCCATCCGCGTCCCGATCAGCGTCATATCCGGCCACTGGACGTCGACGCGATCTCGCTGGTCGTCGGCGATGTCGAGGGCGCCGAGCTAAATATCGAAGGCAATCCGTTCCACCAGATGCTCGAGTTCGCCCGTCGGGTCCGTCCGACGCAAGTCACCCTCGTCCCCGACGCCGTCGAGGCGGTCACCAGCGACCACGGCTGGGACCTTGAGAACGATGGGGCTCGGCTGGTCCCGTTGATCGCCGAGCTGAAGGGGCTGGGTTGCCGGGTCAGCCTGTTCCTCGATGCCGATCCGCTCCCGATGGCCCGCGCCGCCGAGCTTGGGGCCGATCGGATCGAACTGTACACCGAGCCGTTCGCCTCGGAATTCGCGCGGGGACGTGGCTCGGAATCGATCCGACGCTACGCCGAGGCGGCTCATGCGGCCCATGAGCAGGGTCTGGGTATCAACGCCGGCCACGACCTCAACCTCGACAACCTCGGTCCGTTCCTCCGTGGCGTTCCACACGTTCTGGAGGTCTCCATCGGTCACGCCTTGATCGCTGACGCCCTGGAGTTCGGCCTCCGCGAGACGGTTGGCAAGTACTTAGCGTGCTGTCGGACGGCGGCCAAGACGTCCGAACCGCTGGCGACCGCCGGTTGTGTCGATGCCAACTGAGATGCCGGCAGACCGCACGCCGGTCTGCCTGGATAAGCTCTGTCAGAGGGGCGTGTTGAAGAACCGGATCGAGCGGAGGTGTTCGACGCTCCTGACAACGCGTTGGTGGCGGAGTTCGGGCGTCGGTTCTGGCTCGCCGCCGATCCCTTCGATCTCGATGGTGTAGCCCCTGCCATACCCGGCGTGTTCGAGGATCTTGCGGAGGCGGAGAAAGTCGATCGCGCCGCCTTCACCGAGCGCGGGGAAGTACCATTCCTCGAACCGACCCCGACTGTCCTTGAGGTGGACATTGCCGATCAGGTCGGCAATGGCGACCAGTTCGTCGCAGGGGTCGACGTCGCGGTTGTAGAAGGCGACGTTGGCCGTGTCGTAATTGATTCGGACCGCCCGACGATCGATCTGTTCGATGATTCTGCGCATGGCCCTTGCGTTTTGGGTCGGGCCGGCGTGGGTCTCCAGGGCAAGGGTCATGCCGAGATCGGCGGCGAGATCGCCAAGGCTCTTCAGATGGTCGATGATCGCTCGACGTTGGTCGTCGTCCTCGGGCTGGCCGACGCCGGTAACAGCTACGGTCGCGCCAAAATGGGCCTGACCAAGCCGGAGCCGACGCGCGACCAGGTCGGCGCCCTCAGCGGTCCGCAGGTCGGACCCACCGACGTTGACCGCATCGGCACGGACGTTGTGCTCGGCCAGGTGCTCGACGAACCGTTGGATCTGTTCGAGCGGTGTGTCGACGGTGATCACGGCCGATTCGGGGATGACCAGCCCGCCCATGGCGTGGGGCCGGAGGGCCAGCTCAATGGCATCCAAACCAGCCTGGCGGACCTGCTCGACGGCCACCCAGACACCGGCTGGGCCGTAGCAGTTGGTGTAGCAGCGGACGGGAACGGTCATCGGTGCGTGATTCCCTCAAAGGTTGACGGAGTGGGGCGGATCAGAACGAGGCGGCGCCGATTGGTTCGTCGGCCCGTTGACAACTTTTCTGGAGGGCCCTGGGTTTGCAATGTCCCGGAGGCCTGAGCCAAGTTCGGGTCGCGTCAATGGCGTGGGGTCGTCGTGGGGTGTAAGCGCGCCCCGTGCCCCCTCGGGGATGCCGCTGTTTTGGTCGGTGGGTCGGGGGCACTGCTGCGGAGACCGCGTGGACATCCATCGCGTGTCCTTCCTCCACAATGCGCGACAGCAATGGTCCGAGGCCACCCCAGCGCGGCTTGCTGCCCTGGCGGTGCGTCCACGCCTGTGGATAGACTCATCGTCCCGCCATGGTGCGGGCGGTGACGGGTTCACCCAGCGTGGCCCGGACGGATCTCGACCGGACCCGACTGGCGCCTGGGCCGGCGGTTTCGACGTTCGGCTCCGGGTGTGATCGTCGCGGCATCGAGGTCCTGGGAGATCCGTCGCCACCTCGGCGCGATCCTAGCAATCTTGGCCACGCCGTCGAGCTTTTCCGGCATGCCCAGGCGCGGAGTCCCCGAGGCGATCGCGATGACCGTCGGGGCGATGAGGGCCGGCGCCGACTTTGTGGCCCTCTCGGACATGAAGAACTTCTTCCCGTATGTGCCACGAGCGCGCGTCGTGGAGATTCTCGGCCGTGAGGTCGGCGTCCCGGCCTTCCAAGACCTCTTCGCACGGGCCATCGAGACCGAGTTGGAGAACCCCGACCAGGTCGCTGAGTGGCTCGACCTGTTCCCGATCGGGGAGGTCGGTGTCGCCCAGGGGTGTCCTGGTGGGCAACCTCGCCGTGAGCCGGTTCAATATTTTGCTCAACGATGAGGGCTGACGACGGTCCGCTACCTCGATGACTTCGCCGTCCTGGCCGCCACGGCTGGCCAGGTCCGCGACGGATTTGCTTTGGCCCAGCGCGAGCTGGCCGACTTGGGAATGGCCTGCTATGAGCCCGGGGATGGCAGCCAGAAGGCCTACCTCGGCCCGACGCGTAACGGCTTCAACTTCCTGGGATGTCGGCTTCACCCCGACGGCGTCTGCCAGGCCTCGGCCTCGTAGCGCAAGCTGATCCGCGAGGTCGCCGCGATCATCGCCGAAGCCAAGGGACGAATTCTCCAGATCCTCGACGGGGACTGCCCGCGACGGACCGACGCCGCCTACGCCCAATGCCTCGTGAGAATCGACAACAAGGTCCGGGGCTGGGGCGACGCATATGCCTTCGTCAGCAACCGGTTGCCCTTCGCCCAGATGGACCGCAAGATCGGGCGGATCCTCGACGATTTCCACCACTGGTGCGCTCGGATCCGCCGCGATCGCTCGCATTCCGAACGCGCCCGGATCCTCGGAGTCGCCCTGCTCCAGGATACCCCGGCCCACACCGTCACGCCCAGGACGAGCGCCCTCGGCAATCGATCTCGTGAGTGATGATGTCGATGTGTTTCAGGAAATGTGTTATAGTTGTTTGGGAATTTAATTCCTCGGTCTTTCGACCCGTTCCCGATTGATCCAGGGAAAAGGGTTGTGGGTTGGGGAGGCTGTCGGTTCTGTCGTTCCGTCGTGTTGGGGGATCGGCTATGATCAGTTTCAGGGCCGAGGGCTCGGCGCGAGTGGGTCGGGGACGTCCTCGACGGCACCCAGGAGACTTGGGGACGGACCGTTGCCCAGCTTGACCGCCGAGAACTACCTCAAGGCGATCTACATGATCGCTCATCGTGAGGCCGACGCCGAGGCACGGGTGGTGACGACCAATGAGCTGGCCGGCAGCCTGGAGGTCACCCCGGGATCAGTTACGAGTATGCTCAAATCGCTCGCCGAGGCAGGGTTGGTCACGTATGTGCCATATAAGGGGGTCGAGCTGACCGAACCTGGCCGTCGCCACGCCCTGAAGGTCCTCCGTCGCCACCGACTCCTGGAGGCGTTCCTCGTCCGTACCCTGGAAATGTCCTGGGATGAGGTCCACGAGGAGGCCGAGCACATGGAGCACGTCGTCTCGGACCGCCTGATCGAGAAGATCGATCAGTTTTTGGGCCAGCCGGCCTTCGACCCGCACGGTGATCCGATCCCCTCAGCCGATGGCGCCGTCCGCAAGGCCGCCGGCATCCCCCTGACCGAGGTCGCCACCGGCTTACCTTTCCGTGTCACCCGCGTCGTCGAGCAAGATCCGGCCTTCCTCCGCTACCTCTCCGAATGCGGGCTCGACCTCGAGACCAGCGGCCAGGTCATCCAGAACCGTTTGGAGGCCGGGGCCCTCAGCTTGAACATCGATGGACGGACCCTCGCCTTGGGACGCGACGCAGCGGCCAAGATTCTCGTCGTCGCCGAGGCTCAGCCGGTTCCTTGATCATCGGAATGGCTTGTAGGCGATCCCGCGATTCGATGTTCGATGCCCGGTCCCAGCCACAGGGGATGCATTGATACCTGATTTAAACAAGTTTTCACTGCTTGTGTATTGAAAAGCAAAGATGACTATCTTCTAGGAGCGGATCAGGTCGAAGGTGTCGGTTATGGGTTGGCGATCGATGGCGAATTCGCCGAGGTCGATGGGAAGTAGGGGAGCGGCGTCCAGGATGAGGTCGGTGATGACCTCTGCGGTGGCGGGCGAAAGTTGCAGGCCGACACGAGCGTGACCGGTGGCGACGAACAGGCCTGATGCGCCTGGGACCGGGCCGAGGTAGGGTCGGCGGTCCCGACTGCCCGGGCGTAAGCCTGCCCAGGTTGCCTCGATCAGCAGGGTGCCCAGGGTCGGGCAGAGCCGGATTGCCTCGTCATGGAGACGCTGAAAGTCGTCGGAGGTGGGTCGGGTGTCGTATCGATCGATGTGCTCGGTTGCGCCCATCAGGATCCGGCCGTCGTCCCTAGGGACCAGATAGGACTTGCCGTACTCAACGATCCGATTTAGCTCGCCGCCGCGACCCCGATACATCAGGATCTGCCCCTTAATCGGCGGGGTCGGCATCGACACCCCGATCGTGTCCAGCAGCGGTCCGGATTGCGCGCCCGCCGTGATAACTGCACCACCGCAAGGTATTGGGCCGTGGTCGGTCTGGACCGCCTCCAAGCGTCCACTCCGGATCTGGAAGCCATGAGCCGGGCAGCGGTTGCGGATCACGACCCCACGTCGACGGCAGGCATGCTCCAGGGCGCGGAGGTGTCGCGGATTACGAACTTGAGCCCGATCGGGCAGGAAGTAGGCGGCGCGGAGGTCCTGTGCCAGGCCCGGCACCACCCGCGCGATGTCGCTTGCCTCCAGACGTTCGCAGACGATTCCCTGCTTTCGCCAGCGACCGGCCATCACCTTGAGGTCGTGGTCTTCCTTCTCGGTCCAGGCCACGTCGAGGCCGCCGTTGCAGCGGTATCCGTTGTCCAGGCCGGTCTCTTCGAGCAAGTTGCTTGACCAGATCGGATACAGCGCGGCGCTGCGGGATCGGAGCTGCGAGAGGCCGTCGGGGGCGGGCCGCTCCATCGTCGGACAGATCAGGCCAGCGCCGGCCCAACTGGCCTCGCGACCCGGCTGGCCCCGGTCCAGGACCAGGATCCGGGACCCCGGTGCCCGTCGAGCCAATTGGTAGGCTACCGACAGTCCGATCACCCCAGCACCCACAATAATGAGATCAGCTCGATTCATCGTCCCACTTTTCCACCGATTCCCAAAGCCCACGAGTCGGCCGACGCGTCGGGGATCGCTTGGGGTGTCGACGCGACGGTCACGGCGGCGTATCCTCGCTTGGTCACCGGAGCGGTGCTCACACGTGTGCTCGCCCGACCTGTCGAACTATGCCCCTTGTCCTCATTTTTGCGGTCGTCCGACGGTCTCCTAATGGTAGGGGATCGGGGCGTCCAGTTTCTGCACCGAGGGTCATCGTGTTCGGAATTCCTCGGACCCGCTCGGGTCATTCGGAGTCGACCTGGTCCCCGGATGCCTCGGGAACGCTCATCCATTTCAGCGATAGGGCCACGGCAAACTTGGCCATCCAGCAGGTCATCGCCTTGGGGATTCCGGCCGAGGCGTTGGCGACGCTCGACGGCTCGGAATTGCCTCGAGAGCGCGGCATGCTGCTCTGCCTGCCCGAGACCGATCCGGTCGCCCTAGACCGCGCAATGAAGCTCTGTCGTAACCTGGGCGGTCGCGTTCATCGAGCCCGGGATCAAGACGCTCAGACCCCAAACCAACCACTCGACTCATCGGAAACTGAAACCTGAGTAGTGCCAAGGTCTGGCGTCAGCGTCAGGTTGGGCTACAATCATGAGTGGGTGCATCGGGGCAGGTCCGAGCTTCAACGCAACGAGGGTCGAGGGCGAGCGGATGCGTGATCGGTGGAGCGGATCGGGAGGGCGTCCAGGGGATTCGGCCCGATCTCGAATCGGCCGGATGATCGTGATCGGCCTGGCCTTGGGGTTGTTCCTGCCGGGCGCCCGGAGCACGGCCCAAGACCTGATCCGGACGCCGGCCCAAGCCCGAGCGTTAGAACAGGCCCTCAAGGTCTTAGCTCGGGACTCCCCAGGAGACGCAGGGCACAAGTACTTGGTCGAGCTGGCCCGCGTCAAGGGGGGCGTCCCCTCGACCGATCGCAAGCTCCAGCGGAACGTCCAGGCACTGCGCGAGAAGATCCAAGAGTCGACTGATTACCGGCCCTACCGAGGCGACTCGGCGGTTTACGAGGCGGGCGTGGCGGCGATGCTGCTCTCTTCAATCGATCCCGGCGCCATGGGCATCCCCCGTGATGTCCTCGCCGGTGAGATCCAGCGGATCGTCGACTACATCCAACTGACTCAGAACTCGAACGGGAGCTGGGATTACGTCTTTCGCGATTCCGGCGACTGCTCGATCACCCAGTATGGTCTGCTCGGCCTTTGGGAGGCCGAGGGGGCGGGGGCCCGTGTCAACCCAGCCGTCTGGGAGCGTGTCGCGCGATTCTACATTGACAGCCAAGAGGCCAACGGCGGTTGGGTCTACCACCCCGGTGAGACCCGACAGGAGACGATGACAATGACCGCTGCGGGGGTCAGTAGCTTGCTGCTCTGCCGCGATCAACTGAACAAATATCGGGAACGCCAGGGCCTGGTCAGCGAGCTGCTGACACCGGTCGACCCAGAGTTGCGTACCTTGAAATATCGGCCGGCGCTCCGCAACCGAGTGATCGAGGAGTCGGCCCGTCGGGGCGCTGCCTGGATCGCGCGGAATTTCGACCCGAGCATGCGGTCGGCAGCCATTGGCCCTTCTGCAGCCTATGCGTTGTATGGCATCGAGCGTCTGGTTGCCTTCAACGAGGATCTCCCTTGGCGCTCTGAGGCGCTGCGCTGGTACCAGCTCGGAGCGAACTACTTGCTCCAAATTCAGGCAAGCAACGGGGCCTTCGGTGGTGGGGCGCGGAACTCCTATGGCCCGACGGCCAACACCTGCTGGGGCGTGTTGTTCCTGAGTCAGGCGACGACCAAGGCGGTCAAGCGACGTCGGGGCGGTCTCGGGGCCGGCACGTTGATCGGCGGTCGCGGCCTGCCGGCCGACCTGGACAACCTCGTCGAGGCCGGCGGCCGGATCTTCGTCCGACCGCTGGAGGGGGCGATCGATGGCTTGCTCGGCGTCCTGGAGGATCCGCGCAACCTCGAGGCCGATCGCGCCTACGCCGGCATCGTCGAGCAGTACGACCGCCAAGGCCCCGAAGCGATCCGGCCGTATCGGGACCGGTTCATCGGCCTGCTCGACGATCCCGATCCGGGAATCCGCCAGGTGGCCATTTGGGCGTTGGCGCGTTCGGAGGACTTGAAGGCCGTGCCACCGCTGATCAAAGTCCTCAGAGAGGATCGCGATCCGCGCGTCACGATCGCCGCCTCGGTTGGGCTTCGCCTGATCAGTCGCAAGATCGAAGGCTTTGGCCTACAGGCCCACAGCCCACGCGCCGAACGTCAGCGGATCGCCGCGCTTTGGGACGGCTGGTTCGAATCCATCAATCCGTTGGAATCGAGCTATGTGCTCGAGTTCGACGATGACCCGATGCCCGCCGATGATGCGGACGATGCGTCCGAAACCGGAACCGAGGCCGAGCCCCAAGCCGAGCAGGGGAGTTCCTCCCAGTGATTCGCGGCAACCCTCCCTCCGAAACGGCCAACGAACGCCCGCGCTTGACGCGTCCAACCGGTCCTCCCGTGTCCGAGGGATCGGGCCGATCGTCCGACGCTCCGGCCAAGCCTGACGGCGACGGCAAGATCAAGGGCGATCCCAAAGCCAAGGACACGAGCAAGGCCGAAGGCCAAACACCAGCGCAACCACCGATGCCGCCCGACCCGGCCGTCGTTGATCCGAACCAGTTGGACGCGTCGCTGAAGTCGATCGTGGGCGAGACCGACTACGATCGGGTCACCTCGGTGCTCATGGCCGTGGTCCTGGGCGCGATTCTGGGCGTGGGCTGGCTGGTCGTGATCTACCTGACCAGCGAGGGGTTCTCGGGCCGACCGGCGCCTCGGTTGGAGATTGTTGAGGTCTTCGGCGGCGAGGGGGGCCAGGAGGACGGCCAGGAGGACTCGATCGAGGAGATCGACATCAATGATGCGCCACTGGACGCGCTGGCCTCGAACGCTGAGTTGGATGCCTCAGAGTTGGAAGAGCCGTCGGTCCTGGACACGCCAGTAACGGCGCTGGACTCGGTCCTCGAGTCGGCTGAGGCGGTCGACCCGTCCGATCCGGTCGACGGTTCGGTGGTGGCCAGCGGCCCGCGGCGGAGCCGGGTCGGCAACGGAGGCCCGGCCTTGGGCTTCGGACCGGGTGGAGGTGGGATCCCCCGCGAACAGCGATGGAGCGTGCTCTACAATCCGGGCCAAACGATCGATAGCTACGCACGCCAGCTCGACGCCTTGGGTATCGAGTTGGGGATCGTCCGCAACGGTCGGATGACCTACGTCTCGAATCTCTCGCAGAACCCGCCGAAAGTCCGCGATGGCAGCTCGCTCAGCGAGGGGCGGTTGTACTTCCTTTGGCAAGGTCAGGGACGCAAAGGGTCGGACCTGGTCCTCCTGCGACGGGCCAACCTGAGTGTGGGCAGCAGCCCGATCTTCCACTTCTACCCCGCGCGTGTGGAGCAGATCCTGGCCCGCAAGGAGGTCGAGTTTCGCGGCCTGCAGCCGATGGAGATCCGGATGACCCGGTTCCGTTTGGTCGGGCAGGGCGGCAACTACACCTTCGATGTCGTCGCGCAGGAACCGATCCGTTGAGTCGACCGCCGCTGGCCGACCGTTGAGGCCGCGCTGCAATCTCGAGCCGCAGGGCCTTCAACGTCCTCGGTCCAACGTTTCCCCAGGAGATCCGGTTTCGGATCTGAATCCGGCGTGGCGTCGAGCCACGAGGACCGACCAACGCCTGAGTCCCCTGAGCATCGCAGGGCCCCACGTCATGGCTACGCTCGAGATTCGTTCGATCGATGGACGGACCCGCCAATTCGTCATGCGACGCTCTTCGCCGATCCTATTCGGATCCGGCCCGCAATGTGAATTGCAGATCGACGACCCGGACGTGCCGCCGGTCCACGGTCGGATCGGTTGGTCGAAGGGGCGTTACCGAGTCGAACTGATGCCCAACACGCCGCCGGTCTGCCGCAATGGTCAGCGCGTGCTGGCCGCCGGTTTCCGTCGCGGTGACATCTTCGTCTTCGGCCAGACCGAGGTCGAGATGCTCTTTCCGCCCGGCTCCGAACCGGCCGACTCCGGTACCACAGCACGCCCGCGATCGGCTGAGGCGGGTGGACGATCCGTTCAGGGTTCGGGAGGCTCGGCCGCGCCGGTCGTCGATGATCGGCCGAACCTCCACGAGTGGGTCGATGACGACGACGATGAGGAGTCCGAATCGGAGGACGAGTCCAGCGGTGAGGACTCCGATCGCGATCAGGTCCTACCCGAGGACCCGATCTATTCGGACACGCCGAACCTGAGCACCCTCTCCTATGGCGGCAACCTCGCCCCACCTCAGCAGGAGCGTCGAGGCTGGTTCGGCCTGTTCGGCTCGGATGCCCCGGGTCAGGAGCGGATCGCCAGCTCGCCGTTGGTGATCGGCCTCAGCGCCGCGTTCCTGCTCCTGTTGGTCCTCGGGGCGATCCTCTGGTCGGTCACACGCCAGCAAGGGGCCCAGCGGCTCTTTCAGCAGTCGGAACTGGCCTTTGAAGACGGACGCTATCGTGATGTCCAACTGCAGCTCGACGAGTTCCTGGAGCGATACCCAGACTCTGAGCTGGCTGGCGAGGCGCGGGTTCTCCGGAATCTGTCCCAGGTCTACCAGTTCAGCACCGGTCGGGGCGCTTGGACCAATGCCTTGGAGGCCGCCCAGGCGATGGTCGAGGAGGTCGGCGAGCTTCCGGCTTTCGCCGACAGTCGGGTCGAACTCGGCGCGCAGGTTCTACGGACTGCCGACGGTCTGGCCGAACGGACTGCTGCGTCAGCCGATCCGAGCGATCTGACCCAGGCTGAAGCGGCCCTGGCTCTCCACGCGGAGATCCTCGGTGCGGCGGCCGAGGAACGCCGCGAACGCAGCGGCGTCGACGCGTCGATGGCCCGCGCTCGCGAGGCTGTGACCAAAGAGCAACGACGCCTGGAGACGCTCGCCGCCATGGACGAGGCGTTGGGCGATGACGCCGTCGAGACCGTCTACCAGAGCCGCGAACAGATCGTGTTGGCTTATCCCGACCTAGCCCTCGACGCCGACGTGGTGGCGCGGCTCGAATCGGCCAACGACGTCGTCCGTAGCCAAGTCACTGGGCGTCGGCTTAGTCAAGCCGGAGTTCGGCAACCACGCCTCGATCCGCTCGGCCGGGCCACTTCGCTGGTGATCCGCCAGACCGGCTACCGCGATCCTGAAGGGGGCACACCGGCCTATGTCTACGCCCAGACCGACGGCATGCTCTTCGCCCTCGACGGCCGGACCGGCACGCCGCTCTGGCAGCGCCCCATTGGCACCGATGGTCCCTTCCTCCCACAACCGATTCGAGGCCGCGAGGACGTGCTCGTCTTCGACACCCGGTTCAACGAGCTGATCCGGATCGATCGTCGGAACGGCGCTTTGGTTTGGCGCCAGGAGGTCGGCGAGCGGGTCAACGCCCCTCCGCTGGTCCTGGGCAACCAGGTGATCCAGGTCCTGCCCAGCGGCCGGATCCTGTTCCTTGCCCTCGACGACGGCGGGCTTCGTGCTGAGGTCGATGTGGGTCGACGCCTCACGCAAACAGCCCTAACTGATGATATTGGTCGCTACCTCTATGTGCTCGGTGAGCGTGATAATGTTTTTGTGATCGATCGCAACGAATTGGTTTGTGCTAAGGTGCTCTTTTTGGGCCACGACCGGGGCGCGATCGCCCATCCGGCCTCGCAGTTCGACCGGTTCCTGATCGTCCCGGACCGCAACCGTGTCGACACGAGCCGATTGCATGTGCTGGTCCGCGACGAGGAGGGTTCAGGTATCTCCGAGGTCCAGCAACTCGAGGTCGACGGCTGGACTTGGCAGGCACCGTTGCTGGCTGGCAACTTCCTCTGGGCCGCTGGCGATCGCGGCAATATCCATGTCTGGTCGGCCGACCCGGAAGAGCCCAGGACGCCGCTCTCGGCGGTGGCGCGGACCGACGCCAAGGCCGAGTCGGACGGGCCGACCTATGCATTGAATCTCAACCCCCGCCGCTGCGTGATCGCCTCGGAGCCCTCGGTCGGGTACCGACTCGACCCGTCCTTGAGCGAGTTGAGCAGCCAGTGGAACCGGTTCCGCGAGGGGCCGGCGATCGCGCCGCCGCAGCCGGCCGGCGGCTTGGTCGTGCTGACTCACCAGGCTCCTGATAGCGAGGGCGTCCGGGTCGCCGGAATCGACCCCGAGAACGGCCAAGTTCGTTGGAGCACGCAGTTGGGATCGCCCTGGATCGCCGGCCTGATCGCCGACCCCAATGGGTCCGGCCTGGTTACCCTCGACCTCCGCGGTCGGCCGGTCCGGATCACTCCGGAGACATTGGACGCCGGCGGATTCATCACCGTCGAGGTGCCCCGATCCGGCACGGTCCAACTACCTGAGCAACCCTGGTCCCGGTTCGAGACGGCGCGTTGGCGGCTAATCCTCGCGGAGTCGGACCCCGACGCGATCTGGGTTGCTTCGGGCGCCGAGGCGATCCGAGCGATCCCGCTGCCGGCCGTTTCGGGCGTCGACCCGCTGATTTGGGGCGAGACGATCCTTGTGCTTGGCCGAGACGGCCGCGCCCAGCAGGTCGATCCAATCACCGGCCAGACCACCGGTGAACCATACCTGAGGAGTTTCGACCGCAACGAGCCGACCGACTGGCTCAACGCGACCCGCTTGGAGAACGACGGCGTGGCCCTGGTCGAGACGAACGGGCGGGTCCGACGCTTGGATCGGAGTCGCGACGGCGACGTCGTCACCCTCGAAGTTCCCTTCCAACAGGACCTTGAGGTCGACCTGGTCGCCCGAGCCGCCACGACCGGCCCGGCCCTCATCCTGGTCGCCGCCGAGGATGACGGCCGCAACATCGTCCGCGTCCTGGCTGCGCGCGACCTGAGCCCGCTGGCCACCTTCCCGCTCCAGGCTGGCCTCGTCCGCGGACCGCTCTCGGTCGACGATTACGTCTTCCTCGTCGACGCCGATCGCCGTGCCTACGCCTTCGGACCCGACGGCGATCGAATCTGGACGGTCCGGCTCGGCGACTCGCTCCCTATCGGCGCACCGGCGATCCGTGACGGTCGGCTCTACTGGCTCGACGGCGAGGGACGGCTCCAGATCCGCTCGCTAGCCGACGGCGTCCTTGAGGAGGCGATTCCGCTCTTCGGTCGACCCGTCGATGGGCCGATCCTCAAGGACCAAACGCTTTTGATCCCGACCGGATCGGCCACGATCCGGGCCTGGCTTCCTGAGTCCCCCATGCCCTGACCTTGAGGTCCCCCGGTCATGCTGCAATCCCTTCGGATCTTGCGTGATCCCCAGGCTAAGTCTGAATGCCCGATGCGGACCGTGCTCGACCGATGCCGGCTCGTGATCGCCGTGCTCGGCCTGGTCGTCCTGCTCTGGCCGTTCCGGACTATCGACGCCGCCGTGCCGCCGACGGTGCCCGAGGGTGTTCCAGACGACCTCAAGCTGCTCCGGATGCCCCCATTCGACACGATCACCCTGAGCGATCGGACCGTCCTGGAGATCGAGCCGATCATGCCGCGCGGCCTGCTCGACGAGCCCGAACCAGAGCAGGAGGACAAGCGGCCCAAAACACTCATTATCCATCTGGTCGAGGGCGATGTCCGCGACTTCCAGATCGAGACCAAGCACATCCGCGAGATCATCTATTTCGAGGACCAGTTGGTCGAGCAGGGCGATAAGCTGATGCTCAACGGCGAGTTCCTATTGGCCTTCGAGCACTACCTCCGTGCCTACGAGTTTGACTCCGACATGGAAGGGCTTTCGGGACGGGTCAACACGCTCCTGTATAATGAAGGGGTTGAAGAGTCCGGTCAGGGCCGGACTCGCCAGGCCCTCAAACTCTTCCGTGAACTCCACAGCCGCACGCCGGACTATCCCGATCTGGACTCGGCCCTCGCCCGCTCTTACGACGCGCAGGTCGACGCCGCCATCCGCGCCAGCGACTACGCCAAGGCCCGTCGAATCGTCCGCGACCTGGAGTCCAAGATCGGGGCCGATAACCGCTCCGTCGTGCCGGTCCGCGGGCGCCTTCTCGAACAGGCCCGACGTCTGGTCCGACGCGCTGAGGATCGGCGTGTCGCCCAGGCGACCCGACTCGATCTGCTCACGGAAGCGGTCGCCGTCTGGCCCCAAGACGACACGGTCGCCTCGGCCTATCGCGAGGCCTTCCTCGCCCTGCCCACGCTCACCGTCGGGGTTGACGACCTGGCCAGCCGTGTCAGCCCCTGGCTCCACAGCGACGCCGAACGTCGCGTCGCCGAACTCATCTACGTGCCATTACTGGCCGACACGTCCGAGGATGCCCTACTTGGTAAATCGCCCGATCAGATCGCCGAGCAGGTCGAGGTTTCCGATCTGGGCCGCGAGCTGGTCGTGACCGTCCGCGACGGCATCACCTGGTCCGATGGCAGCCGTGATGCCTCGCCGACCGACGTGGCCCGCATCCTCATCGATCGCGCCAATCCCAAGAGCGACGGCTTCCAGGCCTCCTGGGCCAACCTTCTAGAACGTGTCGAGATCGGTCGACAAAGCGTCACGGTCCGGTTGCGGCGCAGCACATTGGAGCCGACCCGTTGGATGGTTCTGCCGATCATGCCGGCGCACGCCGACGATCGTGGACGTGTCACGGTAGGAGGGGGGAGAACGCGGCCCGTCGGCAACGGTCCGTTCCGTTGGATCGCGACCAACGGGCCGACGACGACCTACCGACGCGTCGACGACGTCTCGGCCGACCCCACAGTCATTCAGCGGGTCGTTGAGATCCGCCTGCCCGATCCCGAGGACGCCCTGGCCGCCTTGATCAATGGCAAGGTGAGCTTGCTGGAGCACGTCCCGCCCAATCAGGTCGCGATCCTCCAGCGCCTCTCGGAGATCCGGGTCGGTCGCTACCGCGATCCGGTCCTGCACTGGATCGCGCTGGACGGACGCAACCCGGCTTTGAAGAATCGACGGCTCCGACGCGCCTTGTCTTTGGCCATCCCCCGGACCGAACTGCTCGAAGACGTCCTGCTCAAGGCACCCGCCGGGCCGGAGACCGGGGAGCTTAGCGACGGGCCATTCATTAAAGGGAGCTACGCTGACCGGACCGTCGAGCCGTTGGAGCACGACCCGCTGCTGGCCCGGATGCTCGTGGCCGCCGCCGCCGACGAGTTGAACCGGCCTCGGATCGATCTGACCTTCGCCTATCCAGCCACCACCGTGGCCAAAGCGGTCGCCTTCCAACTGGTCGAGGCTTTCGAGCAGGCCGGGCTGAACATTCAGACCGTCGAGACGCCAGCCGCCGAGCTAGAGAATCGGCTCCGCACCGGCGCACAGTTCGATTTAGTCTACCGGACCGGGCTCTGCCGCGAGCCGATCGCTGACATCGGGCCGGTCCTCTGCCCGGGCTACAACGCCCCGCCCGAAGTCGACGCCATCGACGCCATCGCCAGCCTCCCGGTGCTCCAGGCGCTTCTCCGGCTTGAGCAAGTCACTTCCTGGCCCAAGGCCACCGAACTGGCCGCCCAACTCGACATGCTTTGCGTCTCCGAGTTGCCGATCATCCCGCTCTGGCAACTCACCGACCACTACGCCTGGCGCGATCGGCTCGACGGGCCGCCCGAGCAGACCGAACACCTCTACCAGACCCTGCCGCAGTGGAGGATCCAGCCATGGTTCGCCACCGACGCCCCAGACCGGACCGATGTGGCCACCGTGCTCGACGGGCGCCGATGATCGATGAACCGACCCGATGCGATCGCAGCGGTCGGCTCCAGTTCCGCGATGGGTTTCTGACCCTCGTGATCGCCATTGCCGTCCCGGGGATTCTTGGCGGTCCGGTCGTCAAGGCCCAGCAGGATCCGGGACGTCCGGCGAACGCGCAACCCGACGTGATGTCGGGGTCCGAGTCGTCCGTCGACAGGGTCGATGAGCTGCCCTTGGAACAGCAGCCGTACCGGATCCGCTGCTGGATTCGGTTTGACCCGGCGCTAAGCCTCGATGGTCCGGCGACACGTCGGATCCTCCAGGACTGGCAGAACCAGATCCGACGCTATATCGGTGCACCCTGGCAGGTCGAGTTGGCCCCCGACCTCGGCCCCTTGGCCCTCTCCGACTCGTTGGAACGCCCCGCATTGGTGGTCGTCCGCGATCGGACCCGCGACGTCGACAAGGGCTGGCTGATCGACATTCGGCCCGAGGGGACTGGATTCCGCGTGACCGGTCGCGAGTGGGACGACGCCACGCAGCGGATCGGCTCGCTGTTCGCGCGGAACGCCGCCTCAAGGCACGACCTGCCCCGCAACCTGCTCAAGCTCTGTCGCGCCATGTTCGCGCCGGTCGCCGAGGTCCGATCGCGCGACAACGAATTTGCCGACCTCTTGGTTCAGGGCGGGCTGCTTCGACCGGCCACCCCGATGGGGCTCCTGGTCCAACCTGATACGATCTTCCGACCCGTCCGCGTCTTCCTCAATCGCGACGATACGGTCCGTCAGATCCAGGATATCGATTGGTCTTACCTGCGCGTCATGCGGGTCGACACACCCGTGGCCCGCGCGCAGATCGTCAGCGCACTGCGACGTCCGCTGACCGGCCGCACTCGGCGCAGGAACCGACTGCTGGCACTCGGGCTCCGGCCCGCTGACGTCAACACCGAGCTGACTTTCCTGACCAAGCCCGATCGGCTTCCCGCCGCAGGCTATCGCGTGACCGCTCAGCGCTACCCCAATGGCCAGATCCTCGAGGTCGGTCTGACCGATCGCGACGGCCGCGTCATCATCCCGCCGCGCTTCATCGACGGGCTGGTCCGCGTCCGGGTCATCGCCGGCGATCGCGAGCCGCTCGTCGAGTTTCCCGTGATGCCCGGCGACACCATCCAGCGTCGGACCTTGATCATCGATCCCAAGCCACAGGTCGTCACGCTCCAGGTTCGCATGACCGCCCTGATCGACCGGATGCTCGACACGATCGCCTCCCGATCCCGACTCGAGAAGCTCATGGAGATCCGCGCCGCCGGCGAGCGATGGAATGATGTTCGCGCCCTCATCGACCAGCACGACGGCCTACCCAACGCCGAACGCTATCAGGCCGAACTCGACGCCCTGGTGACCGAGGCCAAGGCCGCCCAGGAGGAGCAGCGCCTTGCCTACTGGACCCCTTCGACCCAGCGGATCGCTGCCGAGATGCAGTCGATGATCGACACCTACCTCAATGACGAGGTCATCGATGAGTTCCGCGAAGAACTTCCTTAAAATGCGATCAGGCCCACGAACTAGGAAACATTAAACAGAAGAAGTGCTCGTTCGATCCGTCCTCGCAATACGGAAGCCGACTGAACTCGCTCGTAGCAGCAGAGACGACCGCGATCACAGCGACCATGATCAATATGGCGTGAGATCTTGAGGGCGACCTCCGATCGGTCGGGTTGGTCGCGACTTGAGCCAATAGGCGTAGTTTCGAATGAAGTGATGTCCATGTTGCACTTAAGTGTCCTTGGTTTGAGCCGGATCAGAAGGGACCCGAAGCTGGATCGTGTTCAGCATCTTCGGATTCCTGCGGCGGTTCAGGTTCGTCGTCGGTCGCGGACGCCTCGCGGAGATTGAGGGCATCGATCTGGGACAAGAGCGTGTTCCCCATCGAGCTGAGGCGAAGATTCGTCGTCGGTCGCCCGATAATCATGGATACTTCACGGAGCGACCGGAGTGTTGAGTTGGTCGAACCGGTCTCGCCTGCTAACGCGACGTCTAGGTCGACCATGGCCGAGAACAATAGGTAAGCTTCGAGCACTCGCTGATTGATCTGGTAGGGTTTGAGGGATCGCGAGAACGATGCGATCGCGAAGCCCAGATCGGACCGTGCCATCGACTCCTCTCCCTGGGAAGCATGAACTGCGGCCCGTCCGCTCAACGCCATGATCTGAATCAACGGACTATCGAAGTTGTCCCCGGCTTCCTGCCGATATTCCTCGACGTCCTCGAGGGCATCGCCGAAGCCCGCGATCGCCAGATCGTCTGTACCGGCCATTCCCAGACGTGTGGCGATCCGGATCTTCCGGAGGATCAGCCGGAGCCGGTTGAGCTGCGATTGCGTGTAGACACCGCGAAGCGAGGTGTCTTGGGCTTCGATCGCCTTGCTCAGTCGGTCCCAGAACGCGTCGACGGCCACCTCGATCGGATCCGAGGATGCGGGGGCGTCGCCTTCGCGGGGTCTCTGGGCTTCCGAGCCCTGCGGGGCCGCCATGGCCTCGAAAACTTCCTCCGCGAAGTCCAGCGCCTCCAGGCTGCGGGCCTGCTCCTCGAGATAGGCCTCCTGCATTGTCTGGATGCTCTGGCTGATGTTTGCGGTACGGTACTGGAAGAGTACGATGCCGCCGATGACCGTCGCCACGAGGATCCCGACCATAACCGCCAGGATCCAGGTCAATGGTCCGCGAATCCAGAAGAACCGAGGTCGCCGACGGACCGGGATCGGTTCGCCGTTGAGCAGGCGCCTGAGGTCGTGGACCAGGAAGTCGATCGACGGATAACGGCGTTTGGGGTCGGGCTCGGCCAATCCCCGAGTGATCTCGCGACGGATTCGGTTCCAATCGTCATCGGTCATGCGATTGCTCCGATGAGGTGTTCGGTCACTTCGATGAACTTGGGCGGTCGCTCTCCGTGACCGGAGGATTGCTCAGGACCCGAACCCAATCCTGCTTCATGTCGACGACGACCCAGCCGCGTGCGGGGGCCTCGGCGAGCGCCTCGACCAGTTTCCCGCTGCTCTTCGGCTTCGCATCGTAAGCGAATTCGCGGTCGGCATCGGTGTGATGAACGATGAGCCCCAGTGATGGGCGCGGATTGGCGATCGTCGTGTATTCGAGCATCGCTTTGTCGCCGTCACTGTTGCCGAAACACAAGATCGGCCGTCGACCGATCGACAGATGGATGCCGACCGGCTTGCCCTCCTTATCATCCACGAAAACCTGATCGAGCGTTTTTATCAGGACGGGACGACCATCGCGCAACTCGTACGTCACCTGCCCGTGCGAACCGACCACCTGTTCGGGTGGGATGCCATAGACCCGTTCCGACCATACCCGCAGGAAGTCTGCACCTCCTCCCGACACGATGAATGTCTTGAAACTATTCGCTCTCAAGTAAACCAACAGTTCCCGCATCGGTTGGTAGGTGCACTTGTCATAGGAGCGGTCGAACTGGGGGTGCTCGTCCGTTCTCACCCACTCGTCGACCTGCCTGGCGAACTCCTCCGTGCTCACTCCGGCGTGGGTGAGGGCGAGAACCCGAAACAAGCCCTTGTTTCTGTCCTTCAGGAGCGTCGCGATGTCCCCGTCCAAGGCGGCTCGGACGAAGGGATCGTCCTTTGACTCTGGCTCACGCTCAACAAGCTGATCCAGGCGATCCAGGGCGAATGCCACCTGGAACGGGATCGGACTCTCGGGGCAGAGCGTGCCGTCGTTGTCGAACACAGCGATCCGCTCGTCGGGAGCGACGAAGGCTGCTCCGCCCTCGTCGGTCACTCGATTGACGAATGCGATGATCGCCTCTTTGGTCGCGCCCTCGCCCCATGACGGGAGGGGGTCGGAAGCAGACACTTGAGATGAAGATAATCCGAGAATTGCCGTTACTAAAAATAGAGATCTAAAGTCCATCTAGACATCTCCAAAAAGGTCGCTGAACTCGAGTGCCGGTTCACGTCAGTGTTCCCTCGATCTCGAAATCGGCTCGTACCGTTGAGGGAGCGGAGCAACCTGTGGGTTCCAGCCGACGTGTCACAGAATGGTTGGTGAACCGAGATCATGGAGGTCCCGGTACGCCTTGAGTGCTTGCAGAGGTTTCCTGAGGTGATTGAGTCTCAAGGGACGACTCGATCAGCTCATCGTGCTGCTCCTGATAGACTTCGATGAGTTCCTGGTCCAGCGCGTTGTTGGGGAGGTCTTCGAGGAGGCCGACCGCTTCTTCGAGTATGGCGACCGCCTCATCGATCCGCCCAGATCGCTCGGCTAATGCGGCATCCCAGGCCAGCATGGCGGTAAACAGATGGACGAGCACCCGTTGACGAGCCGGATCCCATCGTGGAATCGCCCGACGAAACGTCTCGGCCGCCTCGGCGAACTGAGTCTTGGCCGCGTCAAGATCGTCTCCTTCAGCCAAGGCCGCTCCGCGACCGCCTTGGGCGATCGCCAACAGGATGTGGGTGGTTGAGACCTCCCCGATCTCGTCGGCCAGCGTCCGACTCGATTCGGAGGCCTCGGCGAACTCGGCGACCGCCCGATCGATCGCGCCGGCCGGCACTTGCCAACGCGCCAAGGACATCTGTTCGAGGATCCGGTTCACCTCCCGGACGGCCGGATCACCGAGGTCGGGTGGGAGATAGCTCATGACCATGGCGCCGGAGACGTTGTCGAACGCCTGCCAGAAGCGCTCGTCTATCGGGGCGTTCGGGTCGAGGGGGGAATTCCTCAAGAAGAGGTCGGCCATCGTCTCAAGATGCTGGGCCGGCACCGAGCCTCTGCTGTTCACTCGGCCTGTAAGTATTGCGATCTCTTGCGAATGCCGGGCTTGGACAGCGGCCAGTTCGGCGGCTCGTTGTTCCTCGCGCCCTTGCATAGGCAGCAGATACAGGACCATTCCGAGCAGGGTTGTCCCAACGATTCCCGCGACGATCCCTCCCATCATCATCGTTGTATCACGGGCCCCGACCTTTGGAGGCCCCTGGCGTCTCTGGATCGGCTCGCCATTGAGCAGGCGCCGGAGATCATGGATCAAGAAGTCGATCGAGGGATAGCGTACACGCGAATCCGGACGGCCCATCGCCCGGGTCAGCTCGTTGCGGATCCGGTTCCAATCGTCATCAGTCATGGGGCCCTCCGATCAATCGTCTTGTTGAAAATTGCCAACGGACTACGATCGAAAGATTGCTCGCACCGGTATGATCGATAATGAAGTTTGTGAGAACTATGAGGGCACTCGCTAGCGCATCGGGATTTGGAGCTCGGCGATAGGCGACTCGATGTGTTCGCGGTCGAGTTGGACTCGGCGGTCCAGGGCGGGCCCGTTGATCGATGGCGAGTCGTCGAAGCCGACGGGCCGCTCGAGGTCGAAGTCGATCGACTTGCGGAACAGATGCCGTCGGAGCTCGGGATGGAACGTGCGGTTCATCTTGTGACGACGGTTGTGCGACGTCAACATGTCGACGACCCGGAGTGAGGAGAGCAGTTCGGCTTGAGCGTTCAAACGGCAGTGTTCGGCATCGCTTAGCGGGTCCCGGAGCCGCTTTCGGCCGATGACGACAGAGACCGATCACGGCTCAGGGGGCGTCGACGCCTCAACCGGCGTGTTAGACCCATTGTGAAGCACTTTGAGCAGGAGTGAGCCGTTGTCCAACAGCGCCTCCAGCGACTCCTTGGAGAGTCCCTCGATCTGGTCATACCACCGCGAGAGGACGTCGAGGAACTCGCGCATCCGGATCAGTCGTTGGCGAAGGTAGACGTCCTGAGCTGATTCGTCGGTGGTCTCGCGAAGGCACTCTTCCAGCAGGACCATAGTCGGGTCGACCTCGCGACGCTTGCGTTCATGAAGAATCGCGCGGAAGGTGTCGACCACGTCGCCGATCGATTCGAACTTGTCGCGACGGTCGCCGATGGCATGGACCCGACGAACGACGCCCCAGCCGATTAGCTCGCGGAGGCTGGTCGAGACGTTCGAGCGACTCACGCCCAGGAGTTGGCTGATCTCGTCGGCATGAAGCGGTCCGGGGGCGACATACAGCAGCGCTTGGACCTGGGCCACTGAGCGACTGATTCCCCAGACCGATCCCAACTCGCCCCATTGCACGATAAATTTCCGTGCCGTCATCGAGAGTTCCACGAGTCACCCAAGCATTGGACCCACGAAGCGCGGAAGATGTTCCAAGTTGCCCCCGACACGCCCCGATTTCAAGGGCGAATTGGATCGGATCGGCAGCCTCATTTTCGGTCCCAACGGTCTCGGAGTGACCGGGCCCAGGTCACTCCGAGTCGAGAACGTTAAGCCGTCGCGAGCGAAGCGGGTGCTTGAGTCTCCCGGCGCCCGTCGTCATTGGAAATCAGGAACGGTGGCATGCGTTCGCAGTGCCGCAGCACGAGGTCGTCTTGCTCGGGGTCTTCGGAGTGGCATCGCAGCAAGGTGCGGTGCAGCAATCGCAGGTCCCAGGCTGACAGCCGGTCTCGTCACAGCGACAGACCGCGCAGGTGCAATCAGCGCCGCAGCAGGCGCAGGAATCGCCCTCGCGATCGATCGTCAACGCGCCGGGGGTGGTCAACAGTGCCACGTAGATCAAGCCGTTCGACAACAGGGTCATCGCAAAACTCTCCCTGGCCCTGGTCCGCATGGAAAATGGACCTTCGGGCCGTGAACAGATGGAGTCGTTCGATCCACTCCGAGCCGGCCACAAGCCGGATCGGAGCCCTCAATCTCGAACACGGAGGAGGGAGGGACAGCCCGCACATTCATCACTTGCCGGGTACACGCTGCGATCTTTCTTCGCAACGCGCATGGCGGATGCGGACGGTCTCCCGCTCCTCCGGGACGTCCTCGATCGCGTCTCGACGAGGTCTCGCCGACGCGGTCGGATCAGGCGTCGTCAGGGCCGATCATGACGGCGGCCCCGTGGCAATTGAGGCGGACCTAGTTCAGGAGTCGGGAGAGGGTCAGATAGCGACCCTGATGGTTGGGATAAGCGACCGAACGATCGTCGATGGAGAGCGATCGCAAGCGCACAACAACGTTGGCGAGCCGAGCCCCAGCCGTTGGAGCGACCGATCCGGAGGATTTGGCCTCGACCGGTGTTGACCCCGAAGGAGCTCGAGGAGGTGCTTGCGGGGATCTCGGCTGCAGACATCGGCAAGCCAGGGCACATTGGTGCTCCGAGACATCCGCGATCGACGATCCCTCGACATCATGTCGATCCGAACGAGTGTCTGGTGCAAGCGACCCGAAAGGCGTTTCCGTTGAGGTCGCCAAGGTCGCTCCGGTCTCCGAACGGACCGGAGAAGCCAGCGCTGGGCTCAACGTCCCGAACACACCCGAGCAGCAACATGTCGAGACATCGACCGAGCAGCAGCCCGACGATTTGACCGTTGCGCAAGAACTGGCCGATGACGGTGATCCCCCCATCAAAGACGCGACAACGACCCAGCCGATGGCCAGGACGTGCCACATTAAGCGAGATGGGAAAATGTGAAGAGACATCGACCAAGAATCTCCGACCAGATACGGAAAAGCTTATCGGTTATCTTAGCCCAACACCCTCAACGATCAACCGAGGATTTGGACGCGACCTGGACATGAGAAGCATCACACGGTTGCGGGAATGGCCCGCAAACGATAGATTCGAACATCCCATGACGTTTGTCGGAATACGGCGATGACGTCCACGCGCAGCGGGACCAGGAGGCGTTCGATGCGGGATTGCGTGAAGGCCCTGACATTGGTTGGTGTCGTCCTCTTTGCGCTGGGGATCGTCCTGGCGAGCCCCGGCTGCGGTGGTGGTGATCGTGAGCCGGAGTCGAACGCTGTCAGCAACGCCACCACGAACATTCAAGCTGATCGGACTGGCCTAGAGGTCGCGGAGGGAACCGACGACACGTCGGGGGATTCGACCGACGACGTGGTCGAGGTTGCTGCTTCAGAGCCGGCACCATCCCCGATCCTGTTTCCTGAGCGTGCGGTGCTCCGACCCGGCGACCTCGGCGTCCAACTCGTTTTGCTGGACCCGATAGGAGACGCGACTCTCAGCGACCGGACACGGACGGTTTCGTGGACGGTCGAGCCAGCGGGTGCGGCCGAGATCGATGAGGCTGGATACCTGACGCCGATCGGCGAGTCAGGCACGATCCGCGTGCGTGCCGAGATCGAAGGGGACGTCGGGGAGGCCTGTGACCAATCCTGGTCGGTCACTTCAGAGATCGTCGTCGAGCCAACGGCCGGGTCGGGTCGCCCTTGGGACTTCGCCGAGGACATCGTGCCGGTTCTGACCCGAGCCGGCTGCAACGCCGGCGGATGTCACGGTCGCAAGGAGGGCCAGAACGGATTCAAGCTCTCCTTCTACGGCTACGACCCAAAGGCCGACTATCGGGCTTTGACCGCCGAGGACGACGGCTCACGGGTTGACCTGGAGGACCCCGAAGGCAGCTTGATGCTGGGCAAAGCGACCGGTCTTGAGCCGCACGGCGGGGGCATGCGGCTTGACTACGACTCGCACGAGTACCAGCAGTTGGTCGACTGGCTCGATGCCGGGGCACCAGAGCAGTTCGGGCCGACCCACGGCTCGATCGTCGACCTGGCGCTCGAACCGGCCTGGGTCATCCTCGACGAGCCCGGCCCGCTCCAGATCCGGGCCGTGGCCACCTTTGAGGACGGCCATCGCCGCGACGTGACTCGTTGGGCCACTTACGAATCGCGCGACGATTCACTGATCGAGGTCGACGACCGGGGCGCATCGCGTTTGCTCCGTCGTGGCGAGTCCGATGTGGTCGTTCGCTACCGGAATTGGGTCGCCACAGTACGGATCGCCTCGCCGATCCATCCCGACCTGGCCTTCGATTTCCACACCCTGCCGCGAGCCAATTTCATCGACGAGCGGCTTTACGAGCGGCTCGAGCAGCTCCGAGTCCCGCCCAGCCCGCACGCCGACGACCTGACTCTACTCCGACGCGTCAGCCTCGACCTAACCGGCCATCAGCCCAGCCCGCGCGAGATCCGCGACTTCGTCCGCGATGACGACCCCGAGAAGTTCGCCCGGCTCGTCGACGACCTCCTGGATTCATCAGAGTTCGTCCACTTCTGGACGATCAAGCTGGGCGACCGGCTCCAGGTGACCTCCAACCGCTTGGGCAACGGCTCGGCCTACCTGGACCTCTGGCTCCAGCGCCAGGTGGAGCGGAACCGTCCTTGGGACGACCTGGTCACGATCCTGCTGACGGCCGTCGGCGATCCCGAGCAGATCCAGGGGGGCGGGCCAGTCAACTACGCCTTGGATGATCCCGACCCAACCGTCCGCGCCGAGCGGACCGCCCAGCGGTTCCTCGGGCTCCGCCTCCAATGCGCCCGTTGCCACGATCACCCCTTCGACGTTTGGACCCAGGACGATTTCTACGGTCTGGCCGCCTTCTTCGCCAAGACCGGACCGATGACGCCTGAGGAGCCGGCCATGGCCGGTATGGTTCCCCAGCTCTTCGTCGGTGTCCAGCCCGAGGGACAGGTCGTCCACCTTCGAACCGAGGAGCCGGCCGTGCCGGTCCTGCTCGGGGGTGAGACGTTGTCCGAAGACTATCCCGACTATCTGGACCCCCGCATCGAACTGGCCCGCTGGATGACCGCGCCAGAGAACCCCTATTTCGCTCGCGCGACGGTCAACTGGATCTGGGGCCAGTTCTTCGGCCGCGGCCTGGCCGAGCCGGTCGACGACCTCAGCGCCTCAAACCCGCCGGTCCATCCCGAACTGCTCGACGCTCTGGCCGACCACCTCATTGCGTGTGACTACGACCTCCGCGTCCTGATCCGAACGATCGTGCTGTCCAACGCCTATGCCGCCTCTTCGGCAACTCGGCCCGAGAACGCCGGCGATAACCGGTTCTTCTCGCACCAGTTCCCGCGACCCCTCACGGCGCATCAGATCGCCGACGCGTTGGCCCAAGCCACCGGCGTGCCCAACCGGTTCCCGAACAAGGCCGTCGGCACGCCCGCCATCGAGGTCCACGACCCAGCCGTGGCCAGCACGATCCTCGACACGTTCGGGCGCTGCGATCGCCGGACCGGCTGCTCAGCCGTGCCCACGACCCCGTTGAGCCTCCGCCAATCGCTGCTCCTGATCGGCGGCGATGTCGTCGACCAGAAAGTCGCCTTCATCAACGGCTACCTGGCCAACCTGCTCGAACTTGAACCGATGCCCGATGAGGTGGTTGAAAACCTCTACCTCCGCGCCCTCTGTCGCTACCCTAGCGACGAGGAGCTGTCGACCTGGTCGGCCGAACTCGAGGCGGCTGACTCGTTCCGCGACGCCTGCGAAGACCTGTTCTGGGCATTGCTCAACTCCCGAGAGTTCGCCTTCAACCACTAATTCGGTGATCCAGTCGATCGTCCTTCGATCACCGGTCCGATCCGACTCGGCTCGCATTTCATCTACGCCGTCCGATCCCTCGATGTCTGCTCGACCCGTTCCGGCTTCACCCAATCCACCAACGACGCCCGCGTCGGACCGTGCAGGAGACCTCGCATGCCCTCGTTCGACTCGCTCGGTCATCATCTAACCCGTCGCGGCTGGCTCCGGGTCGGCTTGCTCTCAGCCTTTGGGCTCGGCCTGGCCGACCGGTTCCGGTTCGCCCGCGCCGAGGAGACGCCCGCCCCGGGCGCTTTGGATGTCGGATCGACCGCCTCGCGTGGACCGCAGTGCATCTTGATCTGGCTCTCCGGCGGACCCTCGCACATCGACACGCTCGATCCCAAGCCCGAAGCCCCTTCGGAGTATCGCGGCGAGTTCGCGGCCATCGACACGGCTGTGCCCGGCATCCGGATCAGCGAGGTCTATCCCCAGTTGGCTGCCACGATGGACCGGATCGCCCTGGTCCGGAGCCTGACCTCGCCGGAGGCCGACCATGATCGCGCCGCGCATCACGTTCTGACCGGCTATCGGCCCAGCCCGTCGCTGGTCTATCCCGGTTACAGCAGCGTGATGGCTAAGGTCTGGTCCGAATCGGACGCGTTGGGCACGCTGCCGCCGTCGGTGGCGATCCCCTCAGCACCGCCGTTCGGCTCCAGCGGCTACCTGACTCCGGCCTACGATCCCTTCGAGGTCGGCGGCGATCCCAGCCAGCCCGGCTTCCGCGTTCGCGACCTGACCCCACCGGATCGGCTGACGCTCCAACGGCTCAACCGTCGACGCGCCATGATCGAGCGCCTGGACACCTTCGCCGAGCCCCGCGTCGGTCAGACACCGATCACCCGGAGCCGCGACGCCTTCACCGCCCGGGCCTATGACCTGCTGACTTCCCCCGAGGCCCAACGCGCCTTCCAAATCGAGGATGAACCGCAAGAGGTCCGCGAGACTTATGGCCTGACGCCCCAGGGTCAATCCTGCCTGCTGGCCCGTCGCTTGATCGAGGCCGGCGTCGGCTTCGTCACCGTCAACGATCCGGCCCAGGACGCCTTGGGTTGGGACACACACGCCGACAACTTCAACGCCTTGAGCGATCGGTTGGCGCCGCCGATCGATCAGGCCGTCGCGTCCCTGATCCGCGACCTCGACCAGCGTGGACGGCTCAACGATACCCTGGTCCTGATGATGGGCGAGTTCGGCCGCACGCCCCGGATCAACGAGAACGCCGGACGTGACCACCACGGCCGCTCCAATTCGGTGCTCATCGCCGGTGGCGGCGTACCCGGTGGAATCGTCGTCGGCGCCACCGATGCCAAGGCCATCGAGCCGATCGAGCGGCCTGTGACCCCCTCGGATCTGGCCGCCACCGTCTATCGGATCCTCGGCGTCGACCTCGAACGCCGGTTCCTCACCCCCGACCGCATGCCCGTCCGACTCATCGACGAAGGACACGTCGTCGATGACCTGATCGGCTGAGGGGGCCTCTCGGGAGATGGGACATACCGCAAGCCCTCCGAGGCCGGATCCGGCCTCGGAGGGCTTCGAGCTTCTTTACTCGGAGGAGCTTCGAACCGATGCCGGTCCGTTCGTCGGGCACCGTCGCGGAGTGATCTGGGTTCGGCCATCCGGTCGGAGGGAGGCGTCCCGCGAGCCCGGGGCTCGACGACGGCTCGGGCTCAACCGATCGAGAGGCCCTCGGCCTCCAACGCCTCGGTGAGGGCCAGGTAAAGGAAGTAAGGCGGGATCTCGTTGATGGGTCGAAATAAATCAACTAAATCAGGGATGTCGTCGACGGGTCGAATTAAATCAGGGATGTCGTCGTCCACGAGGATGAGTTCAGGGGCTTCGACAGCGCCGAGGTCACTTCGGCCAGTAAAATATCCACGAGATTGTCCGCGCTGATCGACGGGCAAGAAAATGTGGCTGAACGGACTAGCCGCGTTGATCACCGGGCTCCCGAGCGCCGGCATGTGGCTCAGCGTCGGCCCACCGTTGTCGCGGAGCGGCCCTAGCCACGACGCATCGCCGAAGTGGTTGTAGACGCCGATCACATGGTTGCGGTAGCCGACGGATCGAAGGTCGTCGGGGTAGCCGAAGTACGGTCGGCCGTAGTAGTTCCAGATCGTAGTGTTTCCGGCGACGATCGAGTTCGTCAGCCGAGTAGCGCCTTCAGACCAGATCCCGGAGCCCACCTCTGGCTGGTCTTTCGCGTTCGTCGTATCGAAGGTCCCTTTGTTCGCCGTGATCGTCACGTGATCGAAGTCGATCAATCCAGCATTATAGACGCCAGCACCTGCCCCGATGAGACCGCCGAAGTCGAAACCGGCCTCAGCCTCATTGCCCGAGATCGTCGTGTTGGTCGCCACGAGGACCGAGCCGTTCGCGTTGTAGATCCCGCCGCCCTGGTCCCCTGCGGTGTTGCCCCAGACCGTCGTCCGGCCCAACTCTGACGAGTCGTCGGAGTCCGAGTTGGCGTTGTAGATGCCGCCGCCGACCCGGTCGGCCCGGTTCTGTGAGACCGTCGAGTCGACCAGGCTCAGCTCGCCTGTGCTGTAGATCCCGCCGCCCTCGCCGGACGGGGGCGGAAAGTAGACGTTGCCCCATCCCCCTCCTTGACCGGCGTAATTGTCGACGACCGTCGCATGGTCCAGGGTCAGGTCGCCGGAATTGTAGATTCCGCCGCCGAGGCCGATCGTCGGGTGTTCCGATTTGTCGGAATAGGGATTATACATCCATCGCTCATCGTCCGGGGCCGGTCCAACGTCGTTGCCCGAGACAGTCGAGCCTTCGGCGAGGATCGCTGTGCTGGCGTTGTAGATCCCGCCGCCACGGAGCGTCGCGTCGTTGCCTTCGACAGTCGAGCCGATCAGTTCCAGGGGGATCGTCGTGTGGATTCCACCGCCATAGTCGCCCGCGGTGTTCCGGAGGATCTGTGAGTCGACCAATTTCACGGAGCCGGAATCGGAGCCGACTGCACGGATCCCGCCCCCGGCGGACGTCGCGTTGTTCTCCTCGACGACCGAGCGGATGAGCGTCAGGTCGCCCTGGCTGAATTCGGCGTAGCAAACGTAGATCCCGCCACCATCCACGGCGGTGTTCCCTCGGACCGTCGAGTCGATGAGCGTCAGATCGGCCGCGTTCGCGATCCCGCCGCCGGCCTTGAAGAAGGGTCCATAGAACCCATGGTCGCCGTTCCCGCCCTTGATCGTCAGGCCCTCCAGTGTGATGTCGGTGAAGGCGCCAAACATCGCGAAGACGCCGCTCTTGCCTTGCCCGTCGATGGCCGTGACCCCGGCGGACGCCCGGATGGTCAGCCGATCTCCCGCGTGTTGTTCGAAGACGGCTAGGGTGCCGAGGTCGAGATCGATCTCGCCGCTGAGATGGGACGCGAAGGTGATCACCTCGTCGCCGGGAGTCCGGACTGCCTCATCGATCGCCTCGCGGAGGCTGGTCGTGGCGTTCGCCGCGTTCTCGTCGACGAGTGTGTTCACGGTGATTGTGGTCAACAGTTGTCGACCTTCCATGATCTCCAGGTTTGGCCGGCGCCGAACTCGTCGGGAATGGGTCGTACGGATTATGCGGCGGTGTCGGTCGCTCATCGTCACGGTCGCCTCAGGGAGGTGATGATGGCCGTCGCCAGCCACGATGCGGGCGTGCGGCGTCGGGGCGGTCTTGCCCAGGACCCATCTCGCAAAGGGCGACATCGAACCGGACACGCCGTCGGAAAAAAATTCGGGCTCAGGAGGCGTGGTCGAGTTTTGGCCTTCCAAATACTCATGGATCATGAGGCCAATTCGGTGCCTCTGCCCGGTTCTCGGACAGGAGAACGATTGAGGTGGCTGGGGACTGGGCCGCCTCAGACCAGTCCCCGGAGACATCCTTGAGGTAAGGAGTTTGTTATCAAGGATCACCGTCGGACAAACATCCTGATACTATCGGAGCCGGGGGTTTGCTCCGCGTTGCGTCGCGGTCCTCAGCCACCCGAGCGAGGCGCCTAGCGTTCGAGGACTGAGGTCCCGGAGGGGACCCGTCGGGGTGGCGGGCTCGTCGCGGTCGTGAGGAGGGGGGCGGGAGAGGACCATAGGCCGGTCCGCGACGACCGCTCCCTCCAGATACGACGGGGGCATCAGTCGCACCCGGCCCCACCACGATCTCAACGGATGAACGGATCGTCCGGGAAAGCGCGGTCGAACATCGATGCGAGGAGCCGGCGAAAGTCCGTCCGGTCGCCGATCGGTTCGAGGTCCGGGTCGTGGGCGGCCCGGGTCGGATCGTCCCAGCCGACCGAGACCGCCTCGGCCAGGGTGGCGACCGCCTCGGCGGCGAGGGCCTCGCGGTTTTCCAGCAAGGCGTCCTCGGCCAGTTCGGGCACGCAGAGGCTCAGGAGGCATGCTCCGTAGTAGAGTTCCCCTGCGTTCGAGGGCCACAAGGAGACGGACTCTCGGGCCGCTTCGGCTGCCTCGGTGACCCGACTCAGCTCCCGGAGGGACCAGGAGCAATTCTTGTAATGGTTGCCCAGAAATGCTCGATACTGCCTAACCTCCGGATAATCCTCGACCAGCGGCCGTTGCTGCTCGATGGCCTGGCGATAGAGTTCGAGGGCCTCGGCGTGCCGGCTTCGTTCGGCGAGGACCAGTCCGTAGTTGTTTAGTGTTCCACCGAGCATGCTGCGATAGACCGGTCGATGCGGATGGCGCCGGAGGAGTCTGCGATAGGCGGCGATGGCCTCGCTGTAGGCGCTCTCAGCCCCGTCGGGGCGCCCGGTGGTCCGCAGCAGATTGCCCAGGCTGTTCAGGGTGCTGGCCAATCGGTATCGATACGTCGCGACTCCCGATTGTCCACGGACCAGCCCTTGACGGATCTCGATGGACTCGTTGAAGGCGTCCTCGGCCTGATCGATGCGGCCGAGGACCCGATAGTAGCCGCCCAGGTCGCCGAGGACCCAGGCCAACCCGTGGCGATATTCCGCGACGCTGGGTCGTTCTCGAACGAGTCCTCGTCGAATCTCAACGGTCTCGTTGAAGGCGTCCCCGACTTGATCCATGCGGCCGGTGACCCCATAGAGGTTGCCCCGGTTGCTGAGGACCCAGGCCAGATCATTACGGTATTTCGGGACGTCCGGTTGTCGTCGAACAAGCTGTCGATGGATCTTCACGGCCTCGTCGTAGGCATCCTCGGCCCCGTCGGGGCGCCCGGTGGTCCGCAGCAGGTTACCCAGGCTGTTCAGGATGTTGGCCAGCCGGCGCCGGTACTCGGGGACTTCGGGCTGCCTACGGACGAGCTGTCGACAGACCTCGAGGGCCTCATCATGGAGGTCTTCGGCCTGATCAATCCGGCCGGTGTCTCGGAGCAGATTGCCGAGGCTATCGAGGGCTATAACGAGCCCATCTCGGTATTCCGGGACGTCCGGTTGTCTCAGGACGAGTTGGCGGTAGCCCTCGACGGCCTCGTCGTAGGCGTCCTCGGCCTCGTTGGTGCGACCGACATCCCGGAGCAGATTGCCCCGGTTCCTGTGGGCCATGGCCAGCCCATCTCGATATTCCGGGACGTCCGGCCGCCTCAGGACGAGTTGGCCGCCGGTCGCGAGAACCTTATCAATAGTGTCTTCGGCCTCGACGTTACGGCCGGTGTCTCGGAGCAGGTTGCCCCGATTGTTGAGGGCCATGGCCAACCCATATTGGTATTCCGGGGCGTCGGACCGCTTTCGGATGAGCTGGCCGTAGGTCGCGATGACCTCATCGTAGGCATCCTCCGCCTCGTCGCTGCGGCCGGTGATCCGATAGATGGAGCCCAGGCCGGTGAGCGTCCTGGCCAGCCCCCCGCGATGTTCGATCACTTTGCCTTGTCGTTGGACGAGTCGGCGGTAGATCGCGACGGCCTCGTTGAAGGCGTCCTCCGCCTCGTCGGTGCGGCCGATGACTCTGAGCAGGTCGCCCAGGTTGTTGTAAGCCAAGGCTAGCCGATTCCGATAATCCGGGACGTCGGACCACCCTTTGACCAGTTGATCGTAGATCGCGACGGCTTGCTTGAACGCGTTCTCCGCCTCGTCGACACGACCGACATCCTTGAGCAAATTCCCCATGTTCGCGAAGGCAGCGGCCAGCCCGTCCCGATGGTTCGGGACGTCGGGCCATCCCCCGACGAGCTGGCCGTGGGCCGCGATGGCTCTGTCAAAGGTATCCTCGGCCTGTTCGATCCGACCGGTGGCCCAGAGCAGAACGCCCAGGTTGTTGAGGGCCCCGACCAGCCCATTCAAATAGATCGGATCGTCGGGATGATCGTCGAGGAGGGCCTCGTAGCTGGCAAGCGCCGCGGCGTTCTCACGCTCGGCCTGCTCGTAGCGTCCGAGTTCGTGCAGGACGATCCCCAGGCCGAGATGACCCTCAGCCAAGAGGGCCCGCTCGCGTTCGCTCGGATCGGGTTTGTCGGCCAGCTCGTCGGTGAGCTTCTCGTAGAAGGCGCGGGGCCTTTCCAGGAGCCGCTCGCGGAGGGCCTCGGAAAGTTCCGCGCCCTTGATCGCGTCTTCGCTGATGCCGGTGTAGTAGCCCTGGATCGAGTCCATCGCCTCGCGAAGCCAGCGCTCGGCCTCGTTGTTGGACTCCACCAACTGCTCGACGTAGCCGACCTCCCGCCGATAGGCGATACCCAGGGCGATCGCCGCGACCAGCAAGACGCCTACGGCCGTTGCGGCGATCGTCCGGTGCCGGCGGACCCAGCGTGACGCCCGCGTCGCCAGCGTCTCCGGACAGGCCGAGACCGGCTCGTCGGCCAGATACCGCTCGAGATCCTCGGCCAATTCGGCGGCCGAACCATAGCGGTCTCTCGGGTCGCGGGCCATCGCTTTGAGGCAGACCGCCTCGAGCGGGTGTGGGACCCGTCGCTCCAGCAATCTTGGAGGGACCACCACGCCCCGACGGGCTGACTCCAGGACCGTTTCGTGCGTCGATCCGATCGACGGGGCCCGACCGGTCAACACAGCGTAAAGGATCGCGCCGAGGCCGTAGATGTCGGTGGCCGGTCCGAGGTCGTCGATCCGTCCCTCGGCCTGCTCGGGACTCATGTAGGCCGGTGTGCCCAGGACAGTGCCGGCGATCGTCGCCTCGACCGGGTCGAGGTGGCCTGGCCCGAGCCCCTCGGCGATCTCGACGTCGGCAGCGCCGACGAACTTGGCCAGTCCCCAGTCGATCACAAGGGTCTCGCCGTGCGGGCCGAGCATCACGTTGGCCGGCTTGAGGTCGCGGTGCACGACCCCTCGGCTGTGGGCGTAGTCGATCGCATTGCAGACGTCGAGGAACCGTCGGAGCAGGCGCCCTAGCCGTAGCCGAGCCTCGGACCCGTCGAGGGTCGCCGCCTCGCGGTGATGCTCATCGAGAGCCTCGCGGAGCGAACGGCCTTCGATGAACCGCATCACGTAGTAGGGCCGCCCATCGGGGTAGGCGCCGACCGAGTAGATCGGCACGATCCCGGGATGCTCGAGCCGGCCCGTGATCACCGCCTCGCGGAGGAATCGGGCTCGATGATGACGATCATCGGCGTAGGGGGGGCGGGCTTCCTTGAGGGCGACAATGCGGCCGACCTCCTCGTCGAGGGCCCGGGAGACCTCGCCCAGCCCGCCATGGGCGTGGGGGCCCAGCACCTGGTACCGACGCACCGAGGAACGCCGGCGGGGGGAGGGGATCGTCGAAGGGCCACCCCCCGCCGCGTCGTCGTCCCGATCGTCGACGAGCATCGAGACCGTCGCGCGATCGCCGCGATCCGCCGATATCATATCCTGGTCCGTCCGAGTCCCCGAGGCCGGGCGATCGGGATCGTCGGGGAACCGCTGAGCATACTCAGCCATTGATGTCGTCTCGCCGAGCCGGTCGCGGAACTCGACGTCGATGGCGATCAGCTCGCGGAGCAAGGACCTTCGCATCGACGCCTCGACCTCGTCGAGAAACTCCTCGATCCGGGGCCGTCGCCCCTCCAGCCAGGCTTGCTCAAAGCGGTCGCAGATCACATCGACCCGTCGGGCGCGTCGGAGCTCGGGGTCGGGAGACGGACTGTCTGACTCGATCACGGAATCAACCTCGGCGAGGCGGTGAGCACATTAGGGGCGGAGCGGAGGGGGAGGGCGGCATCACGATCGGGACCAGATCATCCGGATCAGGTCGAGCTTGCGCTGAACGGTTCGGACCGAGCAGCCGAGTCGGGCCGCGATCTCGCCGTGGCCATAGCCTTCGAGCCGTAGCAGCGCGATCCGCCGGAGTCCGGGGTCGCCGAGCGTCTCCAGGCGGAGGGCGTATTGCTCGTCCAGGAGTGTGGCGAACTCGGGGGTGGGCCCGTCGTCGGAGAGGTCGTCCAGGCTCACGCCGACCACGTCCGTGTCGTCCGTCGAGGCGCCGCCGAGGTCCGATTCGAGGACGACCCGACCGCTGCCACGCTTGGTGCAACGGGCGTGCCGTCCCCGGTCGACCAGCTTGTTGTAAGTGATCCTGACCAACAACCGCCACAGGTCGTCGCGGTCGCGCATCCGCTCGAAGCGGCCGTCCGCGGCGCCCCGCCAAAGGCTGTGGAAGGCGCTCAGGGCGACGTCCTCGGCCTCGTCGCGATCGACCCCGCCGACCCGGGTCGATCGAGCCCGCGCCAGGCCGACTAGTCGATCAAAATAGCGATCCCAGAGCGGGCCGACGGCCTCCGGGTCACCCCCCTTGGTCTTGCCCACCCAGCCCGTCACCGAGCCGGTCGCCCCGTCCTGTTCCGCACGCGGCCATCGATCGGGACCAAAGGAATTGGGAGAATTCGTCATGGGTGTCTCAAGTGCGGACGCGGATATCCTACCGCGATGGGTGCGGAGGAGCAGCCCGGCCTCTCCTCCTCGATGCGTGACATGTCTCGAATTGTAGACATGGCTATTCTCACGGACCATCCGTCGGCCCGCTCCGTCTGGCGACTCGGGCCCGGCGAACGGTTCGCGCAACGTTTCGACGGCGAGCGATCGGTCGATGATCCCCAGCTCCCGTTCCCCGCGCCCTCGACCTTGAGCCGCTCCCAGAGATCGCAGCGGATCGCGCTGCTCGCAGCGATCCCGTGTATTTTGGGGAGAGAAACACGGGCATGCCCCGCAATTCTCCTCGAATCGGCAACGGATTCGCCGAACCCGACAGGGAATTTTCTCTGAATTGACGAGCGGCGAGTGCCGGGGGCCAGGACAGCGAAGCAACCGAAAAATAAAAATTTATAGATCATAAACGTGCCTGTTCTCGAGTTGACGATAGTTCTCCTCTTCAACTTGATCCAGCCTCGGGCGACGATGCCGAGGTATGCCGGGCGATCCACGATGCGCTCTTTGTGGTCGCCGGGAGTACAAGTGACTGCCACGTCGTTCTGGCCAACCACACCGAACGTGAAGGATCGACATCGATGGCGGGGCAGGTGTCGATGCCGCCAATCATCTAGTTCTTCGTCGACATCCGGATGGCCGGCGAGACCGTCCAGAACCACACGCGGCAGGGCGAGTCCGGGCCCCAGCCCCCCGGCGGCAGCGATACACACCGCGGACCGTCCCGTTTCCGACCCGGTTGAGATCCCGCTCGAGCGGCATGAGTCTCCGCTCATGATCGGCCAGATCTACACCTGCTGGTTCTCCGAAGCGTACGGCTACAAGCCGGTCCGGATCGAGATTTCGGTGAGCTACCAGTACGACGGGAAGGAGCACCCCTACGAGCGGGCAGCAGACAGGGAGCGGCTGCTCGTCTACGAGACGGGCGATTTCCAGCGATTTGGCAACGACGACGTCCCTTGGTTCCCGACGTCCGGTTCCAAGCCCCACTATTTGGGCGATCCTGGGGGAACAGCCCCGTTCAACCCCGACACGCTCGCCGATGTGTTGGTGGCCGATGGCGAGTTCGTGGCCGATGGCGATGACGTGTTCAGCAAGTCGAGGGGGTGGCGGATCCTGAAGCAGGAGAAGATCCCAACCTCCATGGAAACGTGACTCGAGGCCCCCAACGGATCTGCGGCATCCATGACTTGAAGACAGATTCGCTCCGAATCGACGGCCGGTCGGAGACGCATTGGCTGGTCGGGGGTTCCGCTTGGCTGATCGCTGCGGCTTTCCTGACCATCGCCATCATGGGCGCCCGGCGCCTCGATTTCTGGTCCCGGTCATGACGCCAACCGAGAGCCTCGACGGCGACTCGCAATGACCCCTTCCCCGCCAGGTCGAGCCGGGGGGTCTCCTCGAGTCCGTCAAACGGTCCCCTCCTTGGCACAGATCTCTGGTGCGATGACCAGAAAAGACATCTGTACGTCTCACTAATTGCATGCATGAACGGACTTGTTGTTTCTTGGCGGCGATCGCGATGCGTTCCGCAAGCGTTGCTCACAGTAGGATTTGGGGCGAATCGCAATCACTTGGAATTCGGCTGTCCCCTCCCGGCACGCGACGTGGATGAGATCCTTGTCGGTCCCTGAGTCGGCTCGTTTGTCGACGTGACGGGTCAGACCGATGCGGGTCCGGGGCCGACTGTGTGCTCTGGGATCCGGAGGGATCGATAAGACCGGAACGTCTTTTCTACAAGCATCCAGGAGGACTGATTCGATGCCATCGATGATCAAGTCGCTGTGTCTTGCCGGCGTGCTGGCTGGTGCTGGTCTTTTGAGCGGTCTGGCCGACTCTGATGCCGATGCCCAGCGCTTCGGGCGCTTCCGACGCGGCACCAGTTTCCAGCTCAACTTCCAGACCGGGAACCGCTTCAAGCAGTTCGGCTTCTCGACCGGCAGGTTTGGGCCGACCAAGTTCGTCTCGCCTGCGTTCGTCCCCTCGCGGTTCGACTACCGCTTCCGTCCCGGCTTTGGGCGCGGATTCTACGGCGGCCGTCGCTTCAACCGCGGTTTCTACTACTGCCCGTGATCGGGTGGATCCGTTGATTGGACTCGCAGCAATGACAATGGAAGTCGATTACATAACAATGTGAGTCTAAGGGTGCTGTCGAATAACCGGATATTCAGTGACAGTCTACCGGATCGCTTCGGAAGGATCGGGATGGATGGAACCTGCCCGATCCTTCAGTCTACTCGACAATCGCGGGAGCGATCGAAGTCCTCCAAACAATCGACCCCACCACACCAATCCATTCGGTCAAGCCTGGAGCGATCTGGGGTGGGAATGGTGGAGGGTAGAGGGGAACCGAATCGTGTTTTCGGACTCCAACAGATCAAAGGCCGCGAAGACGGACTTGAAGGACAGAGCCTCCGGAGGTCGGCAGGGTCTCCTGACGCGTCCGTGCGGGGCCAAGGCCGAGCCCCCCGAAGACGGTCACACCGCGGCCATCGCGGTCTGAGGCCAGTTGGAGTTCGTCGAGGGTCATCGGCAGTCCGTTGGTGATCGCGATCCGGGTCGCATCACTCCGACGCCCTTTGATCTTCACAGTGACGAATTTAGCGGCCAGGGCGCCGTCCAGCGCAACGGCCAGACGCTTCGCGTCAAGCAGATCGGCTTCGGCCTCGGTGCGGATCCCGACCTCGCCCAGTCGCGTCCAACGTCCCGGGTAGGTCGTCGAGCGGACCACGGTCCGGCCGATCACTTCACCGTCTCGGTTGGTCGCCAGCGACAGATCGAGCACCAAGGCCGGCACGGTGATCTCGGTAGGGACCGACTCGACGACCATGACGGGCAAGCCGAGCACCTCACGTCCGTTGAGGTCGTCGGAGATCCGCCGGAGGGTCGAACTCTCTATGTTCCGTCCCTTCAGGCGGACGAACAGCCGGTTCCGGGCGAAAGCCGATTCGTCGAGCGCGGTGGCCGAGCCGTGGCTGCGGATGACCTCGACGATGTGCGCCGCTAGGGCGACCTCGTAGGGGTTCATGACCGTCCGGGTCTTGGTCAGCATCTCGTCGAAGGACAGACCGCTGGCCAGGTGCCACATAACGGCCTGGGCAGTACCGTGACTGGTACCCAACTCGCCGAGCGTCCGCAGGGCTGCAATGGTATCGTACTCGTCGGTCCAGGCAGCGATGTCAACCAACTCCAAGGACTGGCTCGCGCGGGGCGGGGTCAGGCTGTAGTTGAGACAGACCGCCGGGATCTCGAGGTCGATGGCCTGGCCGACCGACAAGTCCAGGCCGGTCGGCTCATCAATCGTTGACAGACCAACACTCCGAAACCCACTGGCCTGAGACTGGACACGCGGGCGGCCACCGAACTGGCCCTCAACGTTGCCCAGGTTGCCCAAGCCCATGTTCTGGAAGCCCTGAGCGGTCGCGTTGGCGGCGACCAGGCCCGGCGGCAGGATGACGCGGAGTCTGCGATCAGACTGGTTGGCCAGGGCGAGGGTGACCCGCTCCTGGCCGGCGCCTCGGGCATCGACGCGGATCAGGCCGCGGTCGCGGGCATCGAGGATCGAGACGACCTGGGTTGCGACGGTCGGTGATGGGACTGGCAGGGTCATGTCGTCGGCCCGCGACGGCCCGGTCAGGCCAACCAGCAGCGCGACTAATAGGCCAAGCAGACCAGTCCGCGCGGGATGTTCCAAGCGCATCGACATCATGTTCCCTCAGCGTGGGTCTAGGGACGGGACGGAATCGGATTGTATTGGGACGGACCATAACTCCGAGGCCCCACCCCGGGCGACTCAGCCGCCCTTCCAATCCAAAGAATCGGCAGGCGTCGAGCAACAACACTGATCGCTCACGCGGCTGTTCCTCGACTGCAATCGCTCTAACATCTGATATCGTCCGCACCGGGGACGACCTCAATCGGTTTTTTATTCAACGCCCAGCGCGATTCTCGGAACTGGGTCGTCCATGAAGGTCGGATGCCCCGTTGATCTCCAACTCACCGATGTGTCTGCTGAGCCCGAACATAGGGGACCTCGATGGCGAGGGCGTGGCAGGTATCGATCTGCTCGAGTCGGCCGGCAAGTCGCGCACGGGGATCCAGAGCGTCTAGGCAGATCCCCGCGGGCGACCGTTTTTGGTGGGTCAACCGGACGAACGGCCGACGCGCACCCGCACGTAAATTCTTGCAACGTCGAGTGATGCCCACTACAATTTCCGAAATTTCCAGGACGATGCACACTCCGGACGGCCGGCGAATTGGTGGCCGTTCGGCCATTGCCTCGTGAGTGCGTCGAAGCGCGGGAGGACGCGATGAGTCTGGGAGAAGATGACGATCAGGGCGCCGGCATCGAACTGGAGACCCTTTCCGGTCGTGGTTGGCCGAGCATCACCCAGTACTCGGTCTTCTTGGAGAACCGCGTCGGCCAGTTGGCCGACTTGGTCCGGCGTTTCACCGGCACGCGGGTCCGCCTGGTCGGCCTCTCGATCGCCGACTCGGTCGACTGCTGCATCGTCCGGATCATCCTCAGCCATCCCGAGCAGGGCCGCGAGATCCTGGAACGCGCCGGCTTCGCCTTCAGCGAGACCCAGGTGCTCGCCGCCGAGCTGCCCAGCGGACCCCAGTCCCTGGCCGTCCTCTGCGGCGCCATCCTCCAGGCCGAGGTCAACATCCACTATGTCTACCCGTTGATGATCCACCCCCACGGCCGAGCCGTCGTCGCCCTGTTCGTCGACAACCTGGAGTCGGCCAGCACCTTGCTCAACGACCGCGGATTCGACCTCGTCTGCGAGGCCGATCTGGCCATGCAGTAAGAACGATTGGTGGGCTTGACCTTGGTCGGATCGATCGTGCCGGAATTAATGATTGTCGATCCGTTCTCAGTCTTGCTTCCCAGGGGATCCGATCGCTCTACCACCCATCAGCACATGGATCGTCGGCGGGTCCTCCAGGTCGTCAGCCATCCGGGTCAGCCGCTCGGCGTCGGGCTTGCCGTCGTCGGCGACGAGTCGATAGGTGACTTGATATCGCGTCTCCGAGTCGATCGTGAACGGCCCGAGGACCATCGGCGCCTTGCAGAAATAGGGGCGGTTGGGGGCCAGTCGAACCGGCTGTGGATAACGGGGATTTGTCGGCATGTCGATGACCGACAACGAGCCGAACCGCTCCGACGGGCCGCTCTCGGAATCGTCTTCAGCGACGATCTTCCCGTAGAGGCTCGCCCATCGCGGCCGGGTGTGGTTGCCGTCGAGGCGCGACTTGCCCCCCTCGGTCAGGAAGTCGGAGTTTGATTCGACAATCCAGCCGCGCCGACCTCGGACCGCGAAGCCGCCGTAGCGGTTCTCCATGACCTCTAGGGTCGGCAGCGACGGCATCAGGGACGCATTGGGATCTTGATCCCGAGCGAGCCGGATCTGTGAAGTCAGATCGATGACATGGGGGTCGCCGAGGGCATAGACGCGCACGTTCCAGAACTCCTGGAGAACCGGGATCCGATCGCCGTCCCGGATCGCGATGTGTCGGTGCTCGGCGCGGATCTCTCCAAAGACAGGCCCGTCCGCCGTGCTCAGAACGTCAACTGGTTCGACGTCACCGAGTTGCTTGGCTTGGTTCCAGAAGTCGACCGACTCGCCGCGATACTTTGTGTTGACCCAAGCGAAGAAGACCCCGTGCTGGTGCGCGTGGTCGGGGGGGAAGTCATCGGTCAGGACATGGCCGTCGGGAGTCCGGACCGGATGCAGGAACCCCCCGCGTCGGAAGACCGGATCGATCTCCGCCGGAGGATCTTGGATCGCCTCGAGATAAGTCGCCACCGGCTTGTTATCGACGAGAAATGTTCGAATGCGACTGGATCGCTCGGGTTTGACCTTCGCGCGTGGATGCGTGAGCGATCTGGGATGGGTCGATGGGCGGTCGGCCCGGGAGTCGACCACGTGCAACGCGTAGCGTCGTGTCTGCCCGGGTTTCAACGGGCGATCGAGCAGGAAGACGCCGTGAGCACTGGATCGGGTGGACGCCGGGTCGAACAGCAGCGCATCGGATGGAGCTTCTGAAAGCGCCCCGTAGTCGATCTGGACCGGCACCCGCGCACCCGTCTCGACATCGACGAGTTCCCAGGCCTTTCGGGTCATCTGACCTGTGTCGGAAGGATCACCCGTCCGGGCCGTTATCCAAGTCATGGGCATCACGAACGAGACGATGGTGTCGATTCGCTCCCGCTCGCCGGCCGCTACCTCGACGATCAAGTCGTCGACCTCGGATGGAGGTTGTATCGTGGGTTCCCAAAGCAAGAGTGTGGAAAACGCTGAAGCGATTCCGGTCAGATACAACATCGAAAATCTCCGAATGCTTGATTATGCGTGGACGATCCGCTCGCGATGGCATGTCACCCCAGCGGTGGCGTTGCGAGTATCAACGACCAAGGGTGCGTTGTTGACGACGAAGTCCCAGTCGTATGCCGAATGGTCGGTGCAGATGAGCACGCAGTCCTGCTGAGCGAGCGTCTCGGCGGTCATTGGCAGGCTCTCCAGGCGGATCGTGTGCTTGCGCATGGCGGGAAGCTTGGGGATGTGCGGGTCGTTGTAGTTGACCACCGCCCCTTTGGCCTGGAGCCGCTCCAAGAGTTCGAAGGCGGGGCTCTCGCGGGGGTCGTCGACGTCCTTCTTATACGCCGCGCCGAGCAGGAGCACCCGGCTGTCCCGGAGCGGTTTGCCGTGGTCGTTAAGCGCGTCGGCGAGCCGGTCGATCACGTAGCGAGGCATTGACGTGTTGATTTCGCCGGCTAGTTCGATGAGCCGCGTCACCACCCCGTGCCGCTTGGCGACCCAGCTCAGGTAGAACGGGTCGATCGGGATGCAGTGCCCGCCCAGGCCTGGACCGGGATAGAACGCCTGGAACCCGAACGGCTTGGTCTTGGCCGCCGCGATCACCTCCCAGATGTCGATGCCCATCGCGTCGTAGATCATCTTCTGCTCGTTGACCAGCGCGATGTTGACGGCGCGATAGGTGTTCTCCAGGATCTTGCAGGCCTCGGCGACCTCGCAACTGGAGACCGGCACGACCTGGGGCACCACCGCATCGTAGAGCGCAGAGGCGACCGCCAGACTGTCTGGGTCATGGCCGCCGACGACTTTGGGGATCATGCCGGCCGAGTGGTCGGGATTGCCCGGGTCCTCGCGCTCGGGGCTGTAGGCCAGGAAGAAGTCGTGGCCAGCGCGCAGGCCCCCGCGTTCCAGTTCGGGCCGGAGTACGTCGCGAGTCGTGCCTGGATAGGTCGTGCTCTCCAGGACAACCAGTTGCTCGGCGCGGAGTCGAGGTGCAACCTGATTGCCGGTGCCGACGACCGCGCGGAGGTCGGGCTCGCGGTGCTCGCCCAGAGGCGTCGGCACGCAGATCAGCAGCGCGTCGGGCTCGGCGAGCCGGTCCGGGTCGGAGGTCGGATCAAACCGGCCACCGTCGACCAGTTCGGCGATCCGATGGTGAGCGATATGACCGATGTAGCTCCGGCCCGTGGCCAACGCGGCGATCTTCGACGCGTCGATGTCGAAGCCGAGCACGCTGAAGCCCGCCTGCGCAAACAACTCGACCAGTGGGAGGCCGACGTATCCAAGGCCAAGGATCCCCACTGTCGCCTGTCGCGACGCGATTCGCCTCACCAACCGACGTGCCGACTCCGAGGCCGGCTCCGGTCGCTGACCCTGCACCATTGAGAACCCTCCCGATCTCGATACCCGCTGACGTCCCAGCATTCTCGATGATGACCGCCGACCACAGGCCACGTCGAGGCCCCAATGCTCCAGCGTCCCGTCCTCGGCCCCTCAGCGTCCGGTTTCGGATCGGCCCTTGATTCCGTCGAAGGTGCCCGATACCCTTACTCCATACCCAACTGGGGATGTAGCTCAATTGGTTAGAGCACTGGCCTGTCACGCCAGAGGTTGCGGGTTCGAGTCCCGTCATCCTCGTTATCGAAATCGTCTGGATCTTATAAGTCACGCATACTATCCGGAAACGTTATGGCGGTTTCTGTATTACAGAGACGCATGCTTGATCCGCGACTGGTCGTGTCGCGGATAGGCGAAGAATCCGTTATGATTTCGAGGGTACGGAGGGAATCCGCATCCTAAGATCTTCGGGATTCTTCGTGGGGCATCTGATCCGATGCGACTCAATTGGCGAAACATAAAAATCCTGACTGCCATCCTGACGCTAGCCTGGATGGCCCCTCGAGTAGCGTTGGCCCGCTCGGGGCCCGACTTCGAAGCGGCGGTCTGGCCGCTCTTGGAGTCACGTTGTTTGGAGTGCCACAACGGTCAGAATCGCTCGGGAGGGATCCGAATCGATGATCGGGACAACCTCCTGCAGGGCGGCGACAGCGGGATCCCGGCCATCGTTCCAGGCGACCCTGAGGGCAGCCTGATCATCGAGTTGGTCCGAGGCGACGACCCGACCTGGGTGATGCCCGAGCGCGGTCCGCGCCTCGACTCCGAACAGGTCGCCCTGCTGATTGATTGGATCGCCGAAGGAGCCTTGTGGTCGAATACCGAGACGGTGGCTTCGACCGTCGAGGCGCCCGAGCATTGGGCTTATCGTGTTCCGGAACGCCCCGAGCCGCCTGAAGTCGATGATCCCGATTGGTGCCGTAACCCGATCGACCGGTTCATCCTGTGTCGACTCGAGAAGGCCGACCTAGAGCCCAACTCGGAGGCGGACCCGGCCGCGTTGATCCGTCGGGTCACGCTCGACCTAACTGGCCTGCCACCCGATCCTCAGACCGTCCACGCCTTCCTGAACGACCCCACGCCCGACCGCTACGGACGGCTCGTCGACC